>CAVPUV010000081.1:0-262268 GCA_963708905.1 uncultured Gammaproteobacteria bacterium | reverse complement strand
CCGGTCTAATGCCGATAAACATGCAATCAAACGCAGCGTGATGAATTTTACACAAGGCCAATCCATTGTTTACCGAAGCCACTCCTTTGGGATCACTGTCTGGGACGATGTGGGCAGCATCCAAAAGCTCTTCATGGCGCAAGTTACATAATGCACATTGGTTCATGTATGCCTTCAGTACCCTTTCACGAAAGGTCTTTTGATGAACTCTTTGGCGAACGAGGGCGGTGATGTAGCGTCTGCGAATTTCTTCTGTGCCTTCATCTTCAACTTGTTCACCTTCAAACTTTATTTTTTCTAAAGAAAGCTTGTCATCGACTTGAATGTTGAAGGTTAGATTTGCCGGGTTATCCCCAACAATGAAGACAGGGAATTCGACCAGATACTTGCCAGGTACAACGCGAAAAAAATATACCAACGGCGTCTGACTGTGCATGGCTGTTCGCAGTCCGACGTTTTCGTGGTGATTTGGATCCATGCCACGATACTTGTAAAGCAGTTGTCCATTGGATGAATAGCCGTCGTCGTATGGGCCGTTTGGGATTGACGTAATACTGAGCGGAAGTTCGAAAATTCTCGGCTTGAAAATCCCTTGAGGCCCCAGTAACGGCACGCGAATTCCTTCTAAATCGAATCCCTCTTGAAGTAAAATTCTTGGCAATACATCGCCATGAATGGTTACTTGAGAATGCAACCATTCAAAAGCTAACTTCCTAAAGTGCAAGTCTGACAATCCTTATTCTTCTCACTTAACTACATCTGCCTCGTACCGTGACATTCGGGATACTTCGAGCAGCCCCAGAATTTGGCCCCTCGATTTGTCCCTCGTTTTGCAACCCGCTTCACCATCGGCGAACTGCAAATCGGGCAGGCAGGACCCAAGGTCGTTGCGTGGTCAGAAGGAGAAGCATTCTGCTCACCCATCAAATCTCCAATCAAAGCCGCAAGTAGGTTGCCGTCCACCAGCTCGATACCACATCCACGCGCAAATTCTCTGGCAGGTGTCGTGTACTGCCCGCTGGTTACGAAAATGCCATTATGCGCTCCGCCAGCCGTCATTGAACCCAGTAATTCCCGAATCTTTTCCACGCCTACGCTGCTGGCTTTCCAATGCTTGCATTGCACATAGGTTTTTTCGCCGTCTTTTCGCAACACCAGGTCCACACCATTGTCCGGGCCTTCAGGGGTCTCGATGACCGAGTAGCCCTGGCGCTTGTAGGCTTCGGCGGTGAAGGATTCGAATTGGCGCCAAGTGAGGCTGCGGATGTCTGCCAGGGACTTCGTGTTGCCAAAGCGCTTGGCTCGGATTACCTGTTTGAGGAATGAAAAGAATGACGCCAGCAAGAACATGGTGATCATGAAGTAGCCCACCATTTTGACGGGTGTTTTGAATGCGTAACCAGCCATGCTTTGTGGCTCAATGGCCAAAATCACTTGCTGAACGATGAACACCACTATCGCAGCGACAACGCCCACTGGCCATGGCATGCGCATGACGTCATCAAAAATGGTGGATCGGCGGCTCATTCCTTAATTACCTTCGCTACCGAAAAGTCGCACGAGGCATTCAGCCTTGGCTGTGGCAGATGTGCAAGATTGCAGATGAATGGATTAGTTGTTGTCTTCGGCACGGCTATTGACGGCTTGCTGTGCCGGGGGCACGTAGTCCTGTCCGCTGTACTTGTCCCGGTTGGGGGTGGTGGCCAGTGGGGCTGAGTAGGACAGACCGGTTGCTGAGGTCGGCGGCATCGCAGGTGGTGGCGTTGGTGAAGAATTCTCCCACCTCGGGGTCGGTGCACCGGATGATGGCGCTGCCGCGGTGAGGGGACGTTGCCGCGGAAACGTCCGGCACGGATTTTGCGCTGCCGCTGGGCTGGCCAGGGCTTGGGGTGAGGGTTTGCCAGGTGGTGGCCGGCTCAGGTTGCGGTGGTGGAGTGTCGCGCGCGGCGAGAAAAAACCAGGCACCGCCGATGATGGTGGCGCCCAGGAGCGCGGAAAGCTCCCACTTGATTTTTGAATTCTTTCGCATGGCCCCTTGATGCCGTTGTTTTTGTTGCGGCGTTTGGCTGTGCCTCAGTGTAGGACGGGGAGAGGGGGATGGCAATTGATCGGGTTGCTTGAGAGCGGGGTTTGCTGGATTCCAGACGCGGCTTCGCCGGTCTGGAATGACGGAAGGTTTGGTTGTACTGGTCTGGAATGACGGAAGGTTTGGTTGTGCTGGTCTGGAGCGACGGGAATGGCGGCCGGGACGACTTGAGAAGAGGCTGGGGTGACGAGGGGGCAATTCCTACAAACAGACGCCGGGATTGTCCACAGTTATTGCGGTCAAGAATCTCATATTCTGAGAGCACTTTTCTTTCACCCCGATCCCTATGCTTTCGGAATGCATATATTATATGTATAATCACACGTGAATATCGAGTTTGACCCAAGGAAGGCAAGGTCCAACTTGCACAAACACGGTGTCTCTTTCGATGAAGCCGTGACCGCCCTTTTCGATCCGATGGCACTGTGTCTCGAAGACCCGGATTCGAAAGACGAAAGGCGATGGGTGATGGTTGGAATGAGCGATCGCTTGCGCCTGGTGACTGTCATTTACACCTTGAGGCGCGATCGAATCCGGATTATTTCAGCTCGTAAATCCAGTCGACGGGAGGCAGAACACTATGCGTAAAGAATATGACTTTTCAAAAGCCCGGCGGGCGAAGGATGTTCCCCACCTGGCAAAACTCCAGGCCGAGGCCACGGGTAAAACCCGTATCACCATCATGCTGGATAACCTTGTGCTTGAAGCGTTTCGCCAGCAGGCTGAGTCGCAGGGGGTTGGTTATCAAACACTGATCAATTCTGCCTTGCGAAATTGTTTGACCCAACAGCCGATCACGGAAGAAACCCTTCGGCGTGTCGTGCGTGAAGAAATAGGGGCGTACAAACTCTGAGGGTGCTGGTTGCTGTCATCGCAGCGATTGTTAGCCCATTGCAGCGGGTGCTGTTGTTCAGTGTAGGGCGGGGGGGGTGACAATTGCCTGGGTTGCGTGAGAGCGGGGTTTGCTGACCCATGTTGCAGACCGACCAGCGGGCTGCGGAAAGCAGCTGATCAATCCTTTCCCTGACTTCGCGCTGGTCCCCGCACGTTCCGGATCGAACTGACGGCAAAGTCAGAACCGACCGTGTGCTCGTCTCCGGACGGCTGGTTCTCGATTCGATAGCGCTGCGGCGAGTATTCCCTGAAGGTCTTGCCGAGTGTCAGGCCAAGCTCAAAAGCGATGTCCGACAGTGTTCCGATGGTCATGTTGGAATTGCCGCCCAGCAGCTGGCTGATACGAGCCTTGCTCTTACCCAGTCTGTTCGCCAGCTCGGCTTTGCTGATGCCGAGGTCCTCCATCGCGACCAGGATATCTTCCGTTACCCGGAACAGATAGGCACCTCTGGCCAGGTCACGCCGCCTGTCTTTTGCTTCTCTTTTCGCCAACACTTTCATTTTCGAACTCCGGCTTTTTCGGCCTGCCAATTGGCCCTGACCCGTGCAATGTCTTTGGCTCGCAAGTTGTTCCACTTCTTGACGACGTAGTGGCTGATTACAATGGTGTTGTCGTGGATCACCGAGTACCGGAAATAGGCCCTGACTGGTATGCGCTTGATAGCATAGAACTTCGTATTTCGATCCAAATCACCCTCCGGTGCTGCCCATCCCCCGTGCAGCCGTTGGCCATAGATCCAGGCGTCAAACAACCCGATCAGGAAGCCCTCGATCTCAGCGGCCTTTCTGGACGAGAGCCTCGATGCCGCCACCTCCCATGAATTCAGTGCACCAGGTGCATGAATTACCCGGCGTTTGCTGCCCTTCAGATCGGCAAATTCATGGATCGAGCTGTATTTCACGAGTTAATATATATGTTAACCACGGATTTCTCAAGGCCGGAAGTTACCTTTCTTGAAGCTTGTTGGGGTTTGGTGCATTGGAGTCCCGCTGGCGAGCGCGAACCGGTATTGTAGTTGGCTTGATGTAAACGTAACGAAGGAAAGTCGCAGCGGAAAGAGTAAGAAATTCTCCCGTTAAACAGAGCCGGACTCCAGTCAGGCTAGAAGACCTTTGCTGATCCCGATTCGTGGGCCAGGTTGACGAAGTGGCCGGGATGACGTGAGAAGGAGCTGGATGAAGCATTCTTTCGCGATGCGGAATGGCGTCCACCCATCAAACAACCCGTCACGATCCGCATTGATAACGACGTTTTGAAGTGGTTTCGCAGCCGGGGCAAAGGTTATCAAACGCAAATCAACCGCCTGTTGCGAAGGTATATGGAAGTCAATAAAAAGCGGGAATGAGGGGCAGCTGGATTGTTCGGGTCAAGCCCGCGGCCCGGTTCGCGATGATTATTCCGGGCTTCCCTGCAGGTAATCCACCACCAGATTGCTGAATGCCCGCACCCCCAGTTCCATGCCGGGTTCGTACATGTCGAACAGCGGCGAGTGGTTGCTGGGCAGGCTGTCCGGGTCCACGCCGGGAGCGCCGCTGCCGATGAACAGGTACAGGCCGGGCGTTTCGTTGGCAAAGTATGAGAAGTCCTCGGCCACGGTCTGCGCCGGTACCTCTATCAGCCCACCTTCGCCGGCCACCCGCTGCAGGGTCGGCAACATGCGCGCGGTCAGGCCGGTATCGTTGACGGTGGCGGGATAGCCGTATTCGAGGTCGAGTTTGATCTCGGCGCCAGCGCTTTCGGCGATACCTTTGGCGGTGCGTTCAATACGCGTGTGGATCTGTTCACGCATGGCCTGGTCAAAACTGCGGATGGTGCCTTCCATTTCCACGCTGTCCGGAATCACGTTGTTGCGGATGCCGCCGTTGATGCGCCCCACGCTGATGATCGATGGCGCCAGCGTGACATCCACCTGGCGGCTTTCAATGGTTTGCAAGCCGAGGATGATCTGCGCGGCTACCACGATCGGATCGACCCCATTCCACGGGCGCGCGCCGTGGGTCTGTTTACCGTTGACGGTCAGAGTGAAACTGTCGACGGCCGCCAGCATCGGGCCCGGCCGCACGGCGACCTTGCCGCCCGGCTGGTTGATGCCCACGTGCAGGCCGAATACGGCCTCCGGTTTGCGCTCGGCCCAGAGGCCTTCCTTCAGCATCAGCTCAGCGCCGCCCCGTTCACCCGCTGGCGCACCTTCTTCCGCCGGCTGGAAAATCAGCATCACCGAACCCGGCAACTCGGCTTTCAGCGCATTAAGAATACTGGCGGTGCCCAGCAGCATGGCCATGTGGCTGTCATGCCCGCAGGCATGCATGACACCGGTTTCCACGCCGTTGTACTCACTTTTCGCCACCGATGCAAAGGGCAGACCGGTCTGCTCGGTCACCGGCAGGCCATCCATGTCGGCGCGCAGCGCCACCAGCGGGCCGGGCTTGCCGCCTTCGATAATGGCCACCACGCCGGTGTGGGCAATGCCGGTTTTCGGCTCCAGCCCCATGCCTTGCAGGATTTCCGCCACGCGCTTCGAGGTATTGAACTCGCGGTTGCCGAGTTCCGGGTTCTGGTGGAACCAGCGCCGCCATTCGACCACCTGGGCCTGGGCCCCGTCAGCCAATTGATCGATTTCAGCGGCCGTTATCTTTGCCTGCAGCTGCAATGGAATGAGCAGCAGCAAAGCGAGCAGAATTTTGTTCATGTCTTTATTCCTCTGTAGCGATTTCACTGGGGTACGGCTGATGCCTTATTGCTGCTGATCGCCTGGCAGCGTTGCTCCGGAGTAAGCGCCTGAATTTCGCCGCTGTTGGCCCCGGCCGCGGCGCTGTCGCGCCGTCCGTCGGCGCCACCCCAGAAATAGCAGGATTCAGGATCGTACACACTCATCTGCACAGCAGCAATCATCGCCCGTTCACCCAAAGAGTGCCCCAGCGCTTCCAGCCGGCTGCGCACATCACGCGGAAACTCGGGCTCCAGGAACAGCGTATCGGGCTGCCACTGGTGATGAAAGCGCGGCGCCATCACCGCGCGTTCCGCATCGAAGTCGAAATCGATGGTGTTCAACAACGTTTGCAGCACCGCCGAAATGATCATGGTGCCCATGGACCCACCCAGCGCCATCACCGCCCGGCCATCTTTCATGACGATGACCGGCGCCATGGACGACAGCGGCCGCTTGCCGGGCTGCACCGCGTTGGCGTCCGAACCGATCGCCTGCCAGGCATTGGGCGTGGTCTCATCGACGGAGAAATCATCCATCTCGTTGTTCAGCACGATGCCGGTGCCGGGCACGGTGATCTTGGAGCCGAACAGGGTGTTGATCGTTTGCGTCAGGGCCACGGCATTGCCGTTGCGGTCCAGCACCGAGATGTGCGTGGTGCCGGCGTCATCGGGCGGCGCGGCCAGCGTGGGCTTGACCACAGGCTGGCCATCCGGCCTCAGGTTCGCGGCCAGTTCGTCCGCATGGGTCATGGAGGTCAGGCGTTCGACCGGCACAGCGTAAAAGTCCGGATCGCCCAGCAGTTGCGCACGATCGGCAAACGCCAGTTTCTCCACGCTGGCGACAAGGTGGATATAGTCGCCTGAATCCTTGCCCATGGAAGCGAGGTCATAACGCTGCAACACATTGAGCATCTCGATGATCAAGACGCCTCCCGAACTCGGCGGCGGCATGAAAACCATCTGGTAGCCACGGTAGTTTCCCATCACCGGCGCGCGCCACTTGACCTGGTAGCGCGCCAGGTCCAGTTCGGTGACAACGCCACCGGTGGCCTGCTCGATTTTCTTCGCCACCGGTCCCACCGCCAGCGCCTGGCCGCCCTTTTTCTGGATCAGGCGCAAGGTTTGCGCCAGATCGCTCTGTACCAGCTTCCAGCCCAGGGGCGGCGCCGCGCCGTCAATGGTCTGGATGCGGCGGGTTTCCGGAAAGGCCTCCAGCGCGTCCGCGACATAGCTCACCATGTTATGGTGCCAGACACTGACGGTGACGCCGTTTTCCGCCAGTGCAATCGCCGGCTCGATCAGTTCCGCCCATGGCAGGGTGCCGAAACGCTGGTGCAAGGCCCAGATCCCCTGCACGAAGCCCGGCACGCCCACGGAGCGCGCACCCATGCGGATGGCGTCCGGATTTTTATGGTAGAACTCGGCGCTGGCAGAGGCTGGAGCGGTCTCGCGTGCATCCAGCGTGATGTTTTCACCACTTTCTGCATCATGTACCACCGCGAACAGACCGCCGCCCAGTCCCGAGCTGAAGGGGTGCGCCACCGCGGCTACAAAGGCGCTGGCCACCATCGCATCGACGGCGTTTCCGCCCCGTTCCAGAACCGCCTGCCCGACCGGTGCAGCAGGACTGACCGAACTCACCACCATGCCATCACGGCCCCAGACGGGCTCGAAACTGGCCGCAAACGTCGTGCTCCATGCCAGCAGACTACACGCCGCCAAAGGTATCAACCGGTATCTATTGCGCATTTTCGCCACTCAATTTGAAAAATTTCTGTAACAACTGCTCATGGGTTTCCACGTGTTCCGGATCGTTGGGTATGCACTCCACCGGGCATACTTCGACACATTGCGGCTTATCGAAATGGCCCACACACTCGGTGCACCTCGCGGCATCGATGACGTAGTACTCGATGCCCTGAGAGATGGCCTGGTTGGGGCACTCCGGCTCGCAGACATCGCAGTTGATGCACTCTTCGGTGATTTTCAGGGCCAATTCTAGCCGTCCAGTTCAATGAAGCGCCGGCTCAGTGCCCGCTGAACCTCGGGGCAGACAAATTCCGTCACATCTCCATGCAGGCGTGCAATCTCTTTTACCAGCGAAGAGGAGATAAAGCCATAGCGCTCGTCTGGCGTCATGAACAGAGTTTCAACTTCCTGGGAAAGATGGCGATTCATGCTGGCGAGCTGAAACTCGTATTCGAAATCGGATACGGCGCGCAGACCGCGCACGATCACCCCGGCACCCATCTGCTGCACGAAATCCACCAGCAGGTTGCTGAAACCGACCACCTCCACATTATCGAGCTTGCTCATTTCCGTCTGCGCAAGCCTGATGCGTTCGGCCAGTGAAAACAACGGCACCTTGTGCGGGCTTTCGGCGATGGCGATGATGACCTTGTCGAACACGCGCGCCGCGCGGGTCACCAGATCTGCATGGCCATGGGTAATGGGATCAAAGGTGCCAGGGTAGACGGCGGTACGGTGGCAAGTCATGTCTTTGTTCGCAGTCGGGGAGCAAGCCTGATTGTAGCTCAATCATGCAGCGATTTGAGACAAAAAAAACGGGCGACCGTGAGGCCGCCCGTTTACAGGGACTGAGGAGTCGTCTGACAAGCAAAGGGGGGTTGCTTGCGATGATGAGACCCGGACGATCTGGAATCGCTTTCAGCTTATTGCAAATTTTTTTCAGATTTTTTTGAAAAGCTGCATACGAACTTCGCCCAACACCTTTTCCCTGATGTTCCGCCAGTGTGGACCGGCTGCCGGAACCGGTTCGCTGCGCGCGCTTTCCAGGTAGACCATACCGCCGGGCCGCACGATGTCCGCCGCATCCAGCCGGCGCATCGCCAACTGCGCCATGCCGGCGCCAAACGGCGGATCGGCCAGCACGATGTCCACCGAATGCACCGGCTGGCTTTGCAGCCAGGATAGCGCTTCCGCTTCGAGCACCGCCACCTGACCGGCGCCAAGGAGTTCAACGCTTCGCTGCATGGCGGCCACAGCCGCAGGCGATTTGTCCACCAGCACCGCCGCGGCCGCGCCACGCGATACCGCTTCCAGGCCCAACACACCGGTGCCGGCGAACAGATCCACGCAGCGCGCCCCGGCGAGACCGGGCTGTAACCAGTTAAACAGGGTTTCGCGGCTGCGGTCACCGGAAGGGCGCAGGCCTTCGACGTCCGGCACCGGCAGGCGGCGGCCGCGCCACTCGCCCGCGATGATGCGGACCGTACCCGGTTTTCTGTGCTGTATACGGCCCTTGCTTTTCATCTGCTCATTCATTCTCCACGGCGCATCGTGCATAATGACTCAAAGCTTCCCAAGCATACCGATTTGCGCCAGCCAAAGCCTCTTTCCGATGTTTCGAATATTCCGCAAGAACAAGAACCGCCCCGGTGAAGTACAGGACGTGCAACTGCGGCCTGGCGAACGTATGGGCGGGCAAGCTGCAGCAGAGGCGCTGGAGCAGCGGCTGGAAAACAGCCGCAAGCAACTGGGCCAGCGCCTCGGCCAGCTGTTTTCCGCCCGCTCGGCCATCGATGAAGACTTGCTGCAGGAAATAGAAGCCACCCTGATCAGCGCCGACATCAGCGCCCAGGCGGCGATCGCCATGGTCGGAAACCTGCGCGCGGCGGTCGCCAACAAGGTCATCCGCGAACCGGCCCAACTGCTGCCGGCGGTGCAAGCCGAACTGTTCGAACTGATCGAGCCCTGCGAGCAATTCCTCGTGGTGGATGAGACCAAAAAGCCTTTTGTCATCCTGATGGTGGGCATCAACGGGGCCGGCAAAACCACCACCATCGGCAAACTCGCCCAACGTTACAAGGAGGAAGGCTTGTCTGTCATGCTGGCGGCAGGCGATACCTTTCGTGCCGCCGCAGTGGAACAACTCAAGGCCTGGGGCGACCGCAACGGCATACCGGTGATGGCACAGGGCAGCGGGGCGGATTCGGCTGCGGTGATTTTTGACGCCTTGCAATCGGCCCGGGCTAAGGGCATCGACGTATTGATCGCCGATACCGCCGGCCGGCTGCATACCCAGTCCAACCTGATGGCGGAGCTGAAGAAAATTCACCGTGTCATGAGCCGCATCGACCCGAGCGCGCCACACGAGGTGATGCTGGTGGTGGACGCCGGCACCGGCCAGAACGCACTCAACCAGGCGCGGGAGTTCAACCAGGCCATTGGCCTGACCGGCATCACCGTGACCAAGCTCGATGGCACCGCGCGCGGCGGCGTGCTGTTTTCCATTGCCGGCGAACTGAAGCTGCCGATCCGCTTTATCGGCGTTGGTGAATCAGCCAGCGACCTGCGGCCGTTCGACGCCGGCGCCTTCGTCAACGCCATCCTGCCCATCGCCTGAGTGGGCTTGATGGCCCCATCACCACCATTTGCCGACCGCCTGCTGGCCTGGTGGGATCAGCACGGCCGCAAGGACCTGCCCTGGCAGCATCCGCGCACACCCTATCGCGTGTGGGTGGCCGAGGTCATGCTGCAGCAAACCCAGGTAAGCACCGTCACCCCCTACTTCGAGCGCTGGATGCAGCGCTTTCCGGACATTGCGCAGCTGGCGCAAGCACCGCTGGACGAAGTGCTGGCGCAATGGGCCGGGCTGGGTTACTACGCCCGCGCCCGCAACCTGCACCACGCGGCGCAGATGTGCGTGCAGCGATACGGCGGCATATTACCTTTAACCAGCGCGGAGCTGTCAGCCTTGCCCGGGATCGGCCGCAGTACCGCCAACGCCATCGTTTCGCAAGCCACGGACCAGCCCGCCGCCGTGCTGGATGGCAATGTCCGCCGCGTACTCGCGCGCCACGCCATGGTGGCAGGCTGGCCGGGTTCCAACGCCGTACAAAATATTTTATGGCATGAAGCCGAGGCACGCTTGCCACAGCATCGCGGCGCCGACTATACCCAGGCCATCATGGATCTCGGCGCCATGGTCTGCAGCCGCACGACGCCCGGCTGCGAGCAGTGCCCGCTCAATACAGACTGCAAGGCCCGCGCCGCCGGCGCCGTCCGGCGCTACCCCGGCGCAAAACCCCAAACCAAAGTCCACGACCGCCAGGTCTTCATGCTGATCGTGCATGACCCCACGCACGGGGTACTGCTGGAACGGCGGCCGCCGGCCGGCATCTGGGGCGGGCTCTGGTCGCTGCCGGAGGCAGAAAACCTGGCGCAACTGGAACACCGAACCGGCCTGGTCCTGGCCGACGCCGAGCGCTTGCCGGCACGGCTGCATCGTCTGACCCACCTGCGCATGCACATCCAGCCGCTGCTGCTGCGCAGCACCCGCGCAGAGCAGGTAAAATGCTCGGCGGAGCAACGCTGGATGGCGCTCGGCGTCGCGACCGGCCGCGGCCTGCCCAAGCCGGTCACTGAGCTGTTGCATGAACTGAAACACGGAGAACTTGCATGACACGAATGGTGTATTGCCAGGCATTGAAGCAGGAACTGGAGGGCCTCACGTTCCAGACCTGGCCGGGTGAACTCGGCAAACGCATTTACGAGAACATCTCACAACAAGCCTGGCAGCAGTGGATGAAGCACCAGACCATGCTGATCAACGAACACCGGCTGTCCCCGCTCAACCCCGAGCACCGCAAGTTTCTCGAAGTCGAAATGGAGAAATTCCTGTTTGGCGGCGGTTCCGAAAAACCAGCGGGGTATGTCGCGCCCGAAGATTGATCTGAAGATTGATCTATGGCCAACCAAGGGGGATATTGTGACGCTACAATCATCCAAACAGGAGACACAACATGCCTAGCGTAGACTGGATCGCATCCATCGTTGCCGCCATTGCCGCATTTGTGCTGGGCGGAATCTGGTACTCACCCATCATGTTTGCCAAAGCCTGGCAGCAGGACACCGGCCTGTCCGAAGAACAGCTCAACACCGCCAGCAAGGCAAAGATATTTGGCCTGTCCTTCATCTTTTGCCTGCTGGCGGCGATCACATTTTCGATGTTTCTCGGCCCTGATCCCACGGTTCCATTTGGCGTGGGTGCAGGCGCGGTCGCCGGCATTTTCTGGGTCGCCGGCTCTTTCGGCGTCAACTATCAGTTCGAGCTGAAACCCCTCCGCCTGCTGTTGATCAACGGCGGTTATCATGCTGTGCAGTTCACATTGTACGGGCTGGTCTTTGGCTTGCTGTAACATGCCACCAGCGCGAGGAATTCCGCCCAGGGAATGCGCTATCCGACACATGACCTCCAAGATCCTGATGCTTGCCGGCCTGCTTTTCCTCGGCCTCTGGAACGCGTTCGACTTGCGCGCCGATGAAGTGCCTGCAGCCGGCGACCAGCTGCAACCCCTGCGCTTTCTGGTCGGCTCCTGCTGGCGGGGCACGTTTGCAGACGGTAAGAATGTGGATACGCACTGTTTCTCGAGGATGTATGGCGAGGCATTTATCCGCGATGTACATTTTGTGCGTGGCGACAAACCGGATTATCGCGGCGAAGCCATATATCAATGGGACCCCACGGGTGAGCAGATCAAATACCGTTACTGGAACTCGCTGGGTGGCGTCAGCGATGGTGTTTTGACGACTGAAGGCGGCAGGATAATCGCCCCGGGTGAGCGCCACGTTGAAGACGATGGCGGTGTTATCGAGATTCGCAGTGTGATGCAGCAGTCCGGAGACGATACGTATTCCAGCATCGCGGAACAAAAGACCGAAACCGGTTGGGCGCAGATGTGGAAAGTCGAGTTCTCGCGTCTGCCGGACGACACGGACAGCTCACTCCCCTGAAAACGGACCCCTGAAAACGGACACCAGGAACAAGTTATGCAACTGCATACCTTTGAATTTGGAGTACCTCGACAATGGAGCGCCCATCCCAGAGGTATTCGAAATGGGGGCCCTGGGTAACGGGAGAAATCAGGCGCGGGCGGAAAATCCCCACACATTCTCCTTGCGGCCGGCGCACGCTGTGGTACACAAGACCGTTGCTGCCACGGGATTTCAGTTCGAGCCCCAGATCCTGGCCCGCGCCGTAGCGGCGTGGATCCGGGTCAAACCATTGCGGCTTGGATGCCCGTGCCTTGCGCAAATCGTGCAGTTCTCCTCTGACCCTGGCGTAATAGCAACGCATCTCGAGCCGGATCGGCGGCTCGGCTGAATAGGCCAGGAAGCGTTCGCGGTGAAAGCGGCTTTCGGCGATGGCGGTCGCCAGGCTATCCCCGGCGTAGTAAACACCGAAACTGCCATCGGAAAAGCGGCTGCCATCCCGATTGGGGTGAGTGAAGGCGGCCATGATCGGTGTGGTGCCGGCGCCCGCTATCCGGTCTTCCTCGGGCACCAGGCAGATTTCCCCCAATTCATCCCGCACGCGGTCGTTGGTCAGGGCTTCGATGGCGAATACCGCTTCCAGGTCTTGCGGTCGCGCCACCCGGTCGAACACGCCGATGGGCGGATACCGGCTGGGGACTATGCGCGCGGATTTTCGCCAGTCAATGGCGGTGAGCGGCGGGATCATGCCGCACCGCGTTGCCCATCCAGCCAGCGGCGAACCTCGTACAGATCGGCGACGTTACCACCGAGAATGCGCTCCAGCGGCGCGCGGCCGGCAAACAGCAGGGCCGAATTGGGCCGGTTCACCCAGGAATCAGCGGAACGGGCATCCGGCAGCAGAATCTGCAGGGCCTTGTAAATACCGAGAATGTAAGACAGACGCTCCGCCAGATCGCGGGAATTAGCCTTCGCCACAGCGGCCGGATTGGCCTTCCAGCGATGGATGGTCGGCTGCGAGACACCCAGCAATACGCCCCAGTTCATCACCTTCACTTCCCAGGCCTGCAGGATATTGAATACCGTTGTAAGAGCAGGCGCGATCTGCTGGCCTTTTATCGCTGTGGATGGCTTGCGCTGTGCTTTACGCTGCGACATCTGATGCCTCCAATGAAAATATTATATATAACCTTTTGTATAATATAGTATCATATAGTAGTTTTCAATCCGTTCATCGCCAAATATGAAGCCTGACGGGTACGAAAGCATGACCCGCAAGCAGAAAGCCTGGAGTGGAAGGAAGCGCGAAATACCCGCAGGAAAACAGCGCTCTCGGTTGACTTCACCGTCACCAAAAGGTCTAATACGCCGCCTCACTGTATCAAGGCCAGGTAGCTCAGTTGGTAGAGCAGCGGACTGAAAATCCGCGTGTCGGTGGTTCGATTCCGCCCCTGGCCACCAATCAATTCAGGGTGCATTCCGGTCACTCGGTACACTTTCAGACCACCTGTGCTCCGAAAGCGACCGTGGCGACCATTCACAAGACGCCGTCAGCAACCTGGAAAGCAGTAATCCGCAAGCGCGGCTGGCGGTCGGGGCGGCCTCGACGCTGGCGGTGTTCCTGTTCGAGACGCACGAGGCGACGAAAGGAGCATCATGACGGGCGCCTTCGCGACGGAAAAAGCGATTTATGCGACACAAAAGGTGGTTTGCGTCAAATAATGCGCTTTATATGTCGTATAAATGCTTTTAGCGACATATAATCCGCCACATGCCGAAGCGGATCCCGAAACAAGAGTTCGACGCCATCCTCGCAGTCGTGGCGGCCCATCCAGAGGGCGTGCAGGTCAGCGCCATCCGCGAGGGACTGCCGTACGAGCTGCCGCCGCGGATGCTGCAGCGCCGCCTCGCCCTGCTGGTCGAACAGAAGCGGCTGGTTGCTGAAGGGCGGGGCAAGGGCCGTCACTATCGCATGCCCACCGTCATCACGGGTGAAGTGAAGGCTCACGAGGAGAGTGACCAACTGACAGCGCGTGGTGAGATTTATGTACCGCTTTCGCTGCAAGGGCAAGAAATCAAGCATGCGATTCGCGCGCCAATCCAGGACCGGCGCCCGGTCGGCTACCAGCGAGCCTTTCTGGATGACTACCGGCCCAACGTCACCTGGTACCTGCCGGCGGAAACGCGCCAGCGCCTGCTCGAAATGGGCTGCCCGCCGGACGGCGAGCGCCCGGCGGGAACCTACGCCCGCACGATTTACAGCCGCCTGCTCATCGACCTCTCCTGGAACTCCAGTCGCCTGGAAGGCAATACGTACTCACTGCTGGAAACCGAGCGCCTGCTCGAGCTGGGCGAGGCCGCCGAAGGCAAGAACGCGATGGAAGCGCAGATGATCCTGAACCACAAGGCGGCCATCGAGCTTCTGGTCGATCAGGCGGACGAGATCGGCTTCAACCGTTACACCATCCTGAATCTGCACGCGCTGCTGGCGGACAACCTGCTCACGGACCCACTGGCTGGCGGCCGGCTGCGGCGCATCCCGGTGGGCATCGACGGCACGGTCTACCATCCCTTGGAAGTGCCGCAGCTCATTGACGAGTGCTTCCAAACAATTTTGGATACCGCGGCCGCGATCACGGACCCCTTCGAGCAGGCCTTCTTCGCCCTCGTGCACCTCGCTTACCTGCAGGGTTTCGAGGACGTGAACAAGCGCGTATCGCGCCTCGCCGCCAATATCCCCCTTATCCGCGGCAACCTCTGCCCCCTGTCCTTCGTGGACGTTCCGGAGCGTGCCTATATTGACGGCGTGCTGGGTATCTACGAGCTGAATCGCATGGAACTGTTGCGCGACGTGTTCGTCTGGGCCTACGAGCGATCGAGCGCGCGGTACTCGGCAGTGCGCCAGTCCTTGGGTGAGCCGGACCCGTTCCGCCTGCGTTACCGGGCGCTGGTCGCCGAGCTGGTCGCCGCTGTGGTTCGTGCGGGAATGGACAAGAAGGCTGCGACCGCTTTGGTGCGGGATCGTGCCGCGGAGCAGGTGCCACCGGCGGACCAGGCGCGATTTGTCGAAGTCGTGGAGACCGAGATAATGAGCCTCCATGAAGGCAATATAGCGCGCTACCGGCTGCGGCCGGCTGAATACCACGCCTGGCGACAAAGCTGGCGTTGACAAGGCGCGGAAGCTCAACCCGCGCTACGCCGATGGCCCGGGGGCCCTGCTTGGGCGGTTCCGGCTCTTCCACGCCGACATCTATGGTAACCGCGACTTCGTGGAGCACCTGCGCAGCCGGGGCAAGTTCTTCGATCACGAGGAGGGACGCGAGTGCGACCTGATCCTGATCGATTACGAGGATCCTTCGCGCAATGTCTTCGAGGTCACGGAGGAGTGGGCCTTCCACAACGGCCATTACGGCACGCGGGAGGATGTCGTCTTTCTGATCAACGGCGATTGCTCTTTCCGGGATCTATAGCTGCTTTCGACCCGAAGCAGAACAAAATAGTAGTTGCTACCTCTCCTTCACCCCTATACTCCCGCCATGTTCAGATTCTTTCGCAGCGCCCGCCAGGCTGCCCTGTCGGAAGGAAATTCCATGCGATTTCTATGCTACGCCCTGGGCGAGATCGTACTCGTGGTGATTGGCATACTGATCGCCCTGCAGATCAACAACTGGAACGAAGAGCGAATCGAGCAGAAGGAGATCCGGCAGTACGCCTTGAACCTCTCCGCAGCGATTGAGCGCGACATGGAAATGCTGGTTCCCGTCGAAATGCAAATCCGGGCCAGCATCCGTCAGGCTGAGGAACTGGCGAATTACCTGCGGGGACGCACCGTTGAGGATATGGACAACGCAGAGCTTTTCTTTCTGACTACCAGCTTTGGCTACCGGTCGTACGCGTGGAACCGGGCTGCCTTGGAGCAGTTGAAGACTTCTGGAGGATTGCGCCGGATGCGTAACGACCGCCTGGTCCAGATCATCTCCGATTACGACGCGCTCACACAACACCTCGACCAGGACTATCGCGAAGATGAGGAGTCGACGCGTGCCATGTCGAACCTGGTCAATCAGCTTGTTGATATGAACTATCCCCCCGACGGTCTTGAAGAAGTACTGGAATGGAAGGACGGTTTCACTTTTACGGACATCGAGCGACGATTGACGCTCTTCAGGGAAACGGACGCCTACAAGCGTCTGGCAGGAATGGAGTGGCCACTGTTGTCGCAGGAACTGACCGGGTTTCGTCGCCTGGCCAACCTAAGTCGTGATTACGCCGATGGCGCCCGGGCCAGACCAAATATTGAACTGCCCCGCTTGCGCCAATTCGCCGCAGAAATACAGGCATTGTTCGACGCAGAGTACCGCTAAAACTCCCGCTTCCGCGCCTGGCCGAAAACGGAACTCTGAACGGAGTTTCTTAGTTGCACTCTGCTGTGCCAAAATTGTGTCAATCTGACCCGAAACTATCCGAAAGAGGGCCGCTCGCCCGACGAGCATGGCGCCTACAGCGTCGCCGCCTGGCTCAGTGAAAACGACCGCCGCGGCACGCTGGACTACTACTTCAAACCGCCGCTCAGCCGGCCGGATTCACGCAAAGCGCTCCACGAAGGCTGGATCCTCGGTGTCTGCTGATGAAAATTTCTCATCCAAATTCGCGGTACACCTGCGGAACACCGCCGAATTTCCGCCCTCTGCGCCAACCTAACGCAACCTGTTGTTTCAGCTTGCTTTTCCACAACTGTTCCGCAGATCGCCTCATCCAACCAAATCAGTAACTTATTGATTTTTAAGGCACTGAAAATCCGCGTGTCGGTGGTTCGATTCCATTGTGCAGGGATGCACCGGTGTCGCGAAGGCCAGGGATGGCCGAGAGCGACCATTGTGCAGGGATGCACCGGTGTCGCGAAGGCCAGGGAAGGCCGAGAGCGACCGCCCCTGGCCACCATTAAATCAGGGCCCTACAGCTACTCCAGCTTGTAGAAAATTGCTCAAGGGACAGTTTTGCGACACTCTTTCCCAATATGTCCCAACAATCTTCAACAACACCTCGCCATCACTGCCAGACCATGCCTGGAAATACTGGGCTTTCCTGACTTCTCTGGTTCATGCATCCACGATAGAGTGGGAAAATCACCGGCAAGATTTTCCAAGCAGCGGATTAACACGGGCTTCTCGGAAAATTCTACTAAATCCCGAAAATTTGCATTTTTTCCTCCTTAAACCCCGTTTCTTTGCTAATATGGGTGAGGAGGACGTGTTAATGACCGAAAATTTGCTGGATGCGCTACCGGAAGTCTTTGTTTCAAACACTGAGCTATCAGTGGCGGTTTCGCGCGCCGTAAAGCAAGGCACGCTGCGCAAGCTCGGGTCGAGGCTTTATACCAAAAATCTTACCGATCCGCCTGAACAAATTGTGCGGCGTCATCTTTGGCAGCTTGTCGCAAGCTATGTTACCGGTGCGCTCATTGCGGATCGCACGGCGCTCGAAAATGTACCCGCAGCCGATGGCTCCATTTTCGTCATTGCCGACCGCAAGCGCGATATTGAGCTGCCTGGTATCACCATTCGCCCACGCAAGGGTGCCCCGCCCTTGGAGGGCGACCAGCCATTTGTCGGCAAGCTTTTTCTTTCTTCGCCGGCTAGAGCATTTTTGGAAAACATGGTGCCGTCCCGCAAGCGGGCGGGCAGCGTGGCACGAACCCTGAGCCGACATGAACTCGAAGAGCGGCTTGAGACGATACTCCGGAGAGGAAGCCCCAAAAGCCTGAACAAGATTCGTGACCGTGCGCGCGAAATCGCTCCCGCTCTTGGCCTTGAAGACGAATTCCAACAATTAGACAAGCTGATCGGGGCGCTTCTCGGCACAAGGGACGAAACTTTAGAAACGCCAGCAGGCAAGGCGCGTCATGCTGGTACGCCATTCGATCCTGACCGCATGCGCCTGTTCGAGAAGCTGCACGCCGATTTGCGTGCATGGCCGCCGTCTGTACGACTGTCACAGACAACCGAACCAACAGCGCGGGCTACATTGGCATTCTTTGAGGCATATTTTTCCAACTTCATCGAGGGAACCGAGTTTGAAGTTTCGGAAGCTGCTGACATTGTTTTTCGTGGTGTTATTCCCCAAGGACGGCCGGAGGACGCCCACGATGTGCTAGGCACCTGGCAGGTGGTGTCTGACAGAACAGGGCTCGCCCGCACGCCAAAAGATGTGCCAGCGTTGTTCAGACTGCTCCGCCAGCGCCATGCCACCATTATGGACGCACGCCCAGACAAGCGACCTGGAGAATTCAAGGAGGAAGGCAACCGCGCGGGGGCTACGGTATTCGTGGCACCTGACCTTGTTGAAGGAACGCTGGCGCAGGGCTTCGATTTCTATCGCAATCTCGATTCGCCATTTGCGCGCGCCGTGTTCATGATGTTCCTGGTCTCCGAGGTTCACCCCTTTGCCGATGGCAATGGCCGTGTCGCCCGCATCATGATGAACGCGGAACTTGTCGCAGCCGATGAGGAACGCATCGTCATTCCCACCGTCTATCGCAACAACTATCTCGCGGCACTCAAGGCGTTGTCGCACAATGCCGCAACCGAGCCGCTGCTGCGCGTGCTTGATTATGCCCAAAGGTGGACCACGGCCATTGCTTGGGCCGAATTCGATGAAACTCGCCGCATTCTTGAAGATTGCAACGCCTTTGTTGAACCCAACCATGCTGACGAGGCAGGCATTCGTTTGCGTATGCCGAGCATGGCTTAGGCGATAAAAAGCCCCACCGTGAAGCTGGGCGTGTATTCCGCGCCATGCCGGTCGCCCATTCCACGGGATCGCGGTCAGTGATTCCACGCGATCCCGGCAACTGATTCCACGGCATCCCGGTCAACGATTACAGGCGATCCCGGTCGGTTTGTAAGCCGGGTCAGCGCGACCCAGGACAACCCGTTACCTTAGCTCCTTTTGCTGCGCGCAGAGGAGAGCGGAATGCCAACATCGAGGTTGTCGACGAGAAAGATACGAGAGGTTCTACGGCTGCATGCGACAGCGCCCAACCGGCGACTCGCGTGCTTCCTCCTGGCAGTCAGCGGGCGTTAGCGGTGGCAGCACGCTCCAGCGCGGCCGCAATCCGCTTGACCTGGCCAGCCAGCGCCTTCGGCGGCCGCCCCACCAGATCCGCCAGCACGCCCAGCGCGGCAATGTCCTCGCGATAGGCCGCGCACTTGCGTTCGTAATTCCGGCGCGTTTTGGTGCAGACGAGCGTCTGCGGAGAGCCCTTGCGCTCCGTCACGTGCGTCATGTCGAGCCCGTGCCGGTCGATCTGGCTGTGCAGGTGCCGGCGGCGGTCCTTGCGTACGCGGAATCGGTGGTCTTGCTCGTCGGGGTCACGAGCGAATGCCTGGAGCTCGCGGCAATCCTCGCATTTGCAGCTGATGCGAACGGTCTGGCGCCAGTCAGTCGGCGGCGCGGGCGGCTGCCCGGCGCGCGCGAGCAGCGCTTCGGCCGCGCATGACCACAGGCGCTCGCCCTCGTTGTCGCCCATCACTGCGACGCCGCGCTCACGTAGCTCTTGAAGCGCGGGCGTGACCGTCGTACGCGCGTCGAAAGTGGTGCCGTCGGCCGCGATCGCCGCCGTGGCGGCGGCGCGAAGTCGCGGGCTCTCCAGAATCGTGAGGCACTCGAAGAGATCGGCGAGCGTTTCGGCATTGACGGCCGCGCGCTTCGTGGCGCGCGTAGGCGGGGATTTGCCGCGGCTGGAGTTTGCCTTGTTGGCCTGCACGGCATCGATACACGCAGCGCCGATCTTTCGGGCCGTCGCAAACCAGGCTTTGCCTTCGGCGTCGGACTCGCGGGGCTGCTCGATCACGTGCCCGAGCAGCTTCACACAGCCCTGAGGCGCGGCGCGCATGCGCTCGCGCACGATCGCTTCGAGTAGCGCCGCGGCGCGCCTCGGTCCGAGCAGGCGGGCCGCCTCGGCGAGCGCCGGCGCTTCGCTGCCGTCGAACTGCTCTGTCAACACGCCGCGGACGAATCGTTCGAGGAGCCGTGCGTCGCCGAGGGTGCTGAGCAGCGCCACCATCCGGCCGCGGTCGGCCTGCTGGTGGCCCCGCGCACCAAGGCCGAACGAGTAGACGTTGCCTTCGCCGTCATCGTCATCGTCTTCCCATTCGTCCTCCCATTCAACTGCGGGCTCGTCCTCCCACTCGTCATCGACGATCTCCTCGTCGACCTGCTCATCACCGGCTGGCCAGTCGAAGATGCCGGGGGCTCCGTCCCGGCCCTTGTTCCAAGCTGCCACGATGCGCCTCGCTTCCTCGCGGAGCGCCGGCCTGTCGGCCTCCGGAGCGCCCGAATCGATCCACGCCGACACCCGGCCGTCGAGATACGCGAGCGCGCCCGCGACACCCGCTTGCAGGAGCACGTCCACCGAGCGATGGCGCGGCCAGATCACCAGCGCGGCGCGATGATAGGCGCGCTCGAAGCTCGCACCCTCGTTGCCGGTCGCTTCCATGATGCGTTGCTCGTCGGGGACCTCATCGTCCAGTGCCCCGACTGGCAGTACCTCGCCCTCGCCGATCGGGACCTCGCCGAAACCTGCAGCGCGCTCTTCGGTGGTCACCCAGTGGTCGATGTAGCACCATCCGTCGGACACTTCCACGATTTCGTAGTCGTCGTTTGCGACCTCAACGCCGTCGCTTTCGTCGAAGTCCAGGGGGTACCAACCGCGCCGCCGAGACCGCCCGTACGACCAGTCGTCGCCCCAGTACTCGGCCGGCCCGGTTTCGGCGATGTGCACGATCCCAAGATGGACCGCGCAGCCCGTCCGTGCCGCCGCTTCGCGAAGCACCCCGGCGCGCGCCGCATCCGCGTTCTTCAACGCGGCGAACACGAGGCCGGCCGGGCTGTATTGATGCTCCAACAGCCAGACCAGCTTGGCCGGCGCCTTCGCGCCTCGGAACGCCTGCTCGAGCTGCTCGGCCGCGGCGGCGACTTCGGCGCGATGGTCGGGGGCCGAAAACCGTGCCTGCTGTTTCCGCTTCGACGGCTTTCGTTCGAGCATCAGGTTGTAGACGAGGCACACGCGATGACCTCTGGTGACAGGCAGCACCTCGTGCTCGCAGTCCGCGTA
This sequence comes from uncultured Gammaproteobacteria bacterium, assembly GCA_963708905.1. GTDB lineage: Bacteria > Pseudomonadota > Gammaproteobacteria > Xanthomonadales > SZUA-36 > SHZL01. The sequence continues at coordinate 240,728 of CAVPUV010000081.1, read as the reverse complement.
GAACGCCGCGAATGCAAGCTCGGAGATGTCCGCGCCGCTCAGATCGATGGTCGCCTCGCGGCCGGCATGGCGAACGACGAGGTCGCCGCCCGCGTGCGCCGACGGCAGCACGATCAACAGCGTGCCGAACATGCCGTCGACCTTCTCAGTGTCGCGATGCGGCTTGAAGAACGAACCCCGATCGTAGACGAGCAGCTTGTAGAGCTCGGCGCGCACCTTCACGCTCCCGCAGCCGAGCCCCTTGATCACGGTCGCGAGAATTCGATTCAGCGTGCGCGGCCAGGCCTTGCCCGCAAGGTGCAGCTTCGATGGCGCGAGTTGCCAGACCTTGCGCACACGTGTATCGACGAGGGTCTCCCGCCCGCGGCCGTACGGCGCGCGTTCGCAGAGATTGACGAGCGCTTTTGCCTGCTGTTGCGGGACGGGAAATGAAACCGTGCCAATGCCGTCGATTTCCAGTCGCGGCAGTGGGCACTCGATCAAACCGCGCACGAAAAAGTCGCCCGGCCGCCGAACACTTGCGAGGAGCTCATCGAGCGGTTTCAGGTGCTTGTTGTAAGGAACTGTGATGTCACCGCCAGCCATGACTGCCTCCCGGCTCTGCCCTTTCAGTGGTTGTTCGTTCCCGCGCGAGGTGTGCCTGCGACAGGGTGAGAGCAAGCAAGGTGTTCCTGGTCACCTGGCCGCAGATCGAGGGCCTGCTCGCCGGTAGGCAATTGTGCCATGCGCCGACGCGGACCTGGTAGCGGAGCTGCAGCGCGTTGCGCGTTGCGAATCTTTCAACGAACAGCCAATGTCGCATCTCGACTCGGAAGTCGATGGCTGCCGAGTAGCTTCAGAGTCGTTCAGCTCTCAGAGAAAGTTTCTGTTCACAGGTCACCCTCGTATCCCGTTACCATACTTTATAAATAGACGGCCAAACGTATATTATTCTGGCATGATCGAACGCCCCCTCTGGCTGGAACGCGTCCGGCAGGCCTGGACGCAGCGGTCTGTCGTCTGGCTGTCCGGCGTGCGGCGGGTGGGCAAGACGACGATTGCCCGACGCAAGACCGATCAGGCTGGGCCTCAACGAACTGCCGCGGCACTGGAGCCCGCGCTGCGGGAGCACGAGATCGGACACGTCCGTGCATTCCGCGCAGAACTTGCCTCGAAAGCCGGGTCCACGGCGTCTGTTGATGAAAATTTCTCATGCGGATTCCCGGTACACCTGCGGAACACCGCGGAATTTTCGCCCTCTGCGCCAACCTAACGTAACCTGTTGTTTCAGCTTGCTTTTCCACAACTGTTCCGCAGATCGCCTCATCCAGCCAAATCAGTAACTTATTGATTTTTAAGGCACTGAAAATCCGCGTGTCGGTGGTTCGATTCCATTGTGCATGGATGCACCGGTGTCGCGAAGGCCATGGATGGCCGAGAGCGATCGCCTCTGGCCACCATTTTTCATGTGGCTCCGCCAAGTTCCGCTTTCTACCCAAAGCAATCATTCGATTGGGCGGCCAGGCATCGGACTGATGAGTTTGTAACGCCTCGTTTACCCGCGCATTCTGAATAGCCTGGTGGTTGTGTGCCGGACGGAGACGGCGTAGGCTGAACTCCAGGCCAGATAAACCGCCGGGGGTGACAGATGAACCGCCAGCTTGTCTTGGCGTTCTTGTTCGCCGCATTGTGCAATCCGGTTGCAGCGGGCGAGCTTGAAGATATGATCGCCAAGGCGGAACAGGGGGATTGCATCGACCAGTATGATTTGGGTGCGGCGTATTACTTTGGCAACGCTGTGCCGCAGGATTACAAACAGGCGTATATATGGTTTTCCGTCGCCGTAACGAATGGATACGATGATGCTGCGGAAAAAAGGGATAAAGCTGCGCTGGAACTCTCGGCGGACGCCCTCACCGAAGCGCAAGCCGAAGCCGCCGCGCTAGACAAGAAGATCAAAGAGTCAAACAAATAATCCATCCTGTAGCGGTGTTTTCGACCGGCGCTTTGCGGCGGCAAGTATGCCCGGAGCGCTGCCGACCTGTCCACCGTTGAGGCCTCACTCACTCGAACGAGGTCGCACCCGTGGCGTGCAGGTCGTGCACGCCGTCCCAGTAGGCCGCCACCTTGGCCTTGACCAGGGTGGCGTCGCGGCGGCAGACCAGCGTCACCCGATCGACAACGAGCTTGTCGCCCTCCGGGTCGGGCTTGAATCCGCACTGCAGCTCCTCACCAGTGGCACGCAACTCGAGTGTCGCCAGCGTGTCCTTCAGTCCCTTCATGTTGAAGAGCGTGACGGAGGTCTCGTCGTAGGGGTTCTCGGCCCCGACCGGGCAGTACAGCAGGGCGTGGCGATTGGCGTCTGCAATTACCGCCGTCTCGATCACCATGACCCCGTGGTCCGCGAGGACGTTGCGCATCAGCTTGAGCGCCCGGAACGGATAGCGGAGGTGGTACAGCGTGCCCAGGAAGAGCACCACGTCGAAGCGCCCGAAGGTCTCGGGCCTGAGATCGAACAGGTTGAGCTGTCGCATCTCCACCCGCGATCCCAGAGCGGGAATGAGCAACTCGGTGGCGCCGGGCGATAGGTCGTTGTCGATACCCACGACACGCGCCGCGCCGAGCTTCTCGGCCTCGAACGAGAAGAGGCCGTCGCGGCAACCGATGTCCAGGACGGACTTGCCGCGCAGATCCAGGCCGCGCAGGGCACGCAGCGACTTCTGCTGGCTGGGGACGTTGATCTGCATCCCGGGCGTAGCCAGCCCCGGGGCGACTTCGATGGCGTGGTACCACTTGTAGTCCCGAATCCGGCGCTCGAGTTCTTCTCGGCTCATCTCAACGCTTTCCGTTCGTGTTCCAGCCATGGCCAATGGATAGGAAATCCAAAGCAACTTCCGGACTGAGGCTACACCGTGCACTCCCTAGGTCAACCGTTCGCCACCGCGGTTTCCCTGATCCACTACGCGCGGTTTGACCGTGTGGGCAATTTAGCGGTCAAATACCATCTGGAATTACATCCAGATATATATTTTTTAATAAGTTGCGAAGGTCCGACCCCAACGGGAGCAGATCGAGTTTTTACTCTGACCCCGAATTCTTCAGCGGCTCGAAATTGAACTTCTGCCCGCCGATCGAGGCTTCATACATCAGGCCGCCCTTGGCCAGAGTGAAAACCGCCATGCCGTGCTTCCAGGCGCCGACGCCTTTGGTATCGCCGGCGCTCGCCGAGGCGCCCTTGGTCGAAGCCCCTGCCTGGGCACCGTAGACCAGCGCGACCGCGGTGGCGTCGGCTCCGAATTCGAATTGACCAGTCGTGAACTCCTTGTAGACGTCGGCATTCTTGAACAGAATGATCTGGCTGTAAGCCTGCCCGCCCAACTGCAGCCCTATCGTCACCTGGCCCATGGATACCTTGCCGGTATGCCTGCCCCCGGCAAGTACGCAGCCCGTGCCGCCCGCCCCACCGATACCGATTCCGCCCTTGCCGATGGTCGGAAACACGGCATACCCATAGGATTCGGCCAGCATCTCCGACACATTGCCCAAGTCCCGAAACTTGCTCTCTGTTGCCTGGCATTCCTCCAGCGTCGCGGCAGCCTGGGCTGCCGTGCCTGCTTGCCCGAGGATCACGGCTATCAAGATCAAAGTCCGCTGTTTCATTGCAAGTCCTCCTCTGACGCCAAAAAGTTGCCAACGAATTCCGCTGGGCAACCAGTATAATAGAATGCACAGGAATAATTGGGGTAATAATTGGGGTCAGAGTAAAAACTTCCCCGGGCACTTATTTTTACACTGACCCCAAATATCGGACCCCAAATATCGTGCACGGATGCCCCGGTGTCGGGAAGGCCAGGGATGACCGGGGGCGACCACCCCTGGCCACCATTTAAGGTAACGACTGACTCACAACGCCAATCACCCCGTTATTCTGGCACTTTATTGTGACTCCTTTCTTTCTCAGTCCTGTTCTTCGGCAAAGGTCTCGAGGTAAATCTCTTCGACGCGAGTGACTTCGTCATCCGTGAGAGCGGCAAACTCCTTTTCGCGGCGCCTGTTTGCCAACTTACCGTCATTTTGGCGCATGAACATAATCAGGTTTTGCGCCAGGCGGTCTGGCATTTCGACGGCCTCCATGATACGGCGCTGCGCCTCGTCATGGCGGCGCAGATAGTCGATTCCCTGGGGCAGGTCATGTTCAACCGTGCGAGCCACACACTCAAAGAGAAACTCCGCCGCGGCCGTGCAATCGAAGTAGCGGTACAAATCAGCGGTATCGTTCAGCACCGTAACGTTGTGATCAGGAGTTGGCTTCCATTTAACATAGTCCATGAGCGGCCCGGAATGGTCTTGCAGAGCGGTGCGGTAATTGTCAATGCGGTCGAGCAACACCGATGAGACCGGAAATACCATGCCGGGCGGTGTGAATTTTCTTTCAGCGAGAACGTGGTGGATCAGACAGCGATGGACGCGGCCATTGCCATCTTGAAAGGGATGGATATAAACAAAGCCGAATGCCGTTGCCGCTGCCTGCAAGACTGGATCGAGCGTGCATTGACGCATGCGTTCATTGGCGGCGATCAACCCCGCAAGCAACTCCTGAAGTTGGTCAGGCCGCGCCCCGATAAATTCCGGCAGGGGATCGCCGTTCAGATCACGCTCCCCAAGGAACACGCCGTCGTATCGCAGCCCGGCATGCGTGAAACGCGTATCTTCAATGACAACACTGTGTAGACGTACCAATTCCTCGATACTCAGCTTGTTTTTGCCCGCCTGCAGCACCGCGCGGCCCCACCGCTCAAGACGGCCACGCGGCGGACGTTCCCCTTCGATCTCGAAACTCGCACGACTATCCGCGAGGAGCAGAAAACTCGCAGCCCGTGCGACAAGATGCCCACCCGTCCGCCCGGTGGTTTCAGTGGCTTTCTGCGCGAGATTTTTTTTCAGGAATTCCTCAAGTTTCCCGGTGCGGCGGAGCACCGGTACGTAGCCACCCGCGCCGAGAAGATTGTCCCGCACGCGGTGGCGGCGCGACAAGCGCGCCTTGCCGGTAAAGTAAGCTTTGGGGTCAAGCGCATCGACCGCACCAACCGTTCCCGCATCTTCAAGAGCGAGTTTCTTCCCGGTGAGCGTTTCGTAAAAAAACCAGGTACGTCGTGTCTCGACGCCGGTCGGTGCGGACTTGATGAAGTCTACAAGCGCGTTCTCATCAATGGCTTCGAACGCACGCTTGAGTACCAACAAATCGATGTTTTCATGGCGCAGCGCAAAACTGATGTGATCGGTAACGAGATCGCCGGGCCAGTAGCGCTTGTCGAATACACGCCAAGATTGGTTCTGCCGTTGACTGCCGCGCACATGGCCTTCGGACACGCAACTCGCCGCTCTGACCGGGGCTTGCAGGTTCAGCCCGTGCGCCAGCGCGGCGAGTCCGGTTAGACGGCTACCCGCCGGGACGATAGTCCCTTGAAAGGCCACTGGTTGTTCAAATTGCAGTTTCATTGGTCGAAAATCTTTCACGGTTGTCGAAATTTATGTGAATTTCTAGGTCTACGTCGAAATTCAATATAATCCAAATCGCGTCGAAAATCATTCACAAAAGTAGAAATTCGCCATAATGCTGTGCCCAAAGTCGAGAAATGCGCCAAATTCGCGCAACTTCAGCCCTGGCAAGGGGCCGGAGCACTGGACCCTGAAGCGGATGCTGGTTGATGACATGAGTATATTGTTGCGCGTAGTTCATCATCCGAATGAGCGGGGTTGGATGGTACCCCCGTCGGCACGACAATGCGTTCTTGCCCGCCTGCAACCAGCTCATTGCCAGTTCTTTGCGGACGATAGCGGCGATTCCTGCTGTGCCACCGAACAACTGGCGCCGGTTCGAAAATTCGGATTACCGCTGCGGGGCGGCAAGCGGCTAGAATGGATCCCGCCATGGCTTTGTTATCGACCACCCACCGCCTGCCCGGCGGGATCCACTGGCTCGCGCTGCTGGCGTTGATGCTGTCCGGCTGTGCCGGCTGGCCGCCGCGCGAGATCCCCGATTTTGCGCCCCACGCAGCGCCGCAGGAGCCCTTTGCGCTCAATAGCTTCGAGCTTGACGCGAACGCGGAAGTCATCGGACGCCTGTATTTCACCCGCGTCCAGGGCGAAGAGACATTGCTGGACATCGCCCGCGCCTATGATCTCGGCTACGACGACATCATCGCCGCCAATCCGGGGGTTGATCACTGGACGCCGGTGGCGGGCGAACGGGTGCTCCTGCCGCTGGCCCATGTGCTGCCCGACGCCCCGCGCGAGGGGATCGTCATCAATCTGGCCGCGCGCCGGCTGTTTTATTATCCGCCGGCGGCGGAGGGCGAGCCGCGGCGGGTAGTCACACATCCGATCGGGATCGGCCGCGAGGGCTGGTCCACCCCGCTCGGCAATACCGAAATTGCGAAAAAACACGTCAGCCCACCCTGGACGGTGCCGGCATCGATTCGTCGCGAGAGCGCCGCCAAAGGCAATCCGCTGCCGGCGGTGGTGCCGCCGGGGCCGGACAACCCGCTCGGCAGCCACGCCCTGCGCCTGGGCTGGCCCAGCATCCTGATTCACGGCACCAACAAGCCGGCCGGCATCGGTATGCGGGTGAGTCACGGCTGCATCCAGCTCTATCCGGAAGATATCGTCACGCTGTTCGCGGATGTACCGGTGGGAACGCCGGTCACAGTGGTCGATCAGCCCTATCTCGTCGGCACCAGCCCCGACGGGCTGCTGCTGGAGGCCCATGCGCCGGCAACCGCGGCCGGCGGCAAGACCGGCGCCGCCGCGGTGGCACAGGCCATCGAAGCGGCCCAGGCCCACCAGCTGCCGGCAGAGCGGATGGCCATAGATCGTGAGCGCGCACTGGCTTATGCCGACCGCCGGGCAGGTTATCCGCTGCCTGTTGCCACCGGAGCGCCGGCAGCCGAAAGCTATCTGGCCGGCCTGCCGGCCGCCCCCCTGTTGCCGGCGCCGCAACCGCCGCCAGTGCCCAAAGACGGCGACTGGTATGTCGATCTCGGCAGTTTCAATTCCGAGCGCAGCGCGCGCCGGCTGGTGGCCATGCTCGGCTACCAGGGCCCGCCCATTCCGGCCCAGCGCCTGGCGCAGGGCGGGCAATACCAGGTGCTGGCCGGTCCTTACCTTTCCCGGGCTGACGCCGTGGCCGTTGCCCAGCGCATCGCGCGCGACCTCGACGAAACCGGCACGCCGGTGCGGTTGCCGCAGCTGGCAGACGCAAGCGATGGTGCCCGCGACTTTCAATGAGCACCGCAACCCAACCGGCCCTCGTGCCGATTGCTGATATGCATCAACTTGGTCAATAAACTACTCGCTTAAAATAAAAAAAAGGGTTGCAGCCATGGATAAAGTTAAGCGTATTTTAGTTGCGGTTGATTTCTCCGCTGTTTCCGCCAAGGCCTTGCGTCATGCAGCCGCTTTGGCCCGGCAGCTCGGCGCCGCCATGGACGTTTTCAATGCCCTGCCATTGACCGATATCGAACTGAACGCGAATGCTTCGGCGGCGCATGAGGACGAAATGGTTCAAAGCGCTCTGGGGAAGCAAAGGGCCAAGCTCAGCAAGTTTGTGCAACAACATGCCGCGGATCTCAGCGATGTCGATGAGATCGTGCGTTTAGGCCGACCCGTCGATCTGGTCAACGATGCGGCCAAACAGAGCCATGCCGACCTGATCGTCATCGGCACCCACGGACGCACCGGTCTGAAAAACCTGCTGGTGGGGAGTGTCGCCGAGAGTGTGCTGCGCCAGGCGGACGTGCCCGTTGTGTGTATCCGGTCTTCAGCTTAGCCAAGGGCCAGACTTTGGCAGATAGCGAATACGATTTCCCAGTTGATGATTGGGAACTGTTTTTCGCCAGCTGACGGGCGGCGTCAGTTTTTATTGGCGCTGTCAGGCTGATACCGGGACTCATTCCATGACCCATTCCCAGACTGCCCTCGAATGCCTGTACGACCCCATGCGCTATGAACAGGGCGCGCCCATCGCCGAGCTGGCGGCGTTGCGGCAGCAGGCAGCGGTGATTTGGGTAGAAGAACATAAACTGGCGCAATGGCCGGGTGGTCGCGGATTCTGGCTGGTGCTGCGCCATGCCGAATGCATGCAGGTCCTGAAGAACCCGAAACGGTTCTCCTCGCAACTGGGCGCCACCCAGCTGCGTGACCCGGCAACACCCGCGGACCTCAGCTATGTGCAGCAGATGATGCTCAATATGGATCCGCCGGAGCATACGCGTCTGCGCCGGCTGCTGATCAATGCGTTCACCTCAAAAGCCGTGGCCCAGCTGGAGGCGAAAATCCGCCAGCACGCCACAGCCATTGTCGACAACGTGATCGGCGGCGCGACCGAAGGCGAGTGCGATTTCGTCAAGGATATCGCCTCCGACATGCCCTTGCTGTGCCTGGCCGATATATTCGGCCTGCCACAGCAGGATCGCTATCTGATGTTCGATTGGGCCAACCGGGTCATCGGTTATCAGGATCCGGAATACGCCGTCTCCAGCGCTTTCAACCCGCAGGGCGGCAGCATGATGGCACGGGAGGCCCTCAAGCTGCGGCCGCGGCCGGACGCCAACGGCCAGATGCCGGACCCGCGCTCCCGCAGTGGCATGGACGACCTGTACCGTTATGCTCATTTGCTGGCGGAATACAAGCGTGGCAATCCGGCGGATGACGTCGTGTCGATTTTGCTGGCCCAGGTGGATGACGCCGCCGGAATCGTCACCATAGAGGAGTTCGAGAACATGTTCTGGCTGTTCGCCGTGGCCGGCAACGAGACCCTTCGTAACGGTATCCCGGGCGGCATGATTGCGCTGCTGCAGCACCCCGATGCCTGGCAGGCGATGCAGGCCGACCCTGCTCTCGTACCTGCTGCCGTGGAGGAGATGTTGCGCTGGTGGACCCCGGTCATGAATTTTCGCCGTACCGCCTGCCAGGATACCGGGCTCGCCGGGGCTAAGATCACCGCGGGGGATAAGGTGGTGGTTTCATTCCTGTCCGCCAATTACGACGAGCGCGAATTCCATCACCCGACGGAATTTTCCATCCGGCGAAAACCGAATCCCCATCTGAGCTTCGGCTACGGCCCGCATTTTTGTCTGGGGGCGCAACTGGCGGTGGCGCAGATGCGGGCGATATTCCTTGAGTTGATCCGGCGTTTTGAGACCATAGAGCCTGCCGCGCCGCCCCGTTATCTGCGCTCGAACTTCCAGCGGGGCGTCAAATCCTTGCCCGTGCGCTGGCGGGCCAGCATCCGGTAACTCACGAAGAGGTAGATTGAAACCATGTCAAAGGCAGCAACAAGCGCAAGTTCCGTCAACCTGGTTTCAGCCAACAAACGCCTGCGCGAGGTGTTTGCCCCCTGGCTACAGCAACTGCAGCTGTCCATCGAAGCCATCGGCGACGGCCGGGTGGTGATGCGCATGCCCTACTCCGATGACCTGTGCCGCTCCCACCAGATCGTGTGCGGCCAGGCGATGATGGCCCTGATCGATACCTGTATGGTCTTTGTCTGCTATGTCGGGCAGGGCCGCTACAGCAATTGCACCACGGTTTCCCAGACCACCAGCTTTATGCGGCCGGTGATGGGCAAAGACATCGTGGCGACGGGGCGCGTGCTGAAATCCGGGCGGTCCCTGGTCTTCGGTGAAGTGACGCTGCACGCGCAGGGCGATGATCGTGTGGTCTGCGCCGGCACTTCGACCTACATGGTGCTGCCCGACTGAAAAGGCGGATCTGTCCATACAGCCAGCAGCCGGTGCCGGCAGGCCAGGCTTGATAAACGCTACACTACTGGAGTAATTTTGCATCAGTTTCAGTACCCCGCAAACAAGAGGAACAAGCCATGGCACATCTACGTCCACTGGAGTTCGACGAGATAATGGATGCGGAGATCCTGGATAAATTCCGCCACTATGCCGACACTCGGGGGTTCACCCCGAACAGCATTCGGACCATGGCGCGCCGGCCGAATATTGTCAAAGCCTTCATGGCCTTGAACCAGGCCGTACTGTATGAGGGCACGGTATCGGAGGGACTGAAAATGCTGGTTAGCCTGGCCTCGAGCATGGCCTCGGGATGCCGTTACTGCCAGTCGCACATGAGTAACCTGTCGAGCATTTTTGAGGTGCCCGATGAAAAGATCGCGGCGGTCTGGGAAATGGATTCCAGCGACCTTTTTTCCGCTGCCGAGCGGGCGGCGCTCAGGCTCGCCATTAAAGCCGGCATGGTGCCCAACGAAGCCTCCGAAGAGGATTTTGACGAGTTGAAGAAGTATTTCGATGAGGGTCAGATCGTCGAGATCATGGCCTCCATCGCCTTATTTGGTTTCCTCAACCGCTGGAATGACACCATGGCAACGCAACTGGAGCCCGTGCCCAGGGACGTGGTCAAGCGGGCAGTCAGCGGTTGGGACGAGGGCAAGCACGCCTGAGCGCCGTACCTTACTTTTCCAACTCGTAAAGGTATTCGACGAACGACAGGACCGCGCCGTCCCAGCCTTCGATCTTCGGGTTGGTGGATTCGATCACGAAATATTCGTCCGGCGCGTGCGCGCCGCTGCCGTGACCGAGACCGAAATGACCCGAAGCGAGATTCAGCGGCTTGCCGGTGAAGATGAACCCGGGATACGAACCGGCGTTGCGCGGCCACAGCAGCGGATCAATTCCGGCCTGCTGCAACACTGCGATCTGCGCTTGAATGAGCGCTGCGCTTGCTGGCGTGCTGGTCGGGTCGTAGCCACCGGTCATGTTCACTTCGATATCGCCGAAACCGTGTTTGGCCAGATGCGCCTGCAAAGCGGCGAGTGCAGCATCCGCCGTCATGTCCGGCACCAGGCGCAGATCCAGTTTCGCCACTGCCTGGTGCGGCAGAATGGTCTTGCCACCCGGCCCGGTATAGCCACCGACCAGGCCTTCGATGTTGACCGTCGGCTGCGACTCCAGCCGCTCCAGTGCCTGCTCGAAAGGTAAATCATCGATCCAGTGTTGGGTACTCAGCTGCTTCCTCATCTGCTCTTCGTTGCGGCGTTTCGCCGCGTCGGCAATCATCGCTTTCTCGTCCGCGCTGAGCGCCCGCGGTTGCGGGTAATTTTCAATGGTAATGGTATTGCCGTCCGCCGAGACCAGCGTGTCCAGTGCGTGCACCAGATGCCAGACCGGGCTGTCGACCATCGCCTTGAGCGAAGAATGAATGTCCCTGGCCGGGCCGCGTCCCCAGTTCTCGCCGCTCGAGATCAACTCGAGTTCGATAACTCCTTTCGCGCCCAGGCTTACCGTCACCACGCCATCCAGATCCTGTGAGGCCGCCGGCATGAAAACGCCGATGGTTTTTGCCAGTGCCGCCTGCACTTCCGGCCGGTGCACGATCTGGCCGATGTGAGGCGAACCGATTTCCTCCTCGCCTTCCGCCACCAGCACCAGATTGACCGGCAATGTTTTGCCCGCTCCATGGATCGCATGCAGTGCTGCCAGGAAAGCTGCTTCCGGTCCTTTCTGATTCACCGCGCCGCGCCCGACGATCGCTTTGCCGAGGCCAGGCTTGTCCACCAGCGCGGCGTCGAGCGGCGGCGATGACCATTCCTGCGGGTCGAACTGTTTCACGTCATACATGAAATAGAGACCGACCGTCTTTGCTGCGCCTGCATCGAGCGTGGCGAAAACGCCCGGCTGGCCGTCCGTCTCCATCAGCGTTGCCCGCTGGAAACCCGCATCCCGCAAGAGCTCGATCATGTACTCCGCACCCTGCGGATAACCGCGGTTCTCGGCCGCGATCGACGGAAGTTTGATCCAGTCCTGCAAGCGTTTCACGCCTGCATCATGCTGTTGGGTGATCTGGGCCTTGACGTCAGCGAAGTCTGCTGGCGCTGACCAGGCGATCTGACTGGACAGCAGACCCGCCGCGCTCACGGCAGCGGCAATAAGTATTGCTTTTCGATTCATCGTTCCTCCCGGATGGCTCCTGCGTCAACAAATATGTTCTTGGGCATGTGCATGGTGACCATGCATGTGCGGCACATCGACCGTTTCGGCGATCTTCAAATCCCCGGCCAGTGAGCACAGCATGTAGGCATCCTCTCGAGACAAGCCCTTTTCCGTGACCAGATATTGGATCATGTAGCGGGTCGCTTTTCTTGCGGCCTCATCGATGGTCGCGGCAAACCCGGTCGTTGCGTAGTAGTCGTTTGTTTCGTGGGGATAATCGCCATCCAGCCCCAGTCACCTGGGTCGATCGCCAGCAATCGCACGGAGAGAACGTCGCCCGGCTCCGCTCCTTCGACGTACACAGGCCCCGTCAGTGTGTGCACGAGATTCTTGTCGATACTGACCAGGTCATTGACATCGGAGTCGATGGTCAACTGACCACCGGTGGCCTCATGCGTGAAGGCCTCAATGATGCTGCCGGACGGTACCCGGATCGCAGGTTCGATCTGCCGGCTGAACTTGTTGTGTGTCTGGGTATCGCGCAAGGTGAAATCCGGCGCGACCGCCGCGTGCGCTGCTCTACCCGCCGGTGGTGTGGAATCGCAGGCGGCGACGAATAGCAACAACGCAACGCAAAGCCACTGACTTCTGCGCGGCGAATGCATCGATCACCCCATGGAGGTGACGTGCAGCGGTTCAATCCGGTAAAGGACCCTCACTTCGTTGGCGCCCAGGTTGGGATACTTGTCAACCCCGAGATACTTTTTGGCCATCTTGTCGATGTGCTCGCCTGCGCCTTCTTCGGTCATTGCCGCGACACGGCCGCGCACTTCGAGGTAGCGATAAGGATTTTTGGGATCACTGAGGACCAGTGCGACCGAGCGGTTGCGCCTCATGTTCTTGTCTTTCTGTCGCCCGCGCGCCGTATTGACTATGATGTGCGAACCGTCGAAATCCACCCACACGGGTGTTACCTGCGGTGAACCGTCCGGCATCAGTGTCGCCAGATTGGCAAATGTCTTCTTCTCGAACAGGTCGAGATACTGTTCCGGTATCACTACTGCCATCGCTTTCTCCTGTATGCCAATGCGCGCATTATACAGGTCATTGAATGCACTGCGTAAGCATGCTGGTAACGAGCCTGATCAACGCAACAGGGAACCCGCGCAGGAATGGCCGGACAGATCTGTGATGCAAGGTAACGCGAAGCAATCCTGATCTATGGTTTATACTTTCATTCCACGGAGTTTTCTTTCGCCTGGAGCAGCGGGAACAACCCTCATGCGCAAACCCCTGACCGCCGCCGTCACTTTTTTTCTTTTTACCCTCCTCGCGGCGCCACTGTCGGCTGCGCAGACGATACCGCGCCTGCTCACGGTCGATGACGTCAACTCGATCCATGAAGTCGAAGATCCCCGGCTTTCGCCTGACGGTGAGTGGGTCGCACATAATGTCGATTGGTACGGGAAGTATCTCAAGCAGGGCTAACGGCCATCAACCAGGAGTTTTAAATGAAAACCAGTCTTACGCGGCGCGAATTTGCAAGCCTCCTTGGCCTGGGTGCGGCCTGGCCCTTTGCGGCCCGGCTTGGCGCCAGCGATGATCAGATGAACTTTCGCATCAGGACCATCACTGCAGGTATTCCTCTGCACAGCGCCAGCAATCTTGCCCCCGCTCAAGCCGCCGTTGCTTTTTTACAGCACGCACGCGGGGTTTTCGAAGCTGCAGGCTACGTCGTTCAGACCTTGCGCCTGGCCACACAGCCGCTACACGATTACCTGCCGGACTGGACCGGGACTTCATCGCTGCAGGCGCTCAAGGCTCTCGACCAATTTGCCCAGGACAACAACGTCGCTTGCAGCATCGGCCCGGTCATCACCGGTGACCATCATCACCCGGCGTTCGCAGCCTGGGCCGCAGAACTGATTCGTCAAACCAAAAACATCAGCTTCAGCTGCCGGGTCGCCTCCCCCGCGCACGGCATACACGTCAAGGCATTGCGCTCTGCCGCCGAGGCCATTCACGCCATTACCAGCGCCACTCCCGGCGGAGAGGGCAATTTTCGCTTTGCCGCCACCGCTTTCATTCCTTCCGGTACTCCATTCTTCCCGGCGGCCTGGTTCGACCAGGGCACTTCTTTCAGCATCGGTCTCGAATCGCCAAACCTGTTGGCAGAGGCGTTTCAAGGCAGTCAGGGCCTCAACGACGCCAAGGGGCGGCTCACGACACGCATGGAAGCCGCGCTTGGACCGGTCGCGGAGCGTGCCAGCGAACTGGCACGGAGCGCGGGCTGGAGTTACCTGGGCATCGACGCTTCTCCCGCGCCCGGCCTCGATGCCAGCATCGGCCGCGCCATCGAGACACTGACCCACTCGCCGTTCGGAAGCTCCTCCACCCTTGCGGCTTGTGCGGCCATCACGGATGTACTCAAGGGATTGAGCATCAGAACCTGCGGTTACTCCGGATTGATGCTACCCGTTCTGGAGGACCCGGTGCTGGCGCAACGGGCCGCCGAAGGGAGATACGGTATTTCCGAGCTGCTGCTGTTCTCCAGTGTTTGTGGCACCGGGCTTGATGTTGTTCCCCTGCCCGGTGACACGTCCGTGGATGCGCTTACCGCCATCATCGCCGACGTGGCGGCGCTCGCCACCAAGTACCACAAGCCCCTTTCCGCCCGACTTTTTCCCATACCCGGAAAGCAGGCCGGTGAGAGGGTAAGTTTCGATAATCCCTTTCTTACAGAAAGCGTGGTGATGCCGCTTGGCTGATTAAATCAGCCCGTCCACTGCCGGGCCGGGTATTTACTTCCGGGACCGTATGTTTCAGGGTGTTTCATTTTTAAGGCCATGCACCATTCAAACCACCGGCTGCGTTGAACTTGGCGGCAGGAGGTCTCTCGCCCTGCGGGCGCGAATAGACCTGAAATGGAGATGTGGCACAGACAAATTCAGTCACAGGTGACACCATTCGATGAAAATTCCGAAGGCGCTGGGTGAAAAGCTGGGGTAACGAAGGGTCAGTTACTTCCGGTTTCCGAGAAAAGGGCTTTTATTCGACTTATACTCGAAGAAACGTCCTATACTCTGGACCTCAAGTACTCAGCACGAACAACGGCGCGGAGCGAGCATGTCGTTTCTGAACGAGGTCAGACGCCGGAAGATTTTTCAGGTGGTCGCCGTCTATGCGGTCACGGCGTGGTTGCTTGTGCAGGTCATCGTCACGATCGAGGAGCCGCTCGGTCTTCCCGGATGGTTCGACACGGCGAGCATCGTGCTCCTCGCAGCCGGATTTCTGGTCACACTGGTCATAAGCTGGGCCTTCAATCTGACGCCGGAGGGCGCGGTTGGGCGCGAGGGTGAAACGGCGCCGGTTGCAGCACGAGGGCGCACGATCGAATACGTTCTGGTCGGGCTTCTCATTGTCGCCCTCGGGTGGATCGTGTTCCGTGAGACGGGATCGCAGCGGACCGACGACGCACCGCTGCCGAATTCGATCGCGGTGCTGCCGTTCGACAATCTAAGTCCCGATCCCGACAGCGAGTACCTCGCCGCGGGCGTACACCAGGATGTCATCAGTCGGCTCGCCAAACTGAGCGGGCTCAGCGTGCGATCGCGGACGGCGGTGCTGCGCTTCGCCGACGAACAGCCGCCGATTGATCAGATCGCAGCCGAGCTCAAAGTTGCGTCACTGGTGGAAGGCAGTGTGCGTGCCGAGGGCGATCGCGTGCGGATCGCCCTTGAACTCATCGATGCTGCGAGCGGCGACATCCTGTGGTCCGCGACCTATGACCAGAATCTGCACGACCTGTTTGCCATAGAATCGAACATCGCCGCGAGCGTGGCCGAACGATTGGAGGTTGCTTTATTGGTCGAGGAGCAGGAGCGCATCACGAGACAACCGACCGAGTCCTCGACCGCGTATCTGCTCTACCTGCGCGGGCGTCATTTGTGGAACCAGCGAAACGACGAGGCAGCCGAGGGCGCGCTCGCCTTTTACACGAAGGCGATCGAGGAGGATCCCGCGTTCGCGCTCGCTTACATCGGGACCGCGGATGTGTGGATTTTCAGGGGCTGGTACAGCGTGCTGAAACCCGAGGAGACGTTCCCGCAAGGGAAGGCCGCCGTTGCCGCAGCCCTGGCGATCGATCCGAACCTGGCGGCCGCGTATGTCTCGCGAGCGCACATCGGGTTTGAGTTCGATCACGATTGGGACGCTGCCGAAGCGGACTACAGGCGTGCGCTCGAGCTCGATCCCCGCTACGCGACCGCGCATCACTGGTACGGCGGTTACCTGTCTGCCATGAGCCGCCACGAGGAGGCGCTTGCGCAGGCACACGCAGCGCGCGAGCTCGAGCCGTTGTCGCCGATCATCAATACGTGGGTTGGTTTGCGTCACTACTTCGCCGGCCGATACGCAGCGGCCATCAGGGAAATCGAGCAGGTAGTGGAACTTTTCCCGGAGTTCGCGCCCGCACACTGGCATCTCGGCTGGGCCTACGAGCAGACCGGGCGCTTCGACGATGCGATTGCAGAGGCGCGGCGCGCCTATCAGCTCACCGGAAACCCGATCTACCTGGCGTCGCTCGCTCACGCGCATGCGCTGGGCGGCAGTGACGACGAAGCGAGGCAAATCCTGGTTCAACTGGCGCAGATTGCCGGGGAGCGTCACGTGTCCGCTTACCACGTCGCGACCGTGCACGTGGCGCTCGACGACGCCGACGAGAGCTTCCGCTGGCTCGACACGGCATTCGCGGAGCGTTCTCCGTGGATCGGTTATATGCGTGTGGATCCCAGGCTGAATCCCCTGCGGTCCGATCCAAGGTTCAGCGCGCTGCTGACCCGTGCGGGGCTCGACTTTTAGAAAAGGGTGGTCAGCCTGTCCGTCCTCATTCCTGGTTACCGGGCACCTGCTTCGGCGCGGCGCATGTAGTAGTCGTGCAACAAGTGCCAGGCGGGTGGAATCCAGCTCCCTGGCTCGTGCGGCCAGGCGGGACAGGAAGCTCAACCGGTCATCCGATATCGGGGTCTCATTGGCAATGGACCAGAGCACGATGGAAGCCCGGTTGCGGTCACGCGAGATCATCTCTACCAGTTGCTGCTCTGCTTTGGCATAGACTTCGGGGTCGCCGAACATGACCGTCCAATACACCGGAATCTCGGACCAGACCATCAGGCCCAGCTCGTCGGCCACTTTCAGCATGTTCTCGTTGTGCGGGTAGTGGGCCAGGCGCACAAAGTTGGCGCCCAGATCTTTTACCCATCCCAGCAGCTGGCGAGCGTCGTCTTCGCTCCAGGCGCGGCTACCGCCCGCGGGCGTCTCCTCGTGCAGACTGATTCCGCGCAGGAACACCGGCTGGCCATTGACGAACACGATGGCCCGGTAGTTCACGGCGCCAAAGTAGACCAGGTAGCGCCTTCCAGGCTGCTTGTGCAGTGTGAAGTCGCGTTGATACCAGACGGTGCCTTCGTAGAAAAACAGCTCCTGCTCCTGGCTGTTCCAGTCGCCCGGCACCATGAGCCGCGGTGCGGAAGCAAATTCGTGTTCAATCAACTCGGACGGGTCTTGTGGCTGGCAGTTGGCAATATACCCGTCCCGGTGGGGTTCATAGCGATGGTTGTAATAGCCGTTTTCGTATGGATCGATGATGCGGGCCCACGACCGGTCCAGGCTGGCGCCGGCTCGCGCGTCGGGGTTTTGCACCAGCGGGGAAGCGACGCAAAACTGGCTGATCAACAACAGGGAGAAAAGCAGTTTCATCGGGTCATCAGCAGGGAGTGGCCTTTCTCAGGCCTCACCTTCATCCCGCGCTTCAACCACGCACTGGCCATCGTCTGCCACCCGGACGTGCATGACGATGGGTTTGCAACACACCTGGCAATCTTCGATGTACTCCTGCTCCTCGACCGATCCGTCCAGCAGGATGCTGATGACTTCACCGCAATACGGGCAAATGACGTTGGCTTCCTGGATCAGTTCGATGCTCACGGTTCCCAGTTTAGCCGGAAAACGCGCTTTGCGAAGATTCCGGGGGTACAGGGGGCCCCTGGGATGCGGAGATCGCGAGCGGTCTCGCCAGTCTGAAGGCGATGGACCGCTCTGCCGGCAACGACCGCATCGGCGTCGTCGCGCCGCCGTTCAAGTTCGATGGCTGGCTCAACTCCGCGCCGCTCTCGCTGGAGGATCTGCGCGGGCAGGTCGTGCTGGTTCGTTGGTGGACCGATACCTGCCCGTTTTGCGCCAGCAGCGCGCCCGCTTTCACGGCGTGTCCCGGGAGTGAATACCCGGCCCCGCGCCTGCCGTGGGATAAAGTGGGGTAACAGTCAGTCTGTTATTCTTTCTCAGGACTGCTTCGTCGCGGTAATCAACTGAAAATTGCCGCACAGGAAAGTTGTGCGTTCGCACTTCCATGCGCCTGAGTTTTGCAGGAAGTCCAGCGGATCATGCGTGTCCCACAGCGCCAGACCCAGCGGCTCGAAAACCTTGAAATAAGTCCAGCTGAGGGCGCGCAGCACCCACAGTTCCGGGCGGTGAAACTCGGCAAGAAAAAGCGTCCCTCCGGGGGCGAGCATACGCCCCGCCTCCTTCAAGGCCTGTCCTTTCAGCGGATGCGGCAGTTCATGCAACAGGAAAAACATGATATTCGCATCGGCAAATCCCGCGGCCTGCTTCATGGCCGTGGCGTTATCTTCGATGTACTCCACCCTGTCGGCAAAATTACCGAGCTTGCTCTCGGCGTGAACGAGCTCATTGTGAATGATATCGGCGATCATAACGCGCTCGGCGCCCGACTGAATGGCCGCTTTCACCACTCGCGGTATGACGTTGCCGAAAGCACACGAGGTGATCAGCACTTTTTTGTTGCGCAGGTCCATCTGCCCGATGCCCGCGACGATCCTTGAAACCAGGCTGTGGTACTGAAACAGCAATATGGCTGAGATGACAGGCTGAAAATCGACCAGCTTGATCAGCCGCATGTTCGAATAAATCGGATACACGTGCGCTTTATCGCTACGCTCACCGGCTGACAGCCCGCGCATGACCAGCGCGCCCCGGGTGACCAGGAAAAAAAATAATCCGGTCAATGTAAGCATCATACCGACGGCAAATACCCCGCTCAGAAGCCAATTATTCATTGCGTTTCCTCTCAGACAGACAAAGTGGTGTAGGTCAATTTGGCGGCCACAAGTACAACGGTTATGGCCTCATTCTGCTTTGATCTGGATCAACTTTCCGGCTCGACACCGATGCTTTGGGTCAGCTTTCCGGGCCGGCAGCGGAAAAGACCCTCAAACAACAGCACACGGGAGCATTTCACACCGCCTCACTGGTCCCTTCCCGCGGCAGCACTGCCTCGGTTCGGCTGCCATACAGTTGCAGCGTCGTGGCACAGAACTCGAGTTTGCACTCGATGTCATCATCCGACTGGTCGGGATCGTGGTGGTGGATCCACAGGCGTTCCACCTCGGCCAGATGCGCCAGCCGGCACACCTCGCTCAGCGAGGAATGACCCCAATGTACCTTGGCGGCGTACTCCTGGTCGGAATATGTGCAATCGTGCACCAGCACGTTTGCTCCGCGGCAGAAATCCGCCAGATCATGCAGGAATTCCTCGTCGGCGAACTCCGAGTCCGCCGGGTAAAGTTCATTGTCGGTGATGTAACAGAAGCTTCGGCCCCTGTAATCGACGCGGTAACCGAGGCAGTGCCCAGGGTGCTTCAACAACATCGAGCGCACGCGCACGCCATCGAACTCCATCTCCTGTTGACCGATCTCGTGGAAAGTCACATGGGCGCCGAACTCTTGCGTTGTGACCGGAAAGTAGATGCCATCCATCTGCGATACGATGAGTCGCTCAAATCCGACCTCATCCTGCGCTGCTCCATGAACACGCACCGCATTTCCCGGAAGGTACAGCGGCATGAAGAAGGGGAAGGCGTTGATGTGGTCCCAGTGCGGGTGGGTGATGAACAGGTCGACCGAGACGCGCTTTTGGCCAATCTTCAACAACGCGTTGCCACAGTTCTTGATACCGGTACCGGCATCGAACACCAGATGGCGTTCTGGCGTGAGCTGCAAGGAGTAACAGGAGGTATTACCCCCATAGCGAATGTAGCCCTCCTGCGGCACGGGCAGCGTGCCGCGCACACCCCAGGCTGACAGCTGCATCGAACCCAGGGATTGCATGGTAGAGTCGAATTTTTCCATCGTGAAGGGTTTGAGGATGTACCCATCCGCCCCCAACCTCTTCGCTTTGTTTCTATCTGCCTCATAGGCCTTGGCCGAGGCCATCAGGATGCGCACGTCGGCCAGATCTTCGTGCTGGCGTACCATGGTGAGGAGCTCGAATCCATTGATACCCGGCATCATCACATCAAGGATAATGACGTCCGGCCGCATTTCACGGATACGATCGATGGCCCGCTCCGACCCAATGAATCCTTCGGCCTGGTAGCCGGCGGTCTGCAGCAACTGCACGGTGACATGGACGGCCATCGAACTGTCGTCTATCACCAGGACCTTCAATCCTCGCGCACTCATACTGCTCATTCTAGCAGCCTGTTGATCGACGGAACCAGCTTTAGCCCGCATATTGCCGCAGAATGCGTTTAGCCTGTTCGAAGTATCCGCCACCGAACAGGTTCAGGTGGTTCAAGACGTGGTAGAGCTGGTAAATGGCCAAACGATCCTGGTGACCGGGCGCCAGCGGTGACGCCTCGGCATAAGCTGCGTAGAACGAAGGTTCGAAGCCGCCAAACAACCGCGTCATCGCGAGGTCCGCTTCGCGGTGCCCATAATATACCGCCGGGTCGATCAGACAGGCCTCGCCACGCTCATCGACGATAAAATTTCCGCTCCACAGATCACCGTGCAGAAGGCTCGGAGCCTCCCTCGCCGCATTTAAAAGCTCGATGACAAGCGCCTCGGCCCAATCCAGCAGGCGCCCGAGTTCCCGGCCACAACCGCGGCTCTCCGCCAGACGCACCTGAAAGCGCAGGCGGCGCTGGAGAAAAAATTGGGGCCATGAGGATCCATCACCATCGGAAACCGCGTTCCATGGGCCGTCCACCGGTTGGTTGATCTGCTTTGAAGCACCAATGAAATTGTCATGGACAAAGCCGCAGGCCGGGCCGCGGTGATCATGCAAAGCGGCGAACTTCCGGCCAAAATCTTCAGCAAACCCCCGCTTCTTCGGGGCCGGCCGGATCATTTCGAGCACCAGCGCTTCCGCGCCAACCGCAATCACTTCGGGCACTCGAATGGCATTGACTTCCGCCAGGGCTCGCAAGCCTTCCGCTTCGCGCTCGAACATACCCGGCTCCAACAGCTTGCGCCCGCCCGCAGCCCGTTTGACAAAGACCTTGGAACCATTGGCAAAGGTCGCGACACCCGCATCGGCGATACAGCCGCCGCCAATGCTCACCAGGTCAACAGGCGCGCCGCGTCCGAGTTCATCAAGTATCGAGGGATAAGTTCCGTTCACCGGCCGGTTGTACTTCAGATGTGCCGCAGCAGGTTGGCGCAGGCATCCTCGAGAATGTCGATCACCTTTTGAAAGCCGGCTTCACCGCCATAGTAAGGATCGGGGACCTCGGTCTCTGTGTGCTGTTCGCAGTACTTGCAGATCGGAACAATTTTGACCCCGGAACCGGGATTCATGGCGCTCACTTCGCTGAAATTTACCTCATCCATGGTCACGATCCAGTCGAAACGGTAAAAGTCGGCGCGCTCGATCCGGCGTGCGATGCTATCGAGCGTGTACCCCCGCCCCTCGGCTGCGGATCGCATGCGGCTATCCGCCATGTCGCCGGCGTGATAGCCGATCGTTCCCGCCGAGTCGATGTCGAATTCGGCGCCCCGTCCCGCAGCGGCTACCAGTTTCCGAAAAATACCTTCCGCTGCCGGCGAACGGCAGATATTGCCCATGCACACAAAAAGAATGGATTTCATGTTCTTCAGCCTAGCAGCAAGCTTGTGCGCTGTCAGCGGCCGCATGTGCCGCGGAATTTGTTATGCTGGAATGCAGGAACCCTGACAGAGGTGGATACCCATGGCCGAACAAACGTTGACCGGATCGTGTCTTTGCGGTGCTTTGCATTACAGCGTCAGCGGCGAACCCGCCCGCTTCGTGCATTGTCATTGCACGCGCTGCCGCAAGGCGACAGGCACGGGGCACGCGACCAACCTGTTTGTGCAAGGCAGCGCCATCGCCTGGACGGGTGATGTGGCTTCGATCAAAGCCTACAAGCTGCCCGAAGCGCAACGATTTACGCGTACTTTCTGTAGCCAGTGCGGCGGACCGCTGCCGGCAGCAATTCCGAGCATGAATCTGGTGTTCATTCCCGCCGGCACACTGGATGTCGAACCCAACATCGCCCCGCAGGCGCGCATCTTCATCGAATCACGCGCGGCCTGGTCGTGCGCGGGCGACGATGTACCCTGCTTCGAAGCCTACCCCGTGTAAATCCGGTCTGGCGCCAGTTGCCAAATTCATTCACGCGCGTGCTGTCAGCTGGCGCGGATTGGTGATCATTTTTCATTCAGCCCCCATTCAGACCTTCACGTGCACTATAAGCCTGTACTCGACGCACTAGGAGGAAATGTCATGAACAAGCTCATCACCACACTTTTGATCGGATTACCGTTGTTGGCCGCGACCTCACTGGTTCAGGCCCACTCTCCCGGACACGGCGGATTTCGCGGTTCGCTAAGCATCGCCGTTCCCATCGGCTACGGCGGCTATCTGGAGTATGGCACGGCGCCCTATTACTACCCGCAATCCTATTACTACCCGCAATCGAATTACTACCCGGCGCCCTATGGCTACCGTGACTATTCATACGGCTACAGAAGTCATTCCAGACATGGATACGGGCATCGAAGCAGACATGAATCCAGGTATGATTACCGGCACAGCAACAGGCATGGAAGAAGTCACGGTGAGTCGTATGGCTATGGATATGGCAATAACTATGGCCACGATCGTTACCGTGGCCATGATGGTGGCCGTGATCGTGACCGCCGCGGGCATCACTAAAAGCCTGTCGGACTTAACCGACAAGCTCCCAGTCAGTAAAACGCCACAGGCCCATCATGCTGCTTATTCCAGTTCATTCAGTAAATAACTGTAAATCAAAGCCTGTACCCGAGCCTGCTGCTGGTTGTTGGCGGCGCCACCGTGACCGCCTTCGGTGTTTTCATAATAGAAATTGGGCTTTCCCATGGCGTTCATTTTTGCCACCATTTTCCTGGCATGGCCCGGGTGGACGCGGTCATCGCGGGTGGAGGTGGTGAAAAAAACGCGCGGGTAGTTTTTGGCTTTATCCAGATTGTGATAAGGCGAGTAATGCTGTAGAAAAGCCCAGTCTTCGGGCTTGTCCGGGTCACCATATTCCGCCACCCAGCTGGCGCCGGCCAGCAAATGACTGAAGCGCTTCATATCCAGCAAGGGAACCTGGCAGACCACGGCGCCGAACAGGTCAGGACGCTGGGTGAACAGCATTCCCACCAGCAGACCACCGCCGCTTCCGCCGCGGATTCCAAGGTACTGTGGCGAGCTTATGCCCTGACGAATGACGTCTTCGGCGACGGCGTAGAAGTCATCATAGGATTTCTGCCGGTTCTCCCTCTGCGCGGCCAAATGCCAGGCCGGGCCATACTCTCCGCCGCCGCGGATGTTGGCCAAAACATAGACACCTCCTGCGGCGAGCCAGTCCATTCCGATGACGGCGGAATACACCGGATTCATCGCAACCTCGAAGCCACCGTAGGCATAAATCAGCGTTTTATTTTTGCCATTGAGTTCCAGTCCCTTGCGCGCCACGCGGAAATAAGGCACGCGGGTTCCATCGGCAGACTCGGTGAATTGCTGGATTACTTCAAAGGGTGAAGCATCGAAGAAGGCCGGCAGCGCTTTGGCAGCTTTTGGCGCAGACAGACCTTCTGCCTGGAACAGCGTGGTCGGCGTGAGGAAGTCCTGGTAGGTGAAAAAGTAAAAGTTGCTGTACTCGCTGGCGCTGGTGACGGCAACCTGGCCCATGGCCGGAGCATCGATGGGATGCTGTTGCCACTGGCCGCCATCCAGGCTGTAAGCAGTCAACAGGCTGCGCACATCGACCATGCGATTGACCAGCAACAGGTCACGGCTGCGGCTGACTTCACTGATGGCCGAGCGCGCATCCGGCTCAACCACACTCATTACTTTGCCTTCACCCCGCAACAGGTCGTCCAGGTCGACACTGACCAGGGAGCCTTGTTTCCAGGTTTTGCCATCCCTGTGCCAGTCGGTCTTCAGGCTGATCAGCAACTGGTTGCGAAACACGGTTTCAACCACGGCATCGGCAGGAACGTCCAGCTTGAACAGTTCACCGTCCCGGTAATAAAAAACCTCGCTGGTGAAGAAAGTGTCCGCGCGAAAAACGATTGGGTAGCTCTTTTCCGGAGTATGAATGACCAAAGTGCTGATGCCAACGTCTTCTGCTTTGCCTGCGTACACCACTTCAGCCTGTTCCAGCGGTGTGCCGCGCTTCCATATTTTGCTGATGCGGGGATAACCCGACCCGGTCATGCTGCCGGCGCCGAAATCCGTACCAACAAAAACCGTGTCCTGATCAAAAAAACTCATGTCGCTCTTGGCTTCAGGGATGTTGAATCCATCCGCCACGAAGGATCTGCTGGGGACATCGAATTCCCTGATCACCACCGCATCGGCCCCGCCCCTTGACAGAGACAGCAGGCAGCGCTGATAGCCGGGCGGGAGGCAGCTGCTGCCTTTCCACACCCAGTTCTCATTTTCTGCCACTGCCAACTCGTCCAAATTCAGCAGGACTTCCCACTGCGGATCGCCGGAAGCGTATTGTTCCGGGGTCGTTCGCCGCCACAGGCCACGCTCGTTGCTGGCGTCCTGCCAGAAGTTATACAGGTGCTCCCCGAGAATTTCAGGATATGGAATGCGCTCCTTCGAATCATAAACCGCGAGGTTCTGGTCGAAAAGCCGTTGGTATTGCGGCAACTTCTCCAGCACCGACAGGGACTCCTGGTTGCGTTCTTCCACCCAGGCCAAGGCTTCCGTACCTTCGACCTCCTCCAGCCACAGGTAAGGATCAGGCTCGTCGCTGCGCACCAGGTTGATCGGCAACAGCGCCGCCAGCAGCGCGGCAGCCGTGGTATTTTTCATAGTCACATGCGTGGTTCAGCCTTGAGTTGTCAGTAAGTGCCGGCTGGGTTTTGACTGATCAATCGCTCAAGCTCTGCGAAGACCAACTCAGGACTCAGCTCCTGCATGCAGCGGTTGAAGCTGCACTTCTTCTGTAATGGTGTCTGGAAGCAGGGTTGGCAGTCAACATCGCCGGTGAGTACCCGGCTGGGCACTTTACCGGGATAAGGACCCGTCAGGTCCGGATTCGTCGGCCCGAACAACGCAATGGTGGGTATGCCGAGTGCCGTAGCCAGATGCATCGAACCGGTATCGACTGAAATCATGCAACGCGCTCGTTTAATCGCTGCTATCAGCTCTATCAGCGGAGATCCAAACAGGGACTTCACCCCCGGGCTCGCCAGCAAGGATTCAAAGCAACGCTCTTCATCCGCGCTGCCGTTGATCGCAATGGAGCGCCCGGAGCGCGTGATCAAATCAATCAGCTTGTTCCAGTGATGGTCCGGCCAACGCCGGTGGCTGCGATAACCCTGCCTCTGAACGCCGGAAAAGCCCGGACTGAGAATGATGCAGTCCCCATCGATGCCACCGGGGCGAATTTCCACCTGAGGTGATATTTCCAGTGCAGGGACCGCAGCAGCCGTCGCCTCATGCCCGAGCACATCGGCATAGATGGTCTTCTCGGTATCCACACAGTGCCGTCCGGGCATGTGCCGGGGCTGGCTGCACGGCCGTCCAAAAAATTCCAGGGCGTGAACGAATTCGATGAAGTCATCGCACTGCGGACCGCATTCAAGGTTGAAAACGAGATCATAGGGCCAATCCCTGGAATGCTTGCGCAACGCGCGCTTGGACCGATTCAGGTACCAGGGAATCTGGCGATGCACGATGGGAAAGACCTGGTTGATGCGCTGATCCAGGTCCAGGGCGGCCGTGCAAGCGCCCGGGCTGACCGCGAAGTCAATCATCACACCCGCGCCACAAGTCTGTTGCAAAGCCTGGATGATCGGCGTCGCCAGAATGGTGTCGCCAAGGCGGCCAATACGGACAACCAGAACGCGCTTCGGCACTTCCATTGTCACTTACGTGTCTCGCTGCTCAGTTTTCGGCCTGGAGCTTGGCCACGTCATCGAGTTCGATTTTATGCAGCAAAGTCGCCCTGCGGCCTTCTTCGATGGACTCGGCCGCGCGATCGAATTCCATCAGACCAATTTGGCTGAGTCGCGGTGTGATGTGGACGTCCGGCGGCTCGCCCGCCATGCGTGAACGGGTAATGCGGTCCTGCATGATGTCGATCGAAGCGGCGATGACATCGAACAACCCCGGGTCAGAATCTCCTTTTTTACGTAAGGATGCAATGTAGGCATCCAGCCGGGTACCCAAGCCGGTTTTCATTTTCGCTGCCCATTTGCCAACCATGGAATTCCTGTGCTGAATTTCCACAGGCTGCAACTCGTCTCCCTGAGCCCCTTTCGAGCCGACATCGGCGCCGGCATCGTCCAACAGGTGCCGCCCAACCCGATCGCCATTGAGATTAACCGCAATGACGATATCCGCGTCCATGGCGCGGGCCAGCGACACCGGCACGGGGTTGACGAGGCCGCCGTCCATCAACAAGCGGCCTTCACGGTCACGCGCGGGCGCAAACACGCCAGGCAAGGCAATGGATGCGCGGCAGGCATCGAGCAGCGACCCCTGGCGCAACCATAATTCACGGCCGGTCCCGAATTCGGTTGCCACACAGGCAAATTGAATCTGCAGGTCCTCGATTTCGGGGTCACCGATACGTTTTCTGATGGCGTCCATCAAACTCCTGCCCTGCAGAAAACCACCGCCAGTCATCTTGGCATCCAGCAAACGAATGATGTCCACACGGCTTAAACCCGATACCCACTCCTCGAACCGGGCGAGATGACCGGAGGCATAGGCGGCAGCGACCACAGACCCGACCGAGGAACCGACGATGATGTCAGGCCTGATGCCCATCTCGTTGAGTTCGTGGATGACACCGATATGTGCCCAACCGCGTGCCGCACCGCTGCCGAGCACAAGAGCAATACTTGGTGTGGATCTTTTTGCCATGTAATACCGATTCAAATCCTGATCGTCTTCCGGATCATAGACCTTTGCCGTCAAATGGTCTAAGCGCCATATTGCTTACCAGGCGGGTGAGCGGCAGAACAGGCCTCTGCCGGCAGAAGCAGGATTTGGCGAACCTTTTGCGCCATCGTAGTACACTATGACGGACGGGTTCCTGGCAACAGCAGCAGAAAACATTGAAATTCATCTGCTTATAGTCACGTAATTACCCTGGCTGGCGGTTGTATGCCTTTGCCATCGAACAGCTTGTGTGTTGGATTTTCGATGGCTCTATCTCAATCAACACACAAAACTGAGGACAGTAGATGAACATTTATGTTGGCAATCTGCCATACACCGTTAGCGAAGCAGACCTGAATACGGCGTTTTCCGCTTTTGGCAAAGTATCAAGCGTGACGTTGATCAATGACAAGTTCTCGGGACAATCGAAAGGTTTTGGCTTTGTCGAAATGCCGGATAACTCAGAAGCTGACGCAGCGATAAAAGGCCTGAATGAGACTGAATTCAAAGGAAGAAAAATCACGGTAAACCAAGCCAAGCCCAAAGGCGACCGCCCGCAGCGTACCAACAGACCAAGGTACTGATACCCGCCAAGCCAGGGAAGCCCTAATCTATCATGCACCGGAAGTCAAAAACCCAGAACGGCAAGGATTTTTGACTTTCGGTCATGGTTGTCTTTTTCATCTGAGCCAACAAACACCCCACGGATTGGCAGGTGCTTTGCCGCCGCTGGGACTGAACGCCGCCGGTCTACGGCGGCCAGGATTATTCTGGCCAGACAAGGCGGTTGCAGCGGGGTGTTCATGTGGTCGTCGGCACCCCGGGACGGGTGATGGATCACATGCGCAAAAGCATACTCTAACTGGACGCGTTGCACGCTCTGGTGCTGGATGAGGCCGGACAAAAACAAAGGCGCCCTCAAGGTGAAAAAACGCAAGGCCCAGAAAAGCGAACACTGAATCATGGCGCAATACATAGTACAAATGGCATTGGTCGTTCACGACTACGACGAGGCGATCCGGTTTTACACTGAAAGCCTGGGTTTTATCTTGCTCGAAGACACGCAACTGAGTGATACCAAACGATGGGTCCGCGTGGCTCCGGCGGACAGCTCCTGCTGTCTTCTACTGGCCAAAGCCGCATCGGCGGAACAGAGCCTGAGTGTTGGCAACCAGTCTGGCGGGCGTGTGTTCCTGTTTCTGCATACCGACGACCTGTGGCGTGACTTCGTTGACTTCCAGTCACGCGGCGTCAGCTTCATCGGTCAGCCGCGTGCGGAAGAATATGGACTGGTGGTGGTATTCACCGATCTGTATGGCAACAAATGGGATTTGATCGAACCCAGGTCGCCCGCATGATGCTGCCGATCCTGCCAACGGGCTGAATGTTGGAATTCATAACTTCTTTCGTGCAGTGGTTACAGTTTCATCCGCACATCAGCGGCCCCGTGTTTGTGGCCGTTTTTGCCGTGGTCATGGCCGTGGGTATTCCGGGCGGGCTGATACTTTCTTTATCCGCCGGACTGCTGTTTGGGACACTGACCGGGGGGCTGCTGGCCACCACGGGAGCGACTCTTGGCGCCCTGGCCACATACGGCTTGATACGCACGGCATTCGGACGCTGGCTGGATAAAAGAACGCTGTCTGAGCGTTATTCGATCCAGCCTTTTCTCGAAGGCGGCAACAGGCTGCTGCTGGTCCTGCCCCGCCTGGTGGTGGTGATTCCGTTTTTCATCATCAATGTCGGGCTGACCACAGCCGGCGTGCCGCTCAGGACTTACCTGTGGACCACCGTAGCTGGTGTGCTGCCGGTATCCTTGCTGATTGCCCGCATCGGCAACGAATTCCGCGACCTGCAGCAGGTCTCGCAGGCCGGCATTGCCGCTATCCTGCTGTCGCCTGGCTTGCTGCTCCCTCTGCTGCTGCTGATGCTGATGACATTGCTGGGGTGGTTTTATGGCAGGCGCCGCAATCGAGCCTGAATACTGGCAGCTTGACCGCCGAAACGGCTGACATGCAAACTGCCGTGCCACGAAGTTCACTCATCAAGGAGGCCAGGATGAAGAAGGGCGCAGTTCTACGGGTATTGGGCGGTCTGGTTCTGTTCAGCGCGGGTATCGTGACCGGCCTCGTCGCCCAACCCGGCAGCGATTCGCCGCAGCGGGTGGAAAAGCAGCGTGCGGACTTATCCGGCGCGCCTGACATGGAGGTCATCGCCTCGGTCGCCGAGTACCAGCCCGGCGAGGGCATCGACCGGCATATTCATCACGGCATCGAAGCGGCATACGTGGTCCAGGGGGCGTCCATCCAGGTCCCTGACCAGGAGCCCACGGCGCTGCCTGCGGGCGCGACGATCCTGAACCTCCGGGATATCAGGCACGGGGGATTCACGGTCGTGGGTGACCGCCCGCTGCAGTTGTTCACGGTGCATGTGGTCGATAAACGCAAGCCGCTCTACGACTACACGAAGTAGATTTCCAATATATGCCCAACCACCGGCCCCGCCTGCGCGGGATTCGCAAAAACACTTCACCATCGGCCTCAGCGAGGCCCCTCATCCGTGCCTCAAGCTCTCGGTACACGGCGCCAAAGCGAATCTTCAACTACCAGACGTAGTGCGGCGCTTTGTTGCGGGACTACTAGATTGCCTGGTGACGCGCGGCTCAGCCAGCCGGCCCGTAACATACTTGTGGAGAACGCTGGCGATGAGCGTTTGGTACGGCACACCTTCTTCAAGTGCCTTAACTTGAATGTCGCTCAGATCGCCAGAGGAAAGGCGGATGTTGACCCGGCGATCCTTAATGGCCGTAGCGCGCGCTGCTGCCTTGAATTTCGCAAGCTCGGCTTTTGTGGCAACGGACTTCAATTGGCCTTTCTCAAAGGCGGTGAGGACCTCACGTTCGTAGGCGTCAATTTTCGGCATCTGTTTCACCTTGATTCAAATAATCTCTTGTTGCCTTGCGACTCGGGATTACGGTCTTGAGGAAGAAATAGTCTTCCTCTTCGACAAACGGTACCAAATAGGCGTAATTGTCACACGCGACTACAAGAACGCGCTGTCTGGGGTATTTCGCCTGGTTCGGGTGAGCCAAGATGTCCAGCAACCCACCGGCCGCGATTGAGACAACGATGCTCTCAAACGAAATACCTCGCTCTGCTTTGACGGTCGCGTTCTTCTCCGGATTCCAGCGAAATGGTTTCATGAAAGCAGCTTACGCCGCTGTGTGCCTTTTGTCACCACGCTACACGCACGCCAACTCCACGATGCCCAAAACGCCGCGGTTCACGGGCGCCGGAGCGAAGCGACGGCGTCCCGTGGAACCGCTGGTTGGGCAGCAACATAGCTACCCCTTGGCGTAAAGCTCTTTGAACAGGCCCTATCGATCTTTTCGCTGTCAGGTTCCATGCGATAGCCGCGTAAATACCTCATCCGCAGGGCCGTCAAGGGACTCAATCAGGGCAAGGGCCAATTCCGCCCGCTCGGGCTCCGGCAACTGGGCTGCCTTCCCCTTCAAATCAGCAAGGACCTTGGATATGGAACACCTCCGAAATCGATGTTCTGAATTATACGCCCTGATATACCGGGTCCCGTAGCGCGCTAACGTTGGAGTTCACCCGCCTGCGGAAGCGGGCGAAGCCCGCTGTAGCAGGTCGGGTGCAACGAAGGGTTAGCCGGCACCGGAGACGAGGGGTGCGGGGCCGCATGTTTGATCCGCATGCTCAATTCGCTGGCTTCGTGTCAACGTTGTGATATGCCTCGACCCACCAACGCTCGCCACTGCGGACGAAGACTTCCATCAGTTGAGTTTTGACGATTCCGTCCGGCGGCACTGGAATTCCAGCAGGCATCGTCTTCACCCCGCGAACTTCGTTGTCGATGTCTACGATCGCCACATCTGGCGTTACGAAACGGATACGACGAATCGCGTGATGCTTCGTTGTGCCCTTGTAAAACGTGGCAAGGATTTGACGATGGCGCTCGGCGAAGGCAGGTGCGCCATACATCACCATGCCGAAGAGATTGGTGAAAGACGCTTCAGGTGCGAGATCCTTTGCGTAGGCGGTACCGTCGCCTGCATCCCACGCAGCGACTTGCGCCGCAATGATGGCGCGAATGGGTTCTTCGGCCCGCTGATCCTGCGCGAACGCGCCATGCGACGAGGACAGAGCCAGCATCGCGAAGGGTATTAGAAACTTGCGTAGCACAGCGATCTCCTTTGTGACGGCTAACTCCAAGTAGTCCCCTCATCCGGAGTGTAGCACGGAATGATCACGCTGCCCTCATGCTCGGTCAAGCGATTTTCTTACGTGTGTTCAAGCAGTTACCTGATGCACCCGGTCGGGTCAAACGCCCGGATTTCGGTGCTACATCCCGGAGCAGAGGGCATATGGGATATGAGCGCGGAACAGCGGGTATATCCCCGGCGCCGCGTCCTGGCCTGAATCATTCCAGCTGCAACATCCCCAGAATAGCCAGTTCATCATCCATTTTCTCGCCCAGCCACAGGCTGTGAGAGGTTGTGGGCGTGATACGAATGCCCGATTGCTCGTGCGCGGTGAACAGGGAAATAACGTTTCCGCGGCAACGGGTTTCCGGGCCGGTCGGGATAAGCTCACCAGCCGGGTTGGTGAATTCGATGGCGCCGTGCGCTGATGTACGGATGGCAAAACCCCCTTCATGCACCAGCCGGTGATGCCGGCGGCACAATAATGCCAGGTTCTCCAGCGAGGTCTCACCACCATCTGCCCAATGGCGGATGTGGTGGGCATCGACAAACCGCGAACAGGTGCAACCGGGAAAGCGGCATCCGCCGTCACGCCGTTGCAAGGCGCGGCGGATGGCCGGGGGAATGCTGCGGGTTTTGCGGCCGATGTCGAGTGCGCTGCCATCGGCATTGTCCAGCCAGTGCACCACACCGCTGTCGCACGCCAGGCGCCGCGATGTTTCCGCGGCAACGTGGCCAAAGTTCTCGAGTTCGGCCTGTGCACCTGTTCCATCACTTTTGAGGGTTTCCACATCGGTATGCACATGCACCAAGAAGCGGTTGCCGCCACTGCCAGTGTTTTCCCCACCACCGCCATAAGCTTGTGCCATACGAGTCAGCGCATCGGCACGGCGGAACGCAATGGGTTCAGATCTGGGCGGCATTTCTTCTCCCCATTGGTTACGGGAAATTTCCGCGGCAACGTTCTTCTGTTCCTGAAAATCTTCTTCCATGGCTTGTTCCAGAGCGTTCTGTATCAACGCGCCCTGTTCCGGAGTAAAGCGGCCACGCAGCACCCAGTAACCTTCATCATCGACATACCAGCTCAGCTCGCGCTGCATATGACGGGTGTTTTCCTGTGTCAGTGCCTCGATGCGTTTGACCTTGCGGTAATTGCGTACCACGCGCTCCACGTGATGCGCAGTGCCGTGACGCGCGATCATCAGTAAAAAGCGCTCGTTCTTGCGCGTCGCCACCCGTGTCATCGCCCGGACCTTGGAATAGCTCACCCGCCCTTTGCGGAACATCGCGCTGATCCGCGGTAAATCTTTCAACGCATGCGCCACGCGCACTTTCTCGCGGGCGGCGCCCATGTCGATGCCGCATTTCCAGTTCAGCCAGTGGGCGCAGGAGCGCAAACCGGGCGCCGACCAGCCATCGCAGGCGTCGTATTCGCGGATCAGCACCAGCAGGCGATAGGTGGCGGCATGGATGTGCGCCGCCAGTTCGGTGATCTGGTCTTCGAGGTGTTCAATGTGCTGCCGGTGCTGTTGACGTTCCTGGTCGTCGGCATAATGTGCGGCTTTGGGTTCGGCTTCAGCGGTGCTGTAAGCAGGTTCAAAAACGGCTTGGGAAGCGGTCTGGTTCATGCTGGATATCCGGTTGCAAAAGACTATAATAATATACAGCTTTATGACCTAATAATCCAGTAAAAACATTATTATAGAGGCATTTTTATCCGCTTTTTTTCAAGTCTGATGGCGCTTAACTTCCTAATGAAAGATGATGCTTTGATCTCTGACCAGGTGCTTGGTAATTCTCAGGACGGGTTGGAATACCGGTCCCGAGACGCTGCATCGCTTCAAGCTCATTTCCTGCCGGGCCGAACCTTACGTCACGCGTGGGCCCAATCCCGCCCGCACCGATCCAAGGGTGGATTTCCCGACCGACAGCAGCGATGCGGAGGACTTGTGGCTGGATCTGCACCGCGACGGAGCAGGCTGGCTGGCAGCCCACAACCTGGGCGTTACCTTCTACGGCCAGGAGTTCGGCGACCTGCCTTCCTTCTATCGCCAGTCCTGAGTGCCCGGTTGGATCAAACTACCGGATTTCGGGATGGTTGTGATTCAGCCACCGGAATCCAGCCTGAATACCAGGGCGTTTTCTGCTGTGCGCCAGGGCGCACCGAAGCGTTCACGCACGGCCTGTTCACAGCGGTCAAAATCCATGTCGATCGTTCTGGCGCCATCGATACCGGTGCGCCTGAGGACGAGGTAGTCGGCAGCAACCCGTCCCGCCAACACGTCCGTGAGATAAACGAAGTTCCTGAATTCGAGACCTGGAACCTCCGGCTTCAGTTCTCCGTACAGCGGGCCGGCGCACAGACCACCCACGAAACCAATCAGGACGCGTTGACCATGAACCCGCTGGCTGAGGTAAAGCGGATTCCAGTGCGATTCGAGATACCAGGGCGCTTCGATGATGACCGCATCGCCGTTTGGGTGCAGTCGTGCGATCTCGGCATAAAACGGCTCCACTTGCAGGGACTCGTGCGCCAGCAGTATGGCATTGCGGGAGGGTTTGTAATCGAACTGGTTGGCCAGGTGATGGACAAACTGGCTGCGCGCAAGATCCCAGGAGGGTAATGGACCGGTCAGGACCAGGAACAGCAACAGCACAAGGGTGAAACCATGCGTAACCACTTGCGGCCAGTTCAGTTTGCGCTGCAGCCATCTGGCGCTTGCAAGCAGGGCGATGGCAATCAAAGCCAGGTAGGCTGGCAGCAACCCGATCAGGTAGCGCGCCGGTACCAGACCATACTGAAGCCACTGCGCCCCGGTAAAGGAAACGGCCAACCCTGACACCACAGCAATGCCGGCCAGATAAACGCTGAAACTGCTGTCGCGCTGCCGCAGGATCAGGAGCCCCAACCATGCAGCCAAAGCCATTGCTGCGACGATGGCATCGTAGCCGGAACCGGAATAAAGACCCAACAGGACACTCCAGGTGCCTAAGTTTGCATGGTCCATACCGGACTTGAGGGTCAGCGAAACGAAATCGCTCTCGATGGGCAGATAGAACAAGGCACCCAGCGTCGCCAGCATGGCCATGCCGACCATGGCCAGCCGGCGCAGCGGACGCCAGCCGCGGCCGCCCACGCCCGCGATGAGCGCTTCCACGCCAAACCAGAGAAAAGGCGCCGTGGTGATCGCCAAACTGGCCGGGTTCAACCAGGCTGCCAGCACCGTACACAAATACCATGCCAGGCCGAATCCCCGCTTTTCGTTTTGCCACCAGCGCCACGCCAGCGGCAGGCTGCAGCCGGTCAACAATGCCAGCAACGAATAGGGCCGGGCGACACGGCTGAAATTGATCAGGAACGGGGATAGCGCCAGCAGCGCTGCCGTAACCACACGCTCATCCCTGCTCAACCACGGACGCATAAGTAATGGGAAGGCCGCGATAATGACCACGCCTGCGAGCAACGAAGGCATGCGCATGGCGATTTCACTCAGGCCTATGGTGTGTGAAAACCATTCAAACATCAGTGCCAGTGGAATGCTGTGGTCGGCGTGACCCAGATGCGAAAAGATAAAACCGTAGTCCGTGTCCTGCACCACGTTCAGGGCGTGCCATTCATCATCCAGGATGATCTGCTCGCCGACGCGGTAAAAGCGCACCAAAGCACCGAGCAGCAGGATCAGGCCAGCGGCGATCCAGTAAGGCGTTTTTGCTTCGCTGCCGGCTGCAAGAACATTGGATTTACCCTCACTGCGCATAACGGTCGACACGAATGAGGCCGGCACGATGCAGCACGTGTTGCATGCTGACCCGCAGCACGCCCAGGCCATAGCGGATGCTCGCCCCCAGTTTTATCGAAGACGCATCATCGAAATAACGGGTCGGGCAGGTAATTTCAGCGATGGCAAAACCAGCCATGAATATCTGCGAAACGATCTCGTTGTCGAAAACGAAATTGTCCGAATTTTTATGATAGGCGATGCGCCTGAGCACGTCCGCGGAAAATGCCCGGTAACCGGTGTGGTACTCGGACAGCTTCTCGCCCAGCAGCAGGTTCTGCACCAGAGTCAGCACGCGATTTGCGATCCACTTGTAACGCGGCATGCCGCCGGTCAGCGCGCCCTTGCCCAGGATGCGCGAGCCGAACACCACCGGATAGACGTCCCAGGCGATCAGGGCAGCCATGGCCGAGATCAACCTGGGCGTATATTGATAATCCGGGTGCAGCATGACCACGATATCGGCCTGCAGTTCCAGCGCCTTGTCATAACAGGATTTCTGGTTGCCGCCATAGCCGCGGTTTTTGACATGCTGGATGACATGCTCAATATTCAGTGAGCGGGCTTTGCCGACGGTATCATCCAGGCTGCTGTCATCTACCAGGATCACCTCGTCGACGATGTCAGCGGGGATTTCCCGATAAGTCTTTTCAAGCGTTTTGCCGGCGTTAAACGCCGGCAACACCACGACCAGTTTCCTGCCATTGATCATATGCCCGGACTACCTCAACATGCTCAGATCACACGGACATTGGAAAACTGCCAGGGGTCGGATTCGTCAACAGGCTCTGGAAACAGGCGGCCGCGATCGGCCAGCGGAGTCCAATCGCTGTAGGCGCCGACCACCGGGCCGAGGTACGGCCGGCAGATTTCAAGATTGCGCGCAAAATCCATTTGCTCGGCTTCAACGATGCCACGATCCGGGCTCTCCATGGCCCATATCATGCCGGACAATACAGCCACTGCGACCTGCAGGCTGGTGGCATTATTGAATGGCGCCAGCCGGCGCGCCTCTTCAATGGCAAGCTGCGAGCCATACCAGTAAGCGCCCTTTTGATGTCCCATCAACAGCACGCCCAGTTCGTCAATGCCACTCGTAATCTCATCCATCATCAGGCGTTGCCGCTCCTGCTGGCGCCAGTTCCTGCCGGCCAGTTCGTGCAGCGAAAGTATGGCATGGTCACAGGGGTGGTAAGCATAGTGCACAGTCGGGCGATACACTGCCTCACCGTCAGCCCACACAGTGAAATATTCATTGATGGAAATCGATTCATTGTGGGTAATGAGAAAGCCATGGAACGGACCCTGCAGCGGTGTCCAGCTGCGCACTCGCACCGACGCGCCTGGCCGTGCCAGGATCATCCCCTGGGCGCGGCCGGTTTGCATCAGTTCCCCATCCGGCGGTGCGAGCTTCTCATGCGTGCCCCAGCCCAGCTCGGCCGGCTGACAACCTTCACTGACGAAACCGTCTATCGACCAGGTGTTGACGAATTCGCTGACTGCCTTGGGCCGGCTGCCGATCTGGCTGTCACGTTCCGCGATATGTATCGTGCGGATACCGAGCGCACGCGCCAGCGATGCCCACGCCGCCTGGTTCGTGGGCGCCGTCACCCCGCCCGTGGTGTCCGCGGCAATATTGAGCAGTGCTTGTTTGACGAAGTACGAGACCAGACCGGGGTTGGCCCCATGCGCAACCACGGCAGTGGGGCCAGAGCCCAGCTCCGCACGCAGCGCCAGCATGGACTCACGCAGCGCATAATTTGAACGCTGTGCTGGCGTTGCCGAGGAGTCGGTATAAGCCCCCGGCCAGGGCTCGATGCAGGTGTCGATATACCGCGCACCGTATTCATGACACAACCGCAACAGGTCCACGCTGGAGACATCGACCGAGAGGTTGACCATGAAATCGCCCGCGCCCAGCAGCGGTTCCAGCACCTGACGGAAATTTTCCGGGGTCAGAGTGCTGCGGTGAAACCCGATGCCGAACCGGTCCGCTTCGGCATGACCGCGCTCATCGGACGTCACGATGGTCATCTGCCGCGCTTCCACGTCGAGGTGGCGGAGAATCAGCGGCAGCACGCCCTGGCCGATGCTGCCACAGCCGACCATGAGCATTTTGCCGCTGAACTTTCCATATTTGACGACAGTGTTCAATGGTGATTGCTCCGCGGGGCATGATTTCCGATTGTCCACAACAAGTCCGCCGTTGTCCTGGCTCATTCTGGCGCACATGCTACAACAAGTCTGCAAAGCATGAGCAGTCGCGCATTCAGCTCGTAACCATTGCCACCCGCACGGCGTCCAGCCGCAGTTGCGCTTCATGCAGGTAACGCAGCAAGGTGCTGGCGGTATCTTTCACGTGCTGGATTTCTTCCTGGCGAATGTTGCTGTTGACCGCGGCCAGGGCTTGCAAGCGTTCCAGTTCGGCTCCCTGCGATGCCTGCATGTTGGCTACAGCGTCATCAAGCAGCCCTTTTCTCTGCGCTTCGGCCAGTGTCTTCGCCTGCCCGATCATGGTGGTGATCTTCGCCCGGGTGTGCCGCACCAGTTCCTGCGCATTCAGCATGGGCACTTTCTGCGCCAGGCTGTTGAGGCGCGCCCGGCTCAATTTTTCACTGACATCGGCATGGTGATGATCGACCACTATTCGCACCGTCGTCCGGGGCAGATAGCGCTGTAATTGCAATGCGCCGGGGGCCGTACAGGACAAGGTAAATACAGCCTCCAGCAAAATCGTGCCCGGCTTCAAACGCGGCAGTTTCACGGTGCAAAACGCCGTATTGCCAAATTCTCCGCCCAGTATCAGATCCATTGCGCCTGTCACCATGGGATGTTCCCAGGTCAGGTACTGCATGTCTTCCCGGCGCAGAGCGAGGTCACGCTGATAGGTGGCCGTGACCCCATCCCCGGCAAGCCCGGGAAAGCCATGCACCAGCATATGGTCACCAGGACGCAGCACCACGCTGTTTGCCGAGTGGTGCTCCTGCTCAACGCCGAACTGGTCGAACACCTGATCCATATAAGCGGATAATTCCCGGCGCCGCTCTTCTTTGATCATTTCTTCGACAATTTCGTCGGCCCGCCGGGCATTGAAAGAGTTCAATTCCAACAGGCGATCCCGGCCTTGCTGCAAGGCCAGCAGGGTAGCAGCGGTTTTGCTACGGGTGCGCTGTACCAGGTCGCTGAGCGCGGTTTCATCGTGAGCTTGTTGCATGCACCGCCGCAAGTCGCTGGCAAAATACTCATAGAGTGACTGCCCCGCAGGACAGGTATGCTCGATGGCGTCAAGCCCGAAGTGGTACCAACTCAACAGCACCGCCTGGGCGCTGGCTGCATAATAGGGCGCGTGAATCTGCACCGTATTGCGTTGACCGATGCGATCGAGACGGCCGATGCGCTGCTCCAGCAAATCCGGGTTCAGCGGCAGATCGAATAGCACCAGATGGCTGGAGAACTGGAAGTTGCGGCCTTCACTGCCGATTTCCGAACAAACCAGTAGCTGGCAACCCTTTTCGTCATCGCTGAAATAGGCGGCCGCGCGATCACGGGCTACCAGGGTCAAGCCCTCATGGAATACCGCGGACTGGACACCCGCTCGCAGGCGCAAATGTTCCTCCAGGCTGGCCGCGGTCGCGGCCCCGGCGCAGATGAGCAGTACTTTCTCGCCGCGGTGCTGTGTCAACCATTGTTGCAGCCACTGCACCCGCGGGTCCTCGGCGATCCACCCCTCACCCAGCAATAATTCCGGCGCCAGCAATTGTTCGGCGGTAGCTTCGGCGCAGCGCTGCCCGTAGCGCTCGGGCGCCGGCAATGGGTGCTGATGCAGCTGACGGTCGGGAAATCCGCCGACTGATGCGCGGGTATTGCGGAACAGCACTCTGCCGGTGCCGTGCCGGTCCAGCAGGTCGCGAATCACCGCATCCTTCGCCGCCGTGAATTTCTCGCCGTCATCGCTGCGCGACCGCTTTCAGTAGCGATTCCACGGCTGCATCCCCCAGATAAGCTGCGTAACTGTTGCTGCACATCCTGCTGCTGCGGAAAGTGCTCGAGAACATCGCTGGCCAACAGGCTTTGCACCAGCTGATTCACCGGCTGGTGTTTGCGCGCTTCATCGATAAAGGCGTGCAAATCGTAGTAACGGTCCGGGTCCAGCAGGCGCAGTCGGGCAAAATGACCATCCACACCCAGTTGTTCGGGCGTTGCCGTCAGCAGCAGCAAACCGCGGGTCTTTCTGGCCAGCGCTTCGATGCACAGATAGGCGGGGCTGGCCAGTTGTTCGCTCCAGCGCAAATGATGCGCCTCGTCGACGATCAGCAAATTCCAATCAGCGGCCACGGCCTGGGCGTGCCGGTCGGGATGATCACGCAGAAATGACAGCGTGCAGAGTATCAGCTGGCTGCTTTCGAATGGATTGAGGCTTGATCCACGAGCCTCGTCAATGATGGTGAACAGCAGGTTGAAACGCCGCAGCATTTCCACCAGCCACTGATGCAACAAGCTGTCCGGGACCACGATCATGACCCGCCGGGCATAGCCGCTGATCAGCTGCTGGTGCAGTATCAATCCCGCCTCGATGGTCTTGCCCAGCCCTACTTCATCCGCCAGCAACACCCGCGGCGCATATCGATTGGCAACTTCGCTGGCGATGTACAGCTGATGTGGCAGCAGTTGCACCCGCGGGCCCAACAAGCCACGTACTGACGATTGCTGTTGGCGGTGGCTGTGCTCCAGGGTTTCGCAGCGCAGCTGGAAGGCCTGGTTGTTATCGATCTGCCCCGCGAACAGCCGATCCTGAGGTTTGCTGAACTGCACGAAGCTGTTCAAGTCCCGTTCCGGCAATACTGCCGCCACCCCCGCGGCATCCACGCCGCCATAAATGAAACAGCCGTTAGCTTCCATTACCGCATCGATCGTCAGTGACCGGCCATCCTCGCTGCTCACCTGTTCTCCCACCTGGTACTGCACCCGGCTCAGCGGCGCATTATCCATGGCATAAACGCGGCTTTCGCCGGCCGCGGGAAAACGCAGTTCGACGCGGCGATTCGAGGTGTCGATGACAATACCCAAACCCAATTCCGATTCGGTATTGCTGACCCAACGCTGGCCGGGCACGAAGGAAACAGCAGGCACAAACATCTCTCATAACACAAGCCGCAAGGCCGCGGATCATAAGTGATTTAGGCCGCTGTGGAAAACCCTTAGATAAGAAGGGGCGCTACCAGGCTACAATGACAGGTCTGCCTGGCGCGCATGTTGCGCCTTTGCAGTCTCCGCATACCGAAAACCGGCCTTTTGATGTCAATGCAAAAAAACCGACCGCGCCAGCTCAAATCGATCCCCTGGATTGCTGCCGTTGCTGTGGCGAGTCTGGTAATCACCGGCTGGTACGTCCTGCGCCTGCAGGAAGATGCACGTTTTCGCAACACGACCGCCGCCGCCGCCCGCTTGTCGGAAGTACTCATTCGACGGGACCTTGCAGGGCACGTATCCGCGCTGCAGAGCCTTGCACACCGCTGGGAAAACGCTCCGGGTGCTGCGCGCGCCGGCTGGGAAGCGGATGTGGCCAAATATATGGCCACCCAGCCCGGCTACCATGCTATCGAATGGGCCGATACGTCGATGCATGTGCGCTGGATGGTGCCATTGCAGGGCAAAGAAGCGGCACAGGATTTTGCCATCGCCAGCATACCGCGCGCATTGCAGGCAGCCCGGCAAGCACAAACGACCCGGCAGACGGTGCTGACGCCACCGCTCAAGCTGCTTCAAGGTGACAGAGTGTTGGCGGTCTACCAGCCTCTGATCCCGAATGGCCGGTTTGCAGGCCTCATGGTCGGAATCATTCGTCTGAATCCCTGGCTGGATGCCGTATTGATGCGCGAGGATGAATCCAGTTACTACGTTGGTATTTCCGTTGACAACATCCCGGTTTACAGTCCACCGGCCGAAGCCAATTTGCCGGACACTTCCTGGCAGGAAAAGCGGGCGCTTTCACTGTATGGCCTTGACTGGATCATACAGGTCACTCCTGCAGCCGAATATCTTCCCGCCATATACTCGCGGCTGTCCACGGCTGTTCTTGCGCTCGGTTTGATTCTGAGCGCCTTCCTCGGATGGATTGTACATTCCGCATTGAACGCGAAACTGCAGACACAACGGCTGCAAAGCAGCACCCGCCGGCTGACCACGCTGCTACGGAATCTTCCGGGCATGGCCTACCGTTTCTCGAACCAGGAAAACTGGCCGGCGGAATTCGTCAGCGAGGCCTGTGGAGAATTGTGCGGTTACAGCAAGAGTGAGTTCGAGGAACACCGGGTTTTCTGGAGTAATCTGGTACATCCTGATGATCGCGCAGCCTTCTGGTGCTCGGTACACAAGGCCATTGACAATGGCCGTGCTTTCGAAAGCGAGTACCGAATCATCACGCGCGACGGCCAGGAAAGATGGATGTTGAGCCGCGGCCGTTTGAATGGCGCAAAAAACGATGAAACAGCCTTTCTGGAAGGCCTGACAACTGACATCACCTTGCAGAAGCACGCGGCGGCTGCGCTGGTCAATGCGGAGGCCTACGCAAAAGCCGTCGTTGATACCGCCGCTGAGGCAGTGATTACCATCGATACCAGCGGCCGGATCGAGACCTTCAATCGTGCGGCACAGCAGATGTTCCGATACACGTCCGAGGAAATTACCGGTCGGAATATCCGCATGCTCATGCCCGAGCCGCATCGGGCCGAACATGATCAGTACATTGACCGGCTTCTCGAGAGCAATCCATCGGACATATCAGGCACAGGGCGTGATGTCACGGGACAGCGCAAAGACGGTTCCCTGTTTCCGATTCGTCTGTCGGTCAGTGAGGTGCCAAACCAGAGTGAACGGAAGTTGGTTGGTCTGATACGTGATCTCTCGGAGCAACGCGCCGCTGAACAGGAAGCCAGGGAACATCGCGAAAGACTTGCACACGTCGATCGACTGAACATGCTCGGGGAGATGGCAACGGGTATCGCGCACGAAATCAACCAGCCGCTCAGCGCCATATCCATGTATGCGCAATCCGGCATCCGCTTTCTCGATGGCGCTACGCCCAGGCCGGAGCGCGTCCGCGACGCGCTGGATAAACTCAGCATGCAGGCCCACCGTGCAGGGGCCATCATTGAACGCATGCAGCAATTGGGCAAGCAACGTGAAAGCCGGCGTGAAAGCATCGACTGCACCGCTTTGATCAAAGAGGTGCATAATCTGGCCGAAACCGAAGCACGCATGCGCGACGTGGTGATCGATCTCGAATTATGCGGCGGACCAAACCGGATCGTCTGTGATCCCGTGCAGGTTCAGCAGGTGGCGCTGAATCTGCTGCGCAACGGCATGGAGTCGATGGTGA
Source organism: uncultured Gammaproteobacteria bacterium (assembly GCA_963708905.1). Taxonomy (GTDB): domain Bacteria; phylum Pseudomonadota; class Gammaproteobacteria; order Xanthomonadales; family SZUA-36; genus SHZL01. The sequence goes on along the minus strand of CAVPUV010000081.1, from coordinate 198,157 downwards.
GCAGTGGCTGCCGCAATGGCAACCGTATCGTGCTGCGCACGCAGTGCGGGGATGGCAGATTTACCGTATTTGTCGTGGACAGCGGGATGGGGATAGCCGACGAAGTCGCAGAACGACTGTACCAGCCGTTCTCCACCACCAAATCCACCGGGATGGGCCTGGGTTTGTCGATCTGCAGGTCGATTATCAGTGCTCACGGTGGCCAGCTGGGATTCACCAATAACGATCTGGGTGGCGCCACTTTTTTCTTTTCGCTACCCTTTCCGACGTGAGAAAACTTATGAACATGACCGGACAGCAGGTATTTATCGTCGATGATGATGAAGCGGTTCGAGACTCCATGAGCATGCTGCTGGACACCATTGATCTGCCACACCGCTGCTTTGCCACGGCGGGGGAGTTTCTCGATTTCTACGACGGAACACAGCGCGGTTGCCTGGTACTGGATATCCGCATGCCGGGCATGAGCGGTCTGGAACTGCAACAACGTCTCAACAATGCCAACGCCGTACTGCCGATCATTTTCATCACCGGCCACGGCGACATTCCGATGGCCGTCGAGGCCATGCGGCAGGGCGCGCTGGATTTCATGCGCAAGCCGTTCCGTGAGCAAGACCTGCTGGATCGCATCCGCCAGGCGCTGGACCATGAAGCAGGCACGCGGGATGTGTTGCTCGACCGCGCAAAAATACGGGAACGCATCGCTACACTGACGGCACGGGAACGTGAAGTGTTCGAGCGCGTGGCAAAAGGCCAGGCCAATAAGTTCATCGCCAGCGATCTCGGCATCAGCGAAAGGACCGTGGAGGTTCATCGCGCGCAGGTCATGAAAAAACTGGAAGTGCGCACATTGGCACAACTCGTCAAGGCAAAAATCGATGCCGATCGGCCCATTCACCAGCCTTTGACGTAGTGGCTTCTACGGGAATCACCTAATACCACTTCGGTATTGCGCATGTCAGACTTTCGCGCGTAAAGGTGTTTTTTCAGAGAGAGCGCCAGTGCAGCCCAGATTCGCTCAGGCAGTATATGTTCTGGAACCGGACGAAGCCGTCCGGGATGGTATTCGTCTGCTGCTGGACAGCCTCAATATTGAAGTTAAAACCTACCCGGACGCCGAGTCTTTCCTGCAGGAAGCGGCGTCAACGGCGCAGGGCTGCGCACTGATCGAGAGCCAATTACCGGATCTCAACGGCCTGACACTTTTCTCCCGACTGAGAGCGATGGGTAACACCATACCCGTTCTGCTTCTGACCAGCTCCCGCGACGATGGCCTTGCCCGGCACGCCTTGGAACAGGGAGTTACATGCGTCTTGCACAAACCCATGGCAAGTGAACAACTGCTGCAGCAAGTCGCTGCACTCATGCACCCGATGCCGCCTGGATTGGACGCTTTCAAGCCCTGACGGTTGTGGATTCCACGGAAAGACACAACTGCAGTGGCCGCCGTCCCCGGCGTCCACTGCATTCACCTTGCCAACTTAATTCACAGTTTCCTTAATTTATCTTGATCTCTTTCGACAATTCCGGCGCAGATTCCTTGCTCTTGGGCAGATGGACCTTCAATACGCCATTCTTGCACTGGGCCTGGATTTTGGTTTCATCGATGTTGTCCGGCATCGCGAACGTTCTGCAGAACTTTCCATAGAAGCTCTCAACGCGATGAAACGTTTCGTCGTCTTCTTCCTTGTGGCGTTTGTGCTCTCCTTCTATGGTGAGCGCTCCATCGTTGAGCATGACATGGATGTCGGACTTATCCACACCCGGCAGTTGCGCCTGGATCAAAAACTCCTTCTTCGTTTCGCTGATATCGGCCGATGGTGACCACTCAGTGAAATCGTTTCCATCTTTGTCGAACAGTGCCGGCATCCGCGTATTGAACAAGCGCGCATTCCGGCCAAAAAAATCGTCCAGCTCCTGAAAAGGTCGCCAAGTTGTGAGTTGCATTGCTGTCCTCCAATAAGTTTAAGCGAGCAGTGTCAGCATAATCAGGATGCGCCTTCGGGGTAATTGTGATTTTCCGCAAGTGGTTTGTGGCTGGCCACACTTCAACCGGTATTTCTTTATATTCCCTGGCCAAGTAGTACGCATCCGGAAATGGATGCACGCTAACGCGGCACATGGAAGTGCCGCCATTTTCAATGTCGTATTCATTGAAAATGAGAGCGAAGCAAAACCACGCTTTTGCTTCGCGATTCCATAAACGGGCTGGGATGCCCGTTTATGGACAGACACTAAGTAATTGCCGCAATCGCCTGACGGACTTCACCAATTGATGATCATCCCCAGGATCATGGAACATGGCAGGCAGGAGGATTCAGGCCATGATTCGAATACTGATCCCCCTCGATGGCTCAGTCGCTGCCGAGGAGGCGTTGAACCACGCACTGCTGATCGCCAGGACGTTTCCAGCCGAACTGATTCTGTTGCGGGTGATCGCCGAATCCGCCGACGGCGCATCGATACGAATGGACAGCGTGGACTTGGCGCTGTGGCGGCATCAGGCGCAGACCTACCTTGAAAGTCTTGCCTCCAAGCATGCTGCCCAGGGGCAATTATTCCGCTGTGAAGTGGCCGAAGGAAATTTTGCCGAAACCATCGTTCAGTTCATGCTGCGGATCAAACCTGACTTGCTGGCCTTGACGCGCTATGGCCGCGGCAATGCGCAAAGCTTTGCTGCCGGTGGCACGGCGCAGAAAGTCGTTTCCAGAGCGAATTGTTCGGTGCTGTTGCTGGATCCGCGCAAATCGGTTGATTGCAAACAGACCTACCATCGCATCATGGTACCGATAAATGAAGGCAAAGATTCCGATTGCGCAGTAGCCATCGCCACGATGATCGCCGAAGTTCATGCTGCGTCGCTATTGTTGTTGCACGTCATCAAGGAACCGCATCTGCCACGAGGCTTTCCCGCCACGGTTCATGCCCGCCAGCTGGTCAACGAAATGCTCCAGATCAGCAGGGTTGAAGCAAATCGACGGTTACACGAGTTGGCGGCAAAAGTGCCAAAGCATATAGCCGTCGAGACCCGTGTACTGGTGTCAGCGGAAATGTCCGTTGCCATCGAATCGACTGCAGAGGAATTCGACTGTGATTTGCTGGTGTTGCACACGGCCGGCAACGGACCGCAAAGCGGCCACCTGTATGGGTCAGTAAACCAGTCGCTGATACAGTATTCGCACAGACCCCTGTTTATCCTGCAGCCTTCCGCCGGCGAAGGATTGGCCAGCAATTTTCGCTCGGTGTATATCGATGAACAGTGCCGTGAAGCGGGCTGAGCGATGCCCGGCCATGGCGTGAATGCCGGTTCCGCAGGGCAGAAATCCTACCGTTACCCGATAATTTACCCGCGACGCGAGAGCGGCAAGTCCATACGGCGAAGGATCAAGCGGCGTTTCGATGCCGTGTTGAAGGAAATTGCCGGCAGTGATCCGGACCAGATACTGCAATTACCATATGCGCGCTGGCTGCTCGACAACAGCCACCTGGTGTACCAGGCACTGCAGCAGATCGAAACTGACTTGCCTTCCGGCTACCTCCGGCAACTGCCAACGGTTTTGACGGCAGAGGGAAACCGCATCCCGCGGATATTCGCGTTGACAGAGGAGGCAATCGACCAATCCGGCCTGCCGATTGATTGCGGCTCCATCCAGTGCTTTTGCCGCGACTGCCAATCGGTGGCCGTTGCAGACACGCGCCTGACCTTGGGCGAATTGTGGGCCGTACCAACCGCGCTGCGCGTCACGCTGCTCACCAGGCTGTGCGTAGCCGCGGAATTCTGCCAGAAAGAAAATGGGCAAGGCTTGGACCTGATAGAAGGCGAAAGCGGCGTTACCGTGGTCGCCGGCTGCATCACCAGCTTGAGAACCGTCGCAACATTGAACTGGCAGGAATTTGTCGAGCAGGCCAGCACAGTCGAGCATGTCTTGAGAACGGATCCATCGGGCTTTTATCCCCGCATGGACTTTGCCACGCGCGACCGCTACCGTGGGTTGATCGAGCATATTGCCAGGCGCACGGGGAGTGAACAATGGGAAATTGCGCAGGCGGCAGTCCGCCTGGCACAACAGGCACAGCGGGACCAGCAAAGCGCCCACCGGCAACATGTCGGTTACTACCTGATCGATAATGGGCGGCAGCAGCTGGAACAGGCGGTCAACTATCGCCCTGCCCTAGTCGAACGGGCAAAACGCTGTCTGGGCAAACACCGGGCGGCACTTTACCTGTTGGCCATCGTCGGGTTTGCCGTTACCGGCAGCGTGGCACTGATGACCGGCCTGTTGGCCGATAATGCCGCTGCGGCGGTCAGCATCGCAGCCGCCGTCATTGCGCTGATTCCGCTGTTGTCGGTCAGCAGCGGTACGGTCAATTTCCTGGTGTCCATTTCCGTGCCGCCGAGGCGCTTGCCCAAACTGGATTTCACTGCCGGTATTCCTGCCGACCAGCAATCCATCATCGTCGTGCCGATGCTGCTCAGTACCACGGCGGATATCGCCGAGAACCTGAAAACACTCGAGCAAAATTTTCTGGGCAATTCGGACCCACGATTGCGTTTCGCGCTTCTCAGCGACTTCACCGACGCTGCGGCGCCGGAAACGCCAGCAGATCAGCCACTTCTCAACCAGGCACTGGCCGGAATCGACAGTCTCAACAGGCGCTACGCGGCAAACGGTGCCGGGCCTTTTTTGCTATTCCATCGAAAACGGCTGTGGAATGGCGACGCCGGACGCTGGATGGGCTGGGAGCGCAAACGCGGGAAACTGGAAGAGTTCAACAAGCTGATGCGCGGCGCAGCCGACACGAGCTACGTGCTGCAACACGGCGACGATCTCAACGACTTCCAGCAAATCCGCTACGTCATCACGCTGGACGCAGACAGTTACATGCCGACGGGCACCGCAGCGCGACTCGTTGGCACCATGGCACACCCGCTGAACCTGGCGCGTTTTGATGATCACACGCAACGCGTCGCGGGTGGCTATACCGTCATACAACCCCGGCTGGAAACCAATCCTGTCACGGGCGCGGATACGCTGTTCGCCAGGATATTCGCCGGCGACGTGATGCTGGACCTATACAGCCATGCGGTTTCCAACGTGTACCAGGACCTGTTTGGCGACGCCGTGTACGCCGGCAAGGGAATTTATGATCTCGATGCATTCCGGCGGAGCGCTGACGGGCGGATACCGGATAATACGGTTTTGAGCCATGATCTGCTGGAAGGCCTGCTCGGCCGGGCCGGTCTGGCCTCGGATATCGTTATACTCGAGAACTATCCCTCCAATTACCTCGTTTATCTGCAAAGACTGCATCGTTGGGTCAGGGGTGACTGGCAGCTCCTGCCATGGCTTTCCACGGCAATGACTACCGGCGGGCGCAAGTTCAAACCCGGCGGGATTGGATACTGGAAGCTTTTCGACAATCTGCGCAGAAGCCTGGTCACGCCGGCGATACTGCTGTTGCTGGTACTGGGCTGGATCTGGCTGCCGGGTAATCCTGTTGCATGGACCCTGGTGTTTGCTCTGTTTCCCGGCCTGCCCATCCTGCTACGCCTCACTCTGGCGCTTCGAACCAGCCTGTGGCGCTGGGGAACCATAGAGTCAAGTCTGCGCAACCTCGCGGGGTATGCCGGCGCCGACATGGGGCGTTGGTTGCTGGCGCTGGTGTTTCTGCCGGCCGAGGCTTACGTTGTCGCCGACGCCATACTGCGAACGATCTACCGCGTTATATGCAGCCGGCGCAGTCTGCTGCAATGGGCCACTGCAGCGCAGGTCTCGCGGACCATGGGCAAAAGCAGCCGTGCATCGAATTTCTGGCGCAGACTGTGGTTCGGCCCTGCGACCGCCGTTGCTGCCGGTCTGCTGGTTTTCATGTTCAATTCACAGTCGCTGCCCGCGGCTTCCGCATTATTGTTCCTGTGGTTCTTTTCTCCGCTGATAGCTCTGCGCCTGGGCCGTCACATTGAAGAGCGGCCACCGGTTCAGCTATCCCCACCGGATGCCCTTCTGCTGCGCGGCGTTGCGCGGGATACCTGGCGCTTCTTTGAGCGCTTCGTTGGTCCCGATAGCAGTTGGCTGCCACCGGATAACGTGCAGGAATTCCCGCACCGAACCATCGCCGAGCGCACTTCACCGACGAACATCGGCATGCTGCTGCTGGCTACGCTGACCGCATATGACCTGGGCTATCTCGGACCACGCCAGCTGCTGGCAAGACTGGCAAAACACGTGGAATCCATACAGCGCATGCAAAAACATCGCGGTCACCTGTTCAACTGGTGCTCAATCCGGGATTTGCAACCGCTGCAGCCGCTGTATGTGTCCACTGTAGACAGCGGCAATTTCGTGGCTGCACTGATTGTCGTGCGTCAGGCACTGGAAGAACTCCCGCACGATGTGCACATGTTCGACCGAGCCGTTCCCGGTCTCGCCGATGAACTGTTGGCTTTGCGGCGCCAGCTTTTTGCTGATGAATCGACGTTTACGGACAGCGCCACTCAACAATTGCTCACCACCCTGGACGCGGCCCAGGCCGTGCTGTCCGAACCTCAGGACCTGATGACTGCGATACACCGGTTCGAACATCAGCATTACGGTGAAATTGAGAGGGAATTTCTGCACGCGCTGCGGCAAAACCCGCACCGGTGGAGCGCTGAACAGATATCGAGTTTTCGCGAGAACAGCCAGACCTTTCGCCAGCATATCCGCGCGATCCTTGCTGATATCGAAGTGTTTGCGCCGTGGTCGGAGCAGCTGATGGTTGCGCCTGCTTTCTTCCGCGGACATCAATTTAACAAGCGTTTCGAACAAATGGCCGAGGTGCTCGGCGTGATGCGCAATGCCGCCAACCTGGAACAACGGCTGGAGGCTGGTGAGCAATGGGCTGCTGACCTGGCAATCCGGCTTTCGCGGTCCGGGAGCAATGACCCGGTGGAACGTGAGGCCAGTGCCTGGCTGGAAGCACTGCAACGCAACATCGCCAACGCTCAGGAGGCATTACGCGCGCAGGATCAGTCGCGGCGGGAATTGATTCGTGCCATTGCAGCATTGATTGAAAACACCGACTTTGGGTTCCTTTATGACCTCAATCGTAATCTGTTCCGTGTCGGCTATAACGCAAGCATCGGCGAGGCTGACTCGAGCTACTATGACTTGCTTGCTTCGGAGGCACGAATTGCCAGTTTCGTGGCAATCGCCAAGGGAAACATACAGGCCAAGCACTGGATGCACCTTGGAAGGCCGCTTACCCGCATACGTGGGCTTCGCATTCTGTTGTCCTGGAGCGCTACCGCGTTCGAATATCTGATGCCCCGCTTGATCATGCACAGCCCGATGAGTGGCCTCATCAACCAGAGTTGCGCCGGAGCCGTGCGGGAACAAATTCGTTTTGGGCGCGAAAACCGTATTCCCTGGGGCGTTTCCGAGTCCGGTTATGCGCAATTCGATGCGCAGGGGCAATATCAATATCATGCGTTTGGTATCCCGCGACTGGGTTTGAAGTGGGACCAGGGTGAACGGCTGGTCGTTTCCCCTTATTCAAGTTTACTGGCCTTGCCTTATGCACCCGCGGCGACCGTGTCCAACCTGCAACGACTTATTGGCCTCAAGGCATACGGCCGCTTTGGCTTGTACGAAGCGCTGGATTTTGGTGAAGCGCACAATCCGCGACCGGCGCGCCCGAGGGTGGTTCAGTCTTACATGGCCCACCATCAGGGCATGATCCTGGTGGCGATCGGCAACGCCATCAACCGCGATCAGATTCTGCACCGGTTTCACCGCGACCCGCGCATTGCCAGCGTCGAGCACCTGCTTTACGAACGGCTGCCTCAACGCATACAAACCCGGCCGCTGGGGCGGCTGCCCTCGCCGCTGAAAGAACTACTGCCTGGCGCTCCCGCCACAATTACACAGTGGCAGGTCGAGCCCGATGATCCGGAACTCGCCATATTGTCGAATGGACACCTTTCGAGCCGGGTTTCCGACCAGGGCGGAGGTGCGCTTTATTGGCGGGGTATGGCAATCACCCGCTGGGAGCCGCTTTCCCAGGGACCCACCAGCGGCACTTGTGTGTATTTTAAGGATGTGGATAAACAGCGGCTATGGAGTCTCGGCTGCGAACCGCTGCAGGAAGACGTCGAAGTATTCTTCGCGCCGCACATCGTCGAATTTCGCATGCGGCGTGAAGAAATGCTGATGCGCATGACCGTGACCGTCGCACCAGCCGAAGACGTGGAGATTCGCAGAGTCACCGTCACCAATGATCGTGCCAAGAGCAGGCGCGTCATGCTGGCATTCTATAGCGAGCCGGTGCTGGCGAAAGAAAACGCGGATCGCCGGCATCGTGCGTTCAGCAAGTTATTCGTCGAATCACGGCTGTCCGAAGACGGGAAGATCGTGCTATTCAAGCGCCGGCCTCGCGAACCTGACCAGTCACCTGTTTACCTTGTCCAAACTGCAGTCACAAGCCCGGGCTGCGAAGTCAGCCGCAGATTCGAAATCGATCGCGGTGCATTCCTGGGGCGTGGTGGAGATCCTGCCAGACCGGTTGCGCTGACCGACCCTATTTACCAGTTCAAAGATACAGCTAGGGCCAACCTGGATCCTTGCGCAGCGATCGTATTGACCTTGCGTGTTCCGCCGCGATCGACCGTGCAGTGCGCATTCCTGTCTTCCGTCGCCGACACCCGTGTTGCCGCCGCAGACGCGCTGCAATCCTTCCAGTCACCGGAACGCATCGGTTGGGCCATCGAGGCCGCGCGGCTGCAAAGCGAAAGAGAACTCACCGGCCTGCGTGTCAATTCCGAACATGTTCGGGCATCTTTCAGAATGATGTCCCGCGTTTTCTGGCCACGCACGTTGCCACATCTGGGCAGCAACGCATTCGATGATGTCAGTCACGTGCAGGATTCGCTATGGCGTCGCGGCATTTCCGGCGACCGGCCCGTCATCACGCAGCGGATCGACGGTGACGAAGACCTCGGGCCGGCCGAAAATTTACTGAAAAGCATCAGCTACCTGAGCCGCAAGGACTTCGCGCTTGACGCCATTTTCCTGGATGAAACAGAAAGCGGCTACCTGTCACCGGTCAACGATCGCCTGCGTAAACTGGTGGAAACGACTCTTGCCGCCAGCCGGGAGCATAACGGATCCTCCGCTTTCATCCTGCCGGCGCGGAACCTGCCCGCAGGTGAAAGATCGAATCTCATCGCAGCCGCCCGTTGGTTCATCGACACCCATACCCGTGCAGCGGTTTCGAGACTCGAGATGGCGAACCACGTCATCCGCATGCCGGCATTTATTCCTCAGCCATCCTCGCCTTTGTCGGAAGAGGACATAAGGCCGGTCGGGCGGCATGCCGGTTTGCAATTCGAAAACGCGCTGGGAGGCATGCTTCCCGCTCTGGACGGGTATGCACTGTTGCTCGCGAACGAATCAAGAACGCCGGCACCCTGGTGCAACATATTGGCCAATCCGGACTTTGGCACGCTGGTCAGCGAATCGGGGTCGATGTGTACCTGGTGGGGTAACAGCAGCGAGCAGCGCCTGAGCCCATGGAACAACGATCCGGTGCTGGACAGGACCGGCGAAGCCATCTACGCCCGCGACGAAGAGACCGGCACAAGCTGGTCTTTGACCCCGCAGCCCAGACCGGATGGCCCGCCTTATCGGGTAACCCACGCTATTGGCCAAACGGTGTTCGAACATAACAGCCAGGGCCTGGAACAACGGCTGCAGGTGTTTGTGGATAGTGAAGAGCCGGTCAAGGTGCTGCGTCTGCGGCTGGCCAACAAGTGGCCCCGTGACCGGCGATTGACCGTAACCTTTGCCGTGGAATGGCTGCTCGGCAACAGCCAGGACTTTCATGGCCACCTGCTGCTGCCGGAACGGGATAGCCACACTGGCGCGCTGCTGGTGCGCAACGCCTATATACGTCATGGAGATGGCGAACTTGCGTTTGTCGCATCGAGTCTGCCCGCCCATGGAGTCTGTTGTGATGGTGCAGAGTTTTTCGGCAAGCGCCACTCGTGGCTTGCTCCGGCTGCGCTCACGGCGGTTGGCCTGTCGGATCGCGTAGAACCTTGTGCTCAGGCTTGCGCTGTCTACCAGGTGCATATCGATCTGCCAACTGACGAGACCCGTGAATTCCACTTCGTGCTGGGTGCCGCCGGCAAGCTGCAGGCTGCAAGAGAACTCATCACCCGCTCGTGTAAACCGGACTGGATCGAACAACGTTACCAGGCCCTGGCGCAGCACTGGGGCAGACTGCTTGGTGCATGGCGCGTCCGGACACCCGACCTGGCGGCCGATGCGATGATCAACCAATGGCTGCTTTACCAGGTGATTTCATCGCGCATGTGGGGCCGGACCGGTTTCTACCAGTCAAGCGGCGGATTCGGTTTTCGTGACCAGTTACAGGACGCGCTGGCTCTGCTCGATGCAGAACCCGAAATGGCAAGACAACACATCGTGCTCGCAGCTTCGCGGCAGTTCGAAGAAGGCGACGTATTGCACTGGTGGCACGAAGCGCCGCTGCGCGGGGTGCGTAGCCGCTGCTCGGACGATCTGTTGTGGCTGGCTTATGCGGTGTCTGAATATGTCGATGTTACCGCTGATCCGTCCATTCTGCGCGACACGGCGGCATTCCTGCAGGGCGAGCCCCTCAGGGAAAACGAACTGGAGCGTTATGCCGAATACCAGGCTGCTGCGCATGCCGCCAGCATCTATGACCACTGCTGTCGTGCACTGGATGCAAGGATCCTGTTCGGCGCTCATGGCATGCCATTCATCGGCACCGGTGACTGGAATGACGGCATGAACCGGGTCGGGGAAAAAGGCCAGGGCGAGAGCGTATGGATGGCCTGGTTTCTTGTTGTCATTTGTCGCCGTTTCGCCCATCTATGCCGGCAGATGGGGGATGGCCCGCGCGCTGATCACTATCAAAGCATTGCCGCCGGTCTGCTGCAACGCACCAAGGAAACCGCCTGGGCAGGCGGCTGGTACCTGCGTGGCTATTTTGACGACGGAACCCCGCTGGGCGCGCCCGGGGATATCGAAGCAGAAATTGACCTGAACGCGCAGACCTGGGCAGCGTTCGCAGACCCGTACGATCCCCACGCATTTAGCGCCATGCAGGCCGTCGAGGAAAAGCTCGTTGACACAAAGCATCGGCTGATCAAACTGCTGGCGCCGCCTTTCGACAAAACCACGCAGGATCCCGGTTATATCAAAGCCTATCCGCCCGGTGTGCGCGAAAACGGCGGTCAATATACCCACGCCGCCGTTTGGGCCGCCTGGGCCGCGGTCGAACTGGGCGACAAAAATAATGCCATGCGCTGGTTCCAGTGGCTAAACCCGCTCAACCGGGCACGCAGCGATGAAGACCTGCAAATCTACCGGCTTGAACCGTACGTCACTGCGGGCGATATCTATGGTGTCGGTGCGCTTGCCGGCCGCGGTGGCTGGAGCTGGTACACGGGCTCAGCCGCCTGGCTGTACTGTTTCGCCCTGCGTAAACTGCTCGGTCTGCAGCGCCGCGGGGACCAATTGTTTGTGCGGCCTTGCTTACCCGCTTCCTGGCCAGGCTTCCAGGCCACACTGCGTTATCAGGATGCCGAACATGAATTGAATGTCCATGACCCTGGCGACATCCGGCAGGATAAACTGTTCATGGTAAAAGACGGACTGGTTGTCGATGCACCGTCGATCGATCTCGCAGCCGGTGGCAGGCACGTTTGCGAAATATTCGCCAGCGCTGCCGCAAGGCGAATCTGGCTGGAGAGGCAATGATCCCTGTAGGAGCGCCTTGGGTGATCCTACAACTACTGAGGGCAATGTGACCGATATGCGCCAGGACACGGAATGGAGACCCTGAGACCAGAGCAAATGCAGAGATCAGTCGCGGAACCCTGGGCCAGGGAAATGCCCGATGTTCTGCGTGCGATGCAAGTACAGGCCGAAAAGGGTTTGTCCCACGATGAAGTGGCAGACCGCCTGCGGTGTTTTGGCAAAAACCTGCTCAGAACCGCAAAGCCCCGCCACGTGGTGGCCATTCTGACCGACCAGTTCAAGAGCGCCGTCATCCTGTTGCTCGGTGCGGCGGCCATTCTGGCCATGGGCTTTGGCAATCATGCCGAGGGGATGGCAATACTTGTGGTCATTGCCGTCAACACGGCCATTGGCTTTGTTACCGAATGGCGCGCGATACGTTCCATGGAGGCTCTGCGGCAGCTGGGACGTGTTGAAACTGCCGTGCGGCGCAATGGCCAGGTGCGGAAAATCCACGCCGCTGGCATGGTCCCCGGAGATATCGTAGTCATTGACAGCGGCGATATCATCTCCGCCGACATCCGCCTGATCGAGGCAGCAAAACTGCAGGCAGACGAGTCTGCTCTTACGGGCGAGTCGGTGCCTGTAACCAAGCAGACAAAAGCGCTGACCGCGGATACCGAATTGTCAATGCGCAGCAATCTCCTGTTCAAAGGGACTGCCATCAGCCGCGGAACGGGCCTGGGGGTGGTGGTCGCGACCGGCCTGGATACGGAACTCGGCAAGATATCCAGGCTGGTGACTGAAGCGGATGCGCAGGAGACCCCCCTGGAAAAGCGACTGAATGCGCTGGGCCGGCGGCTGGTATGGGTCATGATGATCATCGCGGCAGCGATCGCGGTAGCTGGCATTCTCGCCGGCAGGGAGACATTGCTGGCCATCGAAGTGGCGATTGCCCTCGCGGTCGCCGCCATCCCCGAAGGCCTGCCGATCGTGGCGACCATCGCCCTGGCGCGAGGCATGTGGCGCCTGGCAAGACGCAATGCGCTGATCGCCAGACTGTCCGCGGTTGAAGCCCTGGGAGCAACCGGGATCATCATTACGGACAAGACCGGCACACTGACAGAAAACCGCATGACGGTCAGCACCATTGAATTGACGGAAGCTACAGTTAGCGTACAGGGTACGGGGCTTGAAACCAATGGCGCACTTGACCACGAGGGCGCCGAACCGGGTGATGAACTGCTGGAACGAGTGGACGAATTGCTGCAAGCCATGGTTCTGTGCAACAACGCCAGCCTGGAACTGGAGCCTTCAGGCGTGGCAAAGGTTGTGGGCGATCCCACCGAAACAGCCTTGCTGATCGCTGCCGCCAAACGCGGCATTCAACGCGAATCGCTGCGGCAAGCCCTGCCGGAACTGCGCGAAGAGCCTTTCGACCCGGACACCAAGCTGATGGCGACATTCAACGAGGCGGAAGCCGCTGTTCTGGTCAGTGTCAAAGGAGCCCCGGAATCGGTGCTGCCGATGTGCGTGAGCATGCGTACCACACAAGGTGATGTGCCCATCGGCGACGACCATCGACAAGCTTTTCTCCAACGAGCGCACGTCATGGGACAACAGGGTTTGCGCACACTGGCAGTCGCTACCAAATTCGTGCGCAACGAGGAGGCTGCTCCTTATGGGGAGCTGGTTTTTCTGGGTATCGTGGGTTTGCTGGACCCGCCCCGTCCTGGCGTAAAGGAAGCCATAGCGCGTTTCCGCCAGGCAGGTGTCCGTGTCGTCATGGTCACCGGCGACCACCTCTCCACCGCCAGTAACATCGGCTTCGAGCTGGGCCTGGTCGATGCACAACCGTCCGCCGGGGAAATCCGCGATGCACACATGCTGTTCCGGCCAGATCATGCTCTCCGCAAGGCAGATCTTGACCGGCTGCGGATCGTGGCGCGGGCCACGCCGCAACAAAAGCTGGACCTGATCGGCCTGCTTCAGCAACAGGGCAGCATCGTTGCCATGACTGGCGATGGCGTCAACGATGCACCTGCGCTGAAAAAAGCGGACATAGGGATAGCCATGGGCGTTCGGGGTACCGCCGTGGCCAGGGAAGCCGCTGCCATGGTTTTGCAGGACGATAATTTCTCCAGCATTGTCGAGGCCATCGCCCAGGGCCGCGCGATCTACGAGAATATCCGCAAGTTCGTGGTCTACCTGTTCTCCTGCAATATCAGTGAAATCCTGATCGTCAGCCTGGCGACCATTGCTGGCGCGGCTTTGCCTTTGCTACCCTTGCAAATCCTTTTTCTGAACCTGGTCACCGACGTGTTCCCTGCCCTGGCCCTGGGTGTTGGCTGCGGATCAACAGCGCTGATGGCCCGCCCGCCGCGCCCGGCGAGTGAGCCGCTCATGACCAGGCAGCACTGGTCACTGATTGTCGCCTACGGCATGCTCATGTCCGCCTCGGTGCTCGGTGCGATGGCCATCGCACTTTACGTGCTGGGATTTGACAGTGAAAAGGCCGTGACAGTGTCTTTTTGCACCCTCTCGCTGGCCCAGCTTTGGCATGTGTTCAACATGCGCGACCGGTCCCAGCACTGGATGCACAATGAAATTACCGGCAATGTCTGGGTCTGGGTCGCCATCGGCTTGTGCCTGTTTCTCGTCCTGGGCGCTGTTTACCTGCCCGGAGTGAATACCGTGCTGAACCTGGTCCAGCCCGGGCTGGCAGGCTGGTCCCTGATCATCAGCATGAGCCTGATGCCACTGCTGCTGGGACCGTTAGCGCGAAAATTCGCTACCGGTGTTATATAGTGCGCATCCGCAAACGAATGCACGCTAACGCGGCACATGGAAGTGCCGCCATTTTCAATGATGTAAGTCATTGAAAATGAGAGCGAAGCAAAACCACGCTTTTGCTTGGCGATTCCATAACGGGCTGGGATGCCCGTTTATGGACAGATACTATATAGTTCCTGCATGACATCACTCAGGGCCAGGCGAATACTCATACCCGTCATTGTGGCGCTGTCCGGCATTTTACTTCTGCATTCATTTTTCCGGCATGGTTACGATGCCATGTTGGTTCTGGCCGACCTGGCGCGTGTCGACTTACCTCTGGCGGACAGTCGCCCCAATGTCTTGCGCCAGGACATTTCTTACCGCGCCAACGGCCGGCAGCATGCCGCCGATCTGTACATTCCAGGAGGTGGCGCGAACGCAGGTCTGGTATTGGTGCCCGGCGCCGCGGCCGACGGCAGGAATGATGTCCGCCTGGTGGAATTCGCCACTACCCTGACGCGTTCCGGCTTTGCCGTCATGGTGCCCGACATACAATCTTTGCGGCAACTGGAACCATCGCCCGACAGCGCACAGGAAATTGGTGACGCCTTCGCATTTCTGCGTGATAAAAAAGGACTGGTATCAAGTAGCTGGCTGGGTATCAGCGCCTTCAGCATTGCGGTGGGTCCGGCCGTGCTTGCCGCCCTTGATCCTGCCATCAGCGAGCAGGTGAAGTTCCTCCTGCTGGTCGGGGGCTATCATGATCTGGTGCGAACATTGACCTATCTCACCACCGGCTATTACGAAGTTGATGGTCAGCAGCAGTATCGTGACCCCAATGCCTACGGCAAATGGGTGTATGCCATGCATAACATCAGTCGCCTGCAGGATCCATCCGACCGCGAGGCCCTGTCCGCCATGGTGCGGCGCAAACTGGATAATCCTGAAGCCCCGGTCGACGACTTGCGAGCGCAACTGAGCACGGCAGGCGCAGCGGTATATGCATTTATCACCAACACCGACCCGGTAAAAGTTCCAGCGCTGATGAAGAACCTCCCAACCGCGGTGCTGGGCGATATCGCCGCGCTCAATCTGGCCACTTACGATCTGACCGGCTTGAAAGCTAAAGTCATTCTGGTCCATGGGCGGGATGATGACATCATCCCTTACACCGAGAGCATCTCACTGGCTGCCGCCTTGCCCCCCGGCCAGGTGAAGCTGTTTGTGCTGGATGGCTTGCACCACGTCGATCGGGATTTTCATGGTCTGGATATATGGCGCATGTGGCGGGTGATGCAAACACTGCTCAGTGTCTGTCCATAAACGGGCATCCCAGCCCGTTATGGAATCACGAAGCAAAAGCGTGGTTTTGCTTCGCTCTCATTTTCAATGACTTACGTCATTGAAAATGGCGGCACTTCCATGTGCCGCGTTAGCGTGCATCCATTTCCGGATGCGCACTACTTAGCCAGGATCGAGATAGGGTTTCAGGAATTTGACATGCAATTGATTAAAGTATATCTGCCGCTGCTGGCTGCGCTGGCTTTCCTGGGCAGCCCGTCATGGGCCAGCGGAGGCCTGGTGATGAGCAGTGGTACCTGCACCATGCATATCGATTTTTACAGCGCCCGCTTCACTGCCTACCAGCCCGATACCCGCGGCAGTGAAGAATTCTGCGAGAGCCTGCCCGACACCGGTCTGACCATCATCGTGCTGGACTACCTGCATCCCAGCCTGAAAGAGGTGCCGGTGGACTTCCGCATCATCCGCGATGTAACCGGCCAGGGCCGCTTTGCCAAACTGGAGGATGTCGAGGCATTGGGAGACATCGAGCCGCTGACCGTGTTCTATCAACCACCGCTTATCCGGCCTGACGGCTCCTTCAAGGTGGAGTACGATTTCGCCGAGGCGGGTAGATATATTGGCGTTGTCACCGCCGGTCACCCGACCAATGACAACATTTACGCTGCGGTGTTTCCGTTCAGTGTTGGCGAAAAATCCTATAGTCGCTGGCTGGCTTTGGTGCAGTGCCCTGCTGATTGCGCTGCTGTGCTACCCGCCGCAGTGATATCCGGCGCCGGTGCGCATTCAGCTGACCCGTTGGTTCGGGGCTGCGGACTTTCGCGCCCTGCCCGCTTCGATGGAACCGCCGACGGAACCCGTGGAAATATTCTGCCCGCCCGACCCGGAAGCCTGGCGTGCAGCCCGCGAGATCGAAGGCGTGGCCATCGAGGCTTCACCTCCTTGCGTGGCGGATAACCCCTGGACCATCGCAGCCTTCGTACGCGGCACCAATAACGTGTCAGAGGATACTTTGTTGAAAAGCGGTCTGACCGCGGACGCGGTGGAAATCGGCCGTGATCTCGACGGTGACGGCGATCCGGACGAAATTCATATCCGGCTGGAAGTCGCTGAACTGAACGGTGCTTCCCCCATCCTGCCAGGGCCGGTAACACGCTATGAAATCGCCCCGGGTATCCGCCCGGGACTGTGGGTGTTCGCACCCAAGTTTGCCGGCATGGCGGTGGAGAATTTTGAATCGCAGCAGGCCCGTCCGGATTTGCGCCTGCCCTCGCCCGCCATCCATATCGAGCAGGGCGATCAGGTGCTGATAACACTGGAGAACACCCATTACATGCCGCATACGCTGCATCTGCATGGGGCCGATCATGGATTCGTCGATGCGACCGGCGAAGGTAATGACGGAGTGCCCATTACCAGTGAAATGCCCGTGATGCCGGGCACGTCACGTACCTATGAACTGGCGCCCAGGCAAGCGGGAACGATGTATTACCACTGTCACGTACAGGCGCATGTGCATGTGATGATGGGGCTGCAAGGCATGTTCGTGATCGAGGAGAACAGACCGAATAACTGGTTGCAGACGATGAATATCGGCGCCGGCCAGGTACGTGTGCGCTCGCAGGATTCGCGCGAACACTACGACCATGAGTATGACCTGCATTATCTGGACCTGGACAAGCAGCTCAGCGAGCGTATCCAGAAAGACAACGATCCACGTCTGATCACGCGTTCGATGCACCGTGATTACGACGTTACCGATGCCACCCAGGGCATGTCCTGGGACAACTACTTCACCGAGGCTTATTACCGCAAGGAAGTGCCGGTATGGCGCAGCTATGCTCCGGATCTGTTTGACGATGCGGGCCTGGACATACGCCTGCTGCTGCGCGTATTGGGTCTGGCGCTGGCCCTGGGCATACTGACTGCCTTGTCAGTCAATGCCTTGTACCGGCGAGCGACCAGGCGGCGCAGGTGAGGACGTCGTGAATTGCCGCTTGCTATTCTTGACATTGGCTATCCCTGTCACGGGTCTTGGCCAGGTGACGCCTGAGCCCTCGGCCCACTCACACCACCAGATGCAGGTCGATGCCAGCGGTGTGGTCATGAATGAAAACCGCTCGACCCTGCCAAGGGACTGCCCGGAAATCAGCCGGGACTACCAATTCACCGTCCATGCCGGGCGAAAATATGCCTCCGCTCAGCCGGGGCTGATATTCGGAATGAGTCCACATGAAATCCGCGTCGAACCCTGTAGCCGCCTGGAAATCACATTTGTCAATGAAGACGATGTGCGTCATCAATGGATGGTACATGGCCTGCCCAAGTACCTGTATCCAGGCGGTATGTTTCATATTGAAGTCACGGGCGGGCAACAAAAAAGCGGGACCTTGATTGTGCCCGCTGGCGACCATACTTATCTCGTTCACTGCGACCTTGCACAACACATGGAAAAAGGCATGCGGGGCCAACTGGTGGTAGGCCATGGCAGCGGCAACTTGTGGGGTGTTCCTGCAATCAGCGACGACTTTTACCGGTCTCCCTACCTGCCCGAGAAAACCTTGCTCTTTGCTGGCTTGGCCTGGATCATCGGTTTGCTGATGGCCGTATTTGTCATGACTTGTGTCATGACTTGGATATATCGAGGTAACACACCATCTTGACCTGAGTATTACAAGTGTTGAATACTGTGCGCCGTTAAACAAATCTTTTACCACAAATACCTAATTTAACCTTATAATAATCCCTGAAATTACTGTAATTTCAGATTACGTGAAAATAAAGAACTAATGTAGTTTGAGCGGGTTAACAACATTATGGTGTGCCAGAGCGGCTTGCCCGGCATTTGCAGATGTCAGGGCGTGTCCGTTTTGCGTTGATCAGGCTATAGATCTTGCATGAAGCAAAACTGAAAGTTCGTGTGGATTTTGATTGGCTTAGTCAGGCGGCGGGTTCGGGCATTGACTATCCTTTTGCCTGTATTGGGTGTGGTGCAGGCTCACGCCGCCCGCAGAAAAAATAATTTGGTCACAAGTTCCTGGAGTGGTGTTGGCAGAATAAAGATGACCGTGGCAACGATGAAACCGACACTTTATAGACGCAGAAGGCTGTATCCATGATAAATGACAACCTTGAGCTACAAAGGCTGCGATCCGGCAAGGAATTGGGGACGGATTTGAGCCCAACTCCAGTCAATAGCGTTTTACCGCTCAGGTGCGAAGGCTTTTCGGGCCTGGCAGATGCGCTGGAATACGCGGCGCGCGGCGTTTCAGGTTACAACTTTTACGACCACAGCGGCCAACTCGAAGTGGTACTCAGTTATCGGCAGCTGCTGGCAGACGCCAGGATCCTGGCCAGCCGTCTCGCAGGCCTGGGTTGCCCGCGCGGCTCGCGTGTCGGCATCATTGCTGAAACAGATCCCATGTTTCATCGCTTTTTCTTTGCCTGTCAATTTGCCGGGCTGGTTCCGGTGGCGGTGCCGGCGGGCGTCCAGTTGGGTGCGCACAAGGCCTATATCGGACAGATTCGACGCATGCTGGACAGCTGCGGAGCGGCCATAGCGGTAGCACCCGAATCGCATGCTGAATTCCTGGCCGAAGTAGCTGGATCACTGAATCTTGTCATGAGCGGCACACCGCAGGCATTTGATGACCTGCCTATGACAAACGTCGAATTGCAGCCATCCCGCGGCAAGGAGATCGCCTACCTGCAGTACACCTCCGGCAGCACGCGTTTTCCGCGCGGCGTCGAGATCAATCAGGATACGGTACTGAACAACCTGCGTGAGATCGCAATCAACGGCCTGCATCTGAACCGCGAAGACCGTTTTGTATCCTGGTTGCCGTTCTATCACGACATGGGCATGATCGGCTTCATCCTGGTGCCCCTGCTGTCCCAGCTGTCAGCCGATTATCTGGCCTCGCGGACGTTTGCCATGCGCCCGCGCTTGTGGCTGAAGCTGCTGTCAGACAACCGCGGAACGATATCCTCCAGTCCGACGTTTGGTTACGCATTGTGCGCGCGCCGTCTGCGGCCTGCGGATTACGAGCGTTACGACCTCAGTGCCTGGCGTGCTGCCTGTGTCGGCGCGGAGCAGATCAAACCGGAACCCCTGCGTGCATTTGCCGCTGCGCTGGCGCCCTGTGGCTTCGACCCCAAGGCGTTCACTGCCTGCTACGGCATGGCGGAAACGGTATTGGCCGTAAGCTTCGCGCCTTTGAATGAAGGTCTGCAAGTGGACCTCGTCGATGCTGAACTCATGGCCACCAGCGGCGAAGCCAGGGCCGTTACCGAGGATCGTGGAAACATCTCGGGTTACGTGGATTGCGGCGATGTATTGCCCAGTTTTGAATTCTGCATTCGCGATGCGCAGGGCATGGAGCTTGGTGACCGTCATTGCGGAGAAATCTTTCTCAAGGGTCCGAACGTCATGTCCGGTTATTTCCGCGATGAGGCTTCCTCCCGCTCCGTGCTTTCCAATGACGGCTGGCTGGACACTGGTGATATCGGTTACAGCATCGGTTCACACCTGGTCATAACGGCGCGCAGCAAAGACGTGATCATCATCAAGGGCCGCAACATTTGGCCGCACGATATGGAAAGTGTGGCGGAAAAACTTGATGAAGTTCGCCTGGGTGGTGTTGCGGCATTCGCAGTACCCCAGGAAGATGGCGAAGACCAGGCCGTGCTGGTGGTTGAAACCCGCGACCGCGATGCGCAAAGCCGCGACCAACTGATCCATGCTATCTGGGCATTGATGCATGAGAACTTTGGCATCAACGTGCTGATCGATCTGGTCAAACCGGGCACATTACCCCGCACGTCCTCCGGCAAACTATCCCGCTCACAGTCCAGGAAGGGCTACTTTGAGCGCTTGGCCGAACGCCGGGTAGAAAACCTCATCCCGGAGGCTGGCACGCGCAAAATCGCCTGAGCCGGGCCGTCGTTTGACCGGTCCATCTCAGCGTTTATTGCCATTGTCCTCAGCACCATTTCCACTGGCCCGGGAGCCAGTGCTGCTCACCGGTGCGACCGGGTTTATCGGTCGACGAATTCAACAGGTCTTGCTCACAGCCGGCATTCCCGTGCGGATCATTTTGCGGCCCGGATCCAGGCATCGTCACCATGCCGACCCCCGCTGTGAAGTATTTGAGTGCGACTTGTCTGATGCAGTGGGTTTATCGCACGCGCTTTCTGCTATTTCGGCCATTGTCTACTGTGCAGGCAGCGTGAGGGGTAGAAATCTGCAGGATTTCCTGCCCGCAAATGTCGACGGTGTGCAGTCCATGGTGCAGGCACAAACTTCGCTGGCCTCGCCAGCTCCCTTGCTTTTGATCAGTTCATTGGCTGCCAGCCGACCTGAAATTTCCGACTACGCCCGCAGTAAATACCTGGGTGAAGAAGTTGTGCGCCAGCATGCAAACTCACCCTGGACCATCCTGCGCCCGCCGGCGGTATACGGACCGGGTGACACCGAAATGGCGCCCGTACTGAAAATGGCGCGCCGGGGCCTGGCCTTTCGCCCCGGACCGGAAAACCAGCGCCTGTCATTGCTCCATGCCGACGACCTCGCCAGTGCGGTCATGGCCTGGCTGAATCACTGGCAGCAGTGCACAAACCTGACTTTCACTATCGACGACGGTTGTGAAGGTGGTTACGATTGGCCGACGATCATGCGAGCCTCAGGCAGCAGGCGATTCCACGTCATAGGTGTCCCGTACGTGCTGTTGGCCGGTATCGCCAGAATCAACCTGGTTCTTTCCGGCTTGATGGGGTATGCGCCCATGCTGACGCCGGGCAAAGTGCGGGAACTGACTCAGGCTTGCTGGTTGTGTGACAATACGGCCTTCACCCGGGTAACCGGCTGGCAGCCACAAACGGATCTTGCCAGCGGCATGCGGCTGACAGCCTGCTAGAGATAGTGCGCATCCGGAAATGGATGCACGCTAACGCGGCACATGGAAGTGCCGCCATTTTCAATGACGTAAGTCATTGAAAATGAGAGCGAAGCAAAACCACGCTTTTGCTTCGCGATTCCATAACGGGCTGGGATGCCCGTTTATGGACAGACACTAGATAATTGGAGTCAAATGAACACGAAAATCGCCACCATGGAAGAACAGCTCTGCGCACTGCTGGTACGCTATCTCGCGCCCCGTTGGGCAGCGGAACCCAGGAGCCGGATCGAGGTTAACGGCACCACCAACCTGACCTCGGATCTGACGCTGGACTCCTTTCAGGTCATGGAATTCCTGATGGAAATCGAAGATGAGCTCGATGTCGCGATCGACATGAACAGCCTGTCCGAAGTACATACCGTTTCCGACCTGGCCAGGGTCGTGGCGCGGCAACTGGACGGCCCGGCCCAGTAAGCACCATGAGCCTACTCGACAAATTTACCGCCGTTGCCGCGATCCGTGCCGGATTGAATACCAGCGATCACGATCCGACCCAGGTCGTGATCGACGAGATACTTTCCGCCACCGAAGGCCTGGTGGCGGGCCGGCCGACCATTCTGGCCGGGACCAACAATTACCTTGGCCTCACCTTTGATCCGGCCTGCGTTGCAGCCGGGCAGAAAGCGCTGCAAACCCAGGGCAGCGGCACCACCGGATCGCGCATGGCGAATGGCAGCTTTGCCGCACATACCGCACTGGAGCGCGAGTTAGCCGAGTTTTACGACATGCCCTATGGCATGGTGTTTTCCACTGGCTATGCGGCCAACCTTGGCACTTTGACCGCCCTGCTCTCACCCGGTGATGCGGTGCTGCTGGATGGCGATGCCCACGCCAGTCTGTATGACGGTTGCCGCATGAGCGGCGCGGATATTTTCCGCTTCAAGCATAACGACGTGGCGAGCCTGGAAAAGCGTATCCAGCGTCTGGGTGAGCGGGCACAAAATTGCCTGATCGTCATAGAGGGTTTGTACAGCGTCCTCGGAGACCGCGCGCCCTTACAGGCGATCGTCGCCATCAAAGAGCGGTTTGGCGCTCTGTTGCTGGTCGATGAAGCACATTCGTTGGGTGTCTATGGCGAGCAAGGGCGTGGCGTTGCCGAAGCAGAAGGCGTGCTCCAACGCGTGGATTTCGTGGTCGGCACCTTCAGCAAGAGCCTGGGTGCAATGGGTGGTTTCTGTGTCAGCCCCCACGCGGAACTGGCGCTGTTTCGCTATGTTTCCCGGCCGTTCATTTTCACCGCATCATCCAGCCCATCCATCATCGCGACCACTCGCGAGGCCCTGCGCCAGTTGCGTTCCCGCCCGGAGTTACGTCAGCGCCTGTGGCAAAACGCCCATCAGCTATACCAGGGATTGCAGTCATTGGGCTACCACACAGGCCCAGAAGTCAGCCCGGTGGTGGCGGTGCTCATCGGCGGGAAGCAGCAGGCCCTCGAGGGTTGGAACCGCCTGTTGGCAGCAGGAATCTACGTCAACCTGATGGTCCCGCCTGCATCGCCGGACAGCAACAGCTACCTGCGCTGCAGCGTCAGCGCAGCCCATACGCCTGAACAGATTGAGACCATCATCGAGGCTTTCCGGCAGCTTAAAACCACCCTATAGTGTCTGTCCATAAACGGGCATCCCAGCCCGTTTATGGAATCGCGAAGCAAAAGCGTGGTTTTGCTTCGCTCTCATTTTCAATGACTGACGTCATTGAAAATGGCGGCACTTCCCTGTGCCGCGTGAGCGTGCATCCATTTCCGGATGCGTACTATATAGCCCCTGTTTCAACGCCTGTTTCAACGAAATGCGCCGCGGCGATACAATCGCCACAGCAAGGGCCAGGCAAAGATCAGCGGGTATTTACGCTGTCGCGGGGTCGGTTCTATGATGACTTCGGAATGACGGCCTATTTTCCACAGCAGGTAGTCAAAACCGCCGGCAAAAGTCAGAATGGCCTTGAGCAGACGCAGCACAGAAAGCAGCTTGCCGTACAGACGCCTCAGCCGCCAACTGATCGCCGCCAGGCGTCTTGCCCCTGGACTCGTTTCGTTCCGGTACCCATCCGAGTGATTGGCAGCCCGATAGCCCAATCCCGCGGATGCAAGCGCCGCCACCATCACCTGGTAATACGCCTCATTGTGACCATACAAGGCTTCAACGTGGTCCGGTGGTTCCGAACGCAGCTCGCACTGATAGGTCAGAGAGAGACCGTAACGTACCAGATCAGCGGCATCGAACCGATCCGGCAGACGCGGCACCACGCGCCGCACAAAGGTGCTGGCCGCCTGGCCGATTGCAGCGACAAGCCGTTGCCGGACGGTTTCATCGCGGCAGTACAAAAGACCGCTGGGTTGTGCGAAACGAGCCCAGAAATAGGAATGGAAATCATGCTGTAGCGCATACTCAAAGCGGTCCAGCGTCATCAAGGCAAATTTGGCACGGGACTCCTGCGGCGGGCTGGCGTAACGCACCTGATAGACATTGGGCGGCAGCATCCAGGCCAATGCGGCTTGCCACGGCGACCGCATGGCCGCGTAATCGTCCAGCAGTACGTAGAAGTCGAGCAGCGTATCGCGCTTGCCGCGCAGATAGGAGCCATAAATCAGGATGGCCTGCACACCCGCACCGAATCGTTGCCGGATGGCCTGCAACAGTCCGTCGCGTTGGTCATCAGGCCAGTTGCAGGCGGCAGCGATCTGTCCGGCCACCAAATCATGCAGGGCTTCAGCTCCCGCAGGCGCCATGGTTTTCTCCGAACAGGCAGGAAGATAAGGCGGGCAGACCATTGCCGACACTTCCTTTGTGCAACACAGGGGCGAATATCGTCATGTTATAGTTCAAGGAACGGCGCCAATGCCGGTGTAATGGCGATTATACCAACCTGACAATCTCACAAACGGCCAACTTCAGGCAAGGCATTTAAGGCATGCGTCTCATTCATTTGACCGATCCACACTTGAGCTCGCTCGCAGGTCAAACCTTTCGCGCCTTGCGTGGCAAAAGACGATCGGGTTACCTGTCATGGACATATAAACGGCAAATGATATACCGGCGCGAGACATTGGAGCTTCTGACTACAGCAGTACGTGCTGAAGCGGCCGACCAGTTGATCCTGTCCGGCGATCTCATACAGATCGGATTGGAGCAAGAGATCCGTGAAGTCAGCAGCTGGCTCGCCGAACTGGCGCCGCAGCAGCAGGTTTTTTTTGTTCCCGGCAATCATGATGTCTACGCTCGCGACTCCTGGAAGGCGCTGCGCCATCATTGGAATTTCGTCCTGCCCACAGCCGCCAACGGTGTGCCGGATTCGTCGACTTCGGCTTATCCTTTCACCAGGGAACTGGGGCTGGTGCGCCTGATCGGTGTTTCCTCTGCTTGCGTGACGCCGATTTTTTCCGCCCGCGGCGCGCTGGGAAGGGACCAGTTCACGCGCCTTGCCCGCGTGCTGCAGCAAACTCGCGAATCGGGTCGTATGCCTTGCCTTGCCATCCACCATCCGCCGTTGCCGCATATGAGCCCCTGGCGCAAGGCACTGAAGGAAGTCCACACGCTCAAGGCGCTGATCTCTGCACAGCAACCCGCGCTGGTATGGTGTGGCCACCAGCATCGTAACTTGGAAGTGACCGAAGGCGCCACGCGCGTGTTTTGCACCGCTTCCGCTGCCAGTGTCAATCAGGCCTCTTTTCGCATTTTTGATGTCGATCCGTCTCTGCACGGCGGGCGGCAAAGCTGGAGTATTCATATGCGTCTGAAGACCATTGCTGCGGATGGGACCCGCTTCGCCCTGGCCGACGAAAAGCACTGGAGCTTTACACTCTGACCCGCTGACGAGCACGTGCCCGCCGCAGCGCTCGCCGCTTGCGACCGGCATCGAGAAACTGCGCGTATATGGCGGCCAGCAAAAGCAGCACCGCTGGCGCCATGATGGTGCTGGGCGGGTTCAGGTTAAACAGTCCGGCAAAGTGCCCGGAAAATTGCTGCAGCAGGTAAAAACCAATACCCACGAGGCCGCCCAGCACCATGCGCTGGCCAGCGGAAGTGGCGCGGATCGAACCCTGCAACAAAGGCAGCGCCAGAAAACCCATGGCTATGATCGCCAGTGTGATGCTGATCTGCTGCCACCACACCACGCGATAACGCTGGGTATCGAGTCCGTTCTCGCGCTGGAAGTCAATCAGGCGGGAAAGATCCAGAGGCGCCAGCGCCTCCAATGGCAACACCAGAACGGCGGCCTGCGCGGCACTCAGTAAACCTGGCCAGCGCAGTTCAGCGCGATGCTCTTCGTGCACCACCAGGCCGTCAATCGTGGTCAGCATCACATCACGCAGCAGCCAGTCATTTTCACCCTCGATGAACGCGCTGCGTGCCTGTATCAAAAGCTTGAAACGGCCACTGGTATCGGTGTTGTAAATTTCGACATCACTCAGCAAACGACCCAGGCGGACCTCATTGACACGCACATAGTTGTTGCCGCTGCGCGTCCAGAATTCAAGGTTCTCACCCGCATCCATAGGGGTTTCCACCAGGGCCTGTGCCCGCAGCCGGTTGGCTGCGCGCTCACTTTGCGGAATCAGGAAAGACTGCAACAACACGACCACCAGCACCAGCGCCGTTGTCAGCACCAGGATCGGCCACGCCATGCGCGCTTGTGACATCCCTGCCACACGGGCCGCAATCAATTCCTGGTGGTTGGCCATGATGCCCAAACCGAACAAACCGCCCAGCAGCGTTGTCACGGGCAACAAGTCGACCACGCGCCGTGGGGCAGTGTAAAACACCACCATGAACGCGTCGAATTGTGTGAACAAGCCTTTGCCAACATCCTCCAGTGCTTCGGCCAGCGCCATGAAGCTGAACAGCACCAGCAACAGAAGCAGCACCGGAATCATGCCCAACAGAAAATTCCGCGCGATGTAACGATCGAGCAGGTTCATGCCTTGTTCGTCCTGTGACTGAGGCTGCGGTAGTAGATCTTTACCCAGGGCACGTACAGTGTCCCTACGACCAGAAACATGACCGCAGGCACCCACCAGATATAGGCGGCTTTGCCCTGCTCCACCCAGGTTCTGCTCACATCCAGCACAGTGAAGTAAACCGCATAAATCACCAGTGCCAGCAAAATGCGGGCATAACGCCCCTGGCGGGGGCGGCCACGGCTGAGCGGAATGGCGAGCAGGGCCAGCAACAGAGCCGAAAGTGGTGTCGACAGACGCCACTGGAATTCGGCTATATCTATCGTGTCAGTGGCAGCACTCAATTCAAGGGTTGTGCTGGCCTTGGTTTTGTAACCCACCGGTTTCGCTTCACCCAGCGGCAACCACAGCGAAAATGAACCCAGTTCGGCGAACATATCCGGTGCCTGCGCTATCCGCCTGTAGACAAAGGCATCGAACAGTGTCAAGCGGTGATACCCTGGCCGTGGCTCGTAATCGAGACGGCCATTGACCGAAGTAATAATCTGCAGTTCGTTGTCTTTGCGGCTACGGATAAACACCCCTTTGACGTCGCGTCCATTGCGATCTATGTGTTCGATGAATACCGTGCGTTTTGAATCGTCAAATTGGTAGAAACGCGCCGGGCGGATGCGGTCTACTTCCGAGGTCGCACTGGCCTGGGCACGAATTCCATAGCTGCGCTGATAGGCCCATGGCCGAGCGGAAACCGACAGGAATCCGGTCAACACGGCCAGCGCCAGTGCGAGCAACATGACCGGCCGCATCAAGCGCTTCTCGCTGATGCCGCCGCTGCGCATTGCGTAAATCTCGGAGTCGCTGTACAGGCGGCCCATGCCGAGCATCACCGCAAAATAGAAACTGAGCGGCAGCAGGACATCCAGCGATACCAAGGATCTCAATGCGGTGAGCCGGACGATTTCGCCTGCCATTAACAGACCAGCGTTCGCATCCACCAGGAAATTGGTCAGGCTGTAGGTCGAGAAAATGATTACCAGCACCGCACTGACAGCAATGAACGGCAGTCCGACTTCGCGCACCATGTATCGATCGATGATCATCATCATTGTTTCATTGTGCGGGTGCAACGGGGTCTTTGCGGGATGCTCCGGCCCGGGTCCTGTTATGATTCGAAACATTCATTGCCACCTTTCCGGCCAAGCCGCATATTGCATGAAGATGGACTGCAAATTGAACATATTTATGAAAATCCTTCATGCAATATACGGGCTAAGCATGCGAAATTCTGCCAGCAAGCACAACCCGCTCCCGATTCCCGGCTTGCTGGCCGTGTTGCCGCTGTTACTGTTGCTGCCCTTCGGCCTCAACGGCCAGCAACAGTTCAGCATCACCAGCGAAGACATGGTTGCGCTCCACGCGGATCGGGCCTGGGAAGCTATTGAACCGGATACCTTGCATTTTGCCGGCCATTTTGAAATGCGCGTGGGCGACATGGTGTTGAGTGCAGACCGCGCCACCCTGTATGGCGAGCTCAACGATCCGGACCGGTTGGTGCTGGAGGGATCACCCGCTCGTCTCAGCGTGTCTCAAACCACGAGTGAAGGGGTGGAAACCATACAGGCAGAAGCACAGGAAATGCTCTATGAGCGGGAATCCGCTCTGATGCTGCTGAACGGAGCCGCCCGCCTGACCGAGGGCGACAACGTTCTGCTCAGCGAGCGAATTGAGTATGACATCAGGACCGACCGTTTTCGCACCGAGGGACAAACGGGCGTACAGATTGACGTGGACCCACAGGAATAAGATAAGCGGGTTCAACCCGGAAAGTCCATACATGGACTTTCCGGGTTCAAGTCAGTCCCTTGCTGTACATGCGGTAGCGCTTGCTAATTTTGCCGCCGACACGTTCTATGATATTGCGCATGCCGTGGTTGTTCTCCAGGATCCATGACATTTCGACGCATTCAATGCCCACCCGCCTGGCGGGTTGTTCGAGCGCTTCGATGGTCAAAAATGCCAGCGCTGGGCCCAGCCGGGTGAACTGGTAGACCTGCCGTACACCCATCAGCGCGATGCGGGCAGTTTTCGGCGATCGAACTTTCAGCCGCCAGACCAGTTTGGCCCAGCCAAACGGCAGTAATCGGCCGTTGAGATCGGCTATGGCTTCGTTGACATTGGGCAGCATCACAATGAACGCCGCAGGCCTGCCGTCCACCTCGGCGATGCGAATGAACTCAGCCGGCACCAGCATCAGCAATTCCTTGCCAACAGCCGTGAATTCAGCTTCGGTAAACGGCACAAATCCCCAGTTGCCGGACCACGCGTCATTGAAAATAGTGCGCATGGCTTCGAGATCTTCAGCACGCTTGCTCTTGTCAAACACCCTGCTGCGGATCCGGTGCGCCTGACGCTGCAGGAGTTTCTTCATGGTTTCCGGCATGGCGAATCTTTCCGGGGTCACCTCGTAAGCCAGAGTGTCCTGCTCCGGTGCATAACCCAGCGCCTCAATAGCCGCTCCGTAGTAGGGCCGGGCATGACCCGTCATAACGTAAGGCGGCGTATCGAAGCCATCTACCAGCAGGCCCATTTCCTGGTTGATGCCCAGGTT
This sequence comes from uncultured Gammaproteobacteria bacterium, assembly GCA_963708905.1. Lineage (GTDB taxonomy): Bacteria > Pseudomonadota > Gammaproteobacteria > Xanthomonadales > SZUA-36 > SHZL01. The sequence continues at coordinate 168,853 of CAVPUV010000081.1, read as the reverse complement.
GAACGGACCCAGCACCCGTGTCATGCCTTTCTTTCTGAGCCAGCTTTCTGCCGCCTCGAACAGCGCGGCAAATACCGCGGGATCATCCGGTGCTTCGATCAGGCCAAAAAAACCGGTAGCGCCGTCATGGGTTTCGAGATACAAGTGGTCGATCTGCGCTGATATGCGCCCGACGGGAAGATCGTCCTGGTAGGCAATCCAGGCCTGCCACTCGGCGTGCTGGAAAAACGGGTTTTTCGCGGACAGCGCCTCCCTGCGCTCCATCAACAGTGGCGGCACCCAGTTGGGATCATCGACATAAACAGACCAGGGCACGCGGATGAACGCCTCCAGCATGTCCTCACCGGAGACTTCCTGTACCCTAATTTGACTCATATCAGCTGCATTCATGGGCGCATGGTACACCATAGCAAAAACCAGATAAGTGCCGTTTTAAACGCGAAATGCTGCCGCTGGATTTTACCACCATGTAACATACGGCAATGAGCTCCGCATCCCGCAAACACGAAAACGCAATGGCCGCTGCCAGCAGCTATGCTGAATGGCTGCAAGCTGCAAAAGCACTGGATCACTTGGAAGGGAAAGACCAGTGGCGCCAGGAAAAGGAATCAGCGGAGTACGATTTTCAGCTGATCGACTCCCGCGCGGTTCTGTTGCACCGGCTGCGGCGCAGGAAGGACTACGACCAACTGGTGTTCCGCCTACGCGAGGAATTGCACGGCAACCTCGGCAACATGGCCAATCCGGTGTTGTATCAGCAGGCGCGCTATGGCACCAAGCAACTGATCAACGATTACCTCGATGAGGTCACTGCCGCGCTGAATCTCCTGTGCGACAGCGATGTGAAGATTTTGCCGCCATCGCGCAAGCGACGCTTTTTCAACCGTGCCGCGCGCAGTTTCGGCCGTTCGGCGCTGTTGCTCAGCGGTGGCGCTTCCCTGGGGCTGTTCCACATCGGGGTGATCGAGGAGTTGATGAAGCAATCTTTGCTGCCCCAGGTGATCACCGGCGCCAGTGCAGGCGCTGTGGTCGGTGGTTTTCTGGCAACACACAGCGATGCGGAATTGAGACAGGTGCTCAAGCCAGACAAACTGAAATATCAATGGATGCGCGTTTATGGACTCAGCGATGTGCTGAAGGGTGAAGGCCTGTTCGATCCCAAACAGCTGATCCAGTCAATCAAACGCAACATCCAGGATCTGACCTTTATCGAGGCCTATGAAAAAACCGGCCGCATCCTGAATATTTCGGTTTCACCGGCCGAGCCGCACCAGTTCCCCAGGCTGCTCAACTATCTGACTTCGCCCAATGCGCTGATCCGGCAAGCGGCGCTGGCATCCAGTGCCATCCCGGGACTGTTTCCCCCGGTGCAATTGCGAGCGCGCAATTACGCCGGAAAATCGGTCCCCTACATGCCGCAAAGCCGTTGGATCGACGGTTCAGTGCACGAGGACATTCCCAAAGAGAAGGTCAACCGCCTGCACAACGTCAACCATTACATCGTCAGCCAGACCAACCCCCATGTCGTACCGTTCCTCAACGACGACGCGGAAAAGACCGGCTTGTTTCCATTTCTGCAGGACGTGATCGTCAAAGGCCCGATGCTGCAGGTCGAACATGTTCTGGATCTGGTACACCGGTATTTCGATGTACCGGGACTGAGTTCGATCATCAAGAAGGCCCATGCCATTGTGGGGCAGACCTACAGCGGCGATATCACCATCTCCCCGGGACGCAGCGAACTGAGCATGAGCAAGGTGTTCGCCAATGCCAGTGAGGCGGATGCCAGGCGGTTGATCGAGGCTGGCCGCCGTGCTACCTGGCCCAGGATCGAGCGCATTCGCAATACCACGCAGATCAGCCGCACGTTCAGTGCCTGCCTGCAGCGCCTTGGCGAGCGTTATAAATACGTGAAGCGCTAAAGCGGAAAAATCCCAGCCAACACTCGATTGCACAGCAATTAAAGGTACAATACGCCGCTCAATTTTTGACCAGCCGTATTGTCATGAAAAAGCCCGAACTGCTGTCACCCGCCGGCACCCTGAAGAATATGCGCTACGCCTTTGCTTACGGCGCCGATGCGGTGTACGCCGGCCAACCACGCTACAGCTTGCGTGTGCGCAACAACGAATTCAGCAAGGAGCATGTGTTGGAACAGGGCATTGCTGAAGCTCATGCGCAGGGCAGGAAATTCTTCCTTGCCAGCAATCTCGCGCCGCACAACAACAAGCTGAAGACCTACATTGCCGATCTCGAACCCATTATCGCCATGCGCCCGGATGCGCTGATCATGTCCGATCCGGGCTTGATCATGATGGTGCGCGAACGCTGGCCGGAGATGTCGATCCACCTGTCGGTACAGTCCAACGTCGTGAACTATGCCGCGGTGAAGTTCTGGCAGCAAATGGGCTTGAAACGCATCATCCTTTCGCGCGAACTGTCCCTGCAGGAAGTCGGTGAAATCCGCCAGGAATGCCCGGACATGGAACTGGAAGTTTTTGTGCACGGGGCGCTGTGCATTGCCTACTCCGGCCGCTGCCTGCTGTCCGGTTACATGTCACACCGTGATTCGAACCAGGGGGCCTGCACCAACACCTGCCGCTGGAAATACAAAACGCTGGCAGCCACTGAAACCGGCACAGGCGATATCGTGCCATTGCATCTGCCCATGCATCCGCTGCAGCAAAAGCCGCCTGAGACCGAGCCGGGGGAACTACCCATCGTGCTGCTCGAAGAAGAAACACGGCCAGGCGAACTGATGCCGGCCTATGAAGACGAACATGGCACTTACATCATGAACTCGCGTGACCTCAGGGCGGTGCAGCACGTGCATGAACTGACCCGCATGGGTATCGATTCGTTCAAGATCGAAGGACGCACCAAGTCAGCCTATTACACCGCGCGCACCACCCAGGTTTATCGCCGGGCCATGGAAGATGCAGTCGCAGGGCGGCCGTTCGACATGGGCATGATGGATGAACTGGAAGGTCTGGCCAATCGCGGTTACACCGAAGGTTTTCTGCGGCGCCACCCGCCGGCGGAGTACCAGAACTATGAACAGGGTGCTTCGAAGAGCGATCTGCAGCAGTTTGTCGGTGACGTGCTGAACGTCAATGACGGCTGGCTGACCATCGATGTCAAGAATCGCTTCGAGACAGGCGACCGGATGGAACTGGTCACACCGTCAGGCAATCATTCCTTCTGTCTGCCGGGTATCATCGGGCGCGACGGCAAAAAGACTGATGCCGCGCCGGGCTCTGGTCACGTGGTGAAAGTCCCGTTACCCGAATCGGTGGATGCCGGGACCATCGATGATTTCGCGCTGCTGGTGCGGTATTTGCCATCACCGCCAAACCCAGCCTTTAAACGCGAGTTTGCCAGCCAACAGCAGGCATGAAGTCTGCACAAAAAAACGCCACCCCGAAAGGTGGCGTTTTCTTTTTTAACCTGGCTTTGGCCCAGGCCAGGCCTGCATTAGTTGCCCTCAGGGGCAAGCCATCGCTGGCGTGGTCAGGCGTATCAGGTCATACGACAGAGCTGTGAAACCATTGCCCATCATATCGGCATTGGGCACCAACTCCATAGTGATGGACCCACAGTCGTCGGCGGTGAAGGTTCCGGTACCCCATACCGGTCTGCTTCCGGCTCCACCCAGACCGCCGCCATACATACCGCCGCCGGTTATTTCCACATCGACATTGGCGGTATTGCCCGTCACCGGCCCTGAGGCGAACAGGAACATCTGGTTACCGGCGCTGGTGCCCATCATCCCCATGGGGGCGTAGGAATAGAACGAAGCCACGAAGGTCAGGCCACCATGGCCATCGTCAGAGACTTCAAGCTGGAACCCTTCGCCATCGCGATCCATGCCATTCCACCAGTTGCCATTGAGCCCGGCGGTCATGGCAAAGCCGGTGCCACCCAGTTGCTGCAGGTACAGCATCACATCCGCAACATCCAGTGAAGTTGGATTTTCCAGGGCATCACGCGTCATAAGCGTATCCGGATTTCCCCAACGCACCTTGTTGGAGAGTTCACTCAAGTGACCGGACTCAGCAACGAAAGACAGGACGCCGCCTCCATCGGGAAGGGCAAATGGGGTGGAATCTTGCGCTGGATTGCCGTGACAGGCAAAACAGACACCATTGTAAAAAGTTTCCCCCCTGCCAGCATCCGCATCCGCGCGGATCGTGTAGAGGATTGGGTTCTGGTCAGGGAAAATTGCATCAAAGTAGGCGTCCCAGCCGGCATCCGCGAAATTGAGGAACTCGGCCAGACAATCCGCCTGTTCCTGGGTCAATGCGTTCGCACCACCGGTCGAGAAATCCGGGTGCTGGTTGCCGAGCGTGTAGCTATTGGAATGAGCGGCTTTGTTTGCGGCGGAATGACTGCCATCCAGGGGCACCCAACTTCCGCTCCCATCTGCAAAGGATCTGCCGGTTCCCGCGTGAAAGATCATGTCTGCCGTTACCGGCGCGCCTGCCCTGCTGGTAAAACTGATATCGCGGCTGGTTTGATCGCCATCGCCCGCACCTGCATTGGGGCGCCCGGCGTTGCGTGAACGCCTGACATAACCACCATCGATCCCGAGATGATCCCAGCCATGGCAAGCTTTACAACGAATATAGTCGTTGTCCGTTTCGCCGTCCGGCATGCCGCTACCGCCAGAATCACTCTTGGTCCAGTTGTCCCAGGCCAGACCGCCTTGCTCCACGCAGGCGCTCGGAGCCTCTTGCGCTGCAACAGCCGCAGACAATGTCAGCCCGGCCAGCATGGCGGCCCAGCCAATACCCGATTTTATAAACTTAGCTTCCATCACCCATCTCCTTGGATTCGTCCTCTGGCGGATAAATTGCCCGGACAGTCAGCGGTCTGTGTTCCGGGAAACCATCACCTGGATCCCGGCCAAATGCAATTCACCGCCTCGCTGTAATACGTAACTTGACTCTTTTCAACTCTAATACCCGGGCATTGCTGCTGTTCTGACATAAGTCAATTCCTTCCAGCCTGTCCTTTCTTGATTCAGGTCAGATGCGCTGTGCATGGCATCAACTATGCTTTAAGAAATTAAACGACTGATACCATGCCAAAACACATTGTCAATCTGCTGATACTGTCAGGCTGTATATTGCTGCTGGCCTTCGCTGCCAGGTCCTATCTGGTCGATCCTTCGTTTTATAAATTTGGCCATTACCGGTCGGATGCCGTACCTGAACTCGCAGCCGCAACACCGTTGTACCAAGGCTCAAGCTATTGCCGGACGTGCCACACCGAGCGGGATGCCGACTGGGCAATCGGTGCCCACCGCACGGTTCAATGTGAAGTTTGTCACGGCACGGATCGGGAACACCCTGACGACGGCAAGTCACTGGTGCCGGTGGATAAGATCAGACTCTGCACAACCTGTCACCTGGCCATAACCGGACGGCCGGCCAGGCAACCCCAGATCGTGCTGGGACAGCACCCGTTCCCCGATGAGGATACGCCGCAATGTCACACTTGTCATGACCCTCATTCGCCAGCAGACATGCAGGAAGATGAAACAGCGCCGGATGCACAAACGCAGACAGCAGGCACCGGCGGGACCTCCGTCAACGCACCCGCCATAACGTCAAAATGCGCGAAATGTCATGGCCAACTGGGGGAAGGCGTCAAGAAAAACCCGGCCCTTGCCGGCCTGGATCCAGCCGTTTTTATCGAGCGTATCAACCTGTACAAATCCGGTGCCCGTGAACACAAGATAATGGCCAAATTTGCCAAGTCCTTAAGTGACGAGGAAATCATGGAACTGGCCGAATACTACAAGAGCCTGGCGGCAAAATCTCCTGAGTAGCCCAGATCGAATGGAGCGATACCGGGAAGGAGCGATGCGATGAAAAACGACAAGAAAACCACTGGAAGACGTGACTTCTTGTGTGCTACTGGCAAAGCACTCGCCGGTCTCGGTGTCATTGCAGGCGGAGGCAACCTGCTCGGCCAGGGCGCGGAAGGAAATGCCGCGGCTATCGCCGGCGAGGCCAATACCTCCTTCCCCACGGCGGATTATGACTGGACCAAGCATCGCTGGGCATACGGCATTGACGCCACCCGATGTATCGGCTGCCTGCGCTGTGTTGAAGCCTGTAAAGCAGAGAATGATGTGGTTGGGGACGCACACCACTTCCGCACCTGGGTCGAGCGCTACGTTTATCTGGAAGGAGAAGACCACGCGCGTGTCGACAGCCACGCGGATCCGCTGAACATCGCGGCATCAGGTTCCGAGGCCGAGTATCGTTTTGACAATCGTTATAAAGACGAAAAGGTCAGCAAAGCCTTTTTCGTGCCGAAGATATGCAACCATTGCACGCATCCCGCCTGTGTCCAGGTCTGCCCGGTGGGAGCGACTTTCAGGACAGAAGATGGCGTCGTGCTCATTGACCACGATTATTGCATCGGTTGCCGTTACTGCGTACAGGCCTGCCCCTATGGTGCCCGGTTTTTCAACGAGGAAACAGGCGTAACGGACAAGTGCACGTGGTGCTATCACCGCATTACCAAAGGGTTGCAACCGGCTTGTGTGGAAGTCTGCCCGACCAAGGCGCGCCTTTTTGGCGATCTGAACGATTCATCCAGCCCGGTAAGCGAGTTCATCCGTGACAACCAGGTACAGGTGCTCAAGCCGGAGAGCGGTAACGCGCCCATGTGCTTTTATGTCGGTATCGATAAGGATGTGTCATGACTGAGGTTGCTGCTTTTACTGGCTACGTCTACCCCAACGAAACGATTGTCCCGTGGGGTGTGCTGATTGTCATATACCCCTATTTAACCGGCCTGGTGGCCGGCGCCTTCACGGTTTCCAGCTTTTACCACGTGTTCGGCATGCAACAGTTCAAACCGGTTGCGCGGCTGGCCCTGTTGACGTCCCTGAGCGTCATGCTTTTCGTGCCCACTCCGCTATTGCTACACCTTGGGCATGCGGAACGGTCCTACTATTCCATGATCACACCACACCTGACATCGGCATTTGCCATGTTTGGCTTTTTCGCCGCCTTTTACACGGTGCTGTTGACGCTGGAGTGCTGGTTCGTATTCCGGGTGGACAACGTTGCGCGGGCTCTGAATTCGACTGGCCTGGCGCGTTTCTTTTACCGGGCGGTCACACTCTGGTCCGATGATGTTTCTCCCAGGGCCCGCGCTATTGATGGCAAGTTGTTACTGATCCTGGCCATCGTGGGTATTCCTTCGGCTCATGGCCTGCATGGCTATATCGGTTTCGTCTATGGTTCCCTGAAAGCCCGCCAATGGTGGGAATCCGACTTGATGCCGGTCATATTCCTGTTCTCGGCCATTGTCTCTGGCATAGCTTTGTTGATGGTCCTTTATGTGCTCGCCTCAAAGCTGCGCCGTGTGCCGATCGATCTTGCATGTCTGAAAGGATTGACGTACGCATTGTGGGGATTCCTGATGTTTACCGTCCTCCTGGAGGGCCTGGAATTCGCCAACATGGTGTACAAGGGGAAAGAAGGCATAGACATGATCATGCAGTACGTAAAAGGAGCCCTTTTCTGGCGTTACATCGTGTTGCAGTTCGGCTGCGGCGCCCTGCTGCCCATCGCGGTAATGAGTGTCATGATCGCGATCAATACACGCGGCAAAGCGTTTATCATCGGCGCCACGATCTGTGCGCTGCTCGTTCTGATGAATGTGCTCCTGATGCGCTGGAATGTAGTCATCGGCGGCCAGGAAATTGCTAAAACGGGTAAGGGATTGCTCAGCTACCCAATGCCTTTGTGGGGGCGGGAGAGTCTTATATCGGCGGCCAGTCTGGTGGTAGCTCCATTCGTTCTGCTGTGGATGCTGACACGCCTGTTTCCGCCATGGGCCGACCCGCCCAGGAGCGTGTGATGCCGATTCGAACCCGAGGGGGTATTGTCATGAAAATTCCATGCATTTTCACCGCATCAGCCGCCTGTATACTGCTGTCTCGAACAGCGCTCGCCGAGGATGTGACGCTGCCGGCCCCATTTCTCGAATGGTCGGTTTACGTGTTGCTGCTCTTTGCTCTCCTCGTCGCCGTCGGAGTTTTCATCAGGAAGGGCAAGAGGGACAAGAAAGACGAATTCCTGGGTACTCTGCTCGGCGAACAAGAAGCAAAAATTCATTCCGTCAGACCGGACCTCTCCGTTACCGAGTGTGTGCGCCTGATGAATGAATTGGATATCGGTGCGATGCTGGTGATGGAGGATGATCAGCTGCTTGGAATCTTCACGGAACGGGATGCTATTACCAAGGTGCTGGGAGCAGGACTCGAGCCTTCCTACACAAAGGTGGCCGCGGTCATGTCGCATAACCCCATTTGCGTTTCGCCTTCCACAACGCTGGACGAAGCGATGACGATCATCTCGAATCAACGCATCCGCCACCTTCCGGTAGCTCAGGATGGTAAAGTATTGGGAATGATATCCAGCGGCGACCTGACACACTGGCTGCTCGAAGACAAGTCGGGCGAAATACGTGAACTGGTGGATATTGCAGGACGCAGAAGAGACCCTCGCTGATTCGGCGGGTATTGCACTGCATGGTAATCACTGGTAATACTGCCACCGAAGGTTAATGTTTGGGAAATCACCGATGAAACCAGTCGTGCAAATCCTGTTGACTGTTAGCGCGATGCTGCTTGGGTCAGCGTCCGCAGTGGCGCAGAAAACGATCTCGACCCAACCCATCCAGGAACACGAACAGGCAGCGCTTTTCCCGTCGGCGCAGATGATCGAGATCGGTCGGACCGTGGCCGCGGCCGCTTGTGCGGAATGCCATGGCATGGACGGCGTGCGCACCGGGAAAGGTCAGCCGCACCTGGCGGGTCAGCGAGCGGTATACCTCTACCGGGTTCTGCAGGCATACCAGAACAGCAGCCGTGAGAACGAATCCATGCAACACGTCAGCGGTTTCCTGAATGACGAGGCCTTGCTTTCCGTATCGGCTTATTACGCTGGCCTTACCCCAGCCCGCAATCCCGCGGCAAACAAGGTAGCCAAAGAGCCTGAATGGATCGGAGAAAACCCTTTCACGGGCATCCAGAACAAGCTCGGCAAGTGCATCAAATGCCATGGCGAAACCGGCAACAGCACGGCATCCGGCATGCCCAACCTGACCGCCCAGGATCCCGAATACTTCGCCAGCTCCGTGCAGTCCTATGCCGAAGGCGGCCGGAGCCATAAATTGATGAGCAAGCTGGTCGGTGAACTCGATCAGCAAACCATCAGCGAAATAGGCGTTTTCTACGCGGTACAACAACCCCAGCGCACGGCAACTGTCGGCGATGGTGATGCACAAGCCGGGAGCGCAATAGTGGAAAAATGCGCAAACTGTCATGGTGCCGATGGCAATGCCAGCAACGCCAACACGCCCACGCTGGCGGGGCAGGATGCGCGTTATTTCATCAAGGCCATGCAGGCCTATCAGGACGGCAAACGCAAGCATGAAAAGATGTCCGAAGCAGTGGCCGGAATCAGCGCGACCGGAATCAAAGACATGGCTGCTTTCTACGCCAGCCAGGAACCCGTGCGAAGAGATGTCCGTGTGCCGTTCACCACGGCCGAATGGGTCCAGCGCTGTGAACGCTGCCATGGCTTGGACGGTAACAGCACCGACCCCCGGTTCCCCATGCTGGCAGGACAGAATGAGGATTATTTGAGAAAAGCAATGCAGGATTACGCTTCCGGAGCGCGGTCCACATCCGTCATGCACTCAATGGCAGAGCCCTTGAGCGAATCGGATATCGAGCGCATAGTACGCCACTACGCCGCGCAGGAAGCCAAATCCGTGGTGTATATCCAACTGCCTGGCGAGGATGCCGGAACGGAATGATATCCACACGTTCCAACTGAACGGACAGAATTCAACAGGGTCGGTTGTCGACCCTACCAAGTGGAATAAGGAGCAAGAGATGATGACCAAGAAACTGATGTTTGCAGCCATATCCGTATTGATGCTGGCGGCTGGCGCCGTCCAGGCCGGCGGCGATGCTGCCAAGGGCAAGGAGTTGTCCGTGGATTGTGCCGATTGTCACGGTGAGGATGGCAAAGGCGACGAAGAAACACCCAAACTGGTCGGGCTCGAGGAAGCTTATTTTGTTGAACAACTCCAGGCCTTCAAATCAGGGGCTCGCAAGGACGAAGAAGAGACGATGTTGATGTATACCGAAGAACTGAGCGATCAGGACATGGCTGACCTGGCGGCATATTTCGCCACGCTTCCAGCCGAGTGAGCTCTTCGACACGATCAGGGCTAAAACTTCCACCCATAATGACTGAGAGCCAGCCGGCGCTGGCCGCATTGCTACAATGGGGCCCGGCACACCTGTGGCCGGGCCTTGGGGACCAAAAACAATGAACGACATCTCTTTCCATCGCCTGTACCGGCATTTCCAGGAATTACCCATCAGCATGCGCGTATTGTTTACGGGCGCATTACTGGTACTGGGCCTGGGTTATCTGTTCGCAACAGTATACGTGTTTGCAGCCCATTCAGGGGCCGATGGCGTGGCGGGTCTTTCGGTGGATGACATCAAGGTCACCTACAGCGGCAGAGCGGGAATCACGCAGCTGGAATCCGCATTGCAGGGACCCATGTCCGGCATGTTGCCAGAGCGTGAGCGGGAAGAGCTATTTGCCTGGATCCATGACGGAGCCGACAAAAAAACCTACACAGCAAGCGTCGAAGCTATTATCGAAAAAAATTGCCTGAGCTGTCATGACGGCAGCAATCCCCACCTGGTCAACCTGGACGGTTTTGACAATATCCAGTTAGTGGTCGCCCAGAATACCGGTGAAGATCTGTTTACCATGGTGCGCGTATCGCATATTCACCTGTTCGGCATGACCTTCATTTTCTTTATCATGGGATTTATTTTCAGTCATGCATATATGCGGCCCGTGTGGCTCAAGGCCACATTCATAGCCCTGCCCTTTGCCGGCATCATGTCCGATGTGCTCGGTTGGTACGTCACCAAGGTATTCACCCCGTTTGCCTGGGTGGTGTTGTTGGCCGGCATGTTCAATGCTCTGGCCTTCGGCGTCATGTGGTTCGTGTCAATGTACCAGATGTGGATTTACAAGGTGCCCGAGCATGTCAAACGCAGGCATTTGGGTGACCCGGACGCTGTTGACTGGGCACAGCCCCATGAATGATCCCGGAAAGTCCATTAGGAGGCGCGATGATCGCGAAGAGATTTGGATTCACAAGGAATTTTCTGAGGAAGCGCAATACCGGGTTGTATTGCCGACTGAAGAAAATTTCTTGTGAATTCAAAGATCGAGCGAGGGCGTGTCTCTTAATGGACTTTCCGGGATGATATCTATTGAGCCGGATGGCCGGCGTAATAGCTGGCAATCGCTTCGATCATATCGTCGCTGTAATCCGCACTCATCTTGTGCATCATGGAACTGCCACGGTCATTATCACGATAGGCTTTCATCACGTCGACCAGGTACTGCCTGTTCTGCCCCTTGAGTGAAGGCACCACCATCGAGGTTTTACCCACGGCCGGTCCGTGACAACGGTCACACTTTGCAGCCAAGTCCTGCACCGATACTGACTGATCGATCGCGGCCTGGGGCTTCTGCACGGCATAATAGGCCGCAATGTTCTCGATTTCCTGGTCGTTTTTATCGGTCATCATTTCTTCATGTTGGCGTTCGTGATCGCGATAAGCCTTGATGGCATTCACCAGGTAATAGGGCTCCTGACCCGCAAGGCTGGGCACCATTGGGTCATAACTGACACCCCGGGCGCCATGGCACTCACCGCAACCGGCGCTGAGCGGCTCACCTTTCGCCGGGTCACCAAAAGGTGGTGCTTCACGGGCAGCCGGTGGCTGCGATGCAAAGAACATGGCCATCTTCTCGATATCTATCTGTTCGAGTCCCTTCAGCATGGCCTCCTTTTCCACATGACCTCGGCTTCCGCTGGCGTACTCCTGGGTCGATACGATCAGATAAGCGGGCTGCTGACCGGCCAGGCTGGGAACGCCTTGCGTTGTGCTGTAACCATTCTCGCCGTGACAATCAGCACAGATCGTGGCGACCTGTGCGCCTTCTTCATAGGATGAAGCGCCTGGTTTTGGCGGCTGTGAGTCAGCAACGGCTGCAAGCGGCGGAAGACTTGAATAGTAACCGGCGATATTGCGGATATCCGCTTCGCTCATACCGGCAGTCATATTCTGCAGCGCGGCGTGATGCCGCCTGCCATCCTTATAGGCATGCAGTGCATCGATCAGGTAGTCAGCCGGCTGCGCCGCCAGGTTGGGAATGTCACCTGCTTCACCACGTCCATCCATGCCGTGGCATCCTGCGCAGGTCGCTTGTGCTATGGTCTTGCCAGCATCAATATCCACAGTGGGCGTGATAGGTTCAGGCTCTTTCGAGCAGGCTGCCAGAATCAACAGAGCGACGATACCAAAAATGAGTTTTCTCATAGCCTTCCTCGCCAGGAAACATGCCAATTGGCTGTCTCCAGCTTCGATGCAAAATAAAGCACGTCCGTTACCGGGTTAATTATACAGACACTTAATTATCTCAGTACTAGACTCCCAAAAATCCGAGCAGAACCAGGGTCAATAAACTCAATCCGATACAAATCAGCGTTGCGCCCAGTATTTTCGATCCACGCCTCATCGGTGCTGAGGGACTCTGTACCAGGAACTTTTCAATTTCACCGGACGCGACCAGACGGTCATACTCCCGTCGGTGCTCATGCATATAAATTTCCAATGGCACCTTGCCGGTAAACATGGTGATGTCCTGCGGGAATTTGTCCGGCCTGAAGTGGTTGTTGAAGAAATGCACTGTGAACAGGAAAACCACGGCCAGAATTGCCTCCTCGCCGTGGACAATGGCCGCCACGTTGAATACCCAGCCCGGAAAAACAGACGCTGTAATTGACGGCAACCACATCATCAATCCGCTGAAGCCAATGATCGTCATGCCCCAGAACGGTGCCCAGTAGTCGAATTTCTCCCAGTAAGTGAAACGATCGAGCATGGGGCGCGGCGCCAAGCCGAAGAACCACTGAAACATCGCAATGATGTCCTTTAGATCCTGCCAGTTGGGAACCAGGGATTTGGGGCCAAACCATTCGAATGTCTTCAAGTTCCGGCCAATGTGGACGGCGAAGTAAATCAGGTGAATGAAAAAGACGGACATGAATCCAATCGCGCCGATTCTGTGAATGATTCCCGCAGAATTCGGACCGCCCAGAAGTTTCATTACTACAGGCGCCCAGGAACTTTCGGCAAACAGAACCGTGAGCCCAGTCAGAGCCAGGGTCATAATGGAAAGCGCCCCAACCAGATGAGCCAGTCTCCACCAGCCATTGAATCGGCGAATATGTGTTTTGCCTTGCAGCGGCAACTCTCCGGTCAGGATATGGGGCCGGTCCTTACCCTGTTTGCGATCCTGATACTCGCGGAAAAACCACAGCGCGGAATGTAACCAGAAGAAAGCAAATGTGCCCAGTAGCAGTCCGATCATAAACTTGGACGCGACCCACATCTGCGGATATTTACCCAGATCATTGGGTGTGCCATGCGGTTGAAAGGTGACATAACCCTCAGTTGCGTCAGCATGGCAGGTCTGGCAGGTTTTCAGCCGGTTGTTGATATGCATTGATGAGCTTGGGTCACCCACCCTCTTGATCTGGTGGGATCCATGGCAGTCGTAGCACTTGGCGGTCTGGGCATAACCCAGCTTGGTGACTTTGCCGTGGTAGGTTCCCAAATAGGTTTCCAGCTTATCCTCGTGGCAATTACCACATTGCGCGGTGATGGCCAGCCTGCCCGCATCCTCATGCGGTTTTTCAATGTTATGTGTCGTGTGGCAGTCACTGCACACCGCAGCATTTGCATTGCCGATCAGGACCTGCTGCCCGTGCACGGAGGTGAAATACATATCACGCTGTTCGCTGTGGCATTTGCCGCAGATATTCGGAATCTTCAGGCGTCCATTGGCGCCGACGTGACTGTCGATCGGGGTAATGTAATGCGCATCGTGACAGTTGTAGCAGGTTGCATTCGTCCGCGACTGATCCTCGATACTGGGCTGGGCATGGACGGAGCCCATGTAGCTCTCAATCTGCTTGATCACGGTGCCCAAGAGCGGATTCTTGTCGGTTGTACCGCTTTTTTGTGCCTCTTCCCAGAGTTCCTGATGACACTGCACGCATCCCACCTTGTGGTCGACGCCTTTTATGTGGGGTATCTTGGTGATGTCCTTGTGACAATTCACGCAGTCCCGGACGCCATGCACACTGCTCTTGAACGCTTCAGCATCCACGTGCAGGTCGCGCATTTCACCATTCTCGCCTTCCCGGGAAAAGTTCTCCCTGCCATGGCAGCGCAGGCACTTGGAATTAGCCAACTTCGGATCGGAAGGCTGGGCATATACCGCACCGCAAAATGGCAGCAGCAACATCGCCACCAGAATGATGGCTGCAAAGGTCGAACAAGAGGATTTCAAAGCGGAAATTTTCATGTCAGATGGTAAACTCTGCAAAGAATCTGGGTCGGGATATCGGGTCGCCGGGGGCATATTTTTCTTCTTTGTATTGATGCCCGCCTTGAAGCAGCCGATCGGGTATTGTCGTTGGAATTATTATATTTACTCGCGTGCGATATGGACACCGCTAAATATAGGGCTTGAGTATAGACCTGCATTTGATCCAGATCAGAATTGATACACAGCCGGCAATCTTTCGCCGTTGATACTGGCAATTGTCACGAAACCGTGCCTGCAGAGGTGGTGAACAGAAAATATATACACAGCAAACGCCCAATAACCTTTTGAAATTGAAATAAACAGCGGATTCAAAGGCGCGATTCCGTATAAAAAAGAAATACCCCAGCGTAGTTTTCGAGAGCTGGAAAACCCCTCGCCTGATCAACAGGACAAATCCATCTGCTTGTTTTTGCATGTAAATTCTCGTGCATACACACGTCACTCGAAGCTGGCACGTAAGTTGCATATTCACTAGTGAGACAAAATGATTCGAGGTGCTCACATGAACCAGAAAGCCAACATTCTCATAGTTGATGATGAAGAAGTGGTACGCCTCAGCCATCGCAGAAGCCTGGCCAACATGAATTGCAACACGCAGGTCGCTGAAGATGGAACCAGTGCGTTGCAGTTCATGGAAGAGCAGGCATTCGATGTCATTTTACTGGATCTTCGCATGCCGGACCTGGACGGGATGGAGGTACTGCGGACCGTCAAAATACGATGGCCCGACAGCGAAGTGGTCGTGATCACGGGATACCCGAGCATCGAGTCCGCCAAGGAAGCGGTGCGGCTGGGTGCACATAACTACCTTGCCAAACCACTGTGTCCCGATGATGTAGTCAAGGCAACAAACGATGCCATGACGCAGAAACGCTGGGCGCTACGCAGTGATCGCAAAGGCCAGGACGAAGAAAACCTCGCAACGTCCCGGCCCGTGACTGCAGCAATCGCCCTCATTAACGAGGAAAGGAGATAAGTCATGAACAACAAACCACAAGTATTGGTCATTGACGATGACGCAGTGGTCGGCCGTAGTTTTCACCGGGTTTTGTCCGGCAAAGGCTATGAAGTCAGCACCGCACTGAGCGGCGAGGACGCATTGCACACCATGGAAAACAAGGAATTTGATGTTGTGTTCACAGACATCAAGATGCCCGGTATGGATGGGCTGGAAGTCACCGAACGAATCAAGGCGAAGTGCCCCTGGACGCCGGTCGTGGTGGTGACCGGTTACGGCACGGCGGAAAATGAAGCCAGGGCTTCCATACTGGGCGCCAGCGGCTTTGTGCGCAAACCGCTGACACCGGAAATCATTGAAAGCATCACATTGAAAGCACTCAGCGGCGCAAACACCGTTGCGAAACCGGAAACCCGGGCCGAAACGCCTGCCGTGGAAGTAATCAAAACGGCGAACAACACGGGCGCACTCAGGAAAGCGGGCGTCCTGGCAAAAAACGCCGGCCTGTTCTTCGCAGCGCCATTCATCGCTTTGGCTTACATCATCGCACTGCCGGCCGTCGGATTCTACATGATGGCGAAGCTGGGCTACCAGGCTTATGCAAAAAGGCGCCAGTCAGCTTGACCGGCGCCCCCGGTGCAACAGAACCGGGGTCTCTGACACGGGAGGATATGCAACATGATGACCCATAGCACAAGGATCCTGAGCACGATAACCATGAGCAGCAATGGCAGATCAAACCGCACCGCCCGCAGGGCCATGCCGGCCATTGCCGCCCTGTTCGCTGTCTCACTGCTGCTGATTCCCGCAGCGGTGAGCGCCAACACATCTGCAGAATCTGTAACGGCAGACGATGCAAAGTGTCTGAAGTGTCACTCCAGGAACCTGAAAAAGCCCCTTGAAGACGGTGAAAGTCTCTCGCTGCACATCGTACAGACAGACTTGAGCCATTCTGCGCACAGCCAGATCGGCTGTACCGGTTGCCATACGGCTATCGCCGGTAAAAAGCACCCCGCAAAGAAACCGATCAGCAGCAAACGTGCCTTTTCACTGGACCAGAACGAAAACTGCCGTGGCTGTCATGCCGGCAAGTTTACGCAGTACGAAGGCAGCATTCATGCCAGCCTCGTCGCAGAAGGCAACGCTACCGCACCGGTATGCACGGATTGTCACGGTGCCCATGCTGTCCAGTCGATGGCCGTCTACCAGCCTGCGACCGGTCTTCCCTGCAAAAACTGCCATGAAGACATCTATGACGCCTATGCATCAAGCGTACACGGTAAAGCGAGAGCCGAAGGCAATGTCATCCGGGAAAATCATATACAGGCGCCGATCTGTGCGGACTGCCACCAGGCGCATGAAGTTACTGCCGTGGCGGCAGGCGAGCAACTGCGCGCCACCTGCCTGAACTGCCATGATGATGCGAGCCTCGCGCATGATAAATGGCTGCCGAATTCCGAACTGCATCTGAGCATAGTTTCCTGCCCTGCCTGCCACTCACCGCTGGCGGAACGTACGATAGACCTGGAGCTTTATGACAAAGTGGCCCAGGTTCCGGTCGGCCAGAATAACAACTACGATGGCTTGGGTGAGCGCATGGACCGTATCGAAAAGACCAATGACGGCCTTGACGCCCTGGGACTGTGGAAACTCGTCAGGGAGTCCAGCCGGGAAGGCAAGGCGGTTGATGTAACCTTGCGGGGCCGCATGAAAGTCAATACGGGTGCCCAGGCACATCAAATTGCCACCAAAGCAGAAGCAGTCCGGAACTGCGACAGCTGCCATCGCGAGGGTTCTGCGGCATTCCAGAATGTAACGGTTTCCATTGCCAGCCCTGACGGCCGGAAGAAATATTACCCGGCAAACAATGAAGTTCTCAGTTCAGTAGCTTCCGTCGACTCCGTCAATGACTTTTATGCCCTGGGCGGAACGCGGATCAAGCTGTTGGATGGCCTGTTGATCCTTGGCCTGATCGGCGGCCTGGCCATACCCGTCGGTCATATGACCATCGGCCGGCTGTTGAAGAAAAAACGCTAAAAGGAGATTATGAGATGCAATCAATGCATGCACTTCGAGCTGATCTGGCAATGGCAAACCAGCTGTATATCAATCCCTTACCGGTTCGCATCTGGCACTGGATCAATGCAGTGGGATTCGTGCTGTTGGTTCTGACCGGCGTTCAACTCAGGTACTTCAACCTGTTGGAACTGATGTCTTTCGAGGCAGCGGTCAAGCTGCACAACTGGGTTGGATTCACGGTCATCGGTAACTACTTCATCTGGCTGGGCTTCTATCTGTTCTCTGACAAGATTTCCAATTATCACCCGGTGCTGGATGCCAGGGCCTTCATGCGTAATTACTTCCTCCAGCTGCGTTACTACACATACGGTATTTTCACCGGGGCGCACAACCCGCACCATGTTCAGCCCTATGATAAATTCAATCCCTTACAGCGGATGACCTACCAGCTGGTGATGCTGATAGCCGTTCCAATTCAGTTCATGACGGGCCTGATGATGTGGAATGTCAAAGGTTTTCAGGGCTGGATTGAAATAATGGGCGGAATCCGCGTGGTGGATACGATTCACGTGCTGCTCTTCATCTTCTTTACATTTTTTATACTGGTGCACGCCTACATGGGTGCACTCGGACGCAGGCCTTCGACCCATTTCAAGGAAATGTTCACCGGTTACGAAGAACCACCGGAAGACCAGGGCTAGAGGGAGAGCATCAGCCGGCCCCGGTTTTATCGGGGCCTTCTTCTGTCTGAAAAAAGCTCTGAATTAATCAGAGTTCCCCTGATTCTGTTCCGTGTCGCGAACCCGGATATCGTATTTTTTCATCAGGGTCTGGAAATTACTGCGTTGCATACCGGTATCCTCGGCGCTGCGGGTCACATTCCAACCGTTTCTTTTCAACGCCGCGAGCACAAAATGCCTCTCGACATTTTCCACCGACTTTTCGCGTGCCATTTTCTTGATGTGTTTGAGTTCCTCGCTGGTCCTTGGCACATCCAGGTCGAGGTGTGGCAGCATGTCGATGAGATTCACCAGGTGGGCCTGGCGGATAATTTCATCATTGGCCAGGATCACTGCCCGGTGCACGACATTTTCCAGTTCCCGCACGTTGCCTGGCCAGTCATGGTTCATCAGCAGGTTCATCGCCCCGGCAGAGAACTCGATGACCTTATGATCCACTTCCTTGCTGAATATCTTCAGGAAATGAAAGGCGAGTGCCGGAATATCGTCACGGCGCTCACGCAACGGCGGAATCTCGATGGGGAATATATTGATCCGGTAGTACAGATCTTCGCGGAACGAGCCATCGGCAACCATGGCTTCCAGGTCTTTATGGGTAGCGGTGATCAGCCTGATATTGACGGCCTGGGTGCGGGTGTCGCCAACTGCCTTGAACTCCCGCTCTTCAATGAAGCGAAGCAGTTTAGCTTGGGTAGATAGCGAAATATTACCGATTTCGTCCAGGAACAGGGTGCCTCCCTCGGCCATCTCGAACAGGCCTTTTTTGTTGCTTACCGCACCTGTGAAGGAGCCCTTGACGTGTCCAAACAGCTCACTTTCCAGAACGCCTTCACTCAGCGTGGTGCAATCAACCGGCACAAAGGCCTTGTCCTTGCGCAGGCTGTTGTAGTGAATGGCGCGGGCGATAAGTTCCTTGCCGGTGCCACTGTCTCCCCGCAGCATCACGGTGCTGTTGGTGGGAGCGCAGCGGGCGATCAAGCGGTAAACATTCTGCATTGGCGGGCTGGAACCAATGATATTTTCAAAACGATACTTGGTGCTGACTTCATTTTTCAGCGTCAGGTTTTCCTGCATCAGGCGCCGGCGCTCGAACGCCCGCTCCACGACCATGGCGAATTCTTCCGGATCAAAAGGCTTGGGCAGGTAGTCGAAAGCGCCCAGCTTCATCGCCTGCACGGCGGTTTCGATTTCATGCAGGCCGGTCATCATGATGACATCGATATCGGGGTGCGCTTCCTTGACGCGCTGCAAGACTTCCAAGCCATCGATTTTTGGCATCTTGATATCGAGAATCAGCACATCGTAATCGTTGTCGGAGACCTTTCTCAGGGCTTCCAGTCCATCCCGTGCGGTGTCGATTTGATAATCGCCGGCAGAGAGTATGCGCAGGCAACTCCTGATCACAATTTCCTCATCGTCAGCGATCAGTATTCGCCCTTTCATTCCTCACTCCCGGTGTTGTTGTCGTTTCCCCCGACAGGCAGATAAATGCGGAATTCCGATCCCCGCCCAACGGTACTTGTCACCACTATTTCTCCGCCATGTGCTCGTATGGTGCCGTGGCTGACAGACAAGCCCAGGCCAGTCCCCTTGCCAACTGCCTTGGTGGTGAAGAAAGGATCAAAAATGCGCGGGAGATGGTCCTTGGGAATACCGCAACCCGTATCGGCTATGGCGATTTCGACCATTGGAACCGGACTGGCTCCAGCTTCATTAATCGTGTATTCAGGGCAATAGCGGGATCGAATGGTGATGCTGCCTTTGCCTTCAATGGCGTGCTGCGCATTCACCATGATATTCATGAATACCTGCTTGATCAGGTCTTCATCAATCCAGATGGGGGGTAAATTTTCTTCGAGAAGCAAAATGATTTCAATATCTTCAACATGTGCCGACTGTTCAATCAGATGGGCAGTTTCAGTGATGAGTGCATTGATATCGGAGAATTTCTTTTCTGGTGTTTTTTCCCGCGCAAAATCCAGCAGGCGACGGATGATTGCGGCGCATCTTTTGGTTTCCTGGATTACCAGGTCAAGGTCCTCCGCCTGGGGGCTTCCTTCCGGCATCTGTTTTCTGACCAGATGGGAAAAAGTGAGGACTCCGGTCAGGGGACTGTTCAGTTCATGTGCGATCCCTGCGGCAAGCAGGCCGACTGAAGCCAATTTCTCTCCGCGGGCGGTCTCGGCGTGGGCGAGTTGAAGATCCCGGGTGGCTTTCTGGACCTTTTCCTCCAGGGTGCGGCCCCACTCCTGCAGTTCCTCACGGGATTTGCGCAAAGCCCCGGTCATGCTGTTGAAAGAAGCCGCCAGCTGACCGAGCTCATCTTTGCTGCGTACCGGAATGGTGTTCTCGAGGTCGCCCGCGGCGAGTCTCCCGGCGCCGGATTCCAGATCCCGTAGCGGCAGGTACACCATGCGATTCACCAGGTAACTGACAAGCAGGGCTGCTGCCAGGACAAAGCCCAGCGCCAGACCGATCGTGGCCAAAGTGCTGGCGCGTATTGTCTGGTCGATCCTGGCAAGCGGATAGACGATATCCAGGACCCCGAGCACAGATTGACTTTTCTTGTGCACGTGACAACCGCTGTTCCAGCACGACGGCTCGTTTCGAATCACCGCCGTGCTGCCGAGCATGCGCCTGCCATCCGGGTCTGAGAAAATTCTCGGTCGTCCTGTCATGCGGTTCTCTTTGCGCCCTTGTTCAACCAGGTGACAGGCCAGGCAGGCTTCCGCCTCCTGGTCTACCTGCTGGCCTCTTTCCGCTGCATAGGAAGAATGGATTATCGTGCCGTTCTTACTCAGTATGCGGACCTTGTCGATATCCTCATGGGCGGCAACATCCTGGACAATCTGGTCGACGAAAGAAGGCTTGTTCTCCAGCATCGCAAAACGCGTGCTCTTGATGATCGTTTGCGATAACTGTGCGGCGTTGCTGACCGCCTGCTGCAGCAGTTCCGTCCGGCTTTTGCTCACAACCAGCACAGTAAACAGAAAAGCCACGGCCGTGAGCGCGATCACCATGTAGAAACCGACCTTGAATTTAAGGCTGTTCCGGTTCATGCCGCCTTGCCCTTGACAGCTATCGGTACCAGTGATTCGGCTGTCTTCCAGGCATTGACGACGCAATCATTCAGGCTGACCCCCCGTAACGCGTTGCCGGTCAGCACCAAACCGTGGTGCCTGGTCAGAACCCGGGTAATGGCTTCCAGCCGCGCCGCATGCCCCACAAGGTACTGCGGAATCGCTTTTTCATGCCGGAAAATCCGGCTGAAGCAAGGCTCGGCCGAGAGACCGGCAATATCCTTCAAGTCCGCCCTGACCTGATCGATCAGCTGGCCATCGGGCAATGCGGCCAGCCGGGGTGTCCTGGCGCCGCCCACCATGGTGCGAAGCAGCATGGTTCCTTCGGGTGCCCGCCCCGCAAACACGTTGGAATCCACGATAGTGCCAAGGATGGACCGCTGTTCGCTTGATGGCACCAGAAAGCCAAAGCCATCGGGGTACCGCCCGTCTGGTTTTTTAGAGTAACCAAGACAAACCACCGACAGCGCGGGGTACTCGATGCCATCCAGCAGGCAGGCAAGTTCCGGCTCATAATCCCGCAATATCCGTGCCTGAGCATAAGCGGGAATGGCCAGGATCAGCACGTCGGTCTCCTCATCCGCGCCATGCCCCATGTGCAGTGTGTAGCCCCCGCCCTTACGGGAAATACCCGCGACCGGCGAAGCCGTCCGGATCCTGGACCCGAGCACAGCTGCCAGCCTGTCGGTCAGCACACCCATACCATCGCTGAATGAAGTCAGCCTGCCCCCTGGGCCGGGGCCTGATGTGTTCTTTTTTCCCTCGCGCCGCGCCTTCAGTTGCAGTTTGACCAGCGCGCGAATGAGGCTGCCATATTCTGCTTCCAGATCGTGTATACGGGGAAAGCAACTCTTCAGGCTCATCTTTGTGGCGTCACCGGCGAATACGCCCGAAGCCATGGGATCGATCAGTTTTTCAAATGCTTCACGTCCCAGCCGCCGGGTGCCGAATTCCGCCAGGGTTTCATCTTCCTTGTCGGTTCCACCAGCCAGGGTCTCGAACAGGACCCGCCAGCGCCCGGCAACGCTCAGTAAGCGGGAAGTCAGGAATTCTGCAGGTTTTTCCGGGAGCCTGTGCAACGTCTGTTGGCTGAAGACGTATCTTTGTTGAGCAGCAGCATTGGCTGCAACAGGAATGAGCCCGATTTCTTTGCACAACTCCAGCGTTCTGGGGATCTTGTCGAGGAAACCGTTGACTCCACCCTCACAAAGAAATCCCTCGGCGCTGGTTTCGGTCCACACTTTGCCACCGACTCTTTGCCGCGACTCGAATACCACGATCTCTGCCTGCGGATTCCTGGATAGAATCGCCTGAGCAGTTGACAGACCGGATATACCTGCTCCGACGATGGCAATCTTCATCTTGTTGTACCACACCAGGAATTCATATAATTAGCCCGCATTATGCGGGTTCAAGCTCAAACAGCATGTTGGGGCTGAATTTAATCCTTTCTCCGGCGCCCGTGGTTCAAAAATTTCGTTTAGTTGACCTTCGTCATGGGAAGAAAGGCTCCTCAGCGGTAGTTTCCGCAAGAAATCGTATTTCTCCAAACGGTATGTGCGTTTACGTACATTAATGAGACAATACATTGGCATATCCTGCGGATTACCGGCAAAAATCTCAATCACCATGGAAACCGGGAGAATCATATGACTATCTTCAACGGAACGGCTGCTACGATAATACTGGCCTTCCTGGTATCGATCGCTACTGCCAGCTGCCACAAGGAAGAAAAGATGGTCAGCTATTCACAGAATGTGAAGCCGATCATCGACAAGTACTGCATCGAGTGCCACCTCCCCGGAGGTGAGGGATATGTTGCCAGCGGCTTCAACACAGAAAACTATGATCACCTGATGGCAGGCACCCGGAACGGCCCGATGATCATTGCCGGGGACAGTCTCGGCAGCAACATGCTGGTGCTGATGGAAGGGCGTGCCGATCCATCGATCAAAATGCCGCATGGAAAGCCGGTGGGCGCTACCCAGGAAGAGCTTGATACCATCCGGCTGTGGATAGACCAGGGCGCTCAAAACAACTGAATTGCCCCTTCAAATGGGCTCTGCTGAACGACACCTGTTTGAGTCCGGAGTGAGCACCCTTGAGGATGAAGTATGAGTTGACATGAATCATCGCTTTATTTCACATGTAATGCATAATCAGCGCACCGATATTTAACTAGTCTTTAACAATCTCGGGACGCCCCAAGCGAAATAAATAACAGAGTGGGTAGGGACATGAGCAAGCAACCAGAAAAGAATCGCGTTTTCACCGCAAGCACCACTTTGATGTCGATGATGCTGTATTTCGCCATCACGGTTCCGGCGCTCGCGGCTGGAGGTGAACACGCCTCGATGACCGGCGAATATTCCAAGGGCGTGAAGCAGTGCATGACCTGCCACAAGGAAGGCAAGGATAAGCCGGCACATGAAATTTTCCTGACCCCCATGGGATCGAGTGCCGACCCCAACTCACCATTTGGCGCCGGCAATCACGACTGCGAAACCTGCCACGGCCCCGCCAAGGAGCACATGAAAAAACAGGCTGATGGTTCCCGCCTGCTGCCGCCGATAACCTTCAGCCGCGATACGCCGGCTGAAGACAAAAATGCAGTATGCCTCAGCTGTCATGCCGATGACGCCCGCTTTCACTGGCCGGGAAGCACACATGACATCGAGAGCGTGGCTTGTGTTGACTGCCATGTCGTCCACGAGGCCGAAGATGCTGTTCTGACGCTGGAAACGCAGCCGCAGGTCTGTTTCCAATGCCACCAGGAACAGCGTGCCCAGTTCCTGCGTCAATCCCGCCATCCGGTACAGGCATCCAGCGCGGCAGTGTCGCACACCGGACTGATGGCATGCACCGATTGTCATAAGCCGCATGGAAGCAGTGGCCCCTCTTTGCTGGTGCGCAATACCATCAATGAAACCTGTTATGACTGCCATGCCGAGAAACGCGGCCCTCTGCTGTGGGAACACGCGCCGGTACGTGAGGATTGCACCAACTGCCATACGCCGCATGGCTCCAATTACGAAAACTTGCTGGTTGCCAGGCAACCGTGGTTGTGTCAGCAATGCCACGCATCCGCGCGCCACCCAAGTACCGTTTACAGCGGCGACGGCATTCCACCCGATGGTGCCGATGAGCGAATACTGGGCAAGCAGTGCCTGAACTGCCATTCGCAAGTCCACGGTTCCAATCATCCATCCGGCGCCCGGTTTACCCGTTGACCGGTCCGTATCCGGTGCAGGAGACGCACGATGAATACACACAAAAAAGTCAATATGAAATGGGTGGTCCTGGCTGTGCTGACCCTGCCGCTGATGGCGTGGGGGCAGGGTGAAGATCCGTCTTCCCCGGACGGCGCCAAACCCGAGACCACGGAGAAAGTGGCGGTGGAGTCCGAGGTCACCGTAGGCCTGTACTACCTCGACGATGATTCCTACCATTATGGCAAATACAGCGGGCTGACTGACGATGGCGCAGAAGCGCTGGTCGATTTTCGCATCGACAAGCGTCCCAAGTGGGACAGCGATGACACCCTGCGCTGGAGCCTGCAAGGTTGGCGGCTGGGCCTGGATTCGCGCCGCGTTGAGTTCAAATTCAATGACCAGGGAACGCAATCATTCAAAGCCGACTACCGTGAAATGCCCAATAACCGCTTTGATGATGGCTTGACGCCATACCTGGGCGTCGGCTCCGACACGCTGACACTCCCCGCAAGCTGGGAAGTAGCCCCGGGCAGCAGTGATACGGGCGGTTTTCTGACGCTGCAGGAAAACCTGGTCAATCTGAAGGTCGATACCAAACGCCGCCGCCTGGATCTGAGTTATGACCGCAAGCTCGGCCGCTCCTTGAGCATGGTTGTCGATTACCGGCATGAGACCAAGAAGGGCGTGCGCACGATTGGCGGCATCTTCGGTAATTTCCCTAACAACGCGCGTGCGGTGATCCTGCCGGCACCGGTCGACTACAACACCGACAACATCGAGGCCATGTTCAACTACGGCACCGCGCGGGTGCAATTCGGCCTTGGCGTTTACGCCTCGTTCTTCAACAATGATAAACCCGCACTGACTTGGCAGAACGCTTTTGGGCGCGAGGATGGCTGGGCCAATGGCGTCAGCTTTCCGGGCGCCCAGGGCCGCCTCGCTCTGGAACCGGACAACAGCTATGTACAATTCAAGACCTACGGGAGCTTCAACCTGACCCCGTCCACGCGCATCAGCGCCGATGTTGCTTTCGGCCAGATGGAACAGGACGAAGACCCGCTGTTGCCTTATACAGTCAATTCCGACTTGGTGGTGCATACGCCGGTACCGTTTACTTCGCTGGACGCCAAGATTGACACCACCATGATCAACGTCCGTCTGACTACCCAGTTGCAGCGGCGCCTCAACCTGGCTCTCAACTACCATTACGATGACCGCGATAACAAGACACCGCAAGCGGTGTATCCCTATATCGGCGGTGATTCCCAGGATCAACGGGCTGATCAGGTTGGCCGCATCAACCTGCCTTTCAGTTACCGCAAGGAAACTGGCGATGCGGTCGCCACCTACCGCTTTGCCCACGGTATCCGCATCAAGGGTGGCATCGAGTATGCTGATTACAACCGCGATTATTCAGAGGTTACCAACTCGGAAGAGTACACCTGGCTGGCCGGCATCAAGTTTAGCGGCCTGGAAACTGCGGCATTCACTTTCGATTATCGCAACTCCGATCGGGACGTGGACACCTATATTGGCAATGCGCTGTTGATCGAATCGTTTCTGCCAGGTGTGATTGCCGAAGACGGTTTTGAAAATCACCCCTTGCTGAGAAAATACTACCTCACGGACCGCGATCGGGATGAATTCCGCTTCCGCGCCGATGTTTTCCCGATCCCCGAGTTTAATATCGGCCTGTCCGGGAGTTACTTCAAGGATGATTACGACGAAGGGTTCTTCGGTTTGAACGACGCCAAGATCCGTTCCGGCACGATCGATTTCGGCTGGAACCCGATGGCGAACGTTTCACTGACCGCGTACTACACCAGGGAAGAGTTCGACGCCTCGCAATCCAGCCTTGCGTTCAGCAACCGGATTCAGGCGCAGGACCCGGACAGAGTCTGGTTTGCCGACACCGATGATAACGTCGATACCTACAATGTCTCGCTGGCTTTTTCTGAAATCGGCGCCAACCAGGGATGGAAAGGCTTCAGCCTGGGGTTCGACTATACGTACTCCAAGACCGAAAGCCTGATCGATGTCACGGCCGTGACCCTCACCACGGCGCCTCTGCCGGAATTGACCAGCAGGTTGCTTTCCATCGGCGCCTGGGGCAGTCTGGATATCGGCGAGCGTTCCAGCATTCGGCTTTCAGTTGAGAACGGCGAACTGGATTCGACCGACTTCGCACTCGACAACGTGCTTCCCAATACGCTGTCTGATGTGTTGACGCTGGGGGAAAGCGCCGCAAATTACAACATTATCCTGATCACGGGTTCCTACACCTACAGGTTCTGAGCCAAGGTAACAACCAGAATATAAACTGCCAGCATCGAGAAGCCCTGGAAGCTGCACAGTCTCTTCGGTCTTGACGGCTGTATTTTTGCTGATGATCCGTTAAAGTGGTGCCCTTTAGCGGGCCCTAAGCAAAGGACAGGCGGATGACCGATGAAGGCACAGCACTCAGCGAGGTTGCATCGATCAATGGCGAAGGCATGTCAATGTGTAGTTATGACTCGCCTGTCATTCCCGGCTACCTGGAAGAAACCTACTGGTGGGCCTACCTGCGCCCGCGGGCCATCTGGATATTTGAGCGCGAATGGCTGGTCAACCTGATCCTGTGGGGCAACATGGCCAGGCTGACCCGGGCTGTTCTCGATGAAATGGACTGTGAAGAAAGGGCCCCGGTACTGCAGGTGGCCTGCGTCTATGGCGATTTTTCGAATCTTCTGGCCACCCATCTCGAGCGCACCAGATCCCGGCTGGCTATTGTCGACATTGCACCGATCCAACTGCACAACGTCAGTAACAAGCTGAATCATCATGGCAACATCGACCTTTACCACCAGGATTCCAGTGCAATGCAATTCGCCGATGGCAGCTTTGACCGAACCGTGGTGTTCTTCCTGTTGCATGAGCAGCCCGAGGATGTGCGCCGCAAAACCATGGCAGAAGCTATTCGCGTGACTCGCCCCGGCGGGAAGCTGGTGTTTGTTGACTACCATGGGCCGAAACGGACCAATCCCCTGCGTTACCTGATGCGGCCTGTGCTGCGTTGGCTCGAGCCATTCGCATTGGACCTGTGGCGTACCGAACTACCCGATTACCTGCCGGAGGATATCGCAGCGGAGCAGATCAGCTCGCAGTTCTACTGTGGCGGGCTCTACCAGAAAGTTGTAGTCACCTGCTGAGATCGGACAAGCCTCACAGGCAACGATTGCCGCCCTGCTGAATGGGCTCAATCATCGGGCCGGATGCAGTCATTGGATAAGCCCGTTTTATGGTTTGACCACTTGGTCGCTGCGTAGAAAACAGCACCCAACACCATGAATATAGCGGTGATCAGCCAGGACTGCGCGGAGGCGTGTGTGACCAGCCAGCAACTTAACAACAGCGCGGTCATTGGTATCATGTAGCCACCAGGTATCGTGAAAATATCATCAGAATTGTCGGTGGTGCGGTGCATGCGTGGCAATGCAGCAATGCAAGCGGCGTAAACCAGCAGTCGCACCACCGTGCTCATAGCTGCCAGCCAGATGAAGCCGCCACTCAGCGCCAGGCCCAAACCGAGTGCACCCATGAATACGATGGCGTTGGCCGGCGTACCGAAGCGGTGGTGAACGGTGCCGAACCACTGCGGCAAAACCCTGCTGTGACCCATGGCGTAAACCATGCGCGGCCCGGACAACATCATCGAAGACACGTTACCCGTTATGGAAAAAACGGCGCCGGCTGCCATCAACATGGCACCCGCAGGCCCCATCAGGATCGCTGCAACGTCGATCAGAGGGGTCTTGCTGTTGCCGACATCCGGTTCAACCGAGACGACAACCAGCTGGATCAGCACGTACAGCACGCAGATGGCAATCACGCTTTGCACCAGAGCGCGGGGAATATCCCGGCGCGGGTTACGCGCTTCACCCGCGGGAACCACCGCGCCCTCGAAGCCAACAAAGGCATAAAGCAACACCAGGATGGTTTCGCCCAAACCATGAAATGCTGGCAAACCGGCGGCGATAAACACATCGGGATTGATCCTGGTGAGCCCCACCAGCACCAGCAAGCTGAGCGGGATCAATTTGAGCAGGGTGAATATGAACATGGCCAGCACACCACGCCGCACACCGATCACATTGATAACCGTCAAAAACAGGATGATCGCCGCGATGCATATCTGGCGAATCAGGCCATTGGCCAGAGGCTCCCAGAACCAGCTGAGATAGGTAACGAGCAGGTTGGTATTGGCTGCAGTTGCGGTTATTCGCGAGAAGGTAAATAGCCAACCCACCTGGAACCCGGCAAACGGACCGAAAGCATGTCCAACGTAGGCCAGGGGACCGCCCGTGTCAGAAAAAAAGCTGGCGGCGCGCGCGAAGGACAGGACCACCGTCATGATCATCAAGCCGCAAATCAGGAACAGCCACGGGCTGAATAATCCAGTCGCTGCGGCCGCAACCGCAGGTAAGGCGAAAATTCCGGCACCGATCACACCATTCAGAGACATAGCGCCAAAACCCAGGCGGCTGATCTCCCGGCGCAGACCGACTTCGACGTCTGTCACATCAATCCTGCCGGCCATACTCGGAGTTTGCCTCAGTCAATCTTCCAGCACCACTTGATTGGACCCAAGCATGTCCTCAAACACCAGCAAGGAGCTGTCCCTGAGGCGGTCAATATAGAGTCTGCCATCAAGGTGATCGAACTCGTGCTGGAATACGGTGGCGAGAAACCCGTTCAGTTTCATCGCGAACTGGTTTCCACGCAAATCCAGTGCGCGGATTCTCACCTGTTGCGGGCGCTCGACAAAACCGCGCAATCCCGGAACCGAAAGGCAACCTTCCCAGTAGCCCGCCGTGTTTCCTTCCAGCGCCTCGATCTCCGGATTCACAAACACAGTCAAAGGCACGGGCGGAATTTCACCGTAGCGTGACGGACCGCCCGGAATCTCGATGATCGCAAGGCGCACCGACTCGTCGACCTGTGGTGCTGCAAGGCCGATGCCGCCGGCCTGATGCAGCGTATCCACCATGTCTTCAAGCAAGCGCCGGACGTAGTCACCGGAAAGCTCGGTGAGCTGCAGCGGCCGCGCTACCTTGCGCAGCGTCGGGTGCCCCATGCGGATGATTTCACGTATCGCCACGGATCGGCCGCCGCTCAAGCCTGAACGAAGGCCGCAGCATTTACCCAGAAATGCACGGCGATGCTGGCCGCATAGCCCAGCGCTACGGCCCAACTCCACTTGAGATGGGACAAGAATGTGTAGTTGCCCCTGGCCGAGCCCATCACCGCCACACCGGCAGCTGAACCAATCGACAACAACGAGCCCCCCACGCCAGCCGTAAGCGTGACCAGCAACCACTGTCCCTGACTCATGTCCGGGTTCATTTCCAGCACCGCGAACATCACCGGGATGTTATCCACGATGGCAGATGCCAGTCCAACGATCACATTGGCGGTCGTGGGCCCCAGGCCCTGGTATAGCCACTCCGAGCCAATGGCCAGATAGCCAAAGGCGCCAAGGCCACCAACGCACAAAATGACGCCGTAGAAAAACATCAAGGTATCCCACTCGGCGCGCTGCAGTTGCTGGTAAATATCAAATGGCTCCCGGGCACGTTCACTATTGGATCGGTGCACGGCAGTGATACCCAGGGCCGAGCTTTCGATCAGTTGCTGTTGATGCAGAATTTGTTTGTCGCGCTCGCCCAGGTAGTAACCGAAAAGTTTGAGAAATCCCAATCCCGTCATCATGCCAATGACCGGCGGCAGGTGCAGCACATTGTGGGAAGCCACCGCCATGGCGATGGTCAGGATGAACAGGCCGACCACCACCCAGGCGCCGCGCTGCAATTCGGCCTGATCCTCGACCGTCTCCGGCTGCTCTTTGGGTACCGCAAAAGACAGAATACTTGCCGTGACCAGCCAGTTGGCCAGCGATGGCGGGAACAGGGCGAAAAACTCCTGAAATTGCAACAAACCCTTTTGCCACACCATCAGCGTGGTGATATCGCCAAACGGACTGAACGCCCCGCCGGCGTTGGCTGCAACGACGACGTGGATGCAGGCCACTGCGATGAAGCGGTGGTTGCTGCCACCAACAGCGACCACGACCGCAGCCATGAGCAATGCGGTAGTAAGGTTGTCGGCGACAGGAGACATCAGGAACGCCAGGCCACCAGTAATCCAGAAAATCTGGCGCAATGAATAACCGCGCGTGACCAGGGCGACACGCAGCACATCGAACACACCACGCTCCTCCATGGTGTTGACAAAAGTCATGGCCGCCAGCAGGAACAGGAACAGCTCGGCAAACTCGAGCAGGTCATGGCGAATGGCCGCATTAGCCCGTTCGGTATCGCCCGCCTGAATGGACGCGATGGCTACCAGCATCCAGATCAGGCCAGCAGCCACAATCACCGGCTTGGATTTGCGCAGGTGGATGATCTCCTCGCCCATGACCAGAATATAGGCAGCGGCGAATATCAGTACGGAAAGCAATCCGCTCCAGTGCAGTGTCAGGTCCATAAAAACAACGGTTTCGCTGTCAGCAGCTGCCGCCTGCATGGGCAGGCAGATTACGCTAAGACTGATCAGTGCCGCACCCGTCAACGGCCAGGCTTTTTGCGCGGGGTGGCAGTCCGCCGGTGACATCGGGTATCTCTCCTTGCAGGTCCTTCCAAGCCGCAAAGTATATCCGGTAAAATGACACATTCAGCAATGACTCTGACGATAAGGCCGGCGGAAAGCTCCATGGCATCGCTCTCTTCACCGGATCCGCCGGATGCAGATGCATTCGCTGCTGCTCTAATTTTAAGCACTTCATTCGCTTCGTCGCAAAAAAATTTCCTGACCGGAATTTCAGTTCTCATTTTATTCAGCCACTTGAAATTTGTTTGTTATCTTGCTTGTCAGATACACCGTATAAATCGGAATTTTCGCCTGTTGACACCCGGTAATGTCAGGAATAGTGTTAGCTCCCGTTCGAAGAAATCTGTCAGCCGGAAGGCCGACCCGCCGGAAGGCAACGACAGGTAACAGAAAGCGGATAAAGCCCAGGTGGTACTGGGCATGTCACCCGGACCGGGCTCTGTCAAAAACGGTCGTACCACGGGGGTGACTCGAAAGGGAGACGCGGTCCCTGGAGATAGACGCCACATGCCTCAGGGCAAGGACGTCGATAAAGAAAGACGGAGGTAGAGGATCCGTGACCGGAGCCGAGCGACAGAGCAAGGCGGAGCCGGGCGAAGCTGGAAAGGCCTTAGGAGGATCTGCAGTCCACTATAAGCGGAGTTCCATCACTTCTACACGGGAGAGGAGGCGCAAGCTTCCTCTCTTTTTTTTTGTTTGTTCTGCTGTCATTTTTCCCGATTCCAACTACTGCAACAGTAAGGCAATGCAATGCAGCGGCGTTCTTTGCGGTCTTTTTCGTACTACAATTGGCACCAATTCTCCGTTAAGGGGTCTTGTACCGTAATCCTGCGGACATCAGGAAGTGAGAAAAGGATGCTGAACACCAGGAAACAACAACAATTACCAACCGCCATACAAAATGATACCCATGATGCGGCCGCTCCGATCATTCGAATTCGGGACCTGGTCTTTTGCCGTGGCAGAAAGCCCATCCTTGATGGCATCAATCTGGATATCGCGCGCGGTGACATCGTGGCTTTCATGGGGCCCAGCGGAGCTGGAAAAACCACATTGCTGCAGCTCATTGCCGGTCAACTGCGACCGAATGAAGGCTTCGTCGAGGTTAACGGCAGACGAATTTCCGCCATGTCGGACCGCGAGCTGTACCGTTTTCGCCGCCACATTGGCGTACTGTTGCAAAATGGGGCCCTGTTCACCGATTTGACCGTATTCGAGAACATCGCCACACCGGTGCGCGAGCACACGGATCTACCCGAACCGCTGATCCGGCGACTGGTAATGACCAAGCTGAACGCAGTGGGTCTCGGCGGCACCGAGGAGCTCATGCCCCATGAATTGTCTGGTGGTATGGCCCGCCGCGTGGCATTGGCGCGAGCGGTAGTTCTTGATCCGCTTATCATGCTTTACGATGAGCCGATGACGGGACTGGACCCTATTGCTGTATCCACGGTACGAACCCTGATGCGCGAAACCAATGATGCTCTTGGCCTGACCAGCCTGATCGTCACTCACAATGTGGTGCAAATGAGCAAACTGGTCGACTACTGTTACATTATTGCCTCTGCCCGTATCGCCGGTGAGGGGCCACCCGACGAATTGGCCAGTAGTCTGGACCCCGGGATAAACCAGTTCATCAATGGCAAGATCGAGGGTCCGATTCCGTTTCATTACGAACCTGTCGGCAAAGCCTGGAGCCTGTTGAACTGACATGGCCACCACCGTCAAATATCCGGACCTGATCGGCCCGATTCAAACTGCAGGAAATTGCCTGCTGTTTTTGTTGCGCATGATTGCCGGGCTGCGGCCAAAACTGGAGCAGATGCAGGTGGTTCTGCAGCAGACCTACCTGATCGGCGCCCGCTCGCTCGTTATTATCATGATCTGCGGCTTTTTTGTGGGCATGGTCCTGTCCCTGCAGGCGATCAATGCCCTGGAACAGTTTGGCGCTTCAGACCAGGTAAGCCTGTTGGTCGGCAAGTCGCTTTTTCGTGAATTGGGCCCGGTGCTTACCGCACTTCTGTTCGCCGGTCGGGCCGGCACCTCTATTACCGCCGAGATCGGCCTGATGCGTGCCACCAGCCAGATCGACGCCATGGAGTTGATGGCCATTGACCCAATCCAGCGGGTGGCCTTGCCACGGTTCCTGGCAGGCCTGATTTCCGTTCCGTTACTGACGGCCATGTTCAATGCGCTGGCGATTCTCGGCAGCGTCGTGTTCGCCATTGGGGTCATGGACCTGGACTCTGGAATCTTCTGGAGCAAGCTTGAGACCGATGTTTATTTTGACAAGGATTTCATGAGCGGTTTCTGGAAAAGCATCGCATTCGGCGGCATTGTCAGTCTGATCGCCGTGTATTTCGGTTATACCGCCAAGCCCACTGGTGCGGGCGTCGGGACCGCCACGACCAACACAGTGGTGCTCAGTTCTGTACTGGTGCTTGTATTTGATTTCATCCTGACATCGTTTTTTACCTGAGGTAGCACCCACCATGCGCGCTAACTATACAGTTGAACTCGCTTCCGGTATTTTCCTGTTACTGGGTATTGGAGCACTGCTCTGGCTGGCCACCCAGGCAACGGATTATGGCCAGGATATCGGCAAAGAGACCTACAAGATCAGCGCCCGTTTCACCAATATTGGCGATCTCAAAATCCGTTCTCCGGTTAAAATCGGTGGTGTTACCGCGGGTCTGGTTGAATCAATTGAACTGGATCCGGTCACATTCGAAGCCATCGTGCGGATGGAGATTACATCACGGTTTTCTGAAATTCCCTCGGATACCGGCGCCTCGGTTTTAACTTCTGGTGTATTGGGTGATAAATACATTGGGCTGGAGCCTGGAGGAGCGCCTGATTATCTCAGTGAAGGGGATGAGATTTTGATCACCCAGTCCGCCATGGTACTGGAGCAACTTATTTCGAAATACCTATTTAACACCAAAACAGGCGATAAAGAATGAGCAGATTTTGGCAAAGGACAGGCGCTCTGGCCATCCTGGTTACCCTGTCTTCAGGCGCAGTTCCGGCAGATTCATTTGCGGCCGAAGACGCTGACCCGGTCAGCATCGTCAAGCAAACCGCTGGAAGTGTTCTACACAAGCTCGACGACCGTCGGGCAGAATTTGAAGCACAGCCCGAGTTATTGCGCGAAATGGTGAATTCCGACCTGCTGCCTTTGATTGACCTCGAATATTCGGCGCGGCTGATCCTCGGCAAAACCAGCCGCGGCCTAAGCCCGCAACAGCTCACTGCGTTTTCCGACGCAATGAGTCATGTATTGATTGATCGTTACGCCGATGGCCTGCTGGAATTCCGTTCCAACGAGCAGCTCGAAGTCATGCCGATGAAGGGCGACAACAGCGAGAAACTGACCCGGGTCCGCACCAGAGTCAAGTTGCAAAACGGCGGCTACGCTCCGGTGGATTATGCATTTCACATGACGCCTTCTGGCTGGAAAGCCTTTGATGTGACCGTGGAGGGAATTTCCTATGTGATTACCTACCGCAACCAGATTGTGCCGCGAGTGGAAGCGGACGGAATCGATAAGGTCACTGCGGATATCCTGGCAGGGAATGTGCCGTTGAATGAAAAATAGCAAGACATTTTCCCTTGATCCGTCCGGTTTGGCGCGGCTGTCGGGTGCTCTGACCCTGGATACGGTGGCGGCCATTTATCAGCAGGCCAAAACAGAGGCCGCCCAGGGGCGGCCTATCGCAGACATCGATCTCGACGCAATTTCACACGTCGACAGTTCCGGTCTGGCATTGCTGCTGGAATGGCAGTCGCTGGCCAGCCGCGATGGACGCTCCCTGCATATTCGCAATGCACCGGCAGATCTGCTGAGCCTGGTCAACCTGTGTGAAGCCAGCGACTTGCTGACCATCGAAGGCCGCAACCACTCGGGCGCTGCCCCGGCAATGCAGTCAGGCTCTTTTCAGGGCGCCCGCTTATGAACCACTCGCAATCCGCATGGCACCGCACCAGGCTGACGCGCCTGAGTTTTGCCCTGCTGGTGATAATCATCACGGGAGGCTGCGCCAGTCAGTCAGCAAGCCTCACCAATCCTCAAGCCGATCCCTGGGAACCATTCAATCGCAAAATTTATGCATTCAATAACGGGCTCGACCGGGTACTGATCAGGCCGATCGCCAAAGGCTATGACGTAATCATGCCCGACGCGCCGCAACGCGGTGTCCGAAACTTCTTCCACAATCTGAAGTTTCCGATGACCTTTCTGAATCTGATACTGCAAGGAAAATTCGAAGACTCGCTGACAGCCACCGGGCGTTTTGTGATGAATTCAACCGTTGGTTTACTGGGCTTTTTCGATGTTGCCACACGCGAAGGCGTAGCAGAATTTGATGAGGATTTTGGTCAGACCATGGCGAAGTGGGGCTGGAAAGATAGCCGTTACCTGGTTGTGCCCTTTTTCGGCCCGCACACGGTGCGCGATCTGGGCGGCCGTGCTGCAGATTCCTACACCAGTCCGGTTTCCTATCTGGCTCGCGAGCACGATGAATACCGGCCGTTGATTCTCGACATCGTATCCCTGCGCGCGTCCCTTCTGCCATTTGACCAGGACCTGAAAGAGGCAAACGATCCTTATGTGCTGATGCGTGATGCCTATTTGCAGAATCGGGAATTCAAAATTTACGATGGCGAGCCGCCGACGCCCGATTACGATGCTCTGCTGGAGGAAGAAAACTAGGGTTCACTTGTTGCCAGGCCAGTCACCGGCTAAGCTGAGCCACCGTGACCGCCTGCAAAAAACTTTCGCGCTTCTGGCTTGTTCCAGCTGTGCTGTCGCTGAGTGCATTGCTCAGCACGAATGGCTGTGGCCCAGGCGATAACCCAATCCCCTCCGCGGAAACCGAGCGTGTTTACCGTCACGCCATGGATGGCGCGCCAGTCAATCTTGACCCGTCCCAGGCTTCCGACATTTACACCAAATTCCTTGTTGTCAACCTGTATGACACCCTGTATCGCTACAAGTACCTCGCCAGACCCTATGAGCTGGAACCCAACCTGGCGGAAGACCTGCCTCAGGTTTCGCCGGATGGCCTGATCTATACGTTTCGTATCAAGCCTGGTGTCCGGTTTATTGATGATGAAGCCTTCCCGGATGGACATGGCCGGCTGCTGCGGGCCGAGGATTTTGTCTATTCCATCGAGCGCCATTTCGATCCTGCCACACGTGCACAAGGTGCCTGGTTATGGCAGGGCAGAATCGTCGGCCTGGACGAATGGAAAGAAAACGGCGCCCACTATGACGAAGAAATTTCTGGCCTGCGTGCTGTGGACGATCGCACGATACAGATCCAGCTCATTGCACCGTTTCCGCAGCTCACGCATACGCTGGCGCAGGGATTTGCCGCCATCGTTCCACGCGAAGCAGTCGAACACTACGGCCGGGAATTCGCTACACACCCGGTGGGATCCGGCCCCTTTCGCCTGCTGCGTTTTGACAGTGCAGGCGCGAGCTTGTTACGCAATAAGGACTTTCGTGCCGAGCCTTTCAGCCTGCATGAGGAAGGCTACAACCCAACCACACAGGGTGCATTTGGCCTGGAAGCTTTGGAAGGGAAAATCCCACCGCTGGTGGACCGCGTGGATATCGAATTCATTGCCGAGGATGCGGCACGCTGGACTACGTTCAATGCCGGCCAGCTGGATTTTATCAAGGTGCCGGTAAGCCAGTTCGACCAGGTTCTCAAGAGCAGGAACCCACCCCAACTCGTCGACGAATTGGCCGGGCGCTACCACTTGTTGACCAGCCTGGAATCGGGTTTTGTGTATACGGTTTTCAATATGGACGACAGCCGCATCGGCTACCACCCGGACCCGGACCAGGCGGTGCGTAATCGTGCATTACGCTGTGCCATCATCAAAGCATTCGATTGGAAGCGGCGTAACGAGATTTTTTACTCAGGCATGGGAAAGGTATTTCCAGGCGTCATTCCGCCGCTGACACCGGAATATGACCCTGGCCAGGATCGCAATTCGGTGACGCGGGATGTCGAGGCCGCCATCAGCCTGCTCAACAACTTCGGCTGGAATGCAGAAAACCTGCCGACGCTCGAATATGGATTTCCCAGTTCGGTCACTGAACGGCAGATGTTTGAACAATTCAGGAGTTTCATGACGGCTATGGGCTACCCGCAAGAGAAGATCCGGCCACTCACTTTCGCGACTTACGGGGATTACTCCAGGGCTTATATCAACCGCGATGTGATGCTGATTACTTCGGCCTGGACCATGGACTACCCGGATGCCGAGAACACCGTGCAGTTGTTTTTTGGACCCAATGCTTCACCGGGCACCAATACTGCCAATTACAATAACGAACAATTCAATCGCCTGTACCGCGCCAGTTCATCCATGCAAGCCTCACCGCTGCGCACGGCCATGTTCCACAAGTTGAATCGTATTGTGATTGACGACTGCGTCACCATCAGTGGAATTTCCCGCACACTGGTGATGTTGTGGAATCGAAATGTTGCCATGCTGCCCGATCGTGAATTTGTCGGTGGCTATTTTTTCCGCTTTGTCGGCATCAAGGATGCAACCGATCGAGAACACTGATGTTGGGTTATTTGCTGCGCAAATTGCTACATAGCCTGTTGTTGATCCTTGGCGTAACCCTGGTCAGCTTTGCGCTGATGGTTTATTTTGGTCCGGACCAGACTTACAAGCTGTTGGGCAAAAGCGCCAGTACAGAACATATCCAGGAAATACGACGGCAACTGGGCTATGACCAGCCATTTATCCGCCGCTACGGCGAATACCTCGGCCACCTTTTCACCTTGCAACTGGGTGCATCGAATTCCAATGGTGAAGCCGTCAGTGACATCCTGAAAAGAACGCTGCCGGTGACATTGGCCTTGCTGGTTCCGGGTTTCATACTGGGTAATCTGTTTGGCGTGGCACTGGGCTTGCTCGCCGCCTGGCACAGGAACCGCTGGATCGACCGGATCATCAGCAGCGCTTCCATAGTGGGTATGAGCACCAGCTTCCTGATCATCATCATCGTCCTGCAGGTTCTGCTGTGCACACCATATGGTCTGAATTGGTTCCCCGCTCGCGGCTGGCGGGTCACCGGCCTGGCCAGTTATCTCAATTATGTCACCGTCCCCAGCTTGTCCCTGGTGCTGATCACGCTGGGGTATAACACGCGGTTTTTTCGCGCGGTATTCCTCGAAGAATCGGGCCGGGAGCATATTCGCGCGGCCCGGGCTTTCGGTGCCTCACCAGCGCAACTGATGGGCCGGCATGTGTTGAAAAACAGTCTTCCTCCACTCTTGACCCGCATTCTGTTTTCCATCCCCCTGATCATAGTCTCCGGCAGCCTGTTGCTGGAGACCTACTTCGGCATTCCCGGCATGGGTAAAATCACCTTCGATGCCATCACCAATGGCGACCAGCCCGTGCTCAAGGCCGTGGTGGGACTCACCGCGATCATGTTCGTCATGGTTCAAGCCCTGGCTGACATGTCTTACCGGCTGGTTGATCCAAGAGTGTCATGAGCAACGCGCCGCTCCCGCCATTGGATTTACGGTTTGCAACCGCTGTGGCATTGCGCGTGCCTTCAGCTCCGGCCAGCCGGGTATGGCCCCGGCTGCGGCGTGATCGGGCGGGACTGGCTGGCTTTGGGCTGGTCGGCCTGTTCGGCCTGATCGCACTTGGCGCAGCGCTTGGTTTGTTGGGGCAGGACTGGTCGATCGCCAGTGGCGGGCGCTGGGAGCCTGCCAGCGCGATGCACTGGTTTGGCACCAACGTCCTGGGCCAGGATATTTTCCAGCGCTCCATCTATAGCGTCAGGCTTGCGTTTGAGATTGGTCTGATCGTGGCGCTGGCTTCCACTGCGATCGGTACGCTCACCGGAGCCCTGGCGGGCTGGTACGCTGATTCCTGGGAGGACGGCGCGGTGGTATTCGTCACCGGCGTGCTCGATTCAATCCCGTTCTACCTGTTCGTGGCCGCCGTTGCATTTGCGCTCAAAGGCAACCCTTGGTCGATGCACATGGCAATGGTGGCAACATTCTGGACCACCACCAGCCGGCTTATACGGGCTGAAGTGATGCGGCTCAAGCAGCGTGATTTTGTCCAGGCAGCACTGGCCATGGGCATGCCGGTAAGCCTGGTCCTGTCACGTCACGTTGTGCCCAACACCATCCATATCCTGTTGGCGCAAGCTGCCATCGTATTTGTCGCCGCGATCAAGTCCGAGGTGATCCTGAGCTTTCTCGGGCTCGGCGTACAGAATGGTGTCAGTTGGGGCCTGATGTTGGCGGAGAGCACGCAGGAAGTCCTGGCCGGGCAATTCAACAACCTCCTGGCCGCCTCGATTCCTTTGTTTTTGTTGTTGTTCGGGTTCAATCTGATGGTGGACGCCCTGCAAAATGCACTTGACCCGAGACAAGGATTGGCATGAATGCGCCGCCGGCAAGTTGTGTACTTTCAGTGCATGAACTGAGTGTCAGCTTTGAGCTGGATAGTCACCGGGTAGCGATTGTGGATGAGGTCAGCTTCGAGCTGGCGGCTGGTGAAATGGTCGGCCTGGTGGGAGAGTCCGGCTGCGGCAAATCCATGACCGGCACCGCCCTGCTGGGGTTGGTTCCCAGCCCGGCGGGGCAGGTTAAGGCAGGTCGACTGTTGCTCGCGGACCACGATCTTGCCGTGCTCGACGAGGCCGGCTGGCGGCGTGTCCGCGGCAGCAGTATCTCGATGATTTTCCAGGAACCGCTGACCGCTCTGGATCCGGTTTTCACCATTGGCAGCCAGTTGCTCGAAGTGATCAGACGCCACCAGCACAGTAACCGCCAGGACGCGCGCAGAACGGCCGCGAACATGCTTCACGCTGTTGGTTTTGCTGATGGCGATAGAATTCTTCGCAGTTACCCACATGAGCTCTCCGGCGGCATGCGGCAGCGCGTAATGATCGCAATGGCCATGTCCTGCCACCCCCGCGTGTTGATTGCCGATGAGCCAACCTCAGCTCTGGATGTCACAACACAGGCACAGATTCTGCAACAAATCCGCGAACTGGCCCGTAATACCGGTACTGCCGTGTTGTTGATCACCCACGACCTGGGTGTCGTGGCTCAGGTATGTGACCGCGCCCTGGTCATGTACTGCGGTCGTATCGTCGAGGAAGGACCGGTAGACGCCCTGTTTTCCATGCCTCGGCATCCATACACCGCCGGGCTATTGGCTGCACTGCCAAGGTTGACGAAAGGCCCGGTGCAGCCGGTAGTAAGCATCCCCGGTTCGGTTCCTCACTTGACGCAGCTACCAGCCGGCTGCAGCTTCAATAACCGGTGTGAACGCGCCCGGCAACTTTGCCATGAACAGGTGCCGCGCATACAGGCGGATATGATAACCAGCCGCGCCGACACGCAAACTCATGACAGGCACCAGTATGCGTGCCACCACCCGCTGCAGCATGCACCGGCAGTCCATGAATAACGGCCCGGCACTGCTGCAGGTACGCAAGCTGGAAGTAAATTATCCAGTACGTACGGCTTTGGGTCGCAGAGGCGGCCGGCTGACTGCCGTGGGTGGTGTCAGTTTCGACCTGCACCGGGGACGAATATTCGGGCTCGTAGGCGAATCGGGTTGCGGCAAGAGCTCACTGGCCCGGGCCATCATTGGGCTCACTGCTGCCGCTGCAGGAGCCGTGCTTTACCAGCAGCGTGAGCTGGGCCAGATGGATGTCCGCGAATTATGCCAGACGCGACGTTAAATCCAGTATCTGTTCCAGGACCCTTTGGCCGCGCTAAGCCCACGCCGGAATATCTGGCAGACCTTGCTGGAACCGCTGGTTCTTTACCGCATCGGTAATCGTGAATCGCAGCGCTCACGCATTGAAAACGTACTGGGAATCGTGGACCTGAACCATGAAATTTTAACCCGCTTTCCACACGAGTTGTCCGGTGGTCAATGCCAGCGAGTCGCACTGGCGCGGGCGCTGCTGGCTGAGCCTGCTGTGATCATCGCCGATGAGCCGATGTCTTCGCTGGATGTATCCGTGCAAGCCCGCATGATCACACTCATCCGCAAGGTACAGCGGGAAACAGCTATCGCAATCCTGCTCATCTCCCATGACCTCGCCGTTGTCCAGCAATTGGCCGACGAGGTGGCTGTCATGTATTTGGGGCAAATTATTGAATCCGGACCAGCCGCTCATGTCTTCAGCAAGCCGTCGCATCCGTATACGCGCGCACTGTTTGCCGCTGCTTCCCGGCGTCACTTCGAGCGCGACGCATTGCCAGTCCCGCTGGATGGAGACCCCCCCTCAGCCTTGACTCCACCCACCGGCTGCGTGTTTCATACACGCTGTCCCCTGGTCATGGCAGACTGCCTGACCAGAAGTCCCATGGAAGTCAATCTTGCCGCGTCGTCCAGCGGTAATCATACAGTCAGGTGCCACTTATGGAACTCATGAAAATCCGCTTATATGTGCTACTTTCAAGCCTGGTCTTGTGCACTGCTTGTGGTCCACACCAGGTGAAAGGCCAGCCCCCTTTCATCGGTATTTCCTCATTGAGCATGCAGGAAAACTCGCTTGCAGCCAGGCTCGACATTCGCAATATCAACGACGTTGAACTCGACATCGATGCCATCGACATCAAGCTCCGGGTGCGTGATGTCGAACTGACACATTATGTCAGCGATCTCAAACTGACGGTCGATCCGAACACAACGGAAGAAGTGTCCCTGGATGGATTGCCCTATATCAATGCCCGGCAACAGCTGATGGAACTTGAAAGCGGCGACGTGTCCAGTCTGCCCTTTGCCCTCGAGGGCCGCGTACACACCATCCGCGATGGCTACCTG
This sequence comes from uncultured Gammaproteobacteria bacterium, assembly GCA_963708905.1. Classification (GTDB taxonomy): domain Bacteria; phylum Pseudomonadota; class Gammaproteobacteria; order Xanthomonadales; family SZUA-36; genus SHZL01. The sequence continues at coordinate 126,826 of CAVPUV010000081.1, read as the reverse complement.
TCATTCAAAAACCAGGGGCATTTATACCCTGTTCCCGGCAGGCCCGGACAATTTCGCTCCGCCTCGTCGCGTACCCGGGAACAGCGTTGACGAAGCTCTGCAAGGACTATAGTCTACGAGCTTGCCGCGTCAGCAGGCCGGGAGATACTGCATGTCCATGAAGATTACTTTTGAGCTCAGCGAATCCGACCTCGAACATTTCCGCGCGGTGATGCTGAATGCACGAGAGCAATCCAGGGGACTTGCCGAAGACACCATCATCGACAACGCCCGTAAACTGCTGTACCAGGTCTGGAACTCGGACACGTCGGACTTCATCCGCGAGCGCATGCACCGGCTGGAAACCATCATTGGCATGGTGGTGGATGCGGGTTGGGGGCTGGAAGAGGCAGACCGGGCACGCGCGCTGCAGGCCCTGTCTTACTTCTCGGAACCGGAAGACCTGATCCCCGATGATATCCCAGGCCTCGGCTTCCTTGATGATGCCATCATGATCGAGATGGTGACCCGGGAATTGGAACACGAAATCCATGCTTACCGTGACTTTTGCGTTTTCCGTGCTGCTGAAACCAACCGCGTGGGTGACGGCGCCATGGACCTGGAGCGCTCCGACTGGCTGGAAGAGCGCCGCAGACAATTACACTCGCGGATGCGCCGGCGCAGACGCCGCGACAGCGGTAGCGCAGGAGGAGGGGGCGGCAGCTCACCGTTCTCTCTGTTCTGTCAGGAACACTGAAGGCTCGCCGGAGGATGCGCCACGGCCATCCCGGCTTGTAGACTTGATTAGCGCAGCTATAGCCACATATTAACGGCTGCGGTTGTGGCCGCAAGCTTTGGAACGATTCAGATACGAGTACCTGGGAGCAAGCATGATGAGCCTGAATGAAGCCGTCAGAAAAAAAATTGAAAGCCACGTGAAAGGCAGCAAGGTTGTCCTGTTCATGAAAGGCACGCCGCAGCAGCCCATGTGCGGCTTTTCCGCGCGTACCGTAGCTGCCCTTGACAGTGTCTGGCCAGATTACGCCGCGGTCAATGTGCTCGAAGATGAAGAAATTCGTGATGGTATCAAGGTTTACAGTAACTGGCCGACCATTCCCCAGCTTTATATCAACGGCGAGTTGGTCGGTGGCTGTGATATTGTTCTTGGCATGCTCAATTCCGGCGAGCTACACCAGGCACTGGGACTGGAAGAGCCGGATCGCACTCCGCCTGAAATGACCGTCACAGACGCGGCAGCGGAGAAAATCCGCGAAGCCATGCAAGGCCATGAAGGCATTGCCTTGCATTTCCAGGTCAGTGCCAACTGGGAATCACAATTCAGCCTGGCGCCCGCCCAAGCTGGCCAAATTGCAGTGGAATCCAACGGAATTACGGTGATGATGGACATCACCACCGCCCAGCGCGTCAACGGCGCCGTGATTGACTGGGTCAAATCCCTGACAGGTGAAGGCCTGTCCATTCACCTGCCGGCCGCACCACCGGCAGTGCGGCAAATGAGCGTACAGGAACTGGCTGAACGATTAAAAACCGGCAACATCATGCTGGTAGACGTTCGCGGTGCTGAAGATCGGGCCAAGGCCGCGATCGCAGCAGCCGTAGTTCTTGACCAGGCAATGATGGATCAGCTGGCGCAGATGCCCCGGGATACCGAACTGGCCTTTATCTGCCATACTGGAAATACCAGCCTGGGAGCGGCCGAACACTTCAGAAAACAGGGTTACACCAGGGTGCACAATGTGGGCGGTGGAATCGACGCCTGGTCCCTGGAAATTGACCCAACTGTGCCGCGTTATTGAAACCAAAAAAGCCCGACCCGGTCGCGCGCCGAATGGGCGCATCCTGCAGGTGCATTATTGGAGTCAGGCAGCGAATTCAGCGATAACGGGAGCGTGATCTGAAGGCCGTTCCTGCCGGCGGGGTTCGATGTCCACGTAGGCGGCGATGCAATGCCTGGACATGCTTGCTGATGCCAACACCAGGTCTATGCGCAAGCCCATTTTGCGGCGGAAAGCGTTCATGCGGTAATCCCACCAGCTGAATACACCGTCTGGTTGTCCGAACAGGCGGAACGTGTCGGCAAACCCGAGATCGAGCACTCGCTGCAATGCCGCACGCTCCTGTGAGCTGCACAGGATTTTCTCCTGCCAAAGCCCGGGATCGTGCACATCCCGGTCTTCTGGCGCAATATTGAAATCCCCCAATACCACCATGTTGTCATAGTCTGCGGCTTCATCCGCCAACCATGCGGTCACCTTTTCCAGCCAGTCAAGCTTGTAGGCAAATTTTTCCGATCCGACTTCGCCTCCATTCACTACATAGAGGTTTACCACGCGGACTTCACCCAATGCTGTTGGCACAGTGGCCGCCAGAATGCGCCGTTGCGGGTCATCCAGCCCGCGGACGTCGGTGACAACATCGCTCGCCGGTTCAAGGCTCAGCACAGCTACTCCGTTATAAGCCGGCTGGCCACAGAACACGCTGTAGTAACCTGCTTCAGTCAATTCAGCGACCGGATAGCGATCATCTGGCAGTTTGGTTTCCTGCAGGGCAAGAATGTCCGGCCGGGCAACTTCCATCCAGGCCAGCACATGCGGCAAGCGCACGTTGAGTGAATTGACATTCCACGAGGCGATTTTCAGCACGCTTTCTTTTCCACATGCGTGTCCGGTTTCACTGTTCAAGGCCATAACTTCTCAATAGTGGACCGGGTTCGGGCGCACGTCCACGGAAAGCCTTGAACGATGCCATCGCCGGACGCGAAGCACCGACAGCGTATATTTCCCTGCGTACGGAATCGCCCGTCACCGGGTTAAACGGCCCTTCCGCGAGAAACCGCTCCCAGGCATCGGCCGCCAGTTGTTCCGCCCACAGGTAACTGTAATAACCGGCAGCATATCCACCACCAAAAATATGGCTGAAGCTGTGTAAAAAACGGTTCCAGTCCGGTGTTTTGACAACAGCGTATTGTTTGCGCACCTCGCTCAACACTTCAAGGGGCTCACGCGGATGATCCGGATCATATTCAAGATGCAGGCGCAGGTCGCAAATGGCATACTCAAGCTGACGTACCAGCACCAGCGCCTTGTGAAAATGGTGCGAACGCAGCAAGCGCTGTTTCAACTCCGCAGGTAAGGGTTCACCGCTTTGATAGTGCCTGGCGAAACCATCCAGCAGGTGCTCTTCCCAACACCAGTTTTCCAGCAACTGGCTGGGTAATTCCACTGCATCCCATTCGACGTTGTTGATGCCATTGACCTGTGGCCATTCCACTTCGGTCAACATATGATGCAGGCAGTGTCCGAATTCATGAAAGAGCGTTTGCACGTCATGGTGCGTGAGCAAGCTCGGATGACCATCAGTTGCTGAGGGAAAATTGCAGTTCAGGTATGCAACAGGCAGCTGCACCCCGGTTTTGAGATTCCGGCGGGAGCGGCAAATGTCCATCCATGCTCCTGCCCGCTTGTCCTTGCGCGAAAATAAATCCATGTACAGACCAGCACAGCGCTCACCGTCGCTGTCGTGCAGCCAGAAAAATCGGGCATTTTTGTGCCAGACAGATACGCTCTTGTCGCGCTCCAGGCTGATACCAAAAATACGGCCGCTGATGTGGAACAAGGCACTGACCATGGAACCCAGCGGAAAGTACGGTTTCAACATTTCATCGGACAGATCAAGTTCAGCCTGTCGATAACGTTCCGCCCAGAAATTCATATCCCAGGGATCGAGTGGCAGTTCGGCGCCTTTGCCACCAGCAAATGCGGACAGCGCTGCCAGCTGCTCGCGGGCTGCCGGCAAAGCCTGAGCAGCAAGCCCGCTCAAGAATTCCATCACTGTTTCCGCGCGTCTGGCCATGCGCGTCGACAGTGCATACGCCACGTAATGATCAAATCCAAGCAGCCGGGCCAAACGATGTCGCAAGGATAACATCTCACGGATTACTGGCGTATTGTCCCATCGACCGGCATCCGGCCCCTGGTCAGAGGCCCGGGTGACATATGCCGTATATACCTGGCGCCGCAGTTCCCGGTCTTCTGCATGGGTCATGATGGCTGCATATGAAGGGTAGCTGAGGTCCACCAACCAGCCGCTCTGCTCGTGAATTCGCGCATTTTCAGCCAGCAATCTCAACTCGGCTTCAGGCAGGCCCGCCAGGGCGGAGTCGTTTGCGAAATGAACAGTCCAGGCCCGCGTTGCATCAATCAGATTTTCCTGGAATCGGGTTCCCAATCTGCTGAGACGCATCACAATATCCCGATATTCTGCCCGGGCATTTTCATCCAGATCAACGCCAGCAAGGTGGAAATCACGAATTTCCAGCTCGATGATGCGTTGCTGAGCTGGCGCCAATCGCTGGAAGTCAGCAGCAGACCGTAGTGATTTATAAACCTCGAAAATACCACGATGTTGCTGCCGCCAGTTCTGGTGCTCAGTCAGTAACTCGAGACCGGCATTGTAGACTTCGCGCAATCGGGGTTGATCGGCCACGGCATTCAGATGTGAAACCGGCGACCAGGCCCGATCAATCGCATCCGACCAATCTATTTCAGACTCCACAAACGACCAGCTCGGCAAGGCTCCATGGGCGAGCCACTGCTCGACACCTGAATGGTAGTCCGCGATCAGCGCCTTGAGAACCGGCAAGACGTCGTCCGCGTGGATGGAAGTGAAATCCGGCAGGTTGGCAACCCGGCAGCTGGTGGTGCATTGACTTGCGGGATGGAGTGGAGAATTTTCCATGGAACCAATACTATGACGCATCAATTGAATACCCCCAACAAATGGGGCAGCCATGGATGGTAGCATGAATCCGCCCTGCAAGGCCTTATGCCCCTGGGAGCCTGAAATTCGGAGAAAACGATGAGAATGCTACTGATTCTGCTGAACGCTATTTCCATGCCAGTCATGGCGCAGGACGAGGCGGCGGAAAGCCCATCTCCACCACCGTGCAGCGCTGACAGATATCGCCATGAAGACGGCAGGGTACGACAACTGTGGGAAGCCAGCAAAGACGGGCAATCCTGGACGACTCTGTTCGATGGCCTCTACGAAAAAGTTCGGGCAAACTGATGAAACCTGGAAAAACCGGCCTGGATCGGCTCGTAAACGCCACGTGCAATTCGATGAAGGGGCTGAAATCCTGCTGGATCCACGAGGCTGCATTCCGTCAGGATGTGGCTTTATCCATAGCCTTGTTTTTCTCATCCTTCTTCGTCGCCACAAGTCCGCAGCAATGGCTGTTGTTGATATTTCCACTGATTTTGTTGCTGATTACAGAACTGTTGAACAGCGCGATTGAAAACGTGGTTGACCGCATCGGGCCGGAACGACACGAGCTTTCAGGTCGCGCGAAAGATGCTGGTTCCGCCGCTGTATTTCTCTGCCTGCTGTTGATCGCTCTGAGCTGGATCATCACCATTTGGCAGAATTTTACTCGCCTGGAGTCCTGATGCGCCCGGCATTCATTTCGCTCTGCACCTTGCTGATACTCCTGGCCCTGGTGGGATGCCAAGGACCGCAGCCAATTGCGGGAACCGGCCAGCCCCAGGAATCTGACTGCGTCGTCATCCGCCCTGGTAAACCCACGCCCTGTACCATGGAATATGCGCCGGTTTGTGGTTGTGACGGCAACACGTATTCCAATGCCTGTACAGCCCGTGCCGCCGGGGTGCCGCACTCCGCGGCAGGCGCCTGTGACGCCAGCGACCGGCAGTAGTCTCGTTTGTACACCATGCGAGTCAGGCGCCAACGCCCAGGCGACGTTTCCGCTCCAGATGCATCGCCACAAACATAAAAGACCCAATCAGAGAAAGGCTTAATGGCAACAACAGAGCGTAGGGCGCCTTTTCCATCCAATGCAAGGCCAGGTACTGGTAAAAACCCACCCCGATGACAGGCATGATCAGGCCCCGCAGTCCCGTCAGCGTGACATGGATGGCCATGTAGTGCGACGACTTCGCGTCACTGCTGAAATCATTGTGCCCCAGGTTCCAGCCCAAATGGCCACCGGCGTAAGCACCACCCAGCACGATCGAAGCGGGCCACAACAGTCCGGTTCTGCCCAGGATGATCGCCAGCGCAAAAAGGGTGGAAGCGGCAACGTAAAGCCAGCTATGAATGGCACGGTAGCCAAAAATGTGCTGCCGATCCAGCATTCGCGCCCAGTATGGGACGGAAAAACACAGAACAAACAAAGGCAGGGATGATGTGATCATTACCTGGCGAAACTGGTTCAGCGCCAGTTGTTCATTCAGCATAATCACCAACATCGGCAGCAGCATCAGGTTGCCACTGCCAAATATCATCATGCCCATCATATAACGCCTGAAGTCCATATCATTACGCAGTACAGTAGTCAGCATCGTCATACTCAAGCGCCGGCCCTGCAGGGCTTGCTCCGCCTTCTCGGCGGCCAGCAATTGCCTGTGTCCCCTGATGCGTGCATGACGATACACGCGAGCACCTGCCAGGGCGCAGACAGCTGCCACGATAAATGCCGGCCGGAATGCATCGGCCCGCCAATCCAGCAGGAACCCGATCAATGCTGAGTAGCCGGCCACCAACAGGGAAGCAATCCGGACGATACGGGCGGTAACCTGCCCACGCCACTCACGCCTGTAGTTGGCGCGCCAAACGGCTGCGCGGATGGTCAGAATACCGGACCAAGCGGTGCGAGCCAGCACCGTCATCACACAGAAAATCATCAAACCCGGTGCGGTGATGCCGGGTAAAGCCATGAACAGCAGGCACACTGACATGACCTGCATCAGTCGGCTCAGTACGGCCAGCTTGTCACGTCCGGCAGCCAGAGCGGCGAACAAAAAACTGGAAAGATTGGTGAAATTCGGGGCGCTGGCAACCACCACCACTGCCATGTTCACTACTGCCGGGGAAGCCACTTCGCCAAACTGATTTTTAACGATAACGCCAAGCAATCCGCCCTCGAGCGCGCCCAAAGCTATCGCGGTCAGGCTCCAGCTGGACAGCTCACGCGGCAGCAGTGCCGCCATCATGCGGGGAAATCGCTGCTTTACCAAACTTTTTCCATACCCATTGAATGTGAACTCCTGCCGGTCAGCCAGCCCGATGAAAGCGCCAGGCCAGGCTTCCGCCACTGTAACGTAATCCCCGCTTGCTCGTCACCACACCTGGCAATCAGCTACAATACGGTCAAATTAGAACTGCACAACCCATGATAAGGACCGCAGCAGGACAAAAGGCAGTAGCGTTTCAGTTTGCACAGTGGGCCTGGAAAATGAAATTGAAATGAAGCAAAGCTTGCGTTGGCAAACAGCATTCAGCGTTCTGCAGCACAAGGCCTCCGGAGCCTTGATCATTCTGGCGCTGTTGGGCTTTGCCGCATGCAGTTCCAGTCAAGTTGACAAAAGCCGTACCGAAGTTTTTAAACAGTACGAAACCATGGTGCGCTGGAGCCAGTGGGATGCGGCGGCGGAATTCATTGCCCCTGAGTATCTGGAACAGCATCCCATCAGCCGTCTCGAAATGGATCGGCTACGCTTGTTTCGAGTGACGCAGTACACGCTTCGCTTTTCTGGAATTTATGACGACGGAATGACCGCACGGCAAACTGTGGAAATTAGTATGTTCAATACCAACCAGGCGGTTGAGCGCACCATAGTTGACGAGCAGGAGTGGCGCTACAACTCCACTACTAAACAGTGGCGATTATACAGTGGCTTACCCGACCCAACCAAAAGGTAGTGATCAAGGGGACTTGCACAGGCAATGAGCCGCAAGGGAAAACCCATTACCTGAAGTAGCAACGAGGCGCAGTTCCGTCAATAAGTCTTGAAACAAGGAAGCTTTGATCCAGGTGCTGGAAACACCGCCCAAGCCCAGCCGGGATGTGGTGCCGCCCACCAACTCCAGCAGGAAGTTCTCGAAGGGTGATAAGTCCATTTCACTGTATTGTACCCGGTAATCGGACCCCAACCCCGCGATACGGGCAGCCGAGTCAATAGCCTGTTGCAGCGTTCCGGTCTGATCCACCAGGCCCCGTTCCTTGGCTTGCACGCCGCTCCACACTCTGCCCCGTGCCACCTTATCCACCGCGTCTTCGCTCATACCCCTGCCCTGTGCCACCACCCGGATGAATTCACGGTAGGTCTGTTCCGTCGCACGCTGAAAAATACGTTTCAGATCTTTATCCAGGGGCATATCCAGTCGGAGCTTCCCCGCCAGCGGAGTGGTGCCGACGCCATCGGTGTGTATACCCAATTTCTCCAGCGGACTGGAAAACGTCGGGATGATGCCAAATACACCTATTGAACCGGTAATCGTCGCCGGGCTGGCCCAAACCTCCTCTCCGGCCATGGCAATCCAATAAGCACCGGAAGCCGCAACATCTCCCATGGATATGACCACGGTTTTGCCGGCATCTCTGAGCGCCTGTACTTCCCGGCGAATTTTCTCCGAGGCAAAACTGTCGCCACCGGGACTGTTCAGTCGCAGCACCACCGCCTTGACCTTGGAATCCTCCCCCACCGTGCGCAAACGTTCGGCCAGGGTGTCGGCCCCAATCAACCCAGACGGTTGACGACCTTCCAGAATGTCGCCTTCGGCGACAACTACGGCCACCTTGTTGTTGGCGCGTGACCTGTGCTGAAGGTCAGTCAACAGCAGGTAATTGTCGAAATCAATTTGACGGAAGCCTTCACTGCCACTACCCGCAGCTCCAAGGCTGGCAAGTACCTGGTGCGCCTCGGGCCTGCTGATCAGGCGATCGACCAGCCCGAGGTCCAGTGCGAAACGGGCAAAATCCCCATTTGCTGCTTCAAGACGGTCGGCAAAATGGTTGATGGCCGCAGAGAGGTCAACCAGGGGTATACCGCGTTGCCGGGAGATGGCTTCAAGGTATTGTTGCCACAGGCTGCCGATCCAGTACAGGTTGGCCTCTCGATCCTCGGCCGACATATCGTTGCGGATGAAAGGCTCCATCGCCGACTTGAACTCGCCCACCCGGAACAGGTTGATCTCGATCTCAAGTTTGTCCAGCCCATCGCGGTAGAAATTACGGTAAGCGGAAAAGCCATCGATCCATACCATGCCCTTGGGGTGCAGCCAAATTTCATCCGCCATGGCGGCCAGGTAGTATTGCTGCTGGCTCATATTATCCGTCAATGCAATCACGGGTTTACCGGCTGTTTTAAAATCCGCAATCGCTGCTTCAAGCTCGTGCAGTGAAGCCATGCCAATGTGCCCCATATAGGTGGGATCAATGACCAGACGCACGATCCGATCATCGTCTCTTGCCCGCCGGATCGCCGCCACCAGGTCGCGCAGACGGGTTTCCCTCCTGGTCTCATCGGTTGCGTTTTGCAATGCCTGATCCAGCGGTGTGCCGCTGTACTGTTCAACGACATCCCCATAAGGACTGATCACCAGTGCGGTTTTGGATTGAAGTATCAGTGACTCCCCGGAATTGTAGAAAGCCAGCACGACAAAAATCAGGATCAGGAAAAAAACGGTATTCAGTATCAGCTTCCGGGTGCCATCGATGATGCGCCAGAGGGTGAGAAAAAACCGGGTAAAGGCAGATTTTTCATTACGGGTCATTGTCAGCAGTCCTTAGAATAATGACCTATTCTAAGGTGGCACCGGGCGGCCTGCACGGCTAACCTTCGCCAAGATGGGGTGATATACGCCATCACGATTCGATTTATCAGCATCAAAATGTTTTCAACTTGCTGTTTTAATGGCCTTTACATCTTGTGGCATGAATTCTGCATCTAACATCACAGCATAAACCGATTGTCTCAGGAGACATCAATATGGGAACTTTTTCACGACTGCGCTACGTCATTGCCGCCAACGTAAATGCCTTGATCGAGAAAGCAGAGGATCCGGAAAAATTGCTGCGTGCCCTGCTACGCGAAATGGAGGATGCCGGCGAAGAAGCACGTCTTGCCAGCGCCGAACTGTTGGCTGAGCAGCAGCACCTCGAACGTTTCAAAGCCCAACTCGCCACTGAGACGGAACGGTGGCAGAACCGGGCGAGGAAAGCCGTTGAGGAACAACGGGATGACCTGGCCAGAGCCGCCCTTAAAGCACAAGCTGAAGTCATGCTCCGTCTTGCTGCGGTCAAGCAAGATCTGAGCTGCGTTGACGAGCGTAGCAGACAGATGGAACTGGACATGGCGCAGCTGAAAAGCAAGATGGCAGAAGCCAAGCTGAAACTCAAAAGCAGTTACAGTCGAAAACCTGGCATCAAGGCAAATCAAGCTTCTGCGAATACCACACTGTCGCCATCCGAGAAGCGCGTGCGTCAGGCCCTCGGCCGCTTCGATCGCCTGCAGACCCAGGTCGAAAACCTCGAAGCGAGGGTTCGTTCTTACGCGGTGGGTGGTCCAGCGCCTGCGGTATGGGAGCGCGAGGCAACCGTGACGGATCCGGAAGTCGAGAAGGAGTTACAACGTCTGAAGCACCAAATCAGCCAGGGAATTGTACAGGGTCCAACGGAAGTGGCGGCCTGAGCCATGGTGAAAACTGCGGTTACCCAGGCCTGTCACGCGGACACGCCAGCCGTCTGGATCAGCCTCGCGGTTCTGCGCAGAAACCGGCCGGCAAGAAGCACAGCGCCAACCGTCAAGCCGGCAATCATGCCGATCCACATACCGGCGGGCCCAAGCGCAGCTTCGAAAGTCAGGTAGTAACCCAGGCTCATGCCGATCAACCAGTAGGCAATCAGGTTATACAGCATCGGCATCCGGGTATCTTTCAATCCGCGCAATGCGCCGGTCGCACAGATCTGAATACCGTCCGGAAGTTGAAACACAGCGGCATAGAACAGGAGGCTGACGGCTACGGCCGCCACGGCAGCATCATCGGTATAAATGCCCACGATCAGCGACGGCAACAGGAACATGATGGACATGTTTACGCATTGCAGGCAGACGACAATCAGCAAACCCACTACTCCGGCATAGCGCGCCGATGTTGGATCCTGTCGCCCCAGCGCATTACCTACGCGTATCGTCACCGCGCTGGCCATGCCCAGTGGAATCATGAACAAAAGGGCAGAAAAGTTGATGGCGATGAGGTGCGCGGCCGATGGCAAAGGTCCCAGGCGTCCGATCAGCAAAGCAGCACCCACAAACAAGCCGCCTTCGATGGAAATTGACACAGCAATGGGTAAACCCAGGCGAAGCAACGCCGCGATCTCCGGCCAGCGCGGCGCTTCGAACTTGCTGAAAAGTTGAAACGGAAGGTAGTGATGGTGCGTGCGCAGGTAAACGATGAGCAGCCCAAACTGCAACCAGATCACGATCGATGTCGCAATGCCGCATCCGACCGTTCCCAGCGCCGGCGCGCCGAAGTGCCCGAACATGAGTATGTAATTCAAGGGGATGTTCAACAGCGCGCCCGCGACACCGTACATCATGGTTGGGTGGGTATGCCCCGACCCTTCACTGAAGAAACGAAACAGAAAAATAAAGCAAATGCCGGGGGCACCCCAGGATATGGCGCGCAGGTAACCGGCGGACACCGGGATGATGACTGGATCGATGCGAAACAATTGCAATACCGGTGCGCTGAAAAAGCATATGGCCCAGTATGGCAAGGCAATCATCAATGCAATCCAGAAAGCCTGGCGTGTCAGGATCGCTGCTTCCTGCCTGCGGCCGGCGCCATCCAAATGCGCCACGCTGGGCTGGACCGCCATGAGCAGTCCGATCGTGAACATCATCAGGGCGGACCAGACCGCACCACCGATGCCCAGGGCCGCCAGCGCGATATCTTTTTGCGGCAGGCGGCCCGACATCACGGTGTCGACGAAATTCATGCTAAAAATAGCAAGCTGGCCCAGGATGACCGGGGCGGCCAGTCGCAGGGTGCGGCTTACTTCAGCAGGATGGTCGCGGTATTTGACTATACTATTCACAAAAGCAGTGTCTGGTGCGGAGGCCGCAGGCCGGCCGGGCATTGTACCGCAGAGGAAGCTGTGATCAGGCGTAACGTGACTTGAGATAGTGAAACACAGCTCGAAGTCCAAGCGCCTCGCCCCCCTCCGGCCGGCCGGCGCGGCTGGTCTGATTCCAGGCGAAGGTATCGATGTGCACCCAGGGTGTGCCTTTGGTCACGAAGTGCTCGAGAAACAACGCTGCGGTAATGCAACCGCCATATGAGTTCTTGGAGGAATTGCTCAGATCAGCAATGGGGCTTTTGATCTGCTCCACGTAGGGTTGATACAACGGCATGATCCACAAAGGATCCTCGAAATCAACACCGGCCTGCAGAATATCCCTGGCTACTTCCGGCTGATTACTGAACACAGCCGGTAAATCGGGGCCCAGGGCAATCCTTGCGGCGCCAGTCAAGGTCGCGAAATCTATGACCAGTTCGGGTTGATGCTCACAGGCGTAAGCCAGCGCATCGGCGAGCACCACCCGCCCTTCTGCGTCAGTATTTCCAATCTCCACACTCAATCCCTTGCGTGTGGCAATGACATCACCCGGGCGATAGGCATTTCCGGACACTGCGTTTTCCACGGCTGGAATCAACAACAACAGCCGCACCGGCAGCTGATGTCCCATTACCAGACGTGCCAGGGCCAAGGCGTGGGCGGCGCCGCCCATATCTTTTTTCATCAAGGCCATACCGGAAGCATTCTTCAGATCCAGACCGCCACTATCGAAACAAACGCCCTTGCCCACCAGGGCAAGCAGTGGCGCATCTTCGGCGCCCCAGCTGAGTTCTATCAGCCGCGGTGCGCTGGAAGATGCCCGTCCAACTGCATGAATGGCGGGGAAATTGGATGTCAGGAGTTCCTCACCGCTGATGACGCGGTACTGCGCATCCGGACTTTCAGCTGCAGCAGCGACAGCGTCCGCCAGTTGTGCCGGACCCAGGTGCTCGGTCGGCGTATTGACCAGGTCGCGCACCAGACATTGCGCCGCACAAAGCGGCTGCACATGCCCTGCGACATCGGCGGTTATTTGCAGGACGCGTGAATTCTGGCCATTTTTTTTATAGCGCTCATAGCGGTAGGCGGCAAGCCCCCAACCCAGAGTGGCCTGAAAAACCTGCCGGTCGGTCCAGTCGGCCGTAAGCACATAGCATCCTTGCGGCAAGCTGCGATAGATGGCTGCCAGTTGGTAAAGCCAGCCTTCTTCCTGCATACCAAAAATACAGGCCTGCACATTGCCATCATCGTCGGGCAAAGCAAGGCATTGGCCAGGCCGAGCCTCAAAACCAGATGCTCTCAACCAGCGCTGCTGCCGCGTGCTTGCCTTGGCTTGCCAGGCTTCAAGGCCTGATTTACGCAGCGGCACCAGGGGAATGGCAGCACCCGGATGTTCATTGACTACAAGATAGCTCACCATGACTCCTGATCAATCGATCCTGGCGATGTAGTCGCCGCCGTTGCGGCGAATCTGCAGCAAAATCGGTCCGCCAGCTGCCTGCACCAGATTCTGTAAATCCGCCAGACTCTGAACTTCCTGCCGGTTGGCGCCGGTAACGATATCACCAACGCGCAATCCATTACGAGCCAGCACGCTGTCCTCGTCGAGTTCAGCCAGCAAAACGCCCTTGACCCGGTCTGCTCGCAATTTGGTGGGTAGCTCCTCGAAGCGCGCGCCACTGAGACGTGGGTCGATCTTATCGCCTGCCAAATCCCGCAGGGCAGCGCTACGGACATTCACCCGTAGTATCTTTGTTCCACGCACAAACTCGAGACTCTTTTTTTCGCCAATGGGCAGCTGCCCCTCGACATTATAAAAATCCTGCATGGTGTGTACCGGGTATGCGGCAATGGACGTAACAATATCGCCTGCCTGTATGCCTGCCCGTTGCGCCGGAGAGCCCTCCACCACCTCGGCAACCAAGGCACCCCGCTTGTCCCCCACACCCAACGCACCGGCCAGTTCCGCCGTCAAATCCTGCACATGGAGCCCCAGGGTTCCGCGCCGTACTTTGCCAAACTCGGCCAGTTGTTCCATAACGTACCGGGCCATGGCCGACGGGATGGCAAAACCGATACCTACATTGCCGCCACTGGGTGTGAAAATCGCACTGTTGATTCCGACCAGCTCGCCACGCAGGTTGACCAGCGCACCACCGGAATTACCCGGATTGATGGACGCATCAGTCTGAATGAAGTTCTGGTATTCAAGCCCGCGAAAGCCGGTACGGCCCAGCGCGCTGACGATGCCGGAAGTAACCGTCTGTCCAAGGCCAAAAGGATTACCGACCGCGACGACAAAATCGCCTACGCGTAACTGGCTGGAGTCAGCCAGGGGCAGAGCTTTGAGACCATCCGCGGTAATCTGCACCATGGCAAGATCGGTATCCGGGTCAGCGCCAATGACCACGGCATTGAAGCTGCGTCCATCGGACAGGGTTACCGAAATGTCATCCGCCCCTGCAATGACATGATTATTGGTCAGCACGTAACCTTTGTTTGCTTCGACAATGACACCTGATCCCAGGCTTTGCGACACCCGCTCGCGAGGTTGATCAGGCACATTGAAAAATCGCCTGAAGAACGGATCATCCAATAACGGGCTGCGAATCCTGACGCGGGTTTGCGTATAAATGTTGACTACGGAAGGTGTTACCCGTTCGAGCACTGGAGCCAGCGAAGGCAAGGGTTGACCGTCGACTGACGGCGGCATGGCCGCCCCCACCCAGGCGCCTGGAAACAGCAATAACAAGGCACACAATCCAGAGCGCATGCCGTTCAGAGTGTTGCGCATCCTTATCCTCTTCGTTTTACCCGGGTCTTTGACCGGCTACGCTACAGGAGGTTCGGAGCACAGCGCAAGAAATCAGCCTGTCCATGAGCACAACATCAGAGCCTTGTCCCGGCAGCCGGTGGCGCCCTGCCCATGGGCTTGCCATTTACTTGAAAACCAGATATATAGCCATGAACAGGGTTGCAGAATACGCAGGTGATGAACCTTCAGCAACAAGTATTGAGAACCGACGTATCCGGCATGCCGCTGGAGTGGATTGGTTATCAGGAGGCAGTCCGGCTTATTGCACTGGACCAGGTGAGCTATTCCCTGGGGCGGACGCTGTACCGTATTCGCGGTGGTATCAACGCCATTACCGGTCAGCGCAGCGCGATCGAGGTCAACGCCATCGTGGCCAGCTGGGGCCATCATCCTCACGCTCATCTTTTTTCCAGCAGTTATACGCCCCCGCTCAGCAACAAGGCCTTGTTCCGCAGGGACCAGTCATTGTGCCTCTATTGCGGCCTGCAGTTTCCCAGCTTCATGTTATCGCGCGACCACATCAGGCCGCTCAGCCAGGGGGGCAAGGATCGGTGGGCCAACGTGGTGACCGCGTGCAAGCGCTGCAACAACCACAAGGCCGGCCGCACACCCGAGCAGGCCAGCATGGAGTTGCTCGCCATACCATTCACACCAACTCATGCTGAATACATCTACCTGCAGGGCCGGCAGATCCTGGCCGACCAGATGGAGTTCCTGCTGGCACATTTTCCCCGAAACAGCGTTCTGCGGCGAAGAGTGGAAGCTGGAAAGGCTTTATTGGCATAAGCAGCGAAAGCTTTATCGGGCGAGTGCGGTATTTCCGTGCCATAATCCCACCGCATGAGCCTTCCGCCCGTTTACCTTGTCGACGCCAGTGTATATATTTTTCGCGCCTGGTTTTCGATGCCTGAAGATTTCACCAATATCCATGGCCAGCCAACCAATGCGGTCTATGGGTTTTGCGGGTTTCTCTGCAGCTTGCTGGAGCAGACTTCTGCACAACATGTGGCCGTTGCCTTTGACGAATCCCTGACGACCAGCTACCGCAACGAAATCTTTCCGGAATATAAAGCCAATCGCGAGCCGGCGCCTGAAGATCTTAAAAGGCAGTTCCAATGGGCACGGTCGATTGCAGAAGTGATGGGCTTGCGCTGCTTTACCGACCCTCGTTATGAAGCCGATGACCTGATCGGAACCCTGGCGCTGCACTGGCGGGCTCGCGGGCACCCGATTTGCCTGGTCAGCAGCGATAAAGACCTGGCACAACTGGTACGGCAGGGCGATCAATGGTGGGATTTTTCCCGCAACCTGAAACTGGGTGAAGCCCAGATCCTGGAAAAATTCGGCGTTGCTCCGGAGCAGATCGCGGATTTCCTGGCCCTGACCGGTGATGCGGTCGACAATATTCCTGGTGTACCGGGTGTAGGACCCAAATCCGCCTCGGCGTTGCTGCGCCATTTCGGCGACATGGACGCTATTTATCAGCGCCTGGAAGAGGTGCAGCACCTCAGAATCCGAGGTGCGAAATCCCTGCAGAAAAAACTTGGAGACCATCGTCACGCAGCCGAACTTGCGCGGCGGCTGACGGTAATTCAGACCGACGTGGCTTCAGCCCTGGCTGCGCCGGATATCAACCGCAGCCTGGTCGATGCTGCCAGCCTCAACCGCCTGTTCGATGAACTTCAGTTCGGCGGTATGTTGCGGCAACGTT
Organism: uncultured Gammaproteobacteria bacterium; assembly: GCA_963708905.1. Lineage (GTDB taxonomy): Bacteria > Pseudomonadota > Gammaproteobacteria > Xanthomonadales > SZUA-36 > SHZL01. Next base: position 110,380 of record CAVPUV010000081.1, on the reverse strand, counting down.
GTTTACGTGTCTGAATCCGCGGACGGAACGCCCTGGCAGCCTGTCGGACTTTGGACCGATCTACTGCGGCGTTTTCTTCAACTTGTCGGCATTGAACTTGCGCTGCTCCACCGGAACGATGGGCTCACTGAGTTCAAGCGGCGTTTTCAACACCACGACTGGTACTGGTTCCTTTTTGACCCCGGACAGATTGCTGCTGGCAAAGTAATACACCGCTCCACCCTGAATCACGCCAAAAGAAGGCGCGTCAAAATCGGCCAGCGCAACAGCCAGCGGTATGGTAGCTACGACGTTCATTCCGCTGGGATCGAGCTCTAATCGCATCAGCCTTTGCGGCCTTATCCCGTTTTGCAGCAGGAGCAACTGCCCGGCGCTGTACATGAGCCCCGAAATGCCACCCAGGTTCAGTGTTTCCGGCCCGCCCAACATGCTGGTGGTCTGTTTTTCCAGGTCTACCACCGCGATCCCCAGCGCCGCGTCCGCCAGGTAAAGCTTGTTACCCGCATCGGTTATCGCAATATCCTTGAAGCCAGTCAACTCCTTGCTGGCCAGGTAGGGCTCGAGCTTGTTACCTTGCGCCGATTTGCGAAAAACCATTGGCACGGCGCGATCGATCAGGTAGACATCGCCGGATGGCGTCACCGCCATGCTTCCAGGGACATGGGCAAGCCCGTCAACCGGCACGTCATAACGATGCAGTAGCTCCAGGTTCGCGAGATTGAATTCCATCAACGCGCCGCGACCCAGTTCGGTAGGTATCAATGGGGCGAAACCAGGCACCCCGGCTGTGGTCACCCATAAGCGTTCATGGGCTTCATCGACCGCAATTCCGATAATTGCCAACAAGCCATTTTCATCTGTCGGACGCAGCAGTTCCTCCGCTTCTCCCGCCGGACCCACTGCCAGTAAAGCACCAGACTCAATCGTGCCGACAAGGAATTTTCCACGACTGTTATCCCAGGCAATAGCCTGCGGCTGCACAGCTGCCGCTGGCAGGGTGAAAACCACTTTGCCTTCGCCCATTGGTTCTCCTGCCTTGATCAACAAGTCATTCAGGTAATCGTAGACTTCCGTTTTACGAATACTCCGGGTGTCCTCGGTAGTATTGAAATCGTAGGACAGTCCCTGCTGCTGCATGATGTGCATGTAGTTGTAAGCGGTAGTGGAACGACCCAGCAGTGCTGCCCCGACGACCATGCCAACCAAGTACTGCGGCTCGTAAGGACGTTTCTCGCGCAACTTGATGGTGGCTTGTATAAATCGCATGTACTCCCCGTCCTGGTAAGACTGAATGGCCATTTCCTGCAAGCCCTGCACGTCTTGTGGAAACATTTTTCTGGGCGGCGATTTCTTCTCCGACTGCGGTGCCACAGGCTGCTGTGCGTTATCCTGTTCTTGCTGATTCTGCGAAGACTGCGGCCAGGAGCTATCGACAGCGAGCATGAGCAGCATACACGTGAGCGTTAAAATGTGTGTTTTCAAAAACATATCAAATTCCTGGGGTAATCGGACGGCAGCCGCTGCAGACGGCAAGCTTGTTTGAGCTTGGATGTCCCGCTTGGTTCATTTGCGGTCGCCGATGGACAGCCTATCAGCGTTCAGGCAGGCCCGACCGTGGTCCAGGAGCCTGTCGGACTTAACCGATCGTAGCGAGGGAAAGCCGGTTTGAGGCAGATTTTTCGCTCTTTTGAGGCGAATAGCACCGCTATTTAACGAGAAAGAGCGGAAAATATGACCAAATCCGGCTTTGCCGCAGTAGATCAGCGTTAAGTCCGACAGGCTCCTAGGTACAATCAGGCGATTTTAGCAGAGATCCGGCACCATGAAAAAACTCCGCAAGCGACATAAGACACTTTATCAAGGCCGTTACCTTAGCCTTCTTGAGGTCAACGGCTGGGAATTCGCCAGCCGCAGCAATGCCTCGGGAGTGGTTGTGCTGCTTGCTGTCACCGACAACAATGAACTGGTCCTGGTCGAGCAATTCCGTGTTCCGGTGGGCAGCAAAGTTATCGAGCTGCCAGCCGGGCTGGTGGGTGACCTGGCCGATCGCGATGAATCTGTCCTGCTGGCAGCACAGCGTGAGCTTTTGGAGGAGACGGGATTTGCAGCGCAGAACATGCAGGTGTTGATGTCCTGTCCCAGTTCGGCCGGAATGAGTGATGAAATCATCACCTTCGTGCTGGCCACCGGGCTGGACAAGGTCGCCGCGGGTGGCGGTGACAGCAGTGAGGACATCAGGGTCCACGTCATTGCGCTGGCGGAGGCCGATCGTTGGCTCAACGGTCGACAGGCGGCTGGAACCCCTCTTGATCCGAAAATATTCAGTGCACTGTACTGGTTGCGCTGCGATCGAGGCTCGCCAAATGCCCGCGCCATATGGCAAGCTCACAATGAGACCAACCATGAACTGGAATAATCCATAACCATGAAATGCCCCACCCTGTTATTTATCCTGCTGGCAGGAGTCGTACCCATGATTTGTTTGGCAGAGTCCACAGCGCCGGTGGCAATTGCGCTACATGCAGGCGCCGGCACCATCAGCCGCGACAGCCTCAAGCCGGAAACCGAGCAGCAGATCCGTGCCACTCTGGAACAGGCCTTGCTGGCCGGGCACCATGTCCTGACCGCGGGCGGCAGCAGCCTTGATGCGGTTACGGCGGCGGTGACTCTGCTCGAAGACTCACCTCATTTCAATGCCGGCAAAGGCGCAGTTTTCAACGCGCAGGGTAAACACGAACTCGACGCAGCCATCATGGACGGAAGCAATTTGCAGGCCGGCGCAGTCGCAGCGGTCCACAATATTCGCAACCCCATCCTGCTGGCGCGTAAGGTCATGACAGATTCGGCTCATGTCATGCTGGTTGGACCGGGCGCGGAAACGTTTGCCCGGGATCACGGCATTGCGTTTGAAAATGACGACTATTTCTTCACCGAATTCCGTTGGCGGCAATTGCAGGAAGCACGCGCAAGTGAGAATCCCGAGGCACATCTCGGTTCCGGGTCGCCGCAACGCTGGTTGTCCACGGTGGGTGCCGTGGCGCTGGATGCAGCCGGTAATCTCGCCGCAGCCACTTCCACTGGCGGCACCACCAACAAGCGCTGGGGACGGGTCGGTGATTCACCCATAATTGGCGCCGGGACCTATGCCGACAACCGCTCTTGCGCGGTCAGTGCGACCGGGAACGGTGAATACTTTATCCGCGCAACGGTTGCCAGGGACATCTGCGCACGCGTGCAATACCTGGGCGTCAGCCTGGAGCAGGCGGCGCAGGATGTGGTCAAGGTGCAGCTGGTGGAGATGGGAGGCGAAGGCGGCATCATAGCCCTGGATCGCCAGGGCAACATTGCGCTGACCTTCAATACGTCCGGGATGTATCGCGCCAGCATCGACGTGACCGGGAAGGTGTTTGTCGGGATCTATGACGGAGAATGAACCAGGCGCTGCCACAATGACAAACTGGCATTGGCGCGATTGAGCGTGTAGATGTGCAGACCGGGTGCGCCACCCGCCAGCAGGCGTTCACACAAATCGGTCACCACGTCCAGACCGAAGGCCCGTATGGATGCGCCATCGTCACCAAAACCCTCCAACCGCCGGCGGATCCACTGCGGAATCTCCGCGCCACACATTGCCGAGAAGTGGGAAAGTTGCCGGTAGTTGGTGATGGGCATGATCCCTGGTGTCACCGGGATGTCGATACCCATGCGCTGACAATCATCGATGAAGCGAAAATAGCTGTCAGCATTGTAAAAGTATTGTGTGACTGCGCCGTCCGCGCCAGCTTCGACCTTGCGTTTGAAAAATTCCAGTTCAGACTGCGGCGACGGCGACTCGGGATGGAATTCCGGGTAGCATGCCACCTCGATATGGAAATGGTCTGCGCACTCCTCACGCACAAAGCTCACCAGTTCATTGGCGTACTGGAAAGGTCCGGGACCGGACACGCCATCCGGCCGGTCACCGCGCAACACCATCAGACGGTCGACTCCCGCCCGACGGTAATCCTGCAACAAGCTGCGCAGAGCCTCCTTGCTTTTCGCCATGCAGGAGATGTGGGGCACGACGGGTACCCCCGAGCGCTGAATCAAGTCATTGACGGTCTCGCAGGTCGCATCTATGGTTGAACCACCCGCACCAAAGGTCACCGAGAGATAACGCGGTTTCAGGGGCGCCAGTTTCTGCCAGGTGGACTCGAGGATGAGCTTTTGTTCATCGGTCCTTGGCGGAAAAAATTCGAAGGAAACTTTTGGCGTGCTCATTCAATACCGATAATGATCCGGCTTGTATGGACCGGCGATGGCGACACCAATGTACCTGGCCTGCTGTTCGGTCAGTTCGGTCAGGTGCACGCCGATGCGTTCCAGGTGCAGCCGCGCCACCCGCTCATCGAGGTGCTTGGGCAGCACATAGACCTGGTTCTCGTAGCGTTCACCATGGTTCCACAGTTCCATTTGCGCCAGTACCTGGTTGGTGAAGGAATTGGACATCACAAAGCTGGGATGGCCGGTGGCGCAACCGAGATTAACCAGCCGGCCCTGGGCCAGCAGAATGATGCGCCGCCCGTGCGGGAAAGATCACGTGATCGACCTGTGGCTTGATGTTCTCCCACGGGTATTGCTTGAGACTGGCGACATCGATCTCGCTGTCGAAATGACCGATGTTGCAGACGATGGCCTGGTGTTTCATCTGTAGCATGTGCTCATGCGTAATGACATGATAGTTGCCGGTGGCGGTCACGAAAATGTCTGCCTTCGGGGCAGCTTCTTCCATCGTTACGACGCGAAAGCCTTCCATCGCGGCTTGCAATGCGCAGATGGGATCGATCTCGGTGATCCATACGGTGGCCCCAAGCCCCTTCATCGACTGGGCGCAGCCTTTACCCACGTCGCCATAGCCCGCGACGACAGCAATCTTTCCGGCAACCATCACGTCGGTGGCTCGTTTGATGCCATCTACCAGCGATTCGCGGCAACCGTACAGGTTGTCGAACTTGGATTTGGTCACCGAGTCATTGACGTTGATCGCCGGAAACGGCAACTTGCCGTCTCGTGCCATCTGGTACAGGCGTTTCACGCCTGTGGTCGTTTCCTCGGTAACGCCTTTAATCTGTGCCAATGCGCGGGTATACCATCCATGCCGGCTATCCAGCCGCTTGCGGATGGCATTGAACAGGGCCACTTCTTCCTCGCTTCGTGGATTATCCAGCACCGAAGGATCTTTCTCCGCCCTGGCACCCAAATACAGCAGCAGGGTTGCATCGCCCCCATCGTCCAGAATCATATTGGCAAAATTCTCTGCCTCGTCTCCCGCACCCCAGGCAAAAATCTGGTGGCTGAATTCCCAGTACTCATCAAGCGTTTCGCCCTTGTAGGCGAACACCGGGGTCCCGTTGCAGGCGATCGCCGCGGCAGCGTGATCCTGGGTCGAATAGATATTGCACGATGCCCAGCGAACTTCAGCGCCCAAAGCTTCCAGCGTTTCGATCAGCATCGCGGTCTGGATGGTCATATGCAGGCTGCCGGCGATACGCGCGCCTTGCAGCGGTTTCGTCGTGCCGTATTCTTCACGCAATGCCATCAGTCCCGGCATTTCCGTCTGTGCAATGGCGATCTCTTTGCGTCCAAATTCGGCCAGCGCGATATCCGCTACGTAATAATCATTTTTGTTCGATTGTTCGATCACAGCATTCACCGCTTTTCTCCCGTGCATTCAATTTGAGCGTCGACATCTTCCACCTGACCTGACCAGCCTCTATCAGATTCCGGCAGCATCGCGCAGATCCGCAGCATGATGGGTTGCCTCCCAGCTCACATTGAGGTCTTCCCGGCCCATGTGGCCATATGCCGCCAGCGGTTGGTAGATTGGTCGGATCAGATCCAGCATCCTGATGATGCTATAGGGCCGCAGGTCAAACTTCTGCCGTACCAGCTGTTCGATTTTGGCCACCGGCACTTTTTCCGTACCAAACGTCTCCACGCTGATGGAAGTCGGTTCGGCTACCCCGATCGCATAGGAGACCTGGATTTCCACCCGATCCGCCAAGCCTGCAGCGACCAGATTCTTGGCTACGTAACGTCCGGCATAAGCGGCTGAACGGTCAACCTTGGACGGGTCCTTGCCGGAAAATGCACCACCACCGTGACGCGCCATTCCACCATAGGTATCAACGATGATCTTGCGGCCCGTCAGTCCGGCATCGCCAACGGGTCCGCCGATCTCAAACCGGCCGGTTGGGTTAATGTGGTACTTGGTGTTGCCATCCAGCCAGGCCTCCGGTAACACCGGTTTGATGATCTCTTCCATCACCAACTCACGCAGCTCGGCCTGTGAAGTCTCGGCGCTGTGCTGCGTCGACAACACCACCGCGTCGATGCCCGCGGGCTTGCCATTCTCGTAACGGATGGTCACCTGGCTCTTGGCATCCGGCCGCAGGTGGATCCTGCCCTCGTTGGTCGTGCGGCGCACGGCGGCCTGACGTTTCATCAATTCGTGGGCGTAAAAGATGGGTGCCGGCATCAGCACGTCGGTTTCGTTCGTAGCATAGCCAAACATCAGACCCTGGTCGCCCGCACCCTGGTCTTCCGGACGCTCACGATTGACTCCACGGGTGATATCAGGGGACTGTTTACCGATGATGTTGATCACCCCGCAGGTATTACCGTCAAACCCCACGTCCGAAGAGTCATAGCCAATATCGACGATGACTTTGCGGATCAGGTCCTCCAGATCAACCCATGCGCTGGTTGTTATTTCGCCGCCAACAATAGCCACACCCGTCTTGACGAAGGTTTCACAGGCCACGCGCGCAGCGGGATCCTGCTTAAGGATAGCGTCCAGGATGGCATCGGAAATCTGATCGGCAACTTTATCCGGATGCCCTTCGGCAACGGATTCCGACGTGAAAAGGTAACTGCTCATACGGTCTGGTCCTCTTTGATATATCTTTCAATCGAGATAAGGAGATATATTCTAAACACATTGACTTTGCATTGCACCTCCCCCGAGAAAGCTCTTAATTTAACGTTCGTGGATTCACATTGTTAAGGGAAACTCTGATTTATTCAGAGTTTCCTTGGCACAGGGATGTGCCAACATTTTCAATGGCTATAAGCCATTGAAAATGAGAGCCAAACAAAAATCACATTTTTTGTTTGGCGTGCTCTGATAATTCAAGGATGAATTATTCAGAGCTTCCTAAGCTATATGTTCTGTGCATAATAGTCGCCTGCCCCAATCAGACCCATTTTTCGGCCAGCCAGCGGAGACTGCAGGATGACGGAAGCCTTGGTAATGAACGAAGGAATGCTGGTATCCGGCATCGTCCTTGCGTTCACCTTCCTCGGAATATTCACCGAGCACCTGCATGGATTCCACCGCGCCAAGTTTGCCATGCTCGGCGCAATCCTGATGATCATCGTGGGCCAGTACTACGGTTTTTATGACTCGATGCAGGCGGTAGACGCGGTGGACTGGAACGTGGTCTTCCTGCTGGGCTGCATGATGGCCATCGTCTCCATCATGATCCCTACCGGAGGCTTCGAGGCCCTGGCCAACTACATGGCCCGAATCAGTCGAGGCAAGCAATTCAAGCTGCTGGTTCTACTGGGCACCGCCGTAACGGTGCTTTCCCTGCTGCTGGATAATGTCACCACGGTGGTCATTTTCGGGCCGCTGATCATCATCATTTCGCGGGCAATGAAAGTCTCTCCGATTCCCTTCCTGCTGGCCGCGGCTTTGCTTTCCGACACCGGTGGTGTCGCGACTTTGGTGGGTGACCCGCCCAATCTGATGATTGGCTCCGCCAAGGGTATCGACTTCAACACCTTTTTCATTCACATGGGTGGTATCGTCTTTCTCGCCTGGTTGGCTATCCTGGTAGTGCTGCGGGTCCTGTTCAGAAAGCAGTTGGCCATCAAGCCGCAGGGCGAGTTTCACGAAGCCGTGGAGTACAAGGACCGGCAGTTGTGGAACCAAAGTCTGTTCGTTCTGGGTGTGATGGTCATTCTTTTTGTGACCCACCACTCCATTGGCTGGGAGCCGTGGATGGTATCTGCTGCCGGGCTGACACTGCTGGTGTTCATTGCCCGCAAAGTGGAAATGGATCACGCCATGGAAGATGTCGAAATCCCCTTGCTGATTTTTTTCATCTCACTGTTTATCGTCGTCGGTGGCGTTGAGCACAGCCAGTTTCTGAAATATGCCGGCCAGTTCATCATTCCCTTTGTACAGAAAGACTTGTTGACGGCGACCCTGGTGCTGATGTGGGTGGCCGCGATCCTGTCGGCTCTGATCGACAACATTCCATTTACCGCGGCCATGATCCCCATTCTGTTGGGGATGGAGGCACAGGGCGTTCACGTCGCACCCCTTTGGTGGGCATTGGCGGTTGGCGTCGGGATGGGCGGCAACGGCACGCATATCGGCTCCACCGCGAATGTTTATATCGTCACCATTTCCGAGCGTTTGGCGAAAAGAGAGAACAACCCCTCGCTGGCCATCACCCCGTGGGTGTGGTTCCGTTACGGAACCCCCGCCATGCTGGTTACACTGGCCATCTGCAGCCTGGTATTTTACTTTTTCTTTGATTTTTTCAACGGTGTCATTCCAACCGTGTCGGCTACTGCCCATGATTAGGATTGTGAGCAACCCGAAAAGCATGTACGCGATGAAACAGCCTGAAGTTCCCGGGCTGTTTTTCCATGCGCAATCTAATCGTCCCGTCAGGCCGGACGTGGCTTGACTAAAAAACCATTGAATCGAAATTCCGGAGCTATCCCACCGTGGAACAATTGGTTATGAACGACGCCATGCTGGCTTCCGGCATAGTGCTTGCCGTCACCTTCCTTGGCATTTTTACCGAGCACATACACGGATTTCACCGTGCCAAATTCGCCATGCTGGGTGCCATATTGATGGTCATCGTGGGGCAGTATTACGGATTCTATAACTCCGTGCTGGCAGTAAAATCCGTTGATTGGAACGTCGTCTTTCTGCTGGGGTGCATGATGAGCATCGTCTCGATCATGATTCCAACGGGTGGATTTGAAGCGCTGGCAAATTATCTCGCGCGTATCAGTGGAGGCAACCAGTTTCTGCTGCTGATCCTGCTCGGCACTGCTGTCACCGTGCTCTCTCTGTTGCTGGATAACGTCACCACGGTGGTCATCTTCGGGCCGCTGATCATCATGATCGCGCGGTCGATGAAAGTCACCCCGATTCCTTTTCTGATGGCCGCCGCCCTGCTGTCCGACACCGGCGGCGTGGCCACGCTGGTGGGCGACCCGCCCAACCTGATGATAGGCTCGGCCAAAGGCATCGATTTCAATACCTTTTTCATCCACATGGGCGGGCTGGTGTTCCTCGCCTGGGCAGCCATCCTGTTGACCTTACGGGTATTGTTTCGCCAGGAAATGGCCGTCACGCCGCAAGGCGCATTCGACCAGGCGGTTGAATACGAAGACCGCAGTTTGTGGAATAAATGCCTGGCGGTACTTGGCATAATGGTGGTGCTTTTCGTCGTCCATCACCAGATAAATTGGGAGCCCTGGATGGTGGCGGCCACGGGACTGACCCTGCTCTTGTTCATTGCGCGCCAAGTGGAAATGGATCACGCGATGGAAGACGTCGAAATCCCCTTGCTGATTTTCTTCATTTCGCTGTTCATCGTCGTCGGCGGGGTGGAGCACAGCGGATTCCTCAGATACCTCGGTCAGTTCATCGTACCGTTTGTGCAGAAAGACCTGCTGACCGCAACACTGGTGCTGTTATGGGCAGCCGCTTTCCTGTCCGCCGCTATCGACAATATTCCGTTCACCGCGGCGATGATTCCACTCCTGCTGGGGATGGAAGCACAGGGCATTCACGTGACACCGCTTTGGTGGGCATTGGCGGTTGGCGTCGGCATGGGTGGCAATGGCACACATATCGGATCTACGGCAAATGTCTACATCGTGACCATCTCCGAACGGCTGGCGAAGAAGGAAAATGATCCCACGCTGGCGATCACACCATGGGTCTGGTTCCGCTCCGGCACCCCGGCCATGCTGGTGACACTGATCGTCAGCAGCCTGGTGTTTTACTTCTTTTTTGATTTTTTCAACACGCCCATTCCTGCGATGGCAACTACCGGCCATGGCTGAATGTGAGAGCAAAGGGAAATGGAACAACTGACGATGAACGACGGGATGATGGCCTCGGGCGTGGTGCTTGCCATCACTTTTATCGGTATCTTCAGTGAACACCTGCACGGTTTTCATCGCGCCAAGTTTGCCATGCTGGGCGCCATGGCAATGATCATCGCAGGTCAGTATTACGACTTCTATAACGCCGTTCAGGCAGTAGCAGCCGTTGACTGGAACGTCGTTTTTCTGCTCGGCAGCATGATGGCCATCATTTCCATCATGATTCCGACGGGTGGGTTCGAGGCGTTGGCAAACACCATGGCACGCTTCAGCCGCGGCAACCAGTTTCTGTTGCTGGTGCTTCTCGGTACGGCGGTTACGGTACTTTCGCTGTTGCTGGACAATGTCACGACGGTAGTCATTTTTGGACCGCTGATCATCATGATTACGCGCTCGATGAAAGTCAGCCCGATTCCTTTTCTGCTGGCTGCCGCCTTGCTCACCGACACCGGTGGCGTGGCCACGCTGGTGGGTGACCCACCCAACCTGATGATAGGCTCGGCCAAGGGTATAGATTTCAATACTTTTTTCATTCACATGGGTGGCTTGGTGTTCCTGGCCTGGGCGGCCACGCTATTGACTTTGCGGCTCTTGTTTCACAAAGAAATGTCGGCCAGGCCGGAAGGTAAATTCGACCAGCCGGTGGAATACACCGACCGTGGTCTGTGGCATAAATGCGTGTCAGTACTTGGCGTGATGGTCGTTCTGTTTGTCGTTCATCACCAGATCGGCTGGGAGCCGTGGATGGTTTCAGCCACGGGACTGACCCTGTTGCTATTCATCGCGCGCAAGGTGGAAATGGATCACGCGATGGAAGATGTCGAAATCCCTTTGCTGATTTTCTTCATTTCACTGTTCATCGTGGTCGGCGGAGTGGACCACAGCGGATTCCTCAGATACCTGGGGCAGTTCATCGTGCCGTTTGTGCAGAAAGACCTGCTCACAGCCACGCTGGTGCTGTTGTGGGTAGCTGCGTTCCTGTCGGCTCTGATTGACAATATTCCATTTACTGCGGCAATGATTCCGATTTTGCTGGGTATGGAAGCACAGGGTATTCAAATCACACCCCTTTGGTGGGCGTTGTCAGTGGGAGTGGGTATGGGTGGCAACGGCACGCACATCGGTTCGACCGCGAATGTCTATATCGTCACCATTTCCGAACGGCTGGCGAAGAAAGAGAATGATCCCTCGCTGGCGATTACACCATGGGTCTGGTTTCGCTACGGTACGCCGGCCATGCTGATGACGTTGATCGTCAGCAGCGTGGTGATTTACCTGTTCTTCGACTTCTTTTCAGCGCCGATACCGAGCGTCCACGGTTACGGGCATTGACAAAAATTAAGCGCAGCCCGGATCACCAGTTACCGGTATTTGCCATCGAAGCCCAGGGTTCCTGCGGTGGCAGGGGGGAGTTGCGCTGCAACAGTTCGATGGAGATACCATCGGGCGAACGCACAAATGCCATGCGCCCATCACGCGGAGGGCGGTTGATCGTTACACCAGCATCCACCAGGCGTTGGCAGGCATCGTAGATATTATCGACAGCATAGGCCAGATGACCGAAATTTCGCCCGCCTGAATAGGTTTCGGGATCCCAGTTATGGGTCAGTTCGAGCTGCACGTCCTCATCCCCCGGCGCGGCCAGAAACACCAGCGTGAAACGGCCGGCCGGAACGTCTTTGCGCGCCACTTCATGCAAGCCAAGCGCAGTGCAATAAAACGCCAGCGATGCTTCAAGGCTGGATACCCGTACCATGGTGTGCAGGTATTTCATTCGAGGCTGAAAAATAACCGTCAGTAAGAGCCAGCGATATATTGCGCCATTTGTTCCACTTCAGCTTGTTTTTCCTGCAACAAGTGCTTGACGAGGTCGCCGAGTGAAATGACACCCGCCATTTTGCCGCCTTCCATTACAACCAGGTGGCGGCAGCGTCGTTCCGTCATGGTTTTCATTGCCACTTCGGAAGATTCCGTCGGCAAAACGGTAATCAACGGAGATGACATCACATCTCGAAGTACCGTATTGGAGGACGAGCGGCCTTTGAGGGCGATTTTCCGTAAATAATCGCGCTCAGTGAATATACCGGCAGGCTGGTCACCGTCCTGGATAATCAAAGCACCCACATTGGCCTCGGACATGATGCCTATTGCTTCAAACACAGAAGCACCACTGTGAATGGTAATGACCGTACTCCCTTTACGGTCCAGGACCTCGCGAATCGTGGACATCTTTACTCACCCTCGATAGCTTTTGCAATTTTAGTTTATACCTACAGAACAGAAATACAACGTCCTTTTTAAAAAGCGTAGTACCAGGTTCATGGGTTACTGAAGAGCAGATTGACCATGGTCAGCATCACTGTCATAAAAACCAGAGTCATGATGCCGCCCACGCGGAGGAAGTCGATCACCCGGTAGCCACCTGGCCCCATGATAAGCGCATTGACCTGATTCGTTGGCAGGATGAAGGCGTTGGATGCGGACAGAGCAATAATCAGCGCATACATCAGCGGGTTGGCGCCGGTCGTCAACGCTATACTGACCGCAATGGGCACCAGAATGGTTGTGGCGCCCATATTTGACAAGACCAGGCTGAACACGGTCGCCAATAACGCCAGGGCTATCTGAATTACAATCGATGGAACGTCACCCAGAATCAGCATGAGTTCCTGCGCAATCCATGCCGCCGTGCCAGTTCGTTCCATGGCCTGGCCCAGCGGAATCAGGCTGGCGAGAAGAAAAACCGTCTTCCAACTCACGGCACCGTAGGCTTCATCGATGCTGAGCACTCCACTCAGAATCATACCAATAACACCGACCAGCAGTGCGATCGAAAGCAGGTAGTCGGTAAAAATGGCAAAAAAAATGGCGATAGCAAAAAAAACCAGAGCGTGCGCGACTTTTTGCGGCCGTTGTTCTTCTTTGGGTATTTCTGTTGCAACAATGAAATCACGTTCGCGACTGACCATCGACAGGTCCTGCCAGGTACTGTGTGAGACCAGACAATCACCGGTTTCCAATTTGATGTCGCGTATGCCGCGCGTCAGGATATCACCACGCCGGTTGACCGCCAGCACGCTGATACCGTAGCGTTTGCGCAAGCGCGCTTCATTGATGGTCCGCCCAATCAGCCGCGAACCCGGCGGAATCACCACCTCGGAAATACCCGTGCGGCTGGAGTTGAACAAACCGCCAAAAGTTCTCAACCGCGGTTGCACCCGGCACTGGTAATCCAGCGCGAACTGCCCGACTACATCGCGCGTACCCATGACGCCCAGGATAGTACCAACCCAGATCATTTCATCGGAGGGCGGTGCCAGACGGGGTTCCTCAGTGTTGCGAATGGCCAGCAGCAACGGAGTACCCTCGAGTTTTTCGGCATCTCCAATCCTCATTCCGACCAGCGGGCTGTCAACCGTGACCAGCAATTCAAATATATTGCCCTGTATGCCATAAACGTCTGCAAAATAAGACTGGGTGTGCGCGGGCGCGCTAATGGATTTCTCCCTGACATTGGGCAGCAGGAAGCGAACCGCAAGCAGTAAAAAGACGATGCCCGACGACAGCAGTGCCAGACCAATAGGCGCAACGTCGAAAAGGTGCAAGGTTTGCAGTGTCTCTACGCCAGGAGGAAGTGAGCGATTGGCATTGACGATCAGATCGTTCAACAGGATCAGTGGCGACGAGCCTACCATGGTCAATGTGCCACCGAGGATGGCGCAAAAACCCATCGGCATGAGTAAGCTGGAAAGAGGAATCTGGGTACGTGCAGCAATACGGGAAGTGACCGGCATGAACAGAGCGGTTGCGGAGACATTTTGCATGAAACCGGAAACGATGCCGACCAAACCCGACACCAGGGAAATGATCCTGTTTGAATTGTTACCGCCGGCTTTAAGAATCCACGCCGCGACCACCGACATGACTCCGGTACGATCCAGGCCGGCTCCAAGAATCATCACTGCGATGATGGACAGAACTGCATTGGAAGCAAAGCCATTGAACAGATCCGCTGCCGGCACCAGGCCGAGCAGGCCAATGACCACCATGACTACAATGGCGGCGACATCAATGCGCAGCAGTTCGGATACAAACAGGCCGATGGTCGCGCTCAGCACCACCAGAACAAGCATCATGTCCCCAGTGAGTATCAGGCCGGCTTCCGCTCCCATGCTGAAGGTGTCTCCATGAATCAGGTGATCGTTCTCGTATCCTACCCCGTGCAACCGCCCGAAACCATGCAGCAATGGCTTTCACTCTTTCTTACGGAATATCAGATCATGCACGCGGTGCCCAAGCCGCTGACCGCGCGTCTCGTATTTTGTCAACGCACGCCACACCGGTCTTGGGTAAAAACCGCCAGACGGGGCGCAATTTTCAAATACGGCACAGGCATCCATTACGCGCAGCATGTGTTCGGCGTATGGAGCCCAGTCGCTGGCCATATGCAGGATCCCTCCCGGGCGAATCCTGCGCCCAAGCAACGTGACGAAATCGCGCTGCACGATGCGCCGCTTGTGATGCCGTTTTTTCGGCCAGGGGTCAGGAAAATACAAGCTGACGCCCGCCAATGAGTCGTCGGGAACCTGCGCCTGGAGAAACTCCACCGCGTCAGTGCAGGCAATACGTACGTTTCCCAGGTGGTACGCTGCAAGATTCAGCAACAGGTGCCCCACCCCGGGACGGTGCACCTCGACACCGAGGAAGTTTTCATCCGGATTTACCCTGGCCATCTGCCAGGTCGATTCGCCATTACCAAAACCGATGTCGAGTATGACCGGGTTTCGGTTGCCGAATAAGCCTGGAAAATCCAGCACCCCGGTCGCTGATTCAATGCCATAACGCGGCCATAGTTCATCGAGTGCGCGTCTTTGACCTTCGGTCAAGCGTCCGCCGCGCAGAACAAAGCTTCGAACTGCGCGCCGCTGCACTTGCCCGTCAACCGTGGATACGCCCTTGAGTGAAGTTTCCATGTGGGTACATTGTAACAAGCGAAGCGAAACCGTTGGGGTATGAATTAAATGCAAAAAAATGTCCCCTCAGGCTTGAAATTTCCAGCATTAAAGCCCAATCTGGACACCATGGACAGAGAAAAGAGCAAGGTATATTCAGGCTATCTGGATCATCAAATACTGATCGCCATGCCTGGCATGGTCGACGGCAATTTTGCCGGCAGCGTGACCTTGATATGCCAGCATAATGACCAGTGTGCGATTGGTATCACCATCAATCGCCTGTCCGTTTTTTCGCTGGGTGAAATCCTGTCCCAACTGCATATTGACTGCGAAGATAACGCCATCCGCAACTTGCCGGTGGTTGAAGGCGGCCCGGTTGCGCCTGATCGCGGATTTGTGTTGCATACGCCGCTGCAAGGGTTCGAGTCCAGCCTGTCCGTCAGCGAGGAAATCATGGTCACCACTTCGCGTGACATCCTTGCGGCGATAGCCCGCGGCGAGGGTCCGGAAAAATACCTCGTGGCGCTGGGTTATGCCGGTTGGGGGGGCGGTCAGCTGGAGGGCGAGATGCGTCAAAACGCCTGGCTGTCCGTCGAAGCTGACAGCAATATTGTATTCGATATGCCTTTGCCGAATCGTTTCGACGGTGCGCTGGGCCGGTTGGGTATCAAGGTGGATCGTCTGCACCTGGTGGGCGGGCATGCCTGATTCCGCGCCTCCGCGCGGATACGTACTCAGTTTTGATTTTGGCCTGCGGCGCATTGGCGTAGCCGTAGGGCAATCCACCACATGCACTGCGAGCATCCTGGAAACCATCGATCATCGTGACTCCCCGGATTGGGACGCCATCGACCGCCTGGTTCAGGAATGGAGGCCGGAGCTGTTCGTGATCGGCCTGCCGCTGAGCCAGCAAGGTGAGGAAACCGACATATCACGCGCGGCGCGCAATTTTGGCAAGACCATGGCCGGACGTTACCTGCGCGAATGCGTGTATGTCGATGAGCGCCTGAGTTCTCACGCTGCGCAAGGCCGCTTCGTTGAATTACGGGCCAGCGGTGGTTTAAAACGTAAACACGCCAGCCAGCTGGATGCCATGGCAGCCCAAATCATCCTGGAAAACTGGTTACAATCCTTTCCCGCCCACCAGGACTGAGCTGCATGACCGAACCGCTCGAGCACTTCACACACACCGATGCCTGCAGCACCGCGCAGTTGCGCGGCCTTCTACAGCTGGCCCAGAACGTCGCAGCTGACCCGGGCGCCTACCGCGGCATTCTCGATGGGAGGCTGTTGATCAACCTGTTTTACGAAGCCAGCACCCGCACCCGCGTCTCGTTTGAAGTTGCCGCGAAGCGCCTGGGCATGCACGTGGTCAATGTTACCGCGACCGGCAGTTCCATCGAGAAAGGCGAGACCCTGCATGATACCTTCTACACCCTGCAGGCCATGCAGCCTGATTTTGTGGTTGTTCGCCACCCGCTTGAAGGCACAGCTGAGGATCTCGCCTCACGCGCCGAACCCGGCACCCACTTGATCAATGCTGGAGATGGAACAGCGGCGCACCCCAGCCAGGCGCTGCTGGATGCCGTTACCCTGCAACAACATTTTGGCGACCTGTCCAAGTTGATCATCGTCATGGCCGGTGACATCCGTCATTCGCGCGTGGCGCGGTCCAGCCTGTCGCTGCTGCGGCGTCTTGGCGTGGGTGAAATCCGTATTGCTGGTCCTGCGGAATTCCTCCCTGGCGAACAAATTATCGCAGACGCTCAAGCTTTCACGGATTTCGATTCAGCACTGCAGGGCGCCGACGTGATCATGATGCTGCGCATCCAGAAAGAGCGCATATCGGGCCTGAACATTCCTGCCGCAGCAGAATATCATCGTGACTGGGGCCTGACCGAATCCCGCCTGGCGCTGGCTGCGCCGCATTGCCGGGTGCTGCATCCCGGACCGATCAACCGCGAAGTGGAAATCGCTTCCGCAGTTGCCGATGGGCCACAGTCGCTGATTCGCCAGCAGGTTCGCAACGGGCTGCATACCCGCATGGCTCTGCTGCTGGCACTGGCCGGTCATGACGCGGATTCACGGCTTTGAGCCGCTGGCTCGGCGCGAAGCCCACACCCTGATACTGGGCAGCATGCCCAGCCGGGAATCGTTGCGCCAGGCCCGCTACTACGCGCATCCACGTAACTGCTTCTGGCCGCTTATAGCTGATCTGCTTCAGTTGCCGGAGGAAGACTACCTGGAGCGGGCGCTCAGGGTGAGCCTCATGGGCTACGCTATTTGGGATGTGCTGCAGTCCTGCTCACGCGCCTCCAGCCTGGATTCCGCTATCGTGGAAAGCAGCATCCGGCCCAACGATTTCAACTTGTTTTTCCTTGCCCACAAGCATATAAACCGGGTTTTCTTCAACGGCACAAAAGCGGAGCTGATGTACCGGCGCCATGTTCTGGATAGCTTGCCGCCAACTTGCCAGGGCATACGGTATAAGCGTCTGCCCTCCACCAGCCCGGCAAATGCAGGAAAGACATTGAAGGAAAAACAGCAGGCCTGGCGGGAAATCCTGGTGACGCGTCAATCCTCCCCAAGTCTAGGGCCCTGATCAGTCGGCGCCGAATCTCGATTCGAAGCGCCAGGTACGGACAATATGCAGAATGTCTACGCGTTCCCGGATGTTGTCGGGTAATGGCGCATAAGGTCCTGCCATCTGCACGATATTTCTGGCGGCATCGTCGATTTCAGGAATGCCTGAGCTGCGCATTACATCAATGCTCTCGATAGATCCGTTCTGGTGAATCCCGACCGAGAGTATCAGGTCTCCATGCAATTTCCTTTGGCGCAGTTCGACCGGGTAGTTGAGGTTGCCGACGCGCTCGACTTTGGCCACCCAGGCGCTCATGTAACTGGCGAACTCGTATTCCCTGGTGTTGGCGGAAATCCGTTTGCGCCGCGGCAGTTTCGATTGCCACTGACTCTTGCGGCTCAGCTCTGGCTGCAAACTGGCCATGTTCATGCTTTGACGCATCAGGCGTGCCGCGCTGGGGATTTCTGTTTCCGGCTGCTCGAGCGCGGTCATCTCCAGTGGTTGAGCTTGCTCCGATTCGACGCTGATGACTTCTCGCTGAGACATCTCGGGAAGTGGCAAAACTGGCGTACTCTGCGCCGCATCCAGGCCGTGTTCGATCAGCGGCATCTCGCCACTGACCGGCTGCGCCGGTCGACGCTTGTCCGCCGATTCGCCTCCACCTTGCTGGCTGGCCTGGGCGAGGAAATCGGCGTCCTCAGGGGCTTCTTGTGAGCGCCACTTCACCAATACCACGTCAAGCGTGTCCGCCAGCCTGGGTACAGGGTTCAACTCGGCTCCAAACTTGACACCGAGTAAAATCGCTGCATGCAAGCCGATAGCCCCTGCCAGGCAAATCATGAAGCGGTCCTGCAACCCGTGCGGTCCGGTTTTCCGCTGCCAAACCATCAGCTGACCTTGCTCTCCATGGCGTCGAACAGGTCGGCGGCGATATTGAGCCCAAACTGTGCATCCAGTTCGCGGATGCACGTTGGACTGGTGACATTGATTTCAGTGAGGTACTCACCGATCACATCAAGACCGGCAAACATGATGCCGCGTCGCTTCAATTCAGGACCTACCTGCTGGCAGATCCAGTGATCACGATCAGTCAGCGGCACGCCTTTGCCAGTGCCGCCTTTGGCGAGGTTTCCACGAAAATCACCTGCGCCGGGAATCCTTGCCAGCGCGTAAGAGGCTGGCTTGCCATCAACCATCAGAATGCGCTTGTCCCCTTGGATAATCTCGGGGATGTATTTCTGCACCATGACCAAATTACGGCTGTCAGCAGTTACGGTCTCCATAATCACATTGAGGTTGGGGTCATCAGGTCGCGCCTGAAATATCGACTCCCCCCCCATGCTGCCCAGGGGTTTGACGACAGATTGCCCATGTAACGAGACAAATGCACGAATATCGGCTGCTTTTTGTGTTATCGACGTTGGAACACAACATTGGGGAAACCGGGTGATGAAACACTTTTCATTGGCGTCACGCAATGCCTGGGGGTGATTGACCACCAGCACGCCGCTACGCTCGGCCAGATCGAGGATATAAGTGGTGTAGACGTAGGCCATATCGAAAGGCGGATCTTTGCGCATCAACAGGAAATTGAGCTTTGACAACTCACGCACTTCGCGTACGCCCAGCGTAAACCAGTCTTCACGCTGATCCCGCACTTCCAGGCGGCGCATGCTGGCCAGTGCCCTGCCGTCCTGAATGCTGAGGTCGCGGGTTTCCATGTACCAGATGATGTGCCCCCGGCGTTGCGCCTCCAACAACATGGCGAAGGTGGAATCCTTGTAGGGTTTGATAGCGGAAATAGGGTCCATCACAACCCCGGTGTGAGGTAAGCCCTTTGTGTCTGTCACCGCTGTTGCCATCACTGCTTCCTTGATTCAGGCGCTCTATTATCAGTCTCAATCAACGCCGATTCCAGCATCCGCTTGGCCGGGCGCAGTGAGAGGCATACTTTAGCTTTTTATCATAAACCTTTGTAACTACTGGATTCTGGAACAAAAAGTGTTAGTATAGGTGTTCTCGGATGAACTCTTTAAGCAGAGCAGGTCTTGAGAGATTGGCCGGGATGGCCTGTTGCAGCAAAGATATCTAGGGATGGATTTATGACACAAGAGCACACCAACGGTATGCCAGCCAAACTAAATGGCGCCGCTCGCAGTTCAAGCCTGCGCATTCTGGTTGTTGATGACAGCGCGACCATCCGTCGTTCAGCGGAAAGTATGCTGGTGGCGGAAGGATATGAGGTCATCACCGCGGAAAACGGTTTTGACGCTTTGTCCAAAGTTGCGCGGCACAATCCCGATCTCATTTTTGTCGACATCATGATGCCACGCCTGGATGGTTACCAGACCTGCGCCATCATCAAGAACAATGCACAGTACCGGGCCACGCCAGTCATCATGCTGACCAGCAAAGATGGCTTGTTCGACCAGGCGAGAGGGCGCGTCGTGGGCTCTGATCTTTACCTGACCAAGCCGTTTACCAAAGAGGAATTGCTCGCAGCGGTAGCACAGCACGCAGCGACCTGATACGAATACATCCAGTTCCATGAACAGGGAAAGTGAAGGGACAGATGATAGCAAAGGGCGACAGAACGGCGTTCCGCAAGCTGCAGGAATATCAACGACGCAGCGAGGCATTCAAGCCCGGTAGCAGTGCCACCGGCACCCATTCCCAAGAATGGAGCGGTGTCACATTCCGTTTGGGTAATTCGCACCTGGCTTGCAATATCGATCGCATACAGGAAATACTTCCACTACAGACTGCAACGCCGGTCCCCGGGGCCAAACCGTGGATTCTGGGCCTCGCCAATGTACGCGGCAGCCTGATGACCGTGGTTGATTTGGGGTGGTATCTTGGTGGCGGGCCTACTGCAATTACGTCCCGCAGCCGCTTGCTGGCCGCCGGCCCGCATAAATCGCCTGTTGGCTTGTTGATTGATGAAGTATTCGGTCAACGGCATTTCCTCAACAGTGACGCACAGGAAGCGGAACTACCGGAAGATTCACCACTGCGCAGCTTGGTGCATAATCAACATCAACTGGGCAATGAGTTCTGGCAAGAACTGGATCTGGAACAACTATTCAAAACCACGGAGTTTCTGAATGGCGCTGCACCATAAATTCTTGCGCCAGAGGGGACAGGAAACGCAAAAGGGGTATTTCCTCAAATACGAGAAAGAGCGGGAGCGCATGACTACGGATGTAAGCAAGCCCACACAGCAGCGATCCGGACGCCTGTACATCATGGTTGGATTGCTCGTGTTCATGCTTGCGTTTGTCGCACTGACGTTTTATTTGATCGCACGCGAAAGTCGTTACCAGCAAGATTGGATCGGGCATACCACCCGTGTCCAGGTTCTATCCCAACAAATGGCAAAATCCGCACTGGAAGCCGCCGCAGGGACCCTGGTTGCATTTTTCGAACTCAGCGATGCCCGCGGCGACATTGCTTATGCCATGAACAGCCTCAAGGAAGGTGATCCAATCCAATCCCTGCCCCCCTTGCCAGATTCAATGGGCGAGCCGCTGGCGGCACTGGACAACACCTGGCAGCACGTGAACAGGGATACGCAGACCATTATCGAGCGCAAACAATTCATGCTGGACCTGGCCGAGTCCAGTGCAGCCGTCAGCGATGTGCTACCGAAAATACAAGCCTTGACCGACGAGGCCGTTCGCAACCTGACGCAGGCCAACGCCCCCAGTCAGCAGATCTTTGTGGCCGGACGTCAACTGGTGCTTGCAGATCGTATTCTGCGCCACCTCAACGAAATACTGCATGGCAGCACCGGCATTGTCGATATGGTGGACGATTTTCACAAGGAAGCAGACTACTTCGATCAGATGCTCATCGCTTTGCTGCGCGGCAGTGAAAGTGTGGGCGTCAGCCGGGTAAGCAATGCCGAGGCGCTGAAGGCCCTGACGCAGGTGCGTGACCTGTTCACTGATTCCAGACCACAAATCGATTTTATCCTTGACTCATCTTCGGATCTGTTGGAAGTACGCACTGCTACTGACGAAGTTTTCCGCGGCAGCAAGGTCATGTTCGACCAGGCACGGCGCCTGGCCGAAACCATGCAGGCGCGGTCAACTTCCCGCCCATGGCCTTCGTTATGGTCGGGTTCCCTGGGTTTGATCCTGATGTTCGCCATGGTCACCTGGCTGGTGCGCTCATTCCTTGTTGCGGAAAGGAATAGAGCTCTGGTTGCGGGCTTGCAAAACCAGCGCAATCAGCAGGCCATCATGCGTCTGCTGGATGAAATGGAGTCCCTGGCGGATGGAGACCTGACCGTCCGCGCCACGGTTACCGACGACATGACCGGCGCGATCGCCGATTCGGTAAATTTTGCCGTGGAACAACTCAGGGGACTGGTCACAGGCATCAATATGACCGCAATGACTGTCGCAGAATCGGCCCACGATACGATGACCACGACCAGCAATCTGGCCGAAGCCTCGGGCCGGCAGGCTGAGCAGGTGCGTGCAGTTACTGAAACCATCAATGAGATGGCGGCGGCGTTTGACATTATGGCCGACCGCTCACGAGAATCCAGCGAGGTGGCAGAGCGTTCCGTGGCCATTGCCAATAACGGCGCCCAAATGGTTCAGCAAACCATACGCGGCATGGACACCATCCGTGATCAAATCCAGAAGACGTCCAAGCGCATCAAACGGCTTGGCGAATCTTCGCAGGAAATTGGTGACATCGTCGAGTTGATCAACGGCATTGCCGAACAAACCAACATCCTGGCCCTGAATGCAGCCATTCAGTCGGCTTCTGCTGGAGGTGCCGGACGCGGTTTCGCCGTCGTGGCAGACGAAGTGCAGCGACTGGCAGAGCGTGCTACCAACGCCACTCGCCGCATCGAGATGCTGGTACAAAACATCCAGACAGACACGGCCGAAGCGGTGGTATCGATGGAATCCACCACCTCAGAAGTTGTGAATGGAGCCAAGAAAGCCGAGGATGCTGGTGAGGCTTTGGGCCGAATCGAATCCGTTTCCATCAACCTGAAGACTCTGATTGCTGAGATTTCAGAGCAAGCGCAAACGCAATCGAAAATGGCGACCAAGGTAGCCGGCGAAATGAACGCAATACGCGATATTTCAATCCAGACCTCGGAAGGGACCAACCAAACGGCTCGCGCCATGGGCACGTTGGCCGACCTGGTACATCAGCTCAGCGAGTCCGTGGCGGACTTCAAGTTGCCGCGCCAGGGCAAAGCATCGTCAGCGGGGTCACACAGGGAGTAATCATGCTAGAAGGGACCAACGCCAGTGCGGCCATCCGCTGGGTACGTCAGGATCTGGATGAAGCGTTGCAAACTGTGCGCGACAACCTGGAGGCTTTCGCAGCCAATAAAAGTGAACGCGCGCCGCTCAGGGCCGTTCAGGAACAACTGGAGCAATTAAACCTCACCTTTCTGACCATGGCTCAACGCGGAGCCAGCCTGCTCACGGATGAAATGATTGCAGTGGGTGGGCACATGCTGCACGACAGCAATGTCAACCCGGAAGAATCGCTATCTGCACTCACCGACGCCGTTCTTGTACTGCCGTCCTACCTCGACCGTCTACAGGCCGGCCACGAGGATCTCCCGATTCTACTGTTGCCAACATTGAACGAGCTGCGGGCAAGCTACGACGAAACCTTGTTATCCGAAGGCACCCTGTTCGCACCACAGCTGGACGTGATGATTCCCGAACTGGGGGGCAATGAATCAAGTGTTTTGGCGGATAGCGAATGTGCCGCTTTTTCGCGCCGGATGCGCAATCAATACCAGTTGGCTTTGCTCGGCTGGCTGAAAGAGCAGTCCAAGCCAGACATGCTCAGACCGCTACAGGAAGTGTGTTCCACTTTAAGCACGCGGCTGAACCGCCATTCGTTACGGCGCCTGTGGTGGATTGCCGCAATGACCATTGCCGGATTTCGCGACGGGGCTGTCGACAATGATCTGCCCATACGTCGCTTGTTTGCCCGCCTCGACCTGACACTGAAAGCGCTGGCGGAGGGTGGTCAATCGGGCCCCACAGAAGATGCTGTCACCGCCCTTTCACGGGCGCTGCTTTTTCATGCCGCTCAAGCGCAGACTGGCAGCAACCCCATCGACACATTATGCAAGCGCTTCAAGCTGCAAGAATTGATCCCTGACCGCGAAGCTTTATTGCGGGCTCGCGGAGCGGTTACTGGCCGTGATGCCAGCCTGTTCCACTCGATCGGTGTGGCGATTCGCGAGGAACTGAACCTGGTCAAGGATACCCTTGACATGGAATTGCGTACCGGACGGGTGGAAAAAGAGCAAAGAGAATCCAGCGTGGCTTCTCTGCGTCAGCTGGCCGATACCTTGAATATGCTCAACCTGCCTGTGCCGGCGCGGGCTGTAGCAGACTTACTGCCCAGCCTCGAACATACAGATGAGGTGAGAAATATTGAACTGGATTCTCCCCTGCTGAAATTGGCCCGAAAACTGATCGAAGTCGAATCCCTGCTTGATGCCCATATCAAGCTGCTGGGTGAGCCGGTTAAAGAAGAGGCCCAATCAGGATATATCCAATTACCAGCGTCTGAACAACGCCTCATCCTGGGCTGTTTACTGAATCAGTGCGTGGTGAGCCTGCTGGAAGTGCAGGACAGTGTGCGTAAACTGCTCGGCGGCGATGTCGACGCAGGATTCGATCAGCAGTTGGCGGCGATCAGTGGTGCTTTGCACCTCGCCGGCCAGGTGGAAGTGGCGGCACTGACAGACAAGCTGGGCCGTGCCCTGCATGCAGGCATAAAGGCAAAAGCTTCTGGTGCTACAGACGAGGATGCACGTTTGATTCCTCTGACTGATGCAGTCGCTGCGCTGGAGCTGTACCTTACCGGCTGTCGCGACGAACAAGCCGACAGCCTGCGCTTTCTGGAAATCATGCATGAGCGGCTGGATGGATTACCCGAAGCCAGCGCCAGCGGGGAAGCGCTCGACCCGACCCGTATTCATTGGCCCAAACGCGCCGGTGCCGCGCCAGCAACCAATGTCACCGTGGCAACTGCGGATACAGCGGAGCCACCCGTCAACACGATCGACCCGGACCTGCAGGCCGTATTCCTCGAAGAATTCGACACTGTGGCCAGGCATTTGAGCAAGCAATTGCCAGCCTGGCTGGACGAACCTGGCAACGCCAATATCCTGATCGAAATCAAACGCGGCTTCCACACACTAAAGGGCAGCGGCCGCATGGTGGGGGCCACGGAAATTGGCGACTTCGCCTGGCGCATTGAGGAAGTTCTGAATTGCGTGTTGGAGGATCGACTGGCGGCGGACGCTACTGTGAGCAAGACGATCAGGCTGGCAGTGGCTTCCTTAAACGACCTCAAGGCGCGCCTGCTGCAGCAACCCAGCGAATTGAATGCGGCCGCCATAGCCGGTTTTAGTGCATTTGCCCAGAAACTGGCGTGCGGTGACGGCCCCTCATGTGGACAGTCTGCTCACATTGTTGCCGGCAACCTTTGTCACGCGCAATTTGGACCAGGCTGAGATAGCCGGCGAGCATGCAGACCGGCAAATCGAAGCCATTGCAGCTGAGGTTATGAAGGCCGAGGAATTCGAGTCTGCAATCGACAGAGCCGGGGAGGATGCGGATCAGGCACGGGCGCAGCTGATGATGGCTGAAATCCGCCAGTGCATCAGCGAGCTCGGTGGATTCATGTCTGCTACCGACAGTCTCCCTGCCGGCGAGGTGAGTAAGGATTTGCTCAGCTCTGTCCACTCTCTGGCTGCAGCCTTGTCCCTGTCGCCGCTGGGGCAAGAAGTAGAAGTAGCGCGCGCGCTGGAACATTACCTTGAAGCATTGCACCATCGTGGCTGCAGCGTCGCGCGGGAAGCCGGGTCGACCGTGCAAATCTGCCTGCACCGCTTCCGCCAGCGGCTTGCCATTCTGCAACATGGCAACGCCACCAGTTATCCGCTGGAAGACGCACAGTTGCTGGCTGAACTGGCGGCGCTGACACCCGGGTCACGCTCGCGGAAACCATAAACGCTGAAGTCGCCGCCCCGACTGCAGAAGACCACGCTCTCGATGTGGAAGCGATGGCTGCAGGCGACGATCAGGCACAACCGAGCGCTGACGAACCTGCTCCCGCCCTCATGCAGATAGAAGATGGCGGTATTCTGTCCATCTTTCTGGAAGAGGCCACTGAAATACTGGAGCGCTGCGACACACTGCTAAATCAGTGGCGGGATCAATTAGCCGACCAGAAACTGGTACAGAACCTGCAACGCGAAATCCACACCTTCAAAGGTGGTGCGCGGATGGCCGGACTCGATGCGCTGGGCGACCTCAGCCATTCCATGGAAACGCTGCTTGAACGGATTGCAGCCAATCGGCTGCAGGCCACCGTTGCAGCCGTGCAGGCGCTGGAGGAGGGCTGCGACCGCCTCACCCTGTGGGTGGAACAGCTGATCGCCGGACGCATGCCAACCTCGGGCGATGCTCTGTCACGGTTTGAACAGAAAGCGCAGGCACTTTCTGTGCTGCCGGCGGGCAAGCCACAGCCCGGGGAATCAATCGTCGCGGAAACCCCGCAGCTACACCAGCACCAGACAGAGTTTGTGATCACACCCACGCACAAAGTGGCAGGATCCGACAGTCGAAGCCGGTGAAGAACCTGATGTGGTGGCCGCAGGCGAAATGTCACCCTCGTTACCGGCGCCGACCCCGATAGAGACCGCTTTCAAACAACGTCCTGGCGCGGAGCGCGCGAAGCGCGAATTCTACGAAGTACCGGACCGCCCCGCAATCGACAATGCAGATGATGGCTCCAGCCAGCCCCACATTCGGGTTGCAGCCGAGTTGATGGATTCTCTGGTCAACTTTGCCGGCGAGATCAGTATTTACCGGGCACGCATGGAGCAACAGCTGAGTACCGTGCGCTTCAACCTGAAGGAAGTCGGACAAACTGTAGGCCGGCTGAAAGAGCAACTGCGCAAGATGGATATGGAAACGGAAGCACAAATGCTATCCCGTTATCAAAACGCTTCCAGCCATGGCAAGACAGAATTCGACCCCCTGGAACTGGACCGCTTCTCCAACATGCAACAGTTGTCACGCGCGATCACTGAATCCGTGAGCGACTTGCTGAACCTGCAGGACATGCTGGATGAGTCTGTCCGCCAGACAGAAAGTTTGCTGGTGCAACAATCACGGGTGAGCTCCGACTTGCAGGAAGGCCTGATGCAAACGCGCATGACGCCATTTGGCAGCGCTGCCCCGCGTTTGCGCAGAGTGGTGCGTGCTGCAGCAGCGGAAACGGGTAAAAAAGTGCGCTTGCAGCTCAAGATGGCGGGCAGCAGTGATCAACTCGACCGCAACGTACTGGAGCGGATTACGGCGCCGCTTGAGCACATGCTGCGCAACGCCGTGGTGCACGGCATTGAAGCTCCAAAAGTAAGGCGCAAGAACGACAAGCCTGAAGAAGGCGAGATTACCGTCACGGTGGAAGCCGAGGCTACGGAGTTCGTTGTGCGGGTGGAAGACGATGGCAATGGTGTAAACCTCGACGCGGTGCGCAAACGGGCCATCGAGCGCGGCATGATCAACCATACGGAGCACATTACGGATAAACGTCTGCTCGACTTTATCCTCGAAAGCGGATTCTCGACTGCTGCGACTGTGACTGGATTGGCGGGCCGTGGTGTCGGCATGGATGTAGTCAGAAACGAAATCAAACAGATCGGCGGCTCCATGGAAATCGCATCCGAAGCCGGCAAGGGAACCTGCTTTACGATCCGCATTCCATTCAGCCTCGCCGTGATGCAGGCCATAGGCATCACTGTTGGCGACCGGCCATTCCTGGTTCCCCTCAACAGCGTTGGCGGCGTGGCCCGAATGCTGCCGTCAGAGTACCTTGCCTTGCGCAACAGCGCCTCGCCCTTGTACGAATTTGCCGGGGAACACTACCCGGTGCTGGAGCTCGATCCCTTGCTGGGTGAAAAGCCCATCCCGATCGACAGCGGCAATGTGTCCTTGCTGATGATCCGGTCCGGCGAGCACAAAGCCGCGTTCCGGGTAGCTGAATTGCAGGGACACCAGGAAGTGGTCATCAAGCCCGTGGGCCCTCAAATCAGCAGTATTCCGGGCATTCTCGGTGCGACCATAGGGGCAGAAGGCCAGGTTGTCATCATCCTCGACATGGGTCCGGTAATACGTCGAGGGCTTTCTGCCGAGCCGGAGCGGCTTGATTTACCGGTGGTGCCCAGGCAAGAAAAACACACGCCGTTGATCATGGTCGTGGATGACTCTATCACCATGCGGAAAGTCACATCCCGAGTGCTGGAGAATCATTCACTCGAGGTCATGACGGCACAGGATGGTCTCGATGCCATCGAGCGTCTGCATGAGCGCATCCCGGACCTGATGTTGCTCGATATCGAGATGCCCCGCATGGACGGCTATGAGCTGGCCGAACACATGCGCGCCGATCCCCGGCTGCGGCATATTCCGATCGTCATGATTACATCGCGTGCCGGACAAAAGCACCGCAAGAAAGCCCGCGAGGCCGGCGCCAATGCCTACCTGACCAAACCATACCAGGAAGCAGAACTCGTTGCCCAGGTGGGCGAAATGCTGAAGCTGGAATTGCAGCAAAGGAGAATCGACTGAAATGCCGGCCAGGATGAGCAAGAAAAAAGCGCTGCGCAAAGCCGCTACCAGACGCAAGAACCCGACCAGGGATAGCGGTAATACGAGCCTGAACAGTCAGGAATCTACAATGCACAAGGAACTCTCCGCTTCACGCACCAGCAATAGCCTGGCTGCCCCATTGGCCAAGGTGCATTGCGCCCTGGCTCCAATGCCGGCGGAATCGCTGTTATTGCCCACCAATGTCATTGCAGAGGTTATCGATTACATTCAACCAACTCCACTGAGTGCGACACCGCAATGGTTTCTCGGGCAAATTGAATGGCAGAACCGGCAAATCCCGGTGTTCAGTTATTCGGCATTGATCAGCGGTAATCAACCTGGTGAAATTTCCAGTAAGAACCGCATCATGATCGTGAAATCGCTGTCTGATTCCGCACGTATGCCTTACCTGGGAATTCTGATCAGTGATATTCCGAGTCTGGTCTCGGTACAAATGGAAGAGATCGTACACACGGGAGATGAAAGCAAGTCCCTGGGTGTGTTCTGTCACGTCGCGGTACAAGAGCAACCAGCGGTTATTCCCGATCTGGACCGTCTGACCCACCTCGTCACCCACGCCGCCTATGGCATCCTGCCCATCACCCAGGTACAGAATTAGAGTAGCCGTCAGACCGCCATGTCTCCAGCCAGGGCCTGCATGATGGCAATGGCTGCCGGACCTGCCGTCTCAGTGCGCAAAATCCTGGGCCCCAGGCTCACTGCCAACACACCGTGCCGACCCAGGAATTCCAGCTCCTGCTCATCGAAACCCCCTTCGGGGCCGACGAGCAACTCCACAGCCAAACTTGGCGCTAGCCCGCATGTTGCACCAGTGCTCGTAGCGAGACGGTTCAGAAGTGCGTCATGGCTGGCTTTCGCGACCGAGGAGCGCGCAGGCATAGTCGACTCTATGTCGAGCACTCCGACCGAGCGAAAGCCAGACAGGGCGTGCTCCTGGGCCGTCGCAGTAGTGGACTGGTGCAACATGCGGGCTAGGTGGGCGAGGGAGCCAGAGGCTCCGGGTGTCAGCATGACGCGGCTTGACTGAGAGTCCTGTTGCGCCCATGCCGTAAGGGCCATGGGTTGATGCAGAGCAGGCAAGCAGCTGCGGCCACTCTGCTCACAAGCCGAGATGATGACCTTGTGCCAGTGCTCCATGCGCCGTTCCAGCTTGTCCGCGGACAAGCGAACTTCGGTGCGCACCGTACACACCGGTTGCAGGGCCGCAACCCCCAGTTCAGTCGCCTTTTGCAAGGACAGATCCATACGTTCGCCCCGGCTGATTGCCTGGACCAGGGTGATGTGTAAGGGCGATTCGGCACAGGCCGGGAGGCGATCGCTTAACTCCAGCGTGATCGCCGCTCGTTCCACACGGTGAATCTCTGCGAGGTAGTCCGAGCCATCACCATTGAACAAAATGACAGACTGCCCGGCTGTTACCCTCAATACCCGTGACAGGTAATGAGCTACATCATCCACCAGCGTGACGGCCTGCCCGGCTTGCAGTGCCTGATCGGTATAAATTCTGTGCGTACGCATCATCGTGCCCATCCTGAACCTTTTTGCCTGCGAGCATGCTGCATGAGGGTTTTGTTATCATGCCGGTTATTTATCCATCTGGCGATCATGTGGAGTTTTGAATGAAGTCTTTTCTTAAAACCGCTATTGCAGCCGCCAACGCCTCGGCCACCGTAATCCGGCACTATTACCGCGGTGAATTCACCGTCGAACTCAAATCCGATCAAACGCCGGTAACCGTGGCTGACCGTGAGGCGGAGGATATCATTCGCAGCATGCTCCTGGACGCATTCCCCGACCACGGGTTTTATGGCGAGGAAAGCGGTCGCACTACCCAGGGCGCGGAATATCTCTGGCTGGTTGACCCCATTGATGGCACCAAGAGCTTTGTCGCCGGGTATGGTATGTTTTCGACTCAAATCGCACTGATGCGTCAGGGTGAGCTGGTGTTGGGTGTTTCATCCGCCCCGGCCCACAATGAGCTGGCCTGGGCATACCTTGGCGGTGGTGCCCATTTGCAAGAAAAGCCGATACGGATGAGCAACATTCGCACTCTGGCTGAAGCGGCCATATCTACCGGCAATATCCAGTCATTGGCGGCTTCTACGCGTTGGGGCGCGCTTGGCCGTGTTCTCGCCAGCGCCAACCGCACACGGGGGTATGGCGATTACTATCACTACCACCGTCTGGCCGCAGGCCAGATCGACGCCGTCATCGAGTCTGACGTGAACATTCTGGACATTGCCGCCCTGGCGGTCATCGTGCGCGAAGCAGGCGGTGTCTTTACTGACCTGGAAGGCAGACCGCCCACGCTTGGCATCACTTCGGTGCTGGCCGCAGCACCCCGTTTACACGCACTTTTGCTGGAGATGCTGAACCCAGAGAGTACGGCATGATCGATAAAACCCGCCACGCTCTACCCCGTGTCCTTGAACGCCGATTGCGCGATCCCAGCAAGATATTCGAAGTCGAGCAACTGGACCTGGAGTTTTCCAACGGCGTAAAACGCACCTACGAACGCATGAAGTCGCGCGGTCTGGGCGCCGTCATCATCGTGCCGATGTTGGATGATAAAACCGTTTTACTGGTGCGCGAATACGCCGCCGGTTTGCACCATTATGAAATCGGCTTGCCCAAAGGCCGTTTGGAGCCCGGGGAAAGTGTGCTGGAAGGCGCACAGCGGGAACTGAAAGAGGAGGTTGGCTTCGGCGCCAGAGACCTGATAGAGCTGACCCGGCTCAGTCTGGCTCCCGGCTACATGACTCATGTAACACGGGTAGTGCTGGCGCGCGACTTGTATCCGGAGAAACTGCCCGGAGATGAACCTGAAGAACTCGAAGTGGTGCCCTGGCCTATCGCCGACCTGCTGACGATCACCGCGCGTGAAGATTGTACCGAAGGCCGCTCCATTGCCGCTCTGTATATTGCGCGCGATTACCTGGCGGCGGAGAAATCCTCTTGAAAACCGGTAAAACCGAATCCCTGATCGATGACATCATTGCCATCAGCCGACGGGCTGGCGCTGCGATCAATCGCATTTACCACCAGGATTTCGAGGTGGTGCAGAAGGACGATGCCTCACCATTGACCCAGGCTGATCTCGCCAGCCACTGTCTGATCCGTGACGCCCTGCTGGCGCTGACCCCGGGCATCCCGTTTTTGTCAGAGGAATCTGCGGCACTCGATTATGCCAGCCGTGCGGACTGGAGTGAGTACTGGCTGGTCGATCCACTGGATGGCACCAAAGAATTCATCAAGCGCAATGGCGAATTCACGGTAAATATAGCTCTGGTGCGTGATCACGAGCCCGTCTTGGGTGTCGTACATGTGCCCGTGAGCGGCAGGACGTATTGGGGAATGACAGGCGCCGGGGCCATGCGCGTGGACCAATATGGCCACGCTCAGGCCATTTCGGTGCGCAGGCCATGCCCCGAGCCGGTGGTGGTGGTCGGCAGCCGTTCGCATGCCAATCCCAGGCTGGAGCAACACCTGGCGGCGCTCGGTTCCTATGAACTGGTCAGCATGGGCAGTTCGCTGAAGTTCTGCCTGGTGGCGGAGGGAAAGGCGGATTTCTATCCGCGCCTTGGGCCTACTTCAGAATGGGACACCGCAGCAGCGCATGCCGTGGTCACCGCCGCGGGGGGTCAAGTCGTCACCCTGGACGGACAAGCGCTGCGTTACAACTGCAAGGCCTCCCTGCTGAATCCGGAGTTCCTCGTGATCGCCGACCCCGGGCGCAACTGGCTGGCCCTGTTTTCCGATTACCCGCACCAACAACCATCGCTCCTCCCATGAATATGAACCGACAGCCGGCCACCGCGGGGCGGTGGTGGCCCTGGCTGGTAGCCTGGCTAGTCCTTACTGCCATGGTGTTGCTGTCGGCGCGCGGCATCGACTGGAACCAAGCCTGGAGGACCATCGCGGAAGCTGCTCCGTTATGGATCATCGCAGCCCTTGTGGTCAACTTCACGATCCTTCCCGTGCTCGCGTGGCAGTGGGTCCTCTTCCTGCCAGCGGAAAACCGGATAGCCTACCCCGTGATGCTCCGTATCATTTTTGTCGCTGCATCCGTGGCCCACACCGGCCCCATATTCGCCGGCCACGCGGCGGGGATACATTTGGTGGCCACCAAAGGGGGAACGGGGTACGCCGCCGCGGTCTCCGCCAAGGCATTGGATCAGCTCAGCGAGGGTGTGTCCAAGCTGGTCATGCTGGGGGCGGTGGTGGCGCTGGTACCGCTCTCCACCCCGCTCCGTACCGCGAGCCTGGTCCTTCTGCTGGGCGTGCCGGCGCTCTTCCTCGTCCTGCTTATCGTGGCCCACCGTGCACACGTCCTGGAGCGATGGGCTGGCAAGCGGCGGGGAGCACAGGCCGCCACCCTCCTTTTCCTCATGGAAGTAGCCCGTCAGATGGAGACCATGCGGCGCCCGGCCGGGCTCGCGGTCGTTCTGGGCCTGGGGCTGATCCAGAAGATCCTCGAGGGCCTGGCCATCTGGGCCGTCCTCATGGCACTGGGGCTCGATGTTCCGGTGTGGGGCGTCCTCCTTTGCCTCACCGTCGTGACACTCTCGACCATGGTCAGCGTGACCCCGGCGAACCTGGGCGTCTATGAAGGAAGTGCAGTGCTGGCATATAGCCTGGCGGGGTTGGACACCGAAACAGCTCTGAGTGCGGCCGTGCTCCAACATGCGGCTTACCTGATTCCCTTCATCGGATGCGGATGGGTGACCCTCGCGGTGGAAGCTGTGCGTGCCCGCTCCAGAAGGCAGGCCGATCTTTAACGCTTGCCGGGATATCACTAGCGTTAAAAAGGTTTTACCACCACCAGGATCAGCCGGGCCTGCAGCCGTGCTTGACGAAGTCTGCTGTAAGGATGTATAAACTGCATCCAGTTACTGGGGTCTTGCCAGGCATTACAACAATAAACTAAAACGAAGGTAAGAAAGTGCAGGTAATAAGCGGCTTCGGCCGCTTTTTTGTCAATGGAGAGTCCTGATGAGACACGCGCAGACTCCTTTGATGTCCTGGTGCAAACACCACCGGCCGCAGACCTTGCTCGCCATCGCGGCAATACTGGCCGTCATCGGCTTGATATACGCCGCACACGTTCTGACTCTATCCAGGGCAACGCCTGAATTGTCAGCGGCGAAAACCCGCATCAAAACGCAGCAAGCCGAGATTCGTTCCCTGACATCACGCCTCGAGGCGAGTAAGGTCAGGCAGCAGGTTGCCGAACAGGAAGCCAGGGTGATGCGCCAGGCTAACCAGATCTTGCGCGAAGATGAGAGTAACCGTCATGCGGAACTGAACCGCCTGCAGACCGAGCTGGATTTTTTCCAACGCCTGGCGGGAACCAGCGGCACGCAATCCGGTTTGGCGATCTATCACCTTGAACTGAGCCCAACCGGATCCGGCCTTGTTTTCCGTTTTGTTCTGACGTTGACCCAGAATCTGCGCCGCTCCGCGATCATCAGCGGCAACGTTCGCTTCGACCTTGAGGGCACCCTGGAAGACCGGCCGCTGAGTCTGCCCTGGTCCCAGATCACGGATGGCAGTCAGCCCGAACCCGCATTTCGCTTCAAATACTTCCAGCAACTGGATGGCTACCTGGCGCTGCCTGAGCGATTTGAGCCCTCCCATCTGCTGGTCTCTTTGGAGGTCAGCGGTCAAAGCAAACCGGTGAGGCGAAGCTTTGACTGGAAAGAGCTGACGGCAATCGCGGGACCGGCCACAGAGACATCCGCAAGCAACCAGGCGGGGGAACTGGAGAAGGAACTGCCTGAGTCGACGCCAAACTGAACACGGGAAGATAGTTGCATTTGGCAGGCAAAGCACCATATTGTGTTGAACCCAATGAAGCTTTAGTGTTGAAGTACTATGGACAACTTGACCAGCGCCATCCCGCACGGAATCGTTTTCACCGACGCCGCCGCCCGCAAAGTCCAGGAGCTCATCCTGGAGGAGCGTAATCCAGAGCTGAAATTGCGTGTTTATATCAGCGGCGGTGGTTGTTCCGGATTCCAGTATGGCTTTTCGTTTGACGAAGAGCAGGCCGAGGACGATATCGCCGTGGCTAATGACGGCGTGACGCTACTGGTGGATCCACTCAGTTTCCAATACTTGATGGGCGCACAGGTTGATTATTCCGAAAGCCTGCAAGGCGCTCAGTTCGTGATCCGCAACCCCAATGCTGCGACCACCTGTGGCTGTGGCTCTTCATTTTCCGTTTAACCCCGGGTTAAAACCGTGTCGCAGCTGGATTTCAGTGTCAGCATTGACCAGATAACGCGCTCAACCCGCAATCGATTCACCTCCGTCCGGCTGGATCGTCTGGCCGAGTACCGCGATGATATGGAATGGGTTACAAGGGCGCTGAATTCTTCTGCCGCCCGTTTCGTGCCGATGTGGCGCAGTCGCAGTTTGATCGAAATACGCGGCCAGGGACAGCTTGCGGTCTACCTGAAGAATGGAGAACTGGATAATCTGGACAGCATCCAGCCTCCTACCCTGCTGGGAACGGATGGCAAGCGGTATTTCTTCGCTGTTTCCATCAATGACCGCCAACGTGAGGCTTTGCTGGAATCTCACCCCGAAGCCAAATTCCTCGATCTGCGCCGCGCTGCAGTGGACATGGATGCAAAGCACGCCGGTGTTTTGGCCTACGCAAAGGCGCTGCACTATTGGCAACATCGCCACGGATTCTGCGGTGTGTGCGGCCATCCCAACCGATTGCAGTCCGCCGGCCACAAACTGGTTTGCAGCAACGAGGAATGTGCCCGGCAGTCTTTTCCACGCATCGATCCCGCAATCATCGTTTTGGTTACACACGAAAATGCCTGCCTGCTTGGCCGTAACTCAAACTGGCCTCCCAAGCGGTTTTCCACGCTGGCGGGATTTGTAGAACCCGGTGAAAGCCTGGAAGATGCAGTGGTGCGCGAGGTATTCGAAGAAGCCCGGGTGCGGCTCAAGGAAATCCGCTATATCTCGTCACAGCCGTGGCCATTTCCGGCGTCCTCGATGTGCGGTTTCTATGCCGAAGCGGAAAGCCGGAATTGCATGCCTTCGGAAGAACTGGAGGAATTGCGCTGGTTTTCCGCAGAAGAACTTACCACGGCCGTGCGCGACCACAGTGTGCTGCTGTCCGCACCCGTATCCATTGCCTTCCGTCTGCTGGCGGACTGGTACCGGCAACAAGGTGGCGGTGACCTCGATCAGCTTACCCGGCTGGCGCGCGGCAGAAATTGATCTGCTTTTGACTCCACCATCCATTCGCCGCCTCTGTTAGAATCAGTGCATTCTGTTTTCACCCGGACTGCAACAGGGACAGAACACACGGATGACCGTCATTGCCATACTCCTAGCTTTTGCACTGTGTCACTTCGTTCGCGAACTGAGTCAGGTGCGCAAGCACCAGTGGCTTGCAGGCTGGACCCGGCTTGCCGATGATGTTTTCGGGAAATTACCCGGCTGGAGTAATCTGACCGGCTTCCTCATTATTTTATTCTTGCCACTGCTTGCGTCGGGCCTGATCATCCAGCTCGTATTCACTGGTTTTGGTCACCTTGGCATTTTCCTGCTCGCCACGGCGGTCCTGGTGTACACCTTTGGCCTCAGGGACATCGATACCCAGGTTGCGGATATCATCAGAACAACCGATGAAAACAACCGGGAAGCAGCGCTCTGTGAATTATTGCGCGGTGGTGTGCCTGACGACCCGGAAACCTGCCGGGCAAAAATGGTCGAAGCCGTCTTCAGTGAATCCCTGCACCGTTGGTTCGGTGTCATTTTCTGGTTTGCCGTGCTCGGCATTATTGGCGCATTCCTGTACCGGATGGTCGATTGGCTGGCCTGTGAAAAAACCAGCCTGACATCCGCACAGAAGCAACTCATCATGCGTACACGTCAGGTGCTTGACTGGCCGGCGGCACAGCTGATGACCCTGTCACTGGCGATTGCCACGGATTTTGATTCGGTGTTCATCGCCTGGCGGCGGTATCACGACGAACAGGGGCATGGCTTGTTCGAAGGCAGTAATGGTTTTCTGCTGGCCAGCGCGCGCCAGATCGTACTCAGCGGCCATGCCGCACAAGACGGTTATGCGGACCAACTCGACGGCCCGCTCGCCACGCTGAAACAATCGATGGACCTGGTATGGCGTGTACTGGGCGTGTGGATGACCGCGCTGGCGCTGCTGCTGCTCATCAACGTCATCACCTGACCCGGTTGCTGTCGGTGCATGGCATCAACCGGATCGGCGCCAAACCGTTGTTGATTGCCTCAGGCCACCCGGGCCACAACTGCCTCATCGGCTTCGCATTGACATGGTTCAGCCTGTCATTGTGGGCTGCAGTGGAACTGCCGCAAGCGGATGGTTCCACATTGATTCTGCCGCGACCGGCCAAAACTTTGATCACACTTGCACCCCACCTGACGGAACTGGTCTTCGCGGCGGGCGCAGGGGAGCAGGTGATCGCCACGGTCGAATACAGCGAATATCCCGCTGCGGCGGCTGCCATACCACGCATTGGCGATGCCTTCAGGCTGGACCTGGAACGTATTCTCACCTTCAAACCGGACCTCGTGATCGCCTGGCAGAGTGGCAATCCGCAGCCAGCCATCGCGCGCCTGCAATCACTGGGCATGCCAGTCTGGACTATTGAAATCCGCCACCCCGAGCAAATCGCCGCGACCTTGGAATGGCTGGGACAAGCCACCGGCAACGTGGCATCCGCGCACCTGGCAGCGCAGCAAGCCCGGCGCCAGCTGGAAGCGCTGTCAAGCCGATATGCCGGGCTGGCGCCAGTGAGTTATTTCTACCAGGTCGCAGGCAACCCCCTTTACACCATCAATGGTCAGCACCTGATCTCTGGCAGCCTGGAGCTATGTGGAGGCGTCAATATATTCCAGCATGAAAGCGGGCTCGCCCCACAGGTCAGCTACGAAGCCGTCATCGCAGCCGATCCACAAGTCGTGTTGGCGCCTGCAACACCCATGCAGGACGATCCTCTGGCCTACTGGCGCGACTGGCCACGCATGCGGGCCGTTGACACGGGAGCACTGTTTCTGCTGCCGGCCGATGAAATCAGCCGCGCTACCCCACGTATGCTGGATGCTGTGGCCACAGCCTGCAGGCTATTGAACCAGGTAAGGAATCAGGTCACTCATGATTGACCCGGCAAATGAAGCCCTGATTTCCTCGCCTGCCGGCGTCATGACGGTGCTGATCGGCGTAGTCAGTTTCTGGTTCTGGCTGGAAAAAAAGAGTCGATGGAAAATCTTCAATTTCCTGCCACC
Source organism: uncultured Gammaproteobacteria bacterium (assembly GCA_963708905.1). Taxonomy (GTDB): domain Bacteria; phylum Pseudomonadota; class Gammaproteobacteria; order Xanthomonadales; family SZUA-36; genus SHZL01. The sequence continues at coordinate 72,683 of CAVPUV010000081.1, read as the reverse complement.
GCTGATTTTTATCTATGCCACGCCCGTACTGCTATCCAACTTTGGATTGATTCCCTTCGACAACGCGGCTTACGATTTCCTGCGCGATTATGGCCTGCCCTTTTTTATCGTCCTGATGTTGATCAAGGTGGATGTGATGGGTGCCTTGCGCATCATGGGCAAAGGTGTGTTTGTTATGATGCTGGGCAGCGTTGGCGTGGTTGCCGGCGGCGTTCTGGCTTATCTGCTGGGGCAATACATTTCCACCCCGGAAAGTTTTCCTGTGCACTTTCCTTTGCCCCAAGACAGCTGGAAAGCGTTCGGTAGCCTGGCCGGCAGCTGGATCGGTGGCACCGGAAATATGACAGCCGCCCACGCAGCCCTCGAAGGTGAAGCCGGCCATTTGACCATGGCGGCCGCAGCGGACCAACTGGTTTACCTGGTCTGGCTGCCCATCCTGTTGGGCTGCAAGGCGTTCGCCGCGCGATTCAATCGCTGGATGAAAGTGCCACCTGACCGGCTGGCGCTGATGGATCAGGCGGCGGAGGGGTTTGAACAACACGAAACCGCTCCACGCATGACCCAATTGCTGGCGCTGGCTTTGCTGGCGGTTGGAACGACCTGGATCTCCAAGGAACTTTCCACCGTGCTGCCACCGGTGGCATTCGATGGTGCTACCGTGATCAGCGCCAGCACCTGGCTGATCCTGCTGGTGACCACGTTTGCTTTGCTGGCGTCGGCCACACCCGCGCGTCGTTTACCTTCCGCCCATCCCATAGCAATGGCCATCATCTATGTCTACGTGGCGCGCATCGGCGCGACCATGGATCTCAGCCATGCCCATATGGAAACGGTCGGCGCCTTCGTGGTCATGGCCTATGTGTGGATATTTATCCATGGTGCCTTCGTTCTGCTGGGCGCCTGGCTATTCCGCGTCGACCTGCATACCGCCGCCATCGCCTCAGCAGCCAACATTGGCGGCGCGGCCTCAGCTCCCATTGTTGCAGCACACCATCGCGAATCCCTGGTGCCAGCGTCCATCCTGATGGCAATGATTGGCTACGCGCTGGGAAATTACCTGGCCATACTCACCGGCAGGCTGGGGCAGATTCTGGGCGGATGACCCCCTCCCGCTGGTTCAAAACGATTTTTTGGAGTAAATTGACGGGGTGGCCCGATAAGGAGAATAGCAATGAGTCTGCTCATTCTTGGTATCGTCACCTGGAGTCTGATTCACTTCATTCCCGCAGTGGCGGTGGACTTCCGCTCCGGCCTGGTGCAGCGATTCGGTCTGCCGGTGTACAAAGGCGTTTTCGGCCTTATAGCCATTGGCGCACTGCTACTTATCATCTACGGCTGGAAAGCCGCCTCCGTACAACCTGTGTTTGAACCCCCGGGCTGGGGCGCCTGCGTAACCATCGTATTGTGCTATTTTGCTTTCATCCTGTTTTTTGCCCCCTATATGGAAAACAGCTTCAGCCGCTTGCTCCGGCACCCGCAATTGACCGGTGCATTGCTGTGGGGGCTGGGTCATCTGTTCTCCAGTGGCGAGGCGCGCTCCGTGGTGCTGTTCGCCGGATTTTCCGTGTGGGCCCTGTTGGAGATATTCCTGATCAACCGCCGCGATGGCGCGTGGACCAGACCCGCGCCGGCTTCGATGATGGCTAACCTGCGTCTGATACTGGCCGGAACCGGGTTTTTTGCCTTGTTCATGTACATGCACAGCTGGCTGTTCGGGGCAGGGGCCGTGCCCTACTTGTCACAGGGATGACGAGCAAAGACGCCGCCGCAGCCTGTTCAGGCTGCTAGGTTTCGTCGATCACAATGAGGTCCTCGCGCGACGCGGCTTCGCCGAGGCGGCGATCGAGGCAGACGAATTCGGCCGGCGATCCTCCGGCTGCTTCGATCGCGGCTGCCAGTTGCAGGGCGTCTGCAGCGCGCAGCGGGTGCACGCGCAGCAAACGCTCGGCTCGCGATCGCACCCGCTCGTGAGGCTGCACTTCGTGCCACGCCTCCGCGAGTCCGCGCAGGCGAGCTTGCGCCATGCCCACGTCCCGATGTGACATCGAGCCTTCGCGCTCAAGCCGTGCGAGGGCGGAAATGCACTCGACCGAAGTACCCCACCACACCAGCATCTGGGCATCCACGGCCAGCAGACCCTCAATCGTGGGGGTCGATGGCTGGGGTACCAGGAGCGGGACGATGGCCGAGCTATCCCAGAACCGCATCGGGATTATCGCCCTTCGTCGCGCTCGGCAAGCAGCGCCCCCAGCAGGTCGGCCCCGGTGCGCGGCATGGGCGGCAGACGTTCCAGCAGGTGCTTGCCCGCAAGCGTTCGAGCGCGTTTCACGAGCCCGGACCGCTCCAGCACCGCCAAGCGGGACGATGCGGAAACCGCATGCGGTGGCAGGGGCGTCAGTTGTGCCACCGGCTGGTTACGGTCGGTGATGATCACCGTTTCGCCTTTCCGAACGAGGTCAATCAGCGCCGACAGGCGGTTCTTCGCGGTGGATATCGAGGTTGTCTTCATTTAGCTATAATAGCTACTACGATATAGCCATGCAAGCGCCTGACCAGCGCCGTAAGTTATGGGGTCAAAGTAAAGTGCCAGAGTAAAGCAGCTAAGCTGCGACTCTGACCCCAAATCTTCCTACGGCACATAAAAGTGCACTCTATACGTCTTGTAATCGACGGTCACGATGAAGTGCTTCAAAACGTCGAATCCGATCAGTCCGACCGTCCTGACTCCGCTGTTTATCCGAGTACCGGTAAGAATATAGCTCCTGCTTCCCAGGTTGCTGGATTGCCCTTCCGCTGGCACGGACGTAATCACACTTTCCAGCTCGTACGGCCCGATCTTTACCGAATCCAGTGCGAATCGCTCGTAGGTGGCGATCGAGTTGATTCCAGCAGTGATGACCTCGCGGCTTTGGGTGGATTCATCGATCAGGCCCCGATCCGACGCGAAACTGCGCTTGAGTACGAGCCCCCCATTGCTGCCAGTGTCTAACAACAGCCACGCCTTCCTTCCGCCAATGGAAATTTGAATAGCGGGCAATGAACTGTTGCTGGCTCTTTTCATCGGGACATTGGCCTCTTTTCTCAAATCGACGGCTTTTCTGTCGAGAAATCGGAGACGTGAACCGGGATAGTCGATTTGCAGCAGGCCCAGGTTGAAAAAGGCGCTGCCCAGGAGAAGGTCCGCGCGGACAAAGGGCCCTACCGCAACGTAGTCCAGAGTGATATCGGTCCCAAATATCGATACGGGAATATTTCCGTAGAGCGGAATTTCTTCAGTCGCATTGATCCCTCGCGCATTGACCTTTCCCATTCGGTGGAAGTCCTGACCGTAATTCCGGACGAACCGGCTGCTTATCATGTTGCCTTCCGCCCCGCTATCCAGCATCGCCACGGCGGGTTGGTTCGCGATTTCCACCCCGAATGTGATGTACCCGTCTTTCAGCGTAAAAGGGAGCCAATCGGCAGTTGCTGGAACGGGCAAAAGCGCCAGGAAAAGAACCAGGGCTGGCGGGAGTTTCAGTATGGAAAGGAAATCACGCATTGATCGCTACTGAGTATAGGTGGCAGCTTCCGGCTTTTTGACTGTATATTCGTAACATAGCCGCAGCTGGACTAACCCCACCCAGATTAACACCAACGGATAGGGCGGGTCCCATTTGTGGGTGGCCGGCGCCCAAGATGGGAGCCGAGTGCCTGAATCGGGCTCGCTCGTATCTGTGCGCCGGTTCCCAGTAATGGACATCCCTACCGTAAACTGTGAGTCGTATCGAAAGAAGAAATCCACGTTTCCAATTGGAGAGTGGTAGCGCAAAGTTCGATTCATACTGGAATAATTGCATTCAGTTGAATCAAAAGCTATTTCTCACAGGAGCAACAGCGATGGAAAATGGACTTTTCGTAACAATTGTCTTAGCATTTCTTCTTATCCCCACGCTCTCCTTCGCTGCAGATGGATTTGTCTGCAACGGTTGCAGCGATATGAGTCCTTTGTTAAAGCAAATACGGATTCGGTTGCTGGGCAAGTTTATCTCTGGCGTGTCGGCATCCTTTCTCGCGGTAGTGCACGATTGCGGCCTGATCGAAGGAGCGTGAAATGGGAATCGGTGGAATAAGCTTGTGGCAATTAATCATCCTCCTATTGATTCTTTTGCCCTCAGTCTATGTCCTCGTGTCGGGTCGGTCCCACGGCGGAGCGAAATTCGGTTGGTTCATTGTCGCCTTGCTTCTCTCGTGGATCGGGCTCGCCGTGTTTCTAATCGTTACCCAGAAGGAGAAAGACGCCAAGCGAGAAGGGCTCCCGACCAAGAATCAGCCTTGAGTGGAGGCTCAAACGCTGCAGATACTCCAAGCTCGCGATCTTGCTGGGCTTTTTGGCTCGGAACCGGGAAATGAACGTTTGGGTGTGGGGGGCGTAGAACCCGAACACGGAGTCCTGTTGTTCTGTGTCGCCTTCGGGCAGGTTTGCGTTGCCATCGCGAATCTCGCGGACAGGGCTGTGCGGGCCGGTGGATAACGGCTGCCACGGAGCAGGAGCTGCCTCTGTACCCGCTGCTCGGCTATAATTCGTGGCTGCGCCGGAGTGATGTCGTCGTTCCGGTTTTTTTTTGCCGTAATACGACTTGGCCGTGAAACGTAAACTCGCAGCGTTTTACCGATCCTTGCACCAATGCCTACCGGGTCCTCCACCACACTTCCCAGACGGGGCTTTCAGCCGTAAGCTAAACAAGCGCCTTGTGGCGCAGATCAGAGTTTCCCTGAAACACCGGACCTGGAGAGATCTATGATTGGATACGTAACCGTTGGCACCAATGATCTGCCGCGTGCCGCTGCATTTTATGATGAGTTGTTTGCGTTGCTGGGCGCAAAGCGATTCATGGAATTTGACACCTTCATTGCCTGGGCGGTAGCGCCGGACAAACCCGGCTTTGCCGTGACCCAAGCCCTTTGACGGCAAGCCCGCCACGGTCGGCAACGGCAGCATGACGGCACTGGTCGTTGATTCAGCGGAAATGGTGCACAAGGTGTATGACAAGGCTATCGAGCTCGGCGGCAAGGATGAAGGTCCGGCCGGACCACGCAGCGATGAGTTCTATGCGGGTTATTTCCGCGACCTCGATGGCAACAAGCTGAATGTTTTCTATACCCCCAAGAGCAGCGCGTAAGCACAAATAACAAATAATTGCTAACGCGGCACACGGATGTGCCGCCATTTTCGATGTCGTATTCATTGAAAATGTGAGCGCAGCAAAACCGCGTTTTTGCGTAGCGAATCCATAACGGGCAGGGATGCCCGTTTATGGACAAACACTAACCGAGCAAACTTCCCAGGCCGCCGCCATTCATCATCCAGATCGAGACATTCAGCACCCAGGCGAACAAAAGCCAGGCCAGATAGGGCATAAGCAATGCCGCCGCGACGCGCGAAGCAGCAAAAAATGCCCTGATGCACAGGATGACCAAGCCGATCAGCAGAAGCATTTCCGCCATGGCCCATCCACTACGGTGCAGGCCGAAAAACAACCACGACCAGACCACATTCAGGCCAAGTTGCAATAACCACCAGACCAGGGCGCCGAAGCGCGTGTCATGCATGGAGACCCAGACTTGCCACATTGCCAGCGCCATCAGCAGGTAAAGGACAGACCAGACCGGGCCGAACACCCAGGGTGGCGGCGTCCATCCCGGTTTGCGCAGGGTGAAGTACCAATCGCCGGCTTCAAAGCTGCCGGCCAGCGCAGCAGCAATAACCACCAGCAGCAGAAAAACAGCCAGCCAGGCATAACGCGTTATCATCTCCAACCTCCTGGTAAAATCAGTATTCTTGCAAAAACCAGACGGGCGGATTTAACACCGCTCTGGCATGTATCATCATAATGACAGCAAGGCCAACCTGAGTTGTTGCAACAACAAATCCGCATGATCACGGGCAAACACCAGCGGCGGACGGATCTTGATGACATTGTCCAGCTGGCCCGAAGTGCCAACCAGCACGCCGTTGGCACGCAAGTGATCGCGAACCCGCCCTGCCTCTTCCCTTGCCGGCTCCAGCGTGTTGCGGTCGCGCACGAATTCCAGGCCATGGAACAAGCCCTTGCCACGCACATCGCCAATCAGCGGAAATTGATTGGCCACGGCAAGTAAACCTTTACCCAGGTAGGCCCCCACGTCATGTACATTTTGCAGTATCTTTTGCTTATCCATGACGTCCAGGACCGCCAGGCCGACCGCGGCAGAAACCGGGTTGCCCCCGAAGGTATTGAAGTAATGAAACTTGCGTGAAAACGCTGCCGCAATGGTGGGCGTGGTGACGACCGCTGCCAGAGGATGGCCATCGCCGATGGGTTTGCCCATGGTGACGATGTCAGGAATGACACCAGAGTCTTCGAAACCCCATATGTGATCACCCAGGCGGCACAGACCGGACTGTACTTCATCGGCGACGCAAAGTCCGCCCGCGGCACGGACTTTCTCATAGACCGCCTGAAGATAACCCGGCGGCGCCGTGAGCGGGCCGTTGGCGTCAAAAATGGCATCACACAGGAACATGGCCGGCCTGCGTCCGCGCCGTTCCAACTGTGCAATCGCCTCATCGGCAAATGCGGCGTACTTCGGGCCCAGCGCGGGTTCACCGTAACGAAAAGTGCCGCGGAAGGGGTTAGGCGGCTCAATGGCCACCAGGTAATCGGGACGTTCTTCAGCAGGGTATTCGGCGGTCGAAAGCTCGGTCACTACCGTGGAATTACCGTGGTAGGCAAATTCAGTGACGATCGCTCCGTCGTTACCGGTGACCGTGCGTGCCATGCGGAATGCCAGGTCGTTGGCCTCGGTACCGGTGCATACAAACATGCATACCTTCAAATCACCCGGCAAGGTCGCACCCAGGCGCTCGGCATAGCGCACGACCTTGTCGTGCAGATAACGTGTATGCGTATTCAAAGTGGCAGCCTGCTCACTCAAGGCTTTGACCACCTGCGGGTGGCAGTGCCCCACTGAAGCCACGTTGTTGTAGCAATCCAGATAACGCTTGCCCTCTGCATCGAACAGCCAGACGCCCTCGCCCCGTACCAGATGCACCGGATTACGGTAAAACAGGCGATAAGCGGGGCCCAGGACACGGTTACGCCTTTGCAGCAACTCCGCATCCGCCGCGGCAGATGCGGACGGCGATGATGATCGGTTCATGCCACAACCTCCCGCAAGCCTTGCCTGAACGTCTCACGATCCAGGGTGGGATCGTCCATCACTGGGAAACAGGGCGCATTCCACCACAGCAACCCCATCCGTTCAACTGCTTATTTTCTGTGCTCCTGTCTGATTCACGACGATTCTGCCGGGGCAAACAGTTCATTGTCTCCGTCTATGCATTCGATTATAAAAATCAATTTCACCTATTCATACGTGTGGACTATGTTGTGCTCCCGGGTCGATCACCTTTAACGGAGGATTAATCACCATGTCACTGAAACGAGGAAAATCAGCAGCGCTGCTTGGGGCATTCGCAGTCGCAACATCCCAAATGCTGTTCATGGGCCCGGTAAACGCCGGGACGGAAACTATAAGCAACGATTTCTGGTGGCCGAACCGGCTGGATCTGAGCCCGCTGCGCGTGCATGCCACCGATTCCAACCCGCTGGGCGATAGCTTTGATTATGCCAGGGCCTTCGCCAGCGTCGACATCAATGCACTGAAAGAAGACATTGCGCAGGAGATGACCACGTCGCAGGACTGGTGGCCCGCTGACTGGGGCACCTACGCCGGCCTGTTTATCCGCATGGCATGGCACAGTGCCGGCACCTACCGTAGCCAGGACGGCCGCGGCGGTGCTGACGGCGGTCAGCAGCGCTTCGAGCCGCTCAACAGCTGGCCTGACAACGCCAACCTCGACAAGGCGCGCCGCCTGCTGTGGCCGGTCAAGAAAAAATATGGCCGCAACGTATCATGGGGTGACCTGATGGTACTGGCCGGTAACGTGGCGCTGGAGAAGGCCGGCTTCAAGACCTTCGGGTTCGCCGGCGGCCGCGTCGACGACTGGGAAGCGGACAATGTGTACTGGGGCACCGAGAAAAAGTGGCTGGCTGACGACACGCGTTACAGTGGCAAGCGCGATCTCGAAAATCCGCTGGCCGCTGTGCAGATGGGCCTGATCTATGTGAATCCGGAGGGCCCGACCGGACACAAAGGTGATCCGGTGGCCGCCGCGAAGGACATCCGCGACACCTTTGGCCGCATGGGCATGAACGACGAGGAGACCGTCGCGCTGATCGCCGGTGGTCATACCCTGGGCAAGACCCACGGTGCCCACAACCCCGCTGACTGCATCGGCCCCGAGCCGGCCGCTGCCCCGATTGAGCAGCAGGAACTGGGTTGGGCCAACAAGTGCGGCAAGGGCGATGCCGAAGACACCATCACCAGTGGTCTCGAAGGCGCCTGGACCCCGACGCCGACCGAGTGGACCGGTGTCTTCCTGAAGAACCTGCTGGCCTTTGACTGGGTGCAAACCAAGAGCCCGGCCGGTGCCATCCAGTGGATTCCGAAGGATGCGTCGCTGCACCAAATGACTCCGGATGCCCACATTGCCGGCCAGCGCAATCCGGTGGTGATGCTGACCACCGACCTGTCGCTGCGGGAAGACCCGGTCTATCGCAAGATCTCCGAGAAGTTTGCCAATGATCCGAATGCCTTCAACGACGCATTTGCCCGCGCCTGGTTCAAGCTGACGCACCGCGACATGGGTCCGAGTGCCCGCTATGTCGGTGCGGAAGCCCCGAGCGAGGCGCTGATCTGGCAGGATCCGGTGCCGGCGGCTGATCACACCAAGTTGATTGACGACAGCGATGTGGCCAGCCTGAAGAAGGCTGTGCTGGCTTCCGGGCTGTCCGTGTCTGACCTGGTCCGTACCGCCTGGGCAGCGGCCGCTTCCTTCCGCGGTACCGACATGCGCGGTGGTGCCAATGGTGGTCGCCTGCGCCTGGCCCCGCAGAAAGACTGGGCGGTCAACGATCCGAAGACGGTGGCAAAGGTCCTGCAGCATCTTGAGAAGATCCGCACGGACTTCAACAAAGCCCACGCGGGCGGCAAGCAGGTATCACTGGCCGACATGATCGTGCTGGGTGGTAGCGCCGCCATCGAGAAGGCCGCCAGTGATGCCGGGCACAGTGTCACGGTCCCGTTCCGGCCGGGTCGTACGGATGCCACGCAAGAGCAGACTGATGTCCAGTCATTCGCCCTGCTGGAACCGAAGGCCGATGGCTTCCGCAACTACTACAGCAAGGGTGCCAGGCTGTCGCCGGCCGATGCGCTGGTCGACCGTGCCGATGTGCTGAACCTGACGGTGCCGGAAATGACCGTGCTGGTGGGTGGTATGCGCGCACTCGGCGCCAACACGGATGGCTCCAGTAATGGCCTGTTCACCGCTCATCCGGGTACGCTGACCAACGACTTCTTCGTCAATCTGCTCGACATGTCCACGGCCTGGGAGAAGTCCTCCAAGGACGAGGGTACCTATGTCGGTAAGGATCGCGCCAGTGGCAAGGTGAAGTGGACGGCAACGCCGGTCGACCTGGTGTTCGGTTCCAACTCGGAGCTGCGTGCCGTTGCAGAAGTCTATGCAGCCGACGATGCGCATGACAAGTTCGTCAATGACTTCGTCGCGGCATGGACCAAGGTGATGCGGAACGATCGCTTTGATCTGAAGTAAGCCGGGCGCTAAGCCGGGCGCTTGTTCAGGCGCTGCGGCAGGGCAGCGCAGGAACATATCAAAACGGGGTCCGGACCCGGTGGGTCGGGCCCCGTTTTATCATGCTCGATAACGCGGCGGAGGATCATGGCGTTTCGTCCCTGGACCATTTCCGGGCTGCACCCGACAGCGACTGTGATTCTGCCGGCGGTGACATTGAACTACTCCTCGACCGCACGGGCCGGCGGCAGGTTCTGGCGTTCGAGGATGACCAGAAAGCGCGGCTCGTCGGCGACGATGGCGTAGAGCGGGTCGGCACCGACACCGAGCAGGGCGGCCATCACCGGCGCAGACACCCACAGCAGATGCAACGCGCACAGCGCCGGAACAAGGATAGCGGTTGCACGATTCATGTTGAACTCCCTCAAACAGTTGTGTTGCTGGACGCAAAGCACGATTCCGCAACACCTGCTTCGGGAATGCGACGTGCAAGTCGCGGCTGCGCGAGCGGCACAGGAAGTAGTGCGCAATGTGATTCGTCAAGTATTGTTTCGCCGATGGTGATCGACCACTTGCAATATATATTATCGTATGTATAATAAAATCCATGAACTTCACGTGGAAGGCTGCCAAACGCACCGCCAACCTGAAGAAACACGGCTTTAATTTCGCAAACGCCGAACAGGTATTCAACGGGCCTACCTTCACAGTGGAAGACGCCCGTGATTACGACGGCGAACGGCGCTTTAATTCCACCGGCTTTCTTGGCACAGCCATCGTGACGATCTGCCACACGGAAACCGAAGACGAAATTCACATCATCTCCATGCGAAAGGCGGAACTCCATGAAATCGAAACTCTCTCCCAATATCTCTAAATCACCACGCCTGCGCGTTGGCTTAAAGGACGTCAGTCGCGAAGAATTTGCCGCCACGGTCAATGAACGGTTGGGTAAGCAGCGCGTTTCAATCATGCTGGATGGCTCAATCATTGCGTTCTTCAAGGCCAAGGCCGGGGAGCGCGGCTACCAGACCCTCATCAATCAGGCGCTCCACCAGGCCATGACGGGCGAGCAGATTGAATCCACGCTTCGCCGGGTGATCCGCGAGGAACTGCATACGGCGTGAGGTATAGGCGTAGGCATCATCGATGAACCTATACAACCATTAACAATTGCTTTTGCGTTCCGCCTGGCAATTGTTAGGAGCAGTTCCCAATCGGAGTATCAAATGTACAAGCACGTAATGGCACTATCTGTCATGGCAATGTCTTTCAGCGGCTGCGGCGATTCAACAGAACCAGGGGAAACATCTGTTAGGGAGAATGCGGTCGGGTCGGCACAATTACTGTGTTCTGCACTGGAAAAATCAGGCATATCGACAGAGTGTGAGGTCAATATCTGGGGACCCACGGTCGATGTGAGAATTGAAACCTCGGGGTCTGAGGCACAAAAATTATGCACCAGAATTGCAGAGGAGATGGCAGCACAGACAACTGCATTCAGGGGTGAGTGGAAACTTCAAATATTCTCTCCATTCAGCGGTGATCACCCCATTGCATCATGCCGTTTGAGATAGCAATGTCTAATCAAAAGCTCAAGCTGGCGGCATATCGCGCTTCCGTCAGATTCGTGTATCTCACGAGTTGATCAATGATTGTTGATTTCCACTCAATTATTGATCCAATCAAGGCAGATATTTGAGCGGTATATTGACCCGCCGAGAAGCAAAATATCTATGGATAGATCAACTAATTTACGATTTGCTTGGTGGTAGAGTTTTCAATGCCAACTGTCGTTCAAATTTAGGCGCAGATCAACATTGAGGCTATTTCGTGATCCCAATGTATGAGAAGAGGCGATTGCAAGCTACGGCGCACCTGAAATCATGAACACGGATCAGGGCAGTCAATCACCGAGCAGGGCGGCAGAACGGCTGGCCATGCCCTAGACCAAAACCTGCCCCACCTGTAAAAATGCCACTTGGGCTTTCACGGGGCTTCCACGTTCACGCCGAGACCGGGTGCGCCGGCGAGTTTCTCATCACGCGTCACCAGCGTGGCGCCCAACAGGCGGGCCAGCGCCACATAGGCGGCATCGTAAGCCGTCAGGTTCTTGCGCAGCGCCCAGATTCCGGCCAGCAGGCCAGCGTGCCGGTAGGTGCGGATCGGCAAGGCCCGCAGCAGTTCGACGGCCGAGGTCCGGCCGGGCGGAATCGCACCGGCCTGGTCGAGTCGGCGCAGCACCCGCAGCGCCTCGATCCCGATCAGCTCGGGCGCGGCCAGTACGGTATTGTCAGCCCAGAGCAAGGCCTCGATCGGCTCCGGTCGGAAGCGCCCGATCAGGTCCACCACCACGGACGCGTCAACGACCAGGATACGACTCACGCCGCATCCCGCTCACTGCGGATCAGCGCCGCCGAGGATTGGTCCATCGCAAACGGCTCCGCGCTGGACAGCCGCTGGCGCAACTCCTGCTCCGAGGGCAGGGCCAACATTGCGCGCAGTTGCTCGAGCAGCAGTTCGCTCATGCTTTTGCCTTCCAGTGCAGCACGCACCTTGAGTGTCCGGTGCAGGTCGTCCGGCACGTTGCGGATCTGGAGATTCGTTGCCATGACTTCCTCCGCGTATCATGCAATGTGCATGCAAGTATGCAAGTCGCCAGGCCCCCGGTCAACGTCCCTTCACAGTAAACACGATAACGGTTATCAGGATGAGGAGAACTTCCGGTTTTCCGATCCGGGCTCTGACCGCGTCGATCAAGGGATCGTCCGTCATGGGGAAACAGGGCGCATTCCACCACAGCAATCCCATCTGTTCAACTGCTTATTATCTGTGATCCTGTCTGATTCACGATGATTCTGCCGCGGCAAACAGTTCATTGTCTGAGTCTATGCATTCGATTATAAAAATCAATTTCACCTATTCATAGGTGTGGACTATGCTGTATTCCCGAATTCGATCACCATTAACGGAGGATTAGTCACCATGTCACTGAAAGGATCAAAAACCGAACAGAATCTCAAGGATGCATTTGCCGGAGAATCGCAGGCAAACCGCCGTTACCTGTACTTCGCGGCACGCGCCGATGTCGAAGGCTACAATGACGTGTCCGCGGTGTTCCGTTCCACCGCCGAGGGCGAAACCGGACATGCACACGGTCACCTTGAATACCTGGAAGAGACCGGCGACCCGGCGACCGGCCTGCCGATCGGTCCCACTGCGAGCAATCTTAAAGCAGCTATTGCCGGTGAAACGCACGAATATACCGATATGTATCCTGGTATGGCACGCGCTGCCCGCGATGAAGGCTTTGGCGAAATCGCTGACTGGTTCGAGACCCTGGCCAAGGCCGAACGTTCACATGCCAACCGCTTTCAAAGGGCTCTTGACGAGTTGGGCTGATTGCCTCATCTGCCGTCATCGGCGATGACCTGGGAACAAAGTCATGCCGGACCCGGTCCGGCATGGCGGCGGGCTTTATCGCGCGAAGACAAGGATCATTTTTACAGGAGACACTAGTATACCGTGACCCATATATTTCGATACAACCAGAGCCCCCCGGATGTGCCAGGACAAGGCGCACCGCGCAGGCAATGGCCCGGTCCTTGTCAAACGGTGCAACGCCGTCCTGGTGCATCCCGGGGGCTCCCTTCGGGCGCGCCGCTGACCGGCCATCTGCGGCGTTGCGCTTGCTGGAAAGGGGGCCCGCCCTTCCTGCGCAAGCGCGTCTTGCATCTGACCGGTCAGCGACGCGCTGGTCGTGTCGAAATATATGGGTCACGGTACTGGCATGCGTGAAGGCAGCCTCGGGGCCCCTACCCGCCACCCGCTGGGATGGCAGGATGCGGAATTTTACCGTGAGGAGGCCTTACTCGGGGAACTCGCTCGGGTGTTCAACATCTGTCACGGCTGCCGCCGCTGCGTTGCGCTGTGCGATGCCTTCCCCACGCTGTTCGACCTCGTGGATGGTTCGTCCACAATGGAAGTTGATGGGGTCGCCAGGGAAGACTACCGCAAAGTGGTCGACCAGTGCTTCCTGTGCGACCTGTGTTACCAGACCAAGTGTCCTTACGTGCCGCCACACGAATGGAACGTGGACTTCCCGCACTTGATGCTGCGCGCCAAAGCTGTGCAGTTCAAAAAGGGCGAACGCAAGCTCAGCCATAAACTGCTCAGCAATACCGGTATCCAGGGTAAAATCGGCAGCCTGCCCGTGGTCGCCAACATCATCAATGCCGCCAACGGCAATGCCGCCATGCGCAAAGTGTTGGAAAAAACGCTGGACCTGGATCATCGCGCCCACCTGCCGGAGTTTCATTCCGCTACCTTGCGCCGCCGGGACCAGGGCCGTATCCCTGCCGCTGTGGCCATTCAGGCGGCGGGACCAACCCGGGGAAAGGTCGCGCTGTTCGCCACCTGTTACTGCAACGTGAATACACCGGACATTGGTCAGGACCTGATCAAAGTATTCGAGCACAACGGCATTCCGGTGCGCCTCACCGAACGTGAGGAATGCTGCGGCATGCCCAAATTCGAGCAGGGTGATCTTGACGCCGTCGACAAATACCGCCGCAGCAATATTCCTCAGCTGGTGCACCTGATCGATCAAGGCTGGGACCTTGTTGCGGCTGTCCCGTCCTGCGTACTGATGTTCAAACAGGAACTGCCGCTGATGTATCCCGACGATAGCGACATCCGGAAAGTGAAGCGGCATATTTTCGACCCCTTTGAATACCTGATGCACCGTCACAAAGCGGGATTTTTGAACACGCAATTCAAGCTGGAACTCGGCACCGTCGCCTGGCATGTGCCCTGTCACCAGCGGGTACAGAACATTGGGCCCAAAACCAAAGACGTTTTGTCGCTGGTGCCGGGCACCACAATCGAAGTGATCGAGCGTTGTTCCGGCCATGATGGCACCTATGGCGTGCGTGCCGGAACCTACGAGAAATCACAAAAAATCGCACGCGCGGCGATCAGCCGGGTAAAGAAAACGGCAGCTGATTACCTGGTTTCGGATTGCCCCATGGCCGCAACGCAGATTGCTGACGGCCTGGAACTGAAGAATGCCGAGACGAATCCCCTGACGCTGTTACGCAAGGCTTATGGCATATGAATTACCTGACCCGGCAGGACCTCTTCCCCCTCGAAACCTACGCCGATCAGCGCAGCGCGTTTCGTAATCGTGTGATCGAGCATAAGAAGATCCGCCGCGTCGATGTCGGTCCGAGCCTTGCGCTGCACTTCGAAGACCGCCTCACCGTTCAATACCAGGTGCAGGAGATGCTGCGCATCGAGCGAATTTTCGAGGCGGCCGCGATCCAGGAGGAATTGGATACCTACAACCCGCTGATACCGGACGGGCGCAATTTAAAGGCCACGGCGATGCTGGAATTCGAAGATGTGGCTGTCCGCCGGCGTCGGCTGGCGCAACTGGTTGGCCTGGAACACCTGGTCTGGATACAGGTGGAGGGCCATGAGAAAGTCTTTGCCATCGCCAATGAAGACCTGGATCGCTCCACGGAAGAAAAAACCTCTGCCGTGCATTTCATGCGTTTTGAACTGACAGACGGGATGATCCAAGGCTTGCGCGACGGCGCCGCTCTGTTCTTCGGTTCGGACCATGAGGGCTACAGCCACCGGGTGATCGTGCCCGCAAAAACCCGTTTTTCACTGATGCAGGACCTGGATTAGTCGGGCGCCTGGCGGCTGGAAATTCCCGTCCATGCCCAGTGGATTCCAGGATTTGCTTCGCGAATCCCGGAATGACGTATTTGAAAGTTGTGCTGCGTGATCAACATCATTGACAGGGCGCATATACCGGTTAAAGATCAAAGTCCGCAACCCACTGTCCTGGCTCAAGACGGGATGATCAGCGCCGCCAACGAATTACTGCACCCCACCTGCGGGTAAAACAAGGAAAGCAAATGACAGATGCATTTATTTACGACCATGTCCGCTCACCGCGCGGCCGCGGCCGGGCCAATGGCTCACTGCATGGCATAACACCAATCAATCTTTGCAGTCAGGTTCTGGCCGCCGTACGTGATCGCAACAGGCTCGACACCTCGCTGGTCGATGATGTCGTGTTCGGTTGTGTCACCCCGGTGGGTGAACAAGGCGCGGACATTGCCCGTGCCGCCGTCCTCAACGCCGGCTACGCGCAGACCGTGGCGGGAAAACAGCTCAATCGCTTCTGCGCATCCGGCCTGGAAGCCGTGAACACCGCGGCTGCGCAAGTGATGGCCCGCCAGTCAGATCTGGTGATCGGCGGTGGCGTGGAATGTATGTCACGCGTACCCATGGCCTCGGACGGCGGCGCATGGGCCACCGATCCGCAGGTGGCCTACGACCTCTACTTCGTCCCGCAGGGTATTAGTGCCGATCTGGTTGCAACGAAATATGGCTTCTCGCGCACCGATCTTGACACCTATGCATTGGCAAGCCAAAAACGTGCCGCCCACGCTTGGAATAACGGCTACTTCAAGAAAGCCGTACTGCCGATCAAAAACCATATCGGCGAAGTCGTGCTGGACAAGGATGAACACATGCGCCCGGAGTCCACCATGGAAAGCCTTTCCAGCCTGAATCCGGCCTTTGTGATTACGGGAGATCAGGGCGGTTTCGACGCGGTCGCGCTGCAGCGCTACCCCGAGGTCGAATTCATCGACCACGTGCACACCGCGGCCAACTCCAGCGGCATTGTCGACGGTGCTGCTGCCGTGTTGGTGGGTAGCAAGGAGGCCGGGGAGAAGATCGGCCTGAAGCCTAGGGCGCGTGTTCGTGCTTTTGCCTCCATCGGCAGCGAACCCACGATCATGTTGACCGGTCCGGCCCCGGCAACCCGGAAAGTATTGCAGCGGGCAGGTATGAGCACTGCCGATATCGACCTGTTTGAACTCAACGAAGCCTTTGCCGCGGTGGTGCTGCTGTACATGCAGCAACTCGACATTGCTCACGACAGGATCAACGTGAACGGCGGCGCCATTGCGATGGGTCATCCTCTCGGTGCCACGGGTGCAATGATCCTGGGGACCGTGCTGGATGAACTCGAGCGCCGCAACCTGGGCACGGCCCTGATTTCGTTGTGCATCGGCGCCGGCATGGGCACGGCCACCATCATCGAGCGCATCTGATAGCCCCGCCGGGCGAACCATCCACGAGAGATATTGATCACATGACCAACAGCATTCACTACACCGTCGACAGCGACGGTATCGCCATCCTCACCATCGATCTGCCGGGCAAGTCCATGAACGTCCTGGCAGCGGAACTGTTGCAGGACCTGGAAACCCTGATCGAGCGTGTCGCTGCTGACGGGGAGGTGAAAGGCGCCGTAATAACTTCCGGCAAGAAAGCGTTTATTGCCGGCGCCGATATCAAGGACCTGGTCACCGCTTATGACCGCGGAATGACCCGCAAAGAGGCATTCGACTGGAGCTTTGCGCTGAATCGCCGTCTGCGCAGGATGGAAACCTGCGGCAAACCCTTCGCAGCCGCCATCAATGGTCTGGCGCTGGGTGGCGGCCTGGAACTGTGCCTGGCCTGTCACTACCGTGTCATGGTGGATGACGCCAAAGCCGTCGTCGGCTTTCCGGAAGTGAATATTGGCCTGCTGCCCGGTGGCGGTGGAACACAGCGGCTGCCCAGACTGATCGGCATGGCAGAGACGCTGCCGCTGATCCTTCAATGCACCAACGTGAATGCGCAAAAAGCGCTGCAACTCGGCATTGTGCATGAGCTGGCGCCCGCGGATAAGGTGGTGGAACGAGCGCGGGCCTGGCTGATACAGTGCGGCGATCCGCTGCAGCCCTGGGACAAGAAGGGTTTCAAAGTACCTGGCGGCGCTGGCGCGATGACGCCAAAGAACGCCCAGAACCTGATGGTCGGCACCGCCCTGCTGGCGGGTAAAACCCAGCATAACTACCCTGCCCCCATTGCAGCCATGTCGGCTATTTATGAGGGTTGTATCACTCCGATCGACACCGGCTTGAACATCGAATCCCAGTACTTCGCCACACTGTTGACCGGTCCCATAGCACGCAACATGATGCGCACCTTGTTCCTCAACAAGGGTGCAGCCGACAAGCTCAGCCGGCGTCCTGAGGGCATCGAAAAATCGCAGGTGAAAAAACTCGGCATACTCGGCGCCGGCATGATGGGCGCCGGCATCGCCTACGTGTCAGCCAGGGCAGGCATCAACGTGGTTTTACTGGATTCCGACCGGGAAAAGGCAGAACACGGCAAAGCCTATTCCACCGGCTTGATGGACAAAGCCATCAGCCGTGGCCATGCGACAGCGGAAAAAAAAGACCAGCTGTTGGGTTTGATCCATACCACGGCGGACCATGCAGACCTCGATGGCTGTGATCTGGTTGTCGAGGCGGTGTTTGAAAACGTTGAAATCAAGGCGGAGGTCACGGCCAAAGCCGAGGCGGTCATACCCACTACTGCCATCTTCGCCAGCAATACCTCCACTTTGCCCATTACCGGGCTCGCCGAGGCATCGAAAAGGCCGCAGCAATTTATCGGCATTCACTTCTTCTCCCCGGTGGACAGGATGCCACTGGTGGAAGTCATTGTTGGCGCCAAAACCTCCAATGAGGCGATCGCCCGCAGTCTGGATTTTGTTCAACAGATCGGCAAGACGCCGATCGTGGTAAACGACAGCCGCGGTTTCTTTACCAGTCGTGTATTCACCACTTTCACCAGCGAAGGCATCCGGATGCTGGCCGAAGGTATCAAGCCGGCATTGATCGAAAACGCGGCGAAAATGGCGGGGATGCCGGTCGGACCATTGGTGGTAACCGACGAAGTGGCCATTGAACTGGCCTGGAAAATCGGCAAAGCAACCGCCGCAGCATTGGGCCAGACCTATCCAGCCGATCCGGCACAGCAAGTAATCGCCACGATGGTCGAAAAACTGCAGCGCAAGGGCAAACGCCATGGCGCCGGCTTCTACCAATACCCGGTGGATGGAAAGAAACACCTCTGGCCGGGCCTGGCCGAGCACTTCCCGCAACGCGCAGAACAACCGGATGTCGCGGAGCTCAAGCAGCGTTTGCTTTACATACAGGCGCTGGAATCCGCGCGCTGTTTTGAAGAGAATGTCATAACCCATCCCGCCGATGCCGACGTTGGTTCCGTGCTGGGTATCGGCTTTCCGGCCTGGACAGGTGGTACGCTGTCTTATATCGACACCATCGGCATTGGGCATTTCGTCGCCGCATGCGATCGCCTGGCCAAGGCATTCGGGCCGCGCTTTGCCGTCTCCGCCTGGTTGCGTGAACGGGCTGAAAACAACCAGGCCTTTCATGCCTGACGGCACCGCATGAGCAGAGGGCTCACATGATGAAGCGGCTGATTTTTGCAGAAGAACACGATATGTTCCGCGACTCGGTCCGCCGCTTCATGCAGGCCGAAGTCGAACCGCATGTCGAAACCTGGCGTAAATCCGGCATCTGCGACAAGTCCGCCTTCCTCAAAGCCGGTGCACAAGGTTTGCTGTGCATGTGGGTCGATGAAAAATACGGCGGACTGGGCATGGCGGATTTTCGATTTGAGCAAATTGTCATTGAAGAAACCATTCGACATGGCGATATCAGCCTGTTCCTGACTTTGCACAGCCGCCTGGTGGGACCTTACATCGGCCAGCTGGGTAGCGAAGCGCTCAAGCAACGCTTGCTGCCCCGGTGCATCAGCGGCGAAACCATACTCGGTATCGCCATGTCGGAACCCGCTGCCGGCAGCGATCTGTCTGGCATCAGGACGCGGGCCCTGCGGGACGGCGAGGACTGGATCGTCAATGGCTCCAAGACCTATATTTCCAATGGCATCAACGGTGGTGCGTTTGTCACCGCAGCGCGCACCGTGCCGGACAAACCGCATGGCCTTGGCCTGTTCGTGATCGAAGCAGAAATGGCGGGCTTCAGTCGTGGGCGTAATCTGGGCAAGATGGGAATGAAGGCCCAGGACACGGCAGAGCTGTTTTTTGAGAACGTCCGCGTGCCGGCGGAGAACGTACTCGGTGACCCGGAAAGAGGCTTTTACAACCTGATGCACTTCCTCGCCGAGGAGCGTCTGATCAGCGCCAGCCAGGCAATTGTGCATGCCCAGGTCGCTTTCGACCTCACCATGGACTACATTCTTGAGCGCAAGGCTTTTGGCCGGCCGATCGCGGCCTTCCAGAACAGCCGCTTCAAGATGGCCGAAATGCGCACCGCGCTCGACATCACGCAGACGTTTATCGACCAATGTGTACTGCTGCATAACGCCGGCGAATTGAGCGCCGAGCTGGCCGCTGAAGCCAAGTACCATGCCACCGAAACCGAATCGAAAGTCATGGATGAGTGCGTGCAGCTGCACGGTGGCGCCGGCTACATGGATGAGTACCGCATCTCGCACATGTTTACCGACGCCCGGGTGTCGCGAATTTATGCCGGCAGCACCGAAATCATGAAAGAGATCATCGCGCGCAGCATCGGCCTCGATGAACGCAAGTTGCTCGGCGGTTGACGGCACCGCATGGGACCGCTGCAAGGCATACGTATCATCGAAATCGCCGGCATGGGTGCG
Organism: uncultured Gammaproteobacteria bacterium; assembly: GCA_963708905.1. GTDB lineage: Bacteria > Pseudomonadota > Gammaproteobacteria > Xanthomonadales > SZUA-36 > SHZL01. Next base: position 52,432 of record CAVPUV010000081.1, on the reverse strand, counting down.
GGTCCGTTCTGCGGCATGATGCTGGCGGATATGGGTGCTGAAGTCATCCGCGTGGACCGGCAGAGCGCTCCACCGGGCTCACCCGCCCCCACGGACCCCCTCTCACGCGGCCGCAAATCCATTGCACTGAATCTGAAGAATCTCCGTGGCGTGGAGATATTGTTGCGTCTGGCGGACCAGGCCGATGCATTGTTCGAGGGCTTCCGCCCGGGCGTTGCCGAGCGCCTGGGATTCGGCCCGGACATCTGCCTGCCGCGCAATCCGAAACTGGTGTATGGCCGTATGACCGGCTGGGGACAGCGCGGACCGCTGGCTAAGGTGGCCGGCCACGACATCAACTACATCGCCCTGTCCGGCGCCCTGCATGCCATCGGTCCGGCGGGTGGCAAGCCGGCGCCGCCACTCAACCTGGTGGGAGATTTTGGCGGCGGCGGCATGTTGCTCGCTTTCGGCATGTTGTGCGCGCTGCTGCAAGCACAGCGATCTTCCAAGGGTCAGGTGGTGGATGCCGCCATGGTGGATGGCGCGCTGGCGCAGATGGCCTTGTCCTTCGGTATGCTGGCAGCCGGCCTGTTCCCGGCCGGGACCGGGCAGAGCCCGCTGGCCGGAGCGATGCCGTTCTATGACACGTATGCAACCGCCGACGGCAGGTTCGTGGCGATCGGTTCCCTGGAACCCAAGTTTTTCCGGCTGCTGCTGGAATTGACCGGCATTCCCGCAGCGGACTTCATCGATGCCGGGATCGTCTCCCTGTCCGACCTGCCGGCACTGACCCGGGGCGCAAACACCGCCAAGTGGCCCGCATTGCGGCGGCGGCTGGAACAGGCCTTCCGCAGCAAAACCCGTGATCAATGGTGCGCCATCCTGGAGGGCACCGAGGTGTGTTTTGCGCCGGTGCTGAGCTTGCAGGAAGTCAATGAGCACCGGCAGATCAAGGCGAGAAGTTCGGTCATCGAAATCGACGGCATCGCACAAAACGCGCCCGCACCCCGATTCAGCGTCACCCGGCCCGGCACCCCTGCGCCGCCACCACGTGCCGGACAAGACACGGACGAAGTGCTGGACTCACTCGGTTTGTCCTGCGCCGAAATTCAGTCCCTTCGCGAGCAGGGTGCCATCAAATGAACAAACGCGAGGACCGGTTCACCCAAGAGCCTTTTTGATGCTCCCGGCAATCGCCATGGCTTGCGCCAGCACGGCTGAATCACCGATGTGATTGGCAAGTAACAGAATCAGTCGCGCACTGATGCGTTCCACTTCTTCGTCACTGGCCTCGTCATAAAGATCGTTCAGGGCAGCATAAAATTCGTCGGGGCTGGTGAAATTGGGATTCGTGTTCAATGTCTGCAGGTTCATGCGCCCATCCTGGTTTCTTCAAGTAATTTGCCCAATGCCCGCTGCATGGCGGTGATTACCCGGTTCACATCGAAGCGGCGCCAGCGGGCGCAAACATGCTGGTCAGGGCGTATCAGGTAACAGCTGCCGGGCTGCAGTTGGTAAGCATATTCAATAATTCCCCGCACGTCGTCGATGCGCCTGGATGGCAGACCGCAATCGCTGTCAAAGCCGATTGTCAGCAATTGCAGGTCTTGCATCCCCTGGAAATTGGCCAGCACCGGGTTTTCCGCCGCGCCGCCATGCACCATCAAGGTAAACCGGTTGCCCAGTTGCCCGAGCAGCCAAGCAGGCTTGCCGCCGGTGATGATGGGCGCATCCCGGCACACCGAGCCCGGGCGCATGTGCGGGCCAAAATCGTCCTCATCCGGGGTGTTTAAGGGCGATCCATCCAAAGTGCATGGCCGTGACAGGCGGCCGCTGTTGATCAGGGTGCGGGCGAATGGATAGTCGGCCGCCAGACGCAGCACCTCGTCGCGGAATACCCGGCTGATGTGATTCTTCGGCGTGATGAAATCCGCGGTACGGGTGCTGTTGAGCAGATTCTCATCAGCGCCGTGGGAACGCTCGATATTGTAGGTTTCGAGCAAAGCAGGCGGGGCTTCCCCGGTGAGGACGCGTTTGAGTTTCCAGCACAGGTTTTCCACCGACTGTACCGCGCCATTGGCCCCCCTGGCACCGAACGGCGAAACCTGGTGGGCCGCGTCACCCAGGAACATGATCCGGTCCCTGTAGATGAAATCCTTCATGCGGCGGCAACGGAACGTATAAACGCTCAACCACTCGGGCTCGAACGCAACATCCTCGCCCAGCATGGCCTTGATGCGCGGAATGACATGTTCCGGTTTTGCCTCTTCCACGGGATCGGCGTCCCAGCCCAGCTGGATATCGATGCGCCAGACATTGTCCGGTTGTTTGTGCAGCAGTACGGAGTGGTTGCGGTGGAACGGAGGATCGAACCAGTACCTGCGTTCGGTTGGAAAATCCTGCGATTTCATGACAATGTCGGCAATGAGGAACCGGTCGTGGAAAACCTGCCCCTCCATCTGCAGGCCGAATGATTCCCTGATCGGGCTGCTGGCACCATCAGCTGCCAACAGGTAATCACAGGTGAGCGGGTAATCGCCCTGCGGTGTTTCGACCAGCAGCGCAACGCCGTCCGGGCGAACTTCAATGTTCCTGGCCCTGCTCATCCAGCGCAGGTCGATCTCGTCGAAATCCGCACAGCGGTCGACCATGTATTCTTCAAAGTAATATTGCTGCAGGTTGATGAATGCCGGCATTTTGTGGCCGTCTTCCGGCAGCAGATTGAATTCGTAAATCTGTTCGTCCTGGAAAAATACTTTGCCAATTTTCCAGGTGACCCCCTTTTCGACCATGCGCTCGCCGCAACCGTAACGATCCATGATTTCCAGCGTTCGCTTGGCGAAGCATATGGCCCGTGAGCCGATGGAAACGGTGTTGCTCTCATCCACGACCACCGACCTGATGCCTTGCAGGGCCAGATCCAGCGCGGCTGACAGGCCACTGGGCCCGGCACCGACGATGATGACCGGGTGATGCACGGCATGGCTCGCATCCTGGTCCGGGCTACGCGTGAAGGGATACTCGGGATTGGTATAGGTACTGACCATTTTTGGATTGACTCTTCACTCTCGTTTCAGAGCGATTATATAGTTTTAAAAATTGGCGCTTTTAAAATTGGCATCAACAAGCCGCTCATGGCAGCAAACCCGGGACCAAAGGTGAAACTCGGATTGGTTTTTACGCGGTATTGGTTTCTACTGCAACGGTTCTATGATAGATTCCCCGTCTCCTGATGACAAACCACCGCGAGTAAAATTCAGTATGGCCAAGAAACCCTTTGCATCCTCGGCAGACCTGGGAAAGAAAACCGAAAGGCTGGAAGTGCTGGCTGAAGGCGTGTACGCATTGACCGCGGAAGGTGACCCCAATGTCGGCGCCATCGAGGCGGAGGATTTTCTTGTCGCTTTCGAGGCCCGGGCCACGCCACGCGCGGCGCTGGACTGGCTGGAACAACTGCGCGAGCATACGGACAAACCGGTCAAATACCTCGCGCTGTCCCACTATCACGCGGTGCGTGTGCTGGGTGCTTCGGCATTCAAAGCCCAGGCTATCATTACTTCCGATACGACCCGCTTCCTGATCGAAGAGCGTGGCAAACAGGATTGGGACAGCGAATTCGGCCGCATGCCGCGCCTGTTCCGCGAGCCCGAGGGCATTCCCGGACTGACCCACCCGGATATCGTTTTCAGTGACCGGTTGGTCATTCCTCTGGGTGGAACACGCGGCGATCTGGTGCTGGAGTATTGCGGCCGCGGTCATACGGCAGGTGATATCGTTGCCTGGTTGCCAAAACACAAGATTCTTTTTACCGGCGACCTGGTCGAAGCAGCTGCGGCCCTGTACACGGGTGACGGTTTCCACTTTGACTGGTCAACCGCAACGCTGGACAAGGTCAAAGCCTTTGGCGCCGAGATCCTGATTGGCGGACGGGGCGATGTTGCCCGTGGCCGCGCCGCGGTGGATGCCGCAATTGAACAAACGCGTGGATTTCTCCAGAGCGTGATTCAAACGACGCAGGAAGTATACCGGCGTGGCGGTACGCTCAAGGAAGCTTTCGAGGCTACACATGAACTGTTGGCGCCGAAATTCGGCATGTGGCCCATCTTTGAGCATTGCCTGCCCTTCGATGTGCAACGCCTGTGGGACGAGATGGACGGCATCGACTGGCCGCGCATCTGGACGGCAGAGCGCGACCAGCAAGTCTGGGACCAGTTACAGGATTAACCTCCAGCCCACACCTCGTCGGCCCTGAACGAATAAGCCCGGCTCAACCGGGCTTATTCTTTGGATATTTACCTTGTGCCCGTCCATAAACACCACATGCTAACGCGGCACATGGATGTGCCGCCATTTTCGATGACGTAAGTCATTGAAAATGTGAGCGCAGCAAAACCACGTTTTTGCGTAGCGAATCCATAAACGGGCAGGGATGCCCGTTTATGGACAGACACTACCTTGAAATTCAGGGGCGGCCAGCACCACCGGGCGCAACGGTGACATGGTGAATCCAATAACCACCCTTGCCATCGGCAGCTACCCAGATTTCATGGTGCAGACCCACCTCGACCGGGATACCCATCGGCGGCCCGGCTTCAGAGTTGGTGCCGAATTTGTTGCAGCCTTTACCCGGGGGTGCGGTGCAGCCACCACCGCCTGAACCACCACCGGTATCATAGCTGTTGTAGCTATCCAGGTGATTGTAAATTGAATCCAACTGCGCGTAGTCGTGAGCATTGGGAGAAATACTGTCCGGACTCGTTGAATAGTCCATGCAAGTATTCTGGCTTGAACCATCCTCAGAGGTGTGACCGAGGCCGAATACGTGGCCGATTTCCTGGCACATCACGTGGCGCTTCTCGTTCGGGTCGGCCCAATAAGATGAGTAGCTGTCATTCATCTTGGCAATGCCCTGGGTAATATGACCGTTCGAGTCGATGTTGATCGAGGCCAGGCCCAGCCAGCCGTTAAAACCGTAGGCGGCGTTGCACACACGCATCTGCCCACTGACCGAACGGCATTGCTTGCGCGTCCTACTGTCATCGGCGGCCGTTGCAACAACCATATTCAGCTTGCTGGATTGATTCCACTCATCGAGCGACGTTTCGAATTCAAACTGCCAGTCACCACTCACGCTATCAACCACTTTTAATAAAAGTGGGTTGGCTGTCCTGGCCCAGTGATACGTGCTCCAGGAATGTCCGGCGTACGCAGAAACCGACATGGCGGCGGCCACGAAAACCACCACCCCGCTAACATATGATCTGATCTTCATCATGAATCCCTCCTGTCTCAGGCATCCCGGCCTGAAGCTCTCCTCGTCATTTTCCGGCTCTTTCGAGGCCTTTGTGTCACAGGATTTTAGACCCAAACAACAAGACGTTACAAATAAAATTGCGCTAGACCGAAGGGTATGAACCTGCGGCTGGTCCCAATCATCAGACTCGATCATTGGCCCGCTGCCGCCTCCACCTCGCGCCACACCCGCATCAGGTTGCCACCCAGGATGGCCTCGATCTGCTGCGGGGTATACTCACGGCGCAGCAACTCCTCGATCAGGGCGGGGTAGAACGATACGTCCTTCATCCCTACGGGCAGACTGTCTCCCACGCCGTCGAAGTCTGAACCGATGCCCACATGCTCGACCCCGACCAGTGCAATGACGTGATCAAAATGATCCACCAGGTCTGACAGCGTGGCATAAGGCAGCGGAAATTCCTTGCGGTACGCCGCATCCCACGCCTTGGCTTCCTCGCTGCCCTCGACATGCCCGCTTTCCGCCATCCAGGCTTTACGTGCTTTAATCATTGCCTGGAACCATTCATTGGCTGCCTGGGTGAGGAAGCTGGAACCGAAGTTGATCTGCATGACGCCGCCGTTTTTGGCCAGGGCCTGAATCATTTCATCGCTCATATTGCGCTCAAAACCAGGCGTGAAATGGCGCGCGGACGAATGCGAAGCAATGACCGGCGCCTTGCTGATTTCCAGTACCTGGTAAAAGGCTTCATCCGACACATGAGAAATATCCACCATGATGCCGAGCCGGTTCATTTCAGCCACGACTTCGCGTCCGAACGGACTGAGCCCATGCCACGGGCGGTTTTCATCAAACGACGAGTCGGAGATATGGTTGCTCAGCGCATGCGCCAGGGTGATGTAACGAATGCCGCGGTCATGGAAAAACTTCAGGTTCTCCAGCTTTCCTTCTATGGGGGAACCGTTTTCCATACCCAGAGCCAGGCCAATCAGGCCCCGTTCTTGCGCTTGTAGCGCCTGTTGGGTGTTGTAAACGAGGGCGAATTTATCCGGCGCCCGCCCGGCCATGGCCTCGACGTTGTCAATCAACTGGTTGGCCAGCTCGAAACCGCCCCCTTTCGCTTCCAGCTCGGCCGGTGTGAAAATCGACATGAAGGGAATATTCAAACCTCCCTGCCGCGCCCGTGCATAATCGAAATCACCGCCTTCGGTGGCCCGGGTCACGTCCACCCACGCTTCGTGCACGCGGTAGGGCACGTCAATGTGCGTATCCACGATCAAGGCCCGCTGTGCGATCAGGCGCGCGCTGCCGGCGCTGTCCGATTCCTGGGCAGCTGATGTTTGCATTGCAATGAGCAGCAGCATGAAGGGTAACAAGGATGCAGTACGCATTGGATGCTCTCTGAGTCAGTCAAAACAGTGGTCAGGAAATGGCCCAGGATTCGTTGCGGCCATCGGTTTGTATGTCATAGTCCAGCATGGTGTCGCCATCGAAAATCCAGCGCGTCTGGAAACACTCGCCGGCAATCACCATGGGCAACCAGAGTCTGTCATCTTCCCACATCTGCTCGTAGGGGATCTCATTCACCGGCACCCAAAGCGGTTTGGCCTCGCGTGTTTCCACCGGCACGCCCGCGAAATCACGCGTGCGATAGACCCAGACATGAATGGAGTAACCGTCGACAAACTGGAAGCGGTGTTGGCCGCAATACTCCAGGTTGAACACGGTAATACCGAGTTCCTCCTGGCATTCGCGTACCGCACCGGCTTCAGTGGTTTCTCCGGGTTCCACTTTGCCTCCAGGTGCATTCACCTTGCCTTTGCCCAGCCCGGTCTTCTTGTTGATCAGCAGGATTTCATCACCCCGCATGACGAATACCAGGGTGGCCGGATCTTGCGCCTGCCACGTGCTCCAGTCGAGATCGGCCAGTTGATTCATGTTCAACCCGGAAAGTCCATCAGGAGACACGCACTTTGTGGAATTTGAGTTTTCCAACTTGCAATATGCCGGTGAAACCTCGCGGCAACACCAGCGCGCGATCACTCACCTTGGCGCCATCAATGCGCACTCCGCCCTGCTGGATCATGCGGAAAGCCTCGGAATTGCTGGCGGTCAGGCCACACTGGCTCAAGGCCGCGGCAATACCGATGCCCTCGCCACCGGTTTCCAGCGTTTTTTCCGCCATGTCTTCGGGCATGGAGCCGCCCTGGAAACGTGCGATGAAGGTCGCGCGCGCGCCAATGGCGGCCTTGCGATCATGGAAACGCTCGACGATCTCTTCACACAACAGGAATTTGATGTCGCGCGGATTCCTTCCACTCCTGGCCTCTTCTTTCAATCCGGCGATATCCTGGTTGCTGCGAAAGCTGAGCAGGTCGAAATAGCGCCACATCAGTTCATCGGAAATGGACATCAGTTTGCCAAACATCTCGTCCGGAGCTTCGGTGATACCGACATAGTTATCCAGTGACTTGGACATTTTCTGCACGCCGTCCAGGCCTTCCAGCAGCGGCAGCGTGATGATCACTTGTGGCGGCTGATCGTAATGTTGTTGCAGATGGCGGCCGACATGCAGATTGAACTTCTGGTCGGTACCGCCCATCTCGACGTCGCACTTGAGCGCGACGGAGTCATAGCCCTGCGCCAGCGGGTAGAGTAATTCGTGGATGGCGATGGGCTGGTTTTCGCGGAATCGTTTTTCGAAATCATCGCGTTCCAGCATCCGCGCCAGGGTGTATTTCGCCGCCAGCTTGATCATGCCGGCAGCACCAAGCTCGTTGAACCACTCGGAATTGAAACGTATCTCGGTCTTTTGCCGATCCAGGATTTTGAACACCTGCGCCGCGTAAGTCGCAGCGTTCTGCTGAACGGCTGCCTCGCTGAGCGGCATGCGCGTCGCGTTTTTGCCCGTCGGATCGCCGATCATGCCGGTGAAATCGCCGATCAGGAAGACCACCGTATGGCCCAGGTCCTGGAACTGCCGCATCTTGTTGATGATGACGGTGTGCCCGATATGCAGGTCCGGCGCGGTGGGGTCAAACCCGACTTTCACGCGCAGCGGCCGCCCCAGCGCGAGCCGTTCTTCCAGCTCTTCCAGTTTGGTAATTTCCTCCGTACCCCGGGCCAGCAAGCCGAGAGCCGCGCCTGAATCGTTCATTGAGTCGTCCTGCAACACGTCCGGAGCATTTTAGGGGTTTACCGCCGCGGGCTCCAGATGAAATTACACATCAAGCCGCGCAGCAGAAAAGTTTGACCGTCTGGCGTCACTTTGGCGACAGTGATAAACTGCTCACTCGATTACAAGCAGGAGAAGGCGATGGGATCCGCTATTAGCAAGCAAGCCCGCATCGGCGCTCGCGTCCCGCATGAGGTTTATGAAACGTTGTGCCGCGCAGCCGAACTGACCGGCGCCACGGTCAATCAGTTTTTGGTGCAGTCGGCGCTGAAGGAGGCCCAGGCCGTCATCGAGCGGGAGGATGTCATACGTTTGTCACCGCGCGAATGGAATTGGCTGCTTGAATTAATCGAAAACCCGCCCAAGCCCAACACCAAGCTGAAGGCCGCCATGAAGCTCTACGAGAAGGCCAGGCGAGACGATGCAGGTACTTCCTTTAACTGGTAACCATGAGCGTCAGGGATTCGATTGCGGCCGCCAGGAACTGAACGACTGGCTGCGGCAGGTCGCACGCCAGCATCAAGTTAAGGGCCTGTCGAAGACCTTCGTCGCGACCACCGAGGAAGTGCCGGACCGCATCTGCGGCTACTATGTGCTGACGCTGGCCGAACTCGAACACCGCCATCTGCCGCAGGCCTGGCGCAAGAAGCTGCCGCGCCGCATTCCTGGTGTGCGTTTGGGCCGTCTGGCCGTCGATAGACATTATCAGGGCAAAGGCTTGGGCAAGTTGCTGCTGGTCGATGCCCTTGGCCGGGCGCGGCGAATCTACGGGGAAGCAGGAGGCATTGGCCTGTTCGTCGATGCCATCGATGAGCAGGCGGCGGTCTACTACCAGCGCTTTGGTTTCGCGGTATCTCCGGATAATCCGTTGCTTTTGTTCCTGTCGGCGAAGGTTTTAGGGTGATTGACTGGAGTGAGAAGACATGAAGACAGCAAACATCGAACAAGCGCGTGATCCTGTATTGCCACTTTCATTTGTGGCAATGCACCGGGCTGCACAACGTGCTCGGGAAACGGCACTACGTACCCACACGGCGCTGATCGTCGTGAAGGGAGGCAAGCCGGTCCGCATCGAACCCGGTCGTACCCCGGGCCAGTAAGCCGAGAGCCGCGCCTGAATCGTTCATTGAATTGTCCTGCAATACGTTCGGTTAGGGGTTTACCGGTCCAGGCTCCAGCCGTAATTACAAACCAGACTTACAAACGCGGATAAGTTTGACCGCACTGAATTGTCGCCTCATGCGGCGTTCAGTTATCATGTGAGGGTCTTATTTCAAACGTGCGCCACCTGCTAAAAGCAGACCATCAGTTGACGCGGCTGGTTCTTAAGGAGGTTTTGCCATGACCAAGATTCAGATCGAGTTGCCAGATGCGACCGCACATGCCGCACGCGATGCCGGGCTGCTGACGTCGCAGGCGCTGGAGCGGCTGATCAACGACGCACTACGACGTAAGGAGGCTGCCGACTGGTTGCTATCCATTGCCGACCGCGTGGCCGCCACCGGTACCCCGCCGATGTCCATGGAAGAGATCAACGCGGAAGTGAAAGCTACCCGCACAGAGCGCAAACAGCGTGCGGGTGGTCATTGATACGAACGTGCTGCTGTCGGGATTGTTGTGGCACGGAGCACCGCATACGCTGATTGAACATGTGCAGGCTGGCACACTCACCATGTTCAGCAGCCCGGCTCTGTTGGCCGAACTGGCTGCGGTGATCAGCCGCGCCAAGTTCGACGAGATCCTGGTGCGCTCAAACACCTCGCGCGAGCGCACCCTGGCAGAAATGCGGCAAATAGCTGAAGTGATCATGCCACCACCGTTGCCACAGCCGGTGTGCCGCGACCCCGACGACGATCACGTGCTCGCATGCGCCCTGGCCGCCAAGGCTGATCTCATCGTTACCGGCGATGCCGACCTGCTCAATCTGCGCGAGTATCAGAGTATTCGCATCATCGTCGCCGCCGAGGCCCTTCGCCTGATCGAACTTGCCTGAGAGCGCACCATCGCGCAGCGGAAAAGTTTGACCGCGCCCAGGGCTATCGATACTGTATGCGGGCCTGGATTGGCCGCTACTGGCGATGTCCGGTGCCGCATTGGAGATCGCACGCTCAATGGACATCGAAGAACCACAGATTATCGCTGAGGCCAACTGGGTATCTCGCCAGAGACTGACTTTATTTGCCGGCACCCTGATCGTGATCGGCATGAGTTGGGCCGTGTTCGATACCGGCCCGGAGCCGTCAAGCGCAGCACATACCCAATTGATCGAACTGGACCTGTCGCAACTGCCGCTGACGCTCCCGCCAGGCACACCTGCCAAAGACAGCGACCAGGTTCATTCCATCGACGCCGATGCATGGGACAGCGTGACCGTTCAACCCGGTCAGACGCTGGATGCCATTTTCCGGCAGCAGGGTTTCAGCATCTCCCTGTTGCAGCGGATCCTCAAACTCAACCACGATACCAGGGGCCTGACGAAAATCCGTCCCGGGGACACTTTTGAATTCCGGCGTAACGCTGACGGCGGATTGCTGGCCATGCGTTGTGCCCTTGGCGAGGATCGCTTCCTGCTGGTTAACCACGTCGGCGATGGCCTGTTCGCCGACACCCAGCTGCGGCAGATGACGCGCAAAATCGAGGAAACGCAGGGCGTGATGCATTCGTCGCTGTTCATTGACGGCAAGGAGGCGGGCCTCAGCGATCAGATGATCATGAAACTGGCCAATATTTTTGGCTGGGACATTGACTTTGTTCTGGACATCCGCCCAGGCGATCGTTTCCTGCTGGTGTATGAAAAAATATACCGCGACGGCGAATTCCTGCGTGACGGCAATATCCTGGCCGCTACCTTCATCAACCAGGGTGAACGCTTCCAGGCGATCTGGTATGACAATGGCGAAGTTGCAGATTACTTCGCGCCGGACGGACGCAATATGCGCAAAGCATTTTTGCGCGCCCCGTTGAATTTTTCCTATATCAGCTCCGGTTTCAATCCACGTCGCATGCATCCTGTGCTCAGACGGATCCGGCCGCACAATGGTATTGACTACTTCGCGCCCAAGGGCACGCCGGTTTATGCGGCCGGCGACGGCACGGTCATTCAGTCGGCTTATTCAGCCGCCAATGGCAACCACGTATTCATCAAGCACGCCAACGACATCGTGACCAAGTACCTGCACTTCAGCCAGCGGGCAGTGCAGAAAGGCCAGAAAGTGAAACAGGGTCAGACCATCGGTTACGTAGGCTCCACCGGCCTGGCGACCGGACCGCACCTGCACTATGAATTCGTCATCGACGGGATACACCGCAACCCGCGTACCGTGCCATTGCCCAAGGCAGAACCCCTGGCCGGCGCGTTGCTCGCCGGTTTCCAGCAACGTGCTGGACCCATGCTGACCCAGCTCAGCCGCCTGGAGGCGGCATCGATGTATGCGCAGGGGCAATGAGCATTGAGTCCAACTTCTACCTCGGCATGCTGTCCGGCACCAGTCGTGATGGCGTGGACACGGTGCTTGTTCGTTTCGGTGCAGAGCAGCCGGAACTGATTGCCTCACTGTGCGTGACCTACCCGGCAGACCTGGCGGCGCTGCTGGACGGCATGATCAATCGGCGCCGGCGTCCGGACAATGACGAACTGGAGCTGGCGGATCAGCAGCTGGCCGAGTTTTTTGCTCTTTCCGCCTGGGCTCTGCTGGATCGTGCAGGCATGCCGGCCAGCGATGTGACAGCCATCGGTTCACACGGCCAGACGGTCTGGCACCGGCCGGTGAAACACCAACCCGAAAGCATCCAGCTGGGAAATCCCCAACGGATCGCCGACCTCACCGGAATATGCACCGTGGGCTGTTTCCGTCAGGCGGACCTGGGTGCCGGGGGTCAGGGCGCGCCGCTGGCGCCGCTGTTGCATGCTGCGCTGCTGAAGCCGCAGGACGGAGTCCGTGCTGTCCTCAACCTGGGTGGCATAGCCAATATTTCGCTGATCAACGCAGCCGGCACAGCCGTTGGCTACGACACAGGTCCGGGTAACTGCCTCATGGATGCATGGATACGCCAGCATAAAGGCAGCGCCTATGACGAGAGCGGCCAGTGGGCGGCGGGGGGAAAGGTCGACCACAACTTGCTGCAGCTGTTGTATTCCGACCCGTATTTCAGCTTGCGGCCACCCAAAAGTACCGGCGTCGAGCACTTCAATCTATTCTGGTTGCGGGACATGCTGGACAAACGCAGCACAGACGCGCAGCAAGCCAGTGTCCGCGACATTCAGGCCTCGCTCAGCGAGTTGACCGCCTTTTCCGTGGCCGCAGCGGTCAGGAACACCCTGGCAAATGAACTGCTGGTGTGTGGTGGTGGCGCACATAACCTCGACCTGCTGGAGCGGATAAGCCGTCTGTTGCCAGGTATTCCGGTCGACACCACGGCCGGCTGTGGCATTGATCCGGACTGGATGGAGGGCATCCTGTTCGCCTGGCTGGCGCGCGAGCGGCTGGCCGGCCGGCAGCAGGATACGCGTTGCATCACGGGCGCGCGAAAACCCGTCATGTTGGGCGAGGTGTTTAATCCCGCTGCCCCATTTCCACGGCCACACCACCCCAAGTAGCGGTGGGGACATTGCAAATTGGGTTAGCCCCGGCTCAGCAGGGTATATGTGAGCCGGTACAGCTATTGGATCTACGCTTTCTGGCCTTACGCTCCTGCGACATCTGCAGTGCCAGCCTGCCGTATTTCTTCTTCAGCTCTTCGGCTTCTTCTCGCGCTTCCGCTTTGTCTTCAATACGCTGCAGAACGGTGTCTCGAAACTCCGCCGCATCCTCGTCGCCCCCTTCTGTCGCCAGCACAGACCACGCGTAGGCTTGCGTCAAATCGGTTGCTGTTCCTTCGCCGCTGGCAAACATTTGTGCAACCTGGTGCTGTGAATGACCGTCACCCGTTTTTGCCAGCTTTAAATAGATTCTGTAGGCCTTTTTGAATTCACCCTGCTGGTAATACTCATCTGCCTCAGCAAGTTGTTCCTGGGTTACTTTTGCCTGCACGGCGGCAGGCAGGGCCAGGGCAAGCAAAAATATGCAACTGAAAAAATATATCGTTTTCATGGGGTCTCCAAAAAGGGTTTTCAGCTATTGTCGATGTTCCATCTGAAAGCGTTTTGAGTACATGGCCAAGATCAAAAAAAGTCTGAATTCAGAAAAATTTTCCATTGCAGTTGATCTGCATCAAACCCCCCGCAGTGCAATATATTAATTCATATTTATATTTAATTACAATATCTTCTGAATTGTTGCACTGCACCATTCAACGTGGTATCCTGTTCCCAACCTGAAAATTCACACACCGGAGTAGAGAAATGACCCAATTAAATGACTTGTTCAAGCCCGAAGTCCTGTTTTCCAGTGAAAACCCATTCCTGAAAACGGCGAAAAAGACCCATCTGCAGATTGCCGATTCTTTGGAGAAAGCCGCCCGCTTGCAGCTTTCTTTTGCCGAAGAACTGCTGGACCTCAATCGCCAGCGTATCGACGCCCTGTATGCGGGCGAATCCTTCGTCGATATGGTTTCCGCCCAGCAGGGTCTTGCCACGGAACTGGGCAAGCGCACCACCACGTGGGCTGATGAATTGAAAGAAGTCGTTGTGGATTTGCAAAGCGGTGTATCCGACGCCGCCAATGAGCTGGTTTCTTCCGCGGCCGGTGAGTCCAGGGCCGCCAAAGGAAAGAAAGCAAAAGCAGCTTGATACTGAAGGTTCCGCTGAAGTTTGGCGCACAATGAATCTTCCTTCAGCATAGTCTGGAGTTTAAAACCGGCAGGTTTTTTGATCTGCCGGTTTTTTATGTTTTTAAATCCAACCGTAGCGCAGGTCTGCAAATGCCACGAATCATCAAGAAATACGCCAACCGGCGGCTTTATGATACTCAAATCAGCCAGTACATCACTCTGGACGATCTGAAAAAATTGATCGTTTCCGGAATTGCAGTCCAGATCGTCGATGCCAACAGCAAGAAGGACATCAGCCGCGAAGTGCTGTTGCAGTTGGTGTCCGAGCAAGAGTCCCTGGGTCAACCCATCCTCAATGAGGCCATTCTGACTGCACTGATCCGGTTTTACGATCACCCCATGCAGAAACTGGCGTCCCGCTACCTGGAAATGGCGCTCAACCTGCTGCATCAGCAACGTTCGCAACTGAGCAAGCGCATGCAAAAACTCATGCGATCTCCGGCGCAGATGGTCAGCGACCTCACCCGGCAGAATGCAGAATGGATGAGCGAGTTGCAACAGACTTTCATGTCGGCAATGAGCCCGTCCAGGTCAGACGAAGAAGAATCGTCAGACGAATAGAAAATCCATTTGCGCAATCATTTTTTGCCAAAATAACTTCAACCAAAATAACTTCAACCAAAAATCACTTCAAATGGAGAAGCCATGAAAACTGAACGAGCAATCATCGCCATTACCGGCGCGGGTGGAGGACTTGGGGCTGCGATGGCCAGCCGGCTGGCGCAGCAGGGCGCCCGCCTGGCCCTGATTGATTTCAGACCCGATACCATCGAGAACCTCAAGGCGGAATTGGCACTGCCGGTGGACGATTGCCGCGTTTATCCCTGCGATGTGAGTAATGAGGAACAGGTAGACCAGGTGTTTGCCGACATCCGGCAGCAATTCGGTGGCCTCGATGTGTTGGTCAACAACGCGGGTATTACCCGCGACGCCCTGATGCTGAAGATCAAGGATGGGGAGCGGCAGTCGCGGATGTCACTGCAGGACTGGAATGCGGTGATCAACGTCAACCTGACGGGCGTATTCCTGTGTGGCCGCGCGGCCGCCGAGCAAATGGCGCTGGCGGGTAACGGTGGTCTGATTATCAACATTTCCAGTATTTCCCGGGCCGGCAACATGGGCCAGAGCAATTACACGGCCGCCAAGGCCGGAGTAGCGGCGATGGCGGTCACCTGGGCCAAGGAATTTGCCCGTTATGGTATCCGCGTCAACGCGGTTTCACCTGGGTTCATTGGCACTGAAATGGTCCGGGCGATGAAGCCCGAAGCGCTGGAAAAGCTGCAGGCGATGATACCCGCGGGCCGTATTGGCGAACCGGATGAAATCGCCCACACCATCCAGTACCTCATCGAAAATGATTTCGCCAACGGGCGTAATTTTGAAGTCGATGGCGGGATGCGGCTCTAGTGTCCTGTCCCACATATTATTACGATTTCAGAGCCTCGCATTCGCGTCAAGGCAAGGCGTAGTCCGCAGGCAATGGCCGCGGCCCTTGCCAAGGACTGCAACGCCGCATTGGCGCGAATGCGGGGCTCCCTCCGGGCAAGGCGATAAGCGGCCATCTGCGGTGTTGCGCTCGCTTGAATTAGCGCAGCTAGTCCCGCGCTCGCGCGCCTGGCAGCTGGCCGCTTCTCGCCTTGCTGAAACGCAATAATATGTGAGACAGGACACTAACTTTTAATTCATTTTGACGTAACGGCCCGGCGCGTCTTCGATCACCCCGAGGGCGCCATCGCCGGGAATCCGCGCTGCGACTTTGCGGCCGGATTTCCGATACAGCCACTGGTGCCAGTAGGGCCACCAGGACCCTTCGTGGTGCTCGGCGGAATCAATCCAGTCCTCCACATCCTCGGGCACTTCCGGGTTGGTGTAGTAGTAATACTTGTTCGCCTGGGGCGGATTGATGACCCCGGCGATATGCCCGGAACCCGCCAGCATGAAGGTGATGGGGCCGGAGAAATGATGGGTCGCCTTATAGACCGAAGGATAGGGGGCTATGTGATCATCCTTGCTGGACTGCAGGAATATCGGGATCCTTATTGCAGACAGGTCGACCGGAATACCGTTGAGCGTGATCCCGCCTGGCTCGACCAGCTTGTTCTTCAAATACATTTCCCGCAGATAGAAGCGGTGCATTTTGACCGGCATGCGCGTCGAGTCACTGTTCCAGTAAAGCAGATCAAAAGCTGCAGGGGAGCGGCCGAGCAGGTAGTTATTGACCACAAAAGACCAGATCAGGTCATTGGACCGCAGCATATTGAAGGTTGATGCCATGTCACTGGCATCCAGATAGCCCTTCCTGGCCATCCGCCGGTCCAGGCTGTCGAGCTGTTTCTCGTCGATGAATACCATCAGGTCACCGGCTTCGCTGAAATCCACCTGGCTGGTGAAAAACGTGGCTGAATGAATCCGTTTGTCGCCGCCAACGGCCATCTGGGAAAGCGCACAGGCCAGCAGGGTGCCGCCAATACAGTAGCCAATGGCATTGACTTCTTTTTCGCCGGTGGCGGCTTCTATGGCATCCAGGGCGGCGAAAATGCCGTCGTTCATATAGTCTTCAAAAGACTTGTGGGCAAGCGCGTTATCCGGATTGACCCAGGAAACGACGAACACGGTATAACCCTTGCCCACAACCCACTGGATGAAAGAATTCTTCGGGCTCAGGTCCAGGATATAGAACTTGTTGATCCAGGGCGGGTAGATGACCAGCGGGCGCTTGTACACCTTGTCGGTGCTGGGCGAGTACTGGATCAGTTGCATCAATTCGTTTTCAAACACCACCTTGCCGGGGGTGGTGGCGATGTTCTTGCCGACCTCGAACTTGCTCTTGTCGACCATGCTGATTTTCAGCTGGCCCTTGCCTTCCACCAGGTCATGGACCAGGTTCTTCATGCCGTTGACCAGATTGCCGCCTTTGCTGTCAATGGTGGCCTTCAATACCTCCGGGTTGGTGAGCGCAAAATTGCCTGGTGACAGGGCATCGACCATTTGCCGGCTGAAAAAATCCAGTTTGTGCTGTTGTTTTTTATCCAGGTTGCCGCTGGCGATCAGCTTCATGATGTGCTGCGAGGTCAGCAGATAGCTTTGCTTGAGCACGTCAAACAGCAGTTGCTCGCTCCAGGCCGGGTCCCTGAAGCGCTTGTCGCCTTTCTCGGGCACCGCAACAACTTCCACATCCCGGCCGCTGGCTTTTTGCAAGCCATAGCTCAGCAGCTTGAGCTGGCTGGCCGCCAGTTGAATATTCTGTGCCATCAGTTCGCCGGGGCTGCGCATGACACCGCGCCAGAAATTCCAGTAGGCTCGGCCGAGGCCAATCGGGTCCAGCTTCGAAGGCGATACTTTTTCGACCAGGAAGTCCGCGATTTTGCTCATGCTTTTTATCACCTTTTTTGCCGGGCTGAGCCAGACCATGGTAAAGGATTCTTGCAAAATCGGGATTATGCTTCCACGTGAACGCGAGGCACGGGCGGTCTCTCGATCACGGTTTTCGCGGCCGGGGGCATCACTTCCGCGGTGCCGCTGGCCACCGTCTTGCCATGCTGGTTGACCACGACGCAATCCAGCGTGACGAATTTCTTGTCTTCCCGCTTGGCGGTGACTTCGAGTTTCACGGTCAACTCATCACCAATTTTTACCGGCAGCCGGAAGCGCAGTGTCTGTCCCAGGTAAATGGTGCCCGGTCCAGGCAATTCGAGCGCCAGGGCGGCGGATATGATGGCGCCGGTCATCATGCCATGGGCGATGCGCTCCTTAAAAATGGTACCGGCGGCATACTCGGCATCCAGGTGTACCGGGTTGACGTCGCCGGATGCCGCTGCGAACAGCAGAACTTCCTGCTCGCCAATCTTGCGGCTGTAGCTAGCGGTCTGGCCAATGGAAATTTCGTCGAAGGTAAAATTGCTGATTTGGCTCATGTGCTGCTCCTGTAACTACAAAGCCGGCGGCCGTGCAGCCGCCGGCTCCTTCATTGGACTTACTTGGCGATTTTAAGGGTCTGGATCGAGGTGAATTCTTCCAGGCCGTAGAGGCCAAACTCCACACCCATTCCGGATTGCTTGACGCCGCCAAACGGTGCATCCGGTTGGACCGCGCCATGATCATTGACCCATGCAGACCCGCACTCCAGGCGCTGCGCCAATTCGGCCGCCTTGCTGGTGTCGCTGGACCAGATCGAACCACCCAGGCCACATTCATTGCGGTTCGCCCGCTCGATGACCTCATCGATATCCGAGTACTTGATGATGGGCAGAATCGGGCCGAAGGGTTCTTCGTCGACCAGGCGGCTGCCATCGGTCAAATCGGCAACGATGGTCGGTTCGAAGAAGTAACCTGCGCGATCGATGCGCTTGCCGCCGGCGAGAAAACGGCCGCCATCTGCCCGGGCAGATTTCGCCAGGTCCAGGACAATCTCCAATTGTGGCAGGTTCTGTACCGGACCCAGTTCCGTTCCCTCTTCCATGCCGTCGCCGACTTTTACCTTTTTCGCCAGTTCAGCCATGGCCTGGCCCAATTCTTCATATTGGGATTCATGCACATAAAGGCGTTTCAGCGCGGCGCAGGTCTGCCCGTTATTGTGGAAACACGCGCCGAACAGTTTGGGTGCAAACTCCTTGATATCAATATCCGGTAAAACGATGCCGGCATCGTTACCACCGAGCTCAAGCGTGCAGCGCGCCAGGTTCCTGGCTGCGGATGTCATGATGCGTTTGCCGGTTGGCGTGGAACCCGTGAAGGCGATTTTCCGGACGTCAGGGTGGCCGGTAATCGCGTTGCCCACATCGCCTCCACCGGTGATGATGTTGATCACGCCCGGCGGCAGAATCTCACTGGCCAACTGCACGAAGCGCAGCGTTGAGACCGGGGTAAAGGTGGCCGGCTTCATCACTACCGTATTGCCTGCCCGCAGGGCGGGAATCACGTGCCAGATGGCGATCAAAAGCGGCCAGTTCCAGGGCGTGATCGAGGCCACCACGCCCAACGGTTTGCGGTGTACTTCAATGCGTGCGACCTCGTTATCCTGGATCACGTCCACCGGCAATTGCAGCTCGGCCGTGTAATGCGTCCACGCAACGGAGCCGCCGACTTCCATACCCGACCCAATTCCATTCAAGCCCCCCAAGGGTTTGCCCGTTTCCCTGGTGACCAATTCCATCAATTCAGGCATATTGGCCTCCATGGCGCCGGCCACCTGGTGCAGCAGTTGCTTGCGCTGTTCATCCGAAGTTTGGCTCCAGGCCGGAAAGGCGGCCTTGGCGGCCGCGACAGCCTGCTCGACATGTGAGACGTTTCCCAATTGGCAGCGGGCAAACGGCTTGGCGGTCGCGGGATTGATGACGTCGAACGTTTTGCCGGATTGCACCTGCTTTCCATTGATATACATGTTGTATTCTTGCATGGCTGTCTCTACCCTGTTCGCTGTTGGTTGCTGGTTGCTTGTATCTTAGAGCAATAATAACAGCTGTACCTCCTGGCCCTACATAATAAAAGTCAAACAAACTGGCAAAGTCAAACAAACAGGCAAAAATAAATATGGATAAGAAAAGTCTGGTAGCGCGTGAAGGCGGTTTACATCACAGTTTGACTCGTGCGCAGATCACGATGATTGGACTGGGCGGGGCCATTGGCACTGGTCTGTTCATGGGCTCCGGTATCGCCATCGGTTACGCCGGTCCAGCGGTTTTGATCAGTTATGTCATTGCCGCCGTAGTCGCCGTCATCATGGTTTTCAGCCTGTCTGAAATGGCGGTGGTGCATCCAACCGCCGGCTCATTTGGAACTTACGCGGAAATGTATTTATGTCCGTGGGCAGGTTTTCTCGTGCGTTACACCTACTGGATGGCACAAGTCATTGCCATTGGCGGCGAGGCGGTGGCAGGTGGCCTGTATATGACTTACTGGTTCCCCGGTACGCCGGTTTGGCTATGGTCGCTGGGTTTTGCCGTAGCCCTGATTTACGTCAACTCCCGCTCGGTGACCAATTTCGGCTCGTTCGAATACTGGTTTGCACTGATAAAAGTTGTCGCCATCATTATTTTCATCGTTCTGGGAATTACCCATATATTCGGATTGGTGGGTGAGCCTGTAGGTCTTCACAACCTGACCGGTTTGGAAGGTGGGTTCATGCCGCATGGTTTCGGTGGGGTCTGGATGGCCGTCATTATGGCCATCTTTTCCTTTTACGGCATCGAAGTCATTGCCGTGACATCCGGCGAAGCGGAAGACCCCGTTACCGCCATTCCCGCGGCACTGCGCACCATGGCTTTACGCCTGTTCCTGTTTTATGTGCTGGCGTTGTCGGTCATGGTTACGTTCATTCCCTGGACCGAAATCGGCGCACACGTTGTCACTGAAAGTCCGTTCGTCAGGTTATTCAGAGACGTGGGCATCATGTATGCGGCAGGCATCATGAATTTCGTGGTGCTGACCGCGGCTTTGTCCAGCATGAATACGAATATATACCTGACATCCAGGATGCTGTTTTCACTCGCCAGGGGCAGTTATGCACCCGGCTTCCTGGGGAAACTGGGTGCGAAAGGAACACCGGTTGCGGCGACGATACTATCCGGTGCCTGTATTTTACTGGCCGCGTCCATTTCCAGACTTACGCCATACGCTTACAACTATCTGTTTGGCATCGCCCTCTTTGGTGGCCTGAGTGTCTGGATGATCATCCTGTTGAGTCACCTGAGTTTTCGACGCAAGCACAAGAACCAGCATTTGCCGATACGCACGCCCTTTTTTCCGTATCTGCAGATACTGGGAATCCTGCTATTGGCGGCCATCCTGATTACCATGGGTCTGGATACCGACTTCTGGAACATTTCGTGGATCGTCGGCATCCCCTGGATGATTGCCGTATCCATTGCCTATTTGATCTGGAAAATGAAAAATGCCAATAACCTCCCGTGAACGGGTGTTGGCCACCCTGCATCACGAACAACCCGATCGCATTCCCCTGGTGATTGGTGTCAGCAATGCCACCGGGATCAAAATGCAGCCCTACAAGGGCATCAAGGACATCATCGGAGTACAGGCCCCGGACAACTACATCTACGACTGGCCTGAGCTGGGACGGCGGAAAATGTCCTGGCCATGGTGGATGCCGTGGAAGAATTCGGCCGCTACCCTCTTCAATTCCAGGGAAACTCTGATCAATTCAGAGTTTTCGTGGCTGAGGGTTTTCTAGCTTGGTCAAATTCGACAGCAGGGGCCAGGTTCATTTCATCCATCCCCCTTCCCACCCCACGGCGCCACCTTCAACAGCATCAACATCCCCGGCACGGCCACGGCAGTGCACAGCAGGAAAAAATTCGTATAACCCATGGCTTCGATCAGATAGCCGGTGCTGGCGTTGGCAAAAGTGCGCGGCACCGCGATGAAGCTGCTGAACAGCGCAAACTGGGTGGCGGTGAAAGCTCTGCTGGTCTCGCGCGCCATGTAAGCCATCAAAGCGACCGTGCCCAGACCCACACCGAGGTACTCCGCGCTGACCACCACGAACAGGCCGGCCGGGTGATGACCCACCGTGCTCAGCCAGGCGAATCCCAGGATGGTGACCAACTGGACAAAGCCGAATGCCCACAAGGCCCGGTTGATGCTGAGCCTGAGCATCAGCAAGCCACCGAGCAGACCGCCGGCTATGGCCGCCCACAGGGCTGCCACCTTGGCAATGGAGCCGATCTCGGTGCGGCTGAAGCCCATGTCCAGGTAGAAGGGCGTGGCCAGTGCCGTGGCCATGCTGTCGCCGAGCTTGTACAGGAACATGAACGCCAGGATCGCCAGCCCCCCGCGGATGCCATCGCGGGAAAAAAACTCCTTGAAGGGCTCGATGACGGCCTCGCGCAGCGTGTGCGGCGCCAGCCTGTCGTCGCTGACTTCATGGATCACCACTGTGGTGATGATACCTACACTCATGAACGCGGCCGTGATCCAGTACACCGCCGCCCAGGGCAGGTGGTCGGACAGGATCAGCGCCAGCGCTCCGGGCACCAGGGAGGCCAGCCGATAGGCGTTGACAAAAAGCGAATTACCCGTGCCCAGCTCATCATCGGCCAGCAACTCGCGGCGGTAGGCGTCGATAACGATGTCCTGGCTGGCGGAAAACAGTGACACCAGAAACACGAAGACGATGATCGCATCGAGGGAGTTCGCCGGGTCAAACTGGCCCAGCGCGCCAATGGACAGAAACAACAGCACCTGGGTGATCAACGCCCAGCCACGCCGGCGGCCCAGAAAAGGCCAACTGAATCGGTCCATCAACGGCGACCAGAGGAACTTCCAGGTATAGGGCAAGGACACCAGTGAGAACAGGCCGATGGTGGCCAGATCGACGCCATTGCTGCGCAACCAGGCCGGTACCAACTGGATCAGCACATACAGCGGCATACCCGAACTGAAACCAATGAAAAGGCATACCAGCATGCGCCGGTTAAACAGGATGGCCTTCCAGTCACGTGGCACAGCGGATGGCGTCACGCGGCAGTGGGCCTGGCAGGAATCTGGTAGTCGTACTCCATGATCAGCGGCGCGTGATCAGAAAACCGTTCGTCCTTGTAGATTTCGACTGCCCGGGCGGCAGCGGCCACGCCGGGCGTGGCGACCTGATAGTCGATGCGCCACCCGGTGTTGTTGTCCCAGGCGCGTCCGCGGTTGGACCACCAGGTGTACTGCTCCTCGCGTTGATCGATGCGACGGAATGCGTCCACCCAGCCGGCAGCGCCAAACAATTCATCCATCCAGGCCCGCTCCTCCGGCAGGAAACCGGATTGCTTCTGGTTACCCCGCCAGTTTTTCAGGTCGATTTTCCGGTGGGCGATATTCCAGTCGCCGCAAATGACGTATTCGCGCCCGTCAGCGGCCAGTTCCCGCAGGCGCGGCATTAGGTATTCCATGGCCTGGAATTTGACCCCCTGCCGCTCTGCGCTGCTGGAGCCAGACTGGAGGTATAACGACACCACCGACAAGGGACCGAAATCGGCCTGCAGCCAGCGGCCTTCGTGGTCCATCACGTCCCAGCCCAGGCCATGATGCACCCGGTCCGGTTGTTGACGGCTGTAGATCGCCACCCCGCTGTAGCCCGGTTTCAAGGCGTCGTGGTACCAGACATGATAGCCCTCGGGGAAGAACATCCGGTCCTGCAACTGGTGCTGCTGGGCCTTGGTTTCCTGAATGCAGACCAGGTCGGCGTCCTGGCGGCGCATCCAGGCGTAAAAACCCTTGCTGGCGGCCGAGCGGATACCATTGGCGTTCAGGGTTATGATTTTCATCTGATCCTTTTCCGTTGCATCAAGCCCGGGTTTGCGCGCCAGCATAACCGCAAGCGCTGGCGCTGTCATGGGCGTGAGGGGCAAGTAGAATTTCTTAACCAGCCGCTGGCGGGATATACTGGCCCCCATCAGGAATGGATTCTTCGATGCAGGACTACAAACAGAAATTCTTTGAACTGGCCCTCGCCAAGGGCAATCTGCGGTTTGGCAGCTTCACCCTGAAGTCCGGCCGCATCAGTCCGTATTTCTTCAATGCCGGCGGCTTCGACGACGGCGCATCCCTGGCGGCACTGTCGCATTGCTATGCCGCAGCGATCAAGGCATCCGCAGTCAGTTTTGACATGTTGTTTGGTCCCGCTTACAAGGGCATACCGCTTGCTGCCGCCACCGCTATTGCCTTGCATAAGGATTATTCACGTAATGTGCCTTACGCCTACAATCGCAAGGAAGCCAAGGACCACGGCGAAGGTGGGGTGCTGGTGGGCGCGCCGCTCAAGGGCCGCGTACTGATCATCGATGATGTCATTTCCGCCGGTACCTCGGTGCGCGAATCCATTGCCATGATCCAAGCGGCGGGTGCGGAGCCGGCGGGCATCGCCATGGCGCTGGATCGCCAGGAACGCGGCCGTGGCGCCTTGTCAGCCGCGCAGGAAGTCCACAGCGAATTCGGCATTCCCTGCGTGTCCATCGCCACGCTGGCTGATCTGCTGGATTACCTGCAAACACAACCGCTTGGCAATATCGACATCAAAGCCATACGGCGCTATCGTGACGAGTATGGAGTCTGATATGAAAACTGTTTCCTGGTGTTTGTTGTTGGCCGTCTGCGTGTTCCTTGCCGCCAGCGTGGAAGCGCAGAAGAAAGGCGCTCAGTCGCAGCCGAAAGGTTTACCGCTGGGTGGATGAAAACGGCGAGGTGCATTTCAGCGAATCCCTGCCGCCGGATTTACAGGAAGAGAAACTTGAGGTGCAAAAAAAAGCAGGCAATACCTGGCAAGAAGACCGGACTCTGGCGCCCCCTCCACCCCCCAAACCCAAACCACCGGGAAAAAATGAACTGCCGCGCGATTCCTCAGGCATGCAACGCGCTGCGCCACGCTACAGCGCCGCACAAATGAAGGCCCAACAGGACGACTTTTTATTACTGCGCTATGACTCTGAGCAGGAAATCCTCGACGCCATGCAGGTCGAAATCAAGCAGATGGACTACGATAAGCGGGTCCTGACCGCCTCCAGGAAAAGTCTGGATGAGGCTTATCATGGCAATATCCGCGAGGCGGCCGAACGACAGAGAGCCGGGGTGAAAGTTGAAGACAAACTGGTCAGGGATATCCGCAGTCTGAAGCAACGCCTGGTCAGCAATGCAGAATCAATCGGCGCTTTGAAGGAGCGCGAGGATGCCATCAGAAAGACCTTCGAAGCCGATCTGGATCGCTATCGCACTCTGGTGGCAGCACAGGCCGAAGCCGAAGACTGACGGTGTTTACGCGCTGCCAGGCCTGCCATACCGTGCACCCGGTAAACGCCGCTGCGCTCGCCCAGGGGGGCGGCAGGTACCGCTGTGGCAAGTGCCATAAAACAGGTAATGCGCTGGAGGCGCTGTTTGACGAATGGCCACAAGCCCGGCAGCAGGGAGCCCCCGCGGGCGATCTGCCGGAATTGGGACTGGCCTTGTCGCTGGGTCCAGGTAAAGAACGCCAAGCCCGGACCACGTCAGAGGAATCGGATTTACCACGAAGAAAGTCGCTGCAGCGCGCCGTGTGGATCATCGCAGCGGTGGTGTTGACCGTCATCATTACATTGAATCTCGCCAGGTTCCTGCAACAACCCCTGACCGATACGCCGTGGTTGCAGTCGACACTGGTCCAGCTGGGGATGAGACCAGCCCCACCGCAAGCTCCATTTCGTGCGCTCGACCAAATCAAGCTGCTCAGCCGGGAACTGAAAGCCCACCCCTTGCGCCCGGGCGTGCTGTTGCTGACGGCAACCATTGTCAACCGCGCGGCCCAAAGCCAGGCCTATCCCGACATCGACGTGACCTTGCTCGATATCCACAACCGGCGGCTGGCGCGCCAGTTATTCAAGCCGGCCGATTACCTGCCCAACGGTTCCGATCTGCGTAACGGCATGACCCCGCAAGCCTACCTGACCCTGTCGCTGGAAATGCCGGACCCGGGAGACGGGGCCACCGGATTCGAAGTGCAATTCCGTTGATCGAAAAAATGGGGTTTTATGGATTTTTGCGCCGAAACGGTGCGCACACAGGCCACACATTGTGGTAGGGTTAGAGCTTCAAGTTCGACAAAAAAATTAAAGGGCAAAGTACCCCATTCGATGGCCACTGAAATCGATCACACCACCCCGTTACGGCAAAACGTCCAGCACGCCATACGGCGTTATCTGGAAGATATGGGGCATTGCCAGACAGAAAGTCTTTACCAGACTTTGCTGGCCGAGGTCGAACCTCCGCTGATCGAGGAAGTATTGCGTTTCACCCATGGCAACCAGTCACAAACGGCGCGGATACTGGGCATTACGCGCAATACATTGCGCACCAAGCTGAACCGTTACGACATACCGGTCACCAACGGCAAGCATTTAAGTTTTTAGCCAAGCCTCTAGTACCGGTATTAGGACACCGCATCACCGGGGCCCTGCCCCACATGGAACAATCAACCTCAACCAGCTGGAACGATAGCGCATATGAAGGGCCACCCGGAATCCACCCCCAAGCTGGCCTTGATCAGCGTTTCGGACAAGGCCGGTATTATTGACTTTGCCAGACAACTGGCACAGTTCGGTTTTTCCATCCTGAGTACCGGAGGTACCGCCCGGGTCCTGGCTGATGCCGGCCTCGATGTCACCGAAGTTTCACAGCACACGGGATTTCCGGAAATCATGGCCGGGCGGGTGAAGACCCTGCATCCCCGCATCCATGGTGGTTTGTTGGGCCGCGCAGTCGAGGACGCCAGCGTCATGGCCGAGCATGACATCCCGCGCATCAACCTGGCAGTGATCAACCTGTATCCCTTCGAGGAAGTCAGCCGCCAGCCCGGCTGCCGTCTGCAGGATGCGGTGGAAAATATCGATATCGGTGGGCCGGCGATGGTGCGCTCCGCCGCCAAAAACTACAGCGCTGTCGGCATCGTGACCAGTCCCGGGCAATACTCCGGGGTGGTGGCAGAACTGAAGCGGGGAGCAGGTGAACTTGACCTTGCCTTTCGTTTTGAACTCGCCGTCGCCGCGTTCAATCGCGTGGCGCAGTATGACGCCGCCATCAGCAATTATCTGTCCGCCCTGAATCCCGCCGGTGAGCGCCAGCATTTTCCTGATCAGGCCAACGGCTGTTTCAGCAAAATCAAGGAATTGCGTTATGGCGAGAACCCTCACCAGCAGGCCGCGTGGTACCGTGACGCGCCGGCAACGCCTTGCGGCCTGGCCGGGGCCAAACAATGGCAAGGCAAGGAACTGTCTTTCAACAACATAGCCGATGCAGACGCCGCCTGGGCCTGCGTGCGGCAATTTGCCAGCCCTGCCTGTGTCATCGTCAAGCATGCCAATCCTTGCGGTGCGGCGGTGGGCGCCAGTTTGATCGCCGCCTACGACAAAGCCCATGCAACCGACCCGACGTCGGCTTTTGGCGGCATCATTGCCTTCAATGGCACGGTCGATGGCGCCACCGCGCAAGCCATCATCGAGCGCCAGTTCGCGGAAGTCCTGCTGGCGCCCGGATTCACCGCTGAAGCGCTGCAAGCGCTGGGGCGGAAGCAGAATGTCCGGGTGCTGGAAATTCCGCCAGGAACGCCTGCTGCGGCATACGATGTGAAGCGCGTCAGTGGTGGCTTGCTGCTACAAACCACGGATGATGTTTGTGTGCGCCGCGAGGATTGCCGCGTGGTCAGCCATGAGCAACCCGATGAGGCGCAATGGGGTGACCTGTTGTTTGCCTGGAAGGTGGTGAAAATGGTCAAGTCCAATGCCATTGTATGCGCTGCGGACGGCCAGACCCGCGGTATCGGCGCCGGCCAGATGAGCCGGGTCGACTCGGTGCGAATTGCCCGCTGGAAAGCAGCTGCAGCCGGGCTGGACCTGAACGGCAGCGTGATGGCTTCGGATGCGTTCCTGCCGTTTCGCGACGTCGTCGATAGCGCGGCCGAGGCCGGTATCGCCTGCGTGATCCAGCCCGGCGGCTCCATGCGCGACGATGAAGTGATCGCAGCAGCGAACGCACATGGCCTGGCCATGGTATTCACCGGCGTGCGCCATTTCCGTCATTAAGTAGTGTCTGTCCATAAACGGGCATCCCTGCCCGTTATGGATTCGCTACGCAAAAACGTGGTTTTGCTGCGCTCACATTTTCAATGACTTGCGTCATCGAAAATGGCGGCACATCCATGTGCCGCGCTAGGATGTGGCGTTTATGGACAGGCACTAAGTAAGATGTGACGTTGGTGCCGATGGACGAAGCGAGGGGATAGTCAGATGAAAGTATTGATCGTGGGCAGTGGCGGACGCGAACACGCGCTGGCGTGGAAGGCAGCGCAGTCAGCCGGCGTTGAACGGGTATTCGTCGCGCCCGGCAATGCCGGAACGGCGCTGGAGGACAAGGTGGAAAACGTCCCCCTGGCCAGCACCGACCTGGACGGTTTGCTGGCTTTCGCCCGGGAACGCGGCATCGATCTGACCATCATCGGACCCGAAGATCCACTGGTGCATGGCATTGTCGACCGTTTCCAGGCGGCTGGGTTGCGTTGTTTCGGCCCCAGCGCCGCCGCCGCCCGGCTGGAAGGTTCAAAAGTTTATGCCAAGGACTTCATGGCCAGACACGGCATTCCCACTGCGGCCTGGGGCCAGTTTACCGAGGTCACAGAGGCGGTCGCCTTCATTCGTGAGCTGCATGCAAAACAGTCAGGCCCCATCGTGGTCAAGGCCGACGGCCTGGCTGCCGGCAAAGGCGTCATCATTGCCCCGACCCCACTCGAGGCCGAGGCAGCGGTGCTGGACATGCTGGCGGGCAATGTTTACGGCGCGGCTGGCCGCCGCGTGGTCATTGAAGAATTCCTGCAGGGCGAGGAAGCCAGTTTCATCGTCATGGCGGACGGCCGCCATGTCCTGCCGCTGGCCACCTCCCAGGACCACAAGGCCGCGGGCGATGGCGACACCGGTCCCAATACCGGCGGCATGGGCGCGTATTCACCCGCGCCCGTCGTGGACCAGGCGCTGTATCGGAAGATCATGGACGAAGTCATCAGGCCCACCGTGGACGGCATGGCTGCGGAAGGTCATCCGTTCACCGGTTTCCTCTATGCCGGGCTGATGATTTCAGCGCGCGGCGAAATACGCGTTCTTGAGTACAATGTGCGTTGCGGCGACCCGGAAACCCAGCCCATAATGATGCGGCTGCAATCAGACCTGGTCGCCCATTGCCTGGCAGCGACCGAAGGCCGGCTGGACCAGGAACAGGCCCTTTGGGACACGCGCTGCAGCCTGGGCGTGGTGATGGCGGCAGCGGGTTATCCTGGAACATACGCCAAGGGTGAGCTCATCCGCGGTCTGAACCAGCCGCTGCCGCCGGGCGTGAAAGTATTTCTCGCTGGCGCCGCGCTGGCGGAAACGGGTATCGTCACTGCAGGTGGGCGGGTATTGTGTGTCTGTGCGCTGGGAGCATCGGTCAGCGCCGCGCAGCAAGCCGCTTACGACACCTGTGCCAGGATCCGCTGGCCGGGTGCCTTCTATCGCAAGGACATTGGCCACCGCGCCATTGCCCGGGAAAAAAGTTAATTCATGGATGTATCCCACCTGCTGGACCCGCTCAACGACGCGCAACGCGAGGCCGTCACGCTGGGCAGTGGCCACGCCCTGGTGCTGGCCGGCGCCGGCAGCGGCAAGACGCGCGTGCTGGTGCACCGCCTGGCCTGGCTGATCCAGGTGGATCACGTCTCCCCCCTTGGGGTTCTGGCCGTGACCTTCACCAATAAGGCTGCCGGTGAAATGCGCGAGCGCACCGGCAAACTGCTGCAGGTTTCGACACGGCCGTTGTGGATCGGCACCTTCCACGGCATTGCCCACCGCCTGCTGCGCATGCACTGGAAGGAAGCGCGCCTGCCCGAATCCTTCCAGATCCTGGATTCAGAGGACCAGCAACGTCTGCTGCGGCGCATCATCCGCGAGGAAGGGCTGGAGGAAGCCCACTGGCCGGCACGGCAGGCACAGTGGTTCATCAACGCACGCAAGGACGAGGGCGAAAGACCACAGCATATCGAGCACATGGATCACCCCGCCACGTCCACCTGGGTGCATATCTATCAGCGCTACCAGGACTACTGCAGCCGCGGCGGACTGGTGGATTTTGCTGAACTGTTGCTGCGGGCGCACGAGCTGTGGCTGGAGCAGCCTGGCGTGCTGGATCACTATCGCCGGCGGCTGCAATACCTTCTGATCGATGAGTTCCAGGACACCAACGCCATTCAATACGCCTGGCTGCGCATGCTGGCCGGGGATAGCGGCCAGGTTTTCGTGGTGGGCGATGACGACCAGTCCATTTATGGCTGGCGCGGCGCGAAAGTGGAAAATATGCAGAGTTTCGTGCGTGATTTTCCCGGCGTGGTCACCATCAAACTGGAGCAGAACTACCGTTCGAGCGGAAATATTCTCACCGCGGCCAACGAACTGATCGCCAACAACCAGGGCCGCATGGGTAAAAAGCTCTGGACCGAAGACCCGCCGGGCAGGCCCATTCAGATCTACGCGGGCTTCAATGAGCAGGACGAAGCCCGCTTTGTGGTCGAACGTATCCAGCAATGGCTGGACGGCGGACGGCGAGCGGACGATGCCGCAATACTGTATCGCACCAGCGCTCAATCCCGTTTGTTCGAAGAGTACCTGCTGCGCGCGGGTATCGCCTACCGCGTTTACGGCGGGCAGCGTTTTTTCGAGCGCACCGAGGTCAAGGATGCCCTGGCTTATCTGCGTTTGCTGCTCAACCCCAACGACGATGCCGCACTGGAACGGGTCATCAACAAACCGGCGCGCGCCATTGGCGACAAGACCGTGTCCCTGCTGCGAGTGCAGGCGCGGGAAGCCAATGTCAGTCTGTGGCAGGCTGCCCGGGCCAGCGTAGCGCAAAAGCTGCTGCCCGCCCGCGCGGCCGCCGCGGTCCAGGGTTTCATCGATCTGATCGACCGCCTGCACAAAACTTTGCAGGACTGGAACCTGGGCCGGCAGATGCAGGCGGTCATCGATGAAAGCCAGCTCGCGGCGCACTACGAAAAGGAATCACGTGAACGGATGGATACGCGCATGGAAAACCTGAGCGAGCTGGTCAACGCCGCCGATGCCTTCATCCTGCCGCCGGAGGACGCTGATGCCGGCCTCAACGAACTGCAATCTTTCCTCAGCCATGCGGCGCTGGAGGCGGGCGAGACGCAGGGCGAGAGCTGGGACGACTGCGTGCAGCTGATGACCCTGCATTCTGCCAAGGGCCTGGAATTTCCACTGGTATTCATGGCGGGCATGGAAGACGGTTTGTTTCCGCACCAGCGATCGGTGGAAGATTCGGCTGGCCGTCTCGAAGAAGAGCGGCGCCTGTGCTATGTCGGCATGACCCGCGCACGCGAACAACTCTACCTCAGTTACGCGGAAATCCGGCGCATGCACGGAGCGGAATCGCATAGCCGTCCGTCCCGTTTCATCGATGAAATGCCGGCGGCCTTGCTGGAAGAAATCCGGCCGCGCCTGGCGGCAAAGCGGCCTTATGTCCCGGCGCGGCCGGCGGCACCAGCCAGGTCAGCAGGATTCAAAAACCAGGAATGGCCGTTCCGCCTGGGACAAAGAGTGCAGCACCGCAAGTTCGGCGAAGGCACGGTGCTGGCGTTCGAGGGCTCGGGGGAGCATAGCCGGGTACAGGTCAATTTTTCCCACGCCGGCAGCAAGTGGCTGGTGCTGGCCTATGCCAATCTCGCGTCGTGCTGAACTGAAATTAACCCGGAAAGTCCATGAAACCTGCTTTGCTCCAGTCCTTCAGCCTCAAACATGACTGCCACCCATCACGGAAAAAGCCATGATCACACCTACCAAGATAAAGCGGCCTGTCCCGGCCCATGAACGGCTGATTTTTGCGCTGGATGTAGCCGATCTTGCCCATGCGCGTGACCTGATCAGGCAGCTGGGCGACGCGGTTTCATTCTATAAGCTGGGCCTGGAATTCTTTCTTTCCGGCAACTATTTCGAGCTGGCAGCGGAACTGCGTGATCAGGGCAAGAAAATTTTCGCCGATCTGAAACTGTTCGACATCCCTGCTACGGTTGCTGCTGCCGTGCGGCAACTGGCCCGACACCAGGTCGACTTTTGTACCGTGCACGGCAATGACAGCATGTTGCGGGCGGCTGCCACAGCCAAGGGCAACAGCAAAATCCTCGCCGTCACGGCCCTGACCAGCCTCGACCAGGGTGACCTGGATGACCTTGGCTTCAGGTGCGACGCCCGCACGCTGGTCTTGTCCCGTGCCCGCCGGGCACTGGAACTGGGTTGTGACGGGGTTGTTTCCTCCGGGCTCGAAGTGCCGGCCTTACGCGCCGCGGTGGACCATGCGCTGATCACCGTTTGCCCCGGCATTCGCCCGATCCATAACGATGAAGATGATGACCAGCAACGCGTTGTCACCCCGGCTCGCGCCATTGCCAGCGGAGCGGATTACCTGGTTGTCGGCCGCCCCATCCGCGATGCCGCCGACCCGCGAGCGGCGGCACAAGCCATCCAGGCCGAAATCCGGCAAGCACTGGCCGCTGCAAAAAAAAGTTGACAACTCTTAATGCTGGATATTACGATACGTACGTAACTTTATAATATAATTAATAAACGACTCTGTGGACTGCAGCCAAATAATCTCGAAATAAAGTCGACGATCCTCTCCGGCTCTGCCGGATTTCCGGGTGGGCCCTGGTGGCCAGCCCGGATTTTTTTGTCCACCGAATGGGGCCCGGAATGGGGTCAGGAGCAATGGGGGGAGCAATGGGGTCAGAGTAAAGTGCCAGATTAACTAATCTGGCACTTTACTCTGACCCCGCCTCTGGTGAACTGGTGCAACATGCGCGCTAGAATGGGGCCTTAGGCCTGGCCTGGATTAATCACGCACGCATGAGCACCCACGTCCCAAAACCCGGATTTCTGGCCTCGATCAGGTTACGCTGGTACGCATTATTGCAGTTGATCCTGTATGGCTGGGTCCGTACCCGCACCCTGCCTGACCCGCTGACCGACCTGAAGATCGATGCAGAAAAACCGGTCTGTTACGTCATCGACTCCTATGCCTTGTCGTCCATTCTGATTCTCGATCGTAGCTGCCGTGACCTGAACCTGCCCAGGCCCTTGCTGCCCTTGCCCCTGGTCCAGGGCACTGAGTCCAGGGCCTACTGTGCACTGCGCCGTAAAGAAGGCCTGATTATCCGCCGCACTACGCCACGCAAGCATTCGGACATGCTCAAGCGCCTGGTTGACCGTGTATGCGACGGCGCCGAACCGGATATTCAGATCGTACCGGTGACGATTCTGGTTGGGCGCTCGCCTGACCGGGAAACCGGCCTCGCCCATATTTTCTTTTCCGAATCCTGGGAGATCGGCGGCAGACTGCGCCGCTTGTTCAGCATTTTATTCAATGGACGCAGTACCTTCGTCCAGTTCAGCCAGCCTGTTTCATTGCGCGAACTGGCGAATGAAGAACTGGGTGCTGCCCGCAGCCTGCGCAAGGTTTCCCGCATCCTGCGCGTGCATTTCAGCCTGGTCAAGGCGGCGGCTATTGGCCCGGACCTGTCTCATCGT
The DNA here is from genome assembly GCA_963708905.1 of uncultured Gammaproteobacteria bacterium. Lineage (GTDB taxonomy): Bacteria > Pseudomonadota > Gammaproteobacteria > Xanthomonadales > SZUA-36 > SHZL01. The sequence continues at coordinate 19,170 of CAVPUV010000081.1, read as the reverse complement.
CGCACGGTAATCGATGGCATCCTGCTCAGCCCGGCAGTGGAAAAGGCCATCAGCGACCAGGCCAGGGCGGACAAGACCAGTGAGCACAAGGCATGGAAAAAAGCCCGCTCCTATGCTTTCGAAATAGCCGCGGACTACTCCTATACTTTCGTTCGGCTGTCAGCGATGGCGCTGTCCTGGTTTTGGAACCGTATCTATGACGGCGTCGATCTCAAGCATTTCCGCGAGTTCCAGAAACTCGCACCGGATTATGAAGTCGTCTACGTACCCTGTCACCGCAGTCATATCGATTACCTGCTGGTGTCCCATTTCGTGCACCACCATGGCCTGGTGCCGCCGCATGTAGCGGCCGGGGTGAACCTGAACCTGCCCGTACTGGGGCGCATGGTGCGCAAGGGCGGCGCGTTTTTCCTGCGCCGCAGTTTCCGTGCGCAAAAGCTGTATGCTGCCGTATTCAATGAGTACCTCAGCCGCATCCTCGCGCAAGGTACGGCCATTGAGTACTTCATCGAGGGCACGCGCAGCCGCACCGGAAGGCTGCAGGCACCGATGGCCGGAATGCTGTCGATGACGGTACGCGCGTATCTGCGCTCACCCGTTCGCCCGGTCATGTTCCAGCCGATTTACGTAGGTTATGAGCGGCTGGTAGAGGGTGCCAGCTATACCGCGGAGCTGTCCGGGCAAAGCAAGAAATCCGAGTCGCTGAGTGACCTGTTGAAAATTTTCGGCATCCTGCGCAACAAGTACGGCGAGGTCCATGTCAGCTTCGCCCAACCGGTGTTCCTGGACGACCTGCTGGACCGGCATGAACCTCACTGGCGCGAGCAGGCAAAAGAAAACGAAAAGCCAACCTGGCTTAACCCACTCGTTGATCAACTGGGCACGCTGATCATGACCCGCATCAACGAGGCCGCCAATGTCAACCCGATCAATCTGCTGGCAGCCATCATGCTGGCAGCGCCTAAGCACGCGCTGGGCCGCACCGAGTTGCTGGCCCAGCTGAATCTATACCTGGATATGCTGCGGCAGTGCTGCCACTTCAGCAGAATTACGTTTACGGACAAGCCAGCCGAAGAGATCATTGCTCATGGATTTGAATTGGGCGTGCTGGAGTCGCGCTATCACCCGCTCGGCGAGATTCTTTCGGTCAAGGCCAGCGAGGCTGTGCTGCTGACCTATTTCCGCAATAACGTGTCACATCTCGTTTGCCTGCCGTCACTGGTAGCCGCCAGCTTTCTCAACTCACGCCGGGTCGAGCGCTCGCGACTGCACCGCATTGCCGCTGCGGTCTATCCCTTTCTGCAGCAGGAACTGTTCCTGCCCTGGGATGAAGCAGGCTTCCTGACAGCACTGGACCACACCATTAAATGGCTGCAACAACGCGGCCTGTTGCGGCAAACGGAACCTGACAAGGAGCTGGAACGCGTGGAGGGAAGCACTGTCGAGGCACTGCAACTGCAGCTGCTGGGTCACGTGCTGCTGCAAACTTTTGAACGTTACTTCATCACCATAGCCGTGCTGGTGAAAAATGGCTCCGGCATCCTCACCCGAGCGCAACTCGAACGTCTGTGCATGCTGACCGCACAACGAATTTCCATGCTCAGCGAGTTTGATGCTCCGGAATTTTATGACAAGAACCTGTTCCGTCAGTTTATCGATCTGCTCAAACAGCGCGGTGTTCTGGTCATTACCGCCACAGGGAAACTGGAATTCGAAGACAGCATCAAGGACATTACCGAAGAAGCCAAAACCCTGCTCAGCAAGGAAATCCGCCACGGTATTATTCGCGTAGCCCCGCAAGTGCTGCAGGAAACGGATTCCGATCTGGCGCTTCTCTCTTAAGATGTCATTTCAAACCGTCGAGGGTACCCCCCACCGTCATTCCAGACCGTCGAGGGTACCCCCCACCGTCATTCCAGACCGACGAGGGTACCCCCTACCGTCATTCCAGACCGACGAAGTCGCGTCTGGAATCCATGCATCCTGTGGCGGCCATCTGGATCCCAGAGATTTGCGTTGCAAACTCTGGGATGACGCCCCCAGGACAAAAATCAGGCATCCATGTCCGGAATCAGCTTGGATTCCAGATAGGACATCCAGTCTTTCAGTTGCAGCTTGCGCTTTTTAAGCCGCGAGAGTTGTAACTGGTCCACGGCCGGGTCTTCGGCCAAGCGTGTAATGGCCAGGTCAAGATCACGGTGCTCCTGGCGCAACTCGATCAGTTTGGCGACAATCTCGCCCGGATTATTTGAATTCATGTTCACTTTATCAAGGATAGTACAGACCCGGACCATTGGAAGGCAATAACACGGTAAAATGTCATTGTGCGAATTTTACCCAGGACACACGCTTTGAACACGCGAGCTCAACAGAAACAACAGTATTCCAACAACAAGCTGGCCAAAAGGCTGCAAAGAAACACCGGTCAGGCCATCAGCGATTTTAACATGATCGGGGCAGGCGATCGGGTGATGGTGTGCGTGTCTGGCGGCAAGGATTCGTTCACGATGCTGGACATCCTGCTGGAACTGCGCAAACGCGCCCCGATTCACTTTGACTTGATCGCCGTTAATCTGGACCAGAAACAACCCGGCTTTCCACGGCATGTCCTGCCCGCCTACCTGACCGAACTTGGCGTGCCTTTCCACGTCGTCGAACAGGATACCTACAGCGTGGTGCAACGCGTGATCCCCGAAGGCAAAACCACCTGTGGTTTGTGTTCACGCCTGCGGCGGGGGGCACTGTATCAGTTTGCCCGCCAGCACGGTATTACCCGCATTGCCCTGGGACATCATCGTGACGACATTATCGAAACCCTGTTCCTGAACCTGTTCAACGGCGGGCGTATCAAGGCCATGCCGCCAAAACTGTTGTCGGACGATGGCGAGCACGTGGTCATCCGGCCACTGGCCTATTGCAGCGAAGACGATATCAGCCGTTATGCGCAAATGCGCCAGTACCCGATCATTCCCTGCAACTTGTGTGGCACCCAACCCAATTTGCAGCGCCAGGCCATCAAAGACATGTTGGCAACATGGAAACGCAGTCACCCCGGCAGAATCGAAAATATTTTCCGCGCCATCGGGCACGTATCGCCGTCCCAGCTGGCTGATCATGAATTATTTGATTTTCGTGGACTGGGGATGACGCAAACGAGCGCCAGCCCTTCAGCGGACGGGTTGCAGCCAGCAGAACAGAATAACCTATGGCTGCAGGCCAACGGCTGAATCATCCCGGAAAGTCCATTAGGAGGCGCGATGATCGCGAAGAGATTTGGATTCACAAGGAATTTTCTGAGGGAGCGCAATACCGGGCTGTATTGCCGACTGAAGAAAATTTCTTGTGGATTCAAAGATCGAGCCAGGGCGTGCCTCCTAATGGACTTTCCGGGATCATATAAAACACACAGGGGAACCATCATGGATCGAAGAAAATTTGTAAGCGCCGCTGGTCTTGCGGGTGCGGCAGGCCTGCTCACTGCCTGCTCGCCGCAGGGCGCCGGCAGTAGTGACCCGGCCGCAGCCGGCGCTGCGTATGGAAAAACGTTTGAGTGGAAAATGGTGACCACCTGGCCGCGCGACTTTCCCGGCCTGGGTACCGGCGCCAACCGGCTGGCGGAGTCCATCGGGCGCCTCAGCAACGGCCGCCTGAAGATCAAGGTCTATGGCGGCAACGAGCTGGTGCCACCGTTTGAAGTGTTCGATGCGGTGCAACAAGGTACGGCCGAGATGGGCCATGGCGCTTCCTACTACTGGAAAGGCAAGATACCGGCGACACAAATATTTTCCGGCGTGCCGTTCGGCCTTACGGGCCATGAGCTCAATGGCTGGTACTACCACGGAGGTGGCCTGGAGCTTTACCAGCAAGCCTATCAGGCTCATGGTGTAGTGCCCTTCCCGGTCGGCAATTCGGGAGTGCAGATGGGTGGCTGGTTCAACAAGGAAATTCACAGTCTGGCCGACCTTGCCGGCCTGAAAATGCGCATACCCGGCCTGGGTGGAGAAGTCCTGAAGCGCGCGGGCGGCACGCCGGTCAATGTACCCGGCTCCGAGCTGTTCACCGCGCTGCAGAGCGGCACCATCGATGCCGCCGAATGGATCGGGCCGTTCAACGATCTGGCATTTGGATTATTCCGCGCCGCCAAATACTACTACTATCCAGGCTGGCAAGAGCCGGGCACCGGGCTCGAGTGCAGCATCAACGCCAAGGCCTGGGCAGCCCTGCCACCGGACTTGCAGGAAATCATTGCGGTCGCCTGCAAAGCGGCAGTGACCGACATGTATGCCGAATTCGAAGCCTTGAACGGTCAGGCGCTGCAGACCCTGGTCAATGAACACCATGTCCAGTTGCGCGCCTTCCCCGACGACGTGCTGGCTGAGTTGAAACATCATACGCTGGAAGTTCTCGACCAGCTCGCCAGCGAAGATGAGTGGACCGGCAAGGCCTATGCATCATTCAAGACCTACCTGGAGCAAGTGCGCGGCTGGACCGAGATTGGCGAGCGCTACATCCTGAACCACCGTTGAAACTTTGTGAGTACCAGGATTGTGCATGAAGCCATTTAGTCTGGATAACTGGATCGTCTATCGCCTGTGGCGGATTTCACAGGAGGCCGGATTTGAGTTGGAAGCCTGGTACAAGAAGGAGTTTGGCCTGTCCGCCACGGAATGGCATGCACTGGCCATCCTGGCCAACCAGGCGCCACTGGCTGCCAAGGATCTGGCAAAGATACTGGATATCCATCAGGTGCAAATGACCAGAACACTGACGAAACTGTTCTCTGCCAACCTCGTCTACAGGCGCACCGATAAACTGGACCGGCGGCGGATCGTGCTCGGATTAAGCAAAAAGGGTAATGAGCTGTATGGCAAAATTGCGCCAAAAGCTGCAGCTATCGAAGAAAAAATGCTGTCTGAATTCATTGCGCAGGAACGCAACCAGCTCGATATGCTTCTCTCCCGCCTGGAGGGCCAGTTCAGGAATTAAGCGGTTTCAGCTTCGAAGTAAAATGCCTCATCGACGGCGCCTCCCAGGTGATTTCAAATCCCTTCAACGCGTTCCTGGTTTTATAGACTTCAGCGAAGCACTCGATAATGTAGTCTGCATGGCTTTGTGTATAAACACGGCGTGGCATGGCCAGCCGCACGAGGTCCATGGCTGCCGGTTTCTCCGTTCCATCGGGCTGGCGGCCAAACATCAGGGAACCGATCTCGACACTGCGTATGCCGCCCGTTATGTACAGTGCGACCGCAAGCGCGTGCGCGGGAAATTGCAAGGGTGCAATGTGTGGCAGCATTTTCCTGGCGTCAACGAACACCGCGTGGCCACCAGAGGGTTTCATCACCGGAACACCGATCTTGTCGAGGGCATCGGAAATGTACGCAATTGAACGAATCCGGTAGGCGAGATAATCTTCATCGACGATTTCTTTCAGCCCGGCAGCGATACACTCGAGATCACGTCCTGACATACCGCCGTAAGTCGGGAATCCTTCCGTCAAAATGAGTCGCGCACGCGCTTTGGACGCCATCTCGTCATCATTGAGCGCCAGCCAGCCACCCATATTGGCAAAGGCATCTTTCTTGGCGCTCATGGTCATACCGTCGGCATGGGAATAGATCTCCCGGACAATGTCTTTCACCGGCTTATCCGCGTAGCCCTCTTCCCGTAATTTGATGAACCAGGCGTTCTCGGCAAAGCGGCAACTGTCGATAAACAGTGGTTTATTGTACTTGTCACAGATGGCTCGAGTTCCGCGGATGTTTGCCATCGAGACCGGCTGTCCCCCGCCCGCGTTGTTGGTAATGGTCAGCATGACCAGCGGAATATGGTCCGCTTCCGCTTGCAGCAAGGCTTCCAGGCGCTGCAAATCCATATTGCCCTTGAACGGGTGCAGCGCTGCCGGGTCGAGACCCTCGGCAATGACCAGATCAATCGCCTTGACGCCTGCCGCCTCGAAATTACCGCGGGTTGTGTCGAAGTGGGTATTGTTGGGAACAATTTTTCCACTTGCCACCAATGATCGAAGTCAATATGGCTTCGGCCGCCCGGCCCTGATGGGTGGGAATGATATGTTTAAACGGCATCAACTCCCTTACCGCTTCTTCGAAGCGATAAAAAGAAGGGGATCCGGCATAGGACTCATCGCCCTGCATCAGCGCCGCCCATTGCGCGGTACTCATTGCCGAAGTGCCTGAATCGGTCAGCAAATCGATGATGACGTCATCGGATTTTATCAGGAACAGATTGTAATCCGCCGCTTTGACAATGCGCCGGCGCTCCTGCTCGGTGGTCATACGCAATGGTTCTACTGATTTGATGCGGAAGGGCTCGATGATCGTTTTCATGGGTTCCTGTCTCGTGTATGCAAACATTGGTTCAATGGCGTAAATATAGTTGCATATCATAATAATTACAATATGTAATTAATGTCTGTCCATAAACGGGCATCCCAGCCCGTTATGGATTCGCTACGCAAAAACGTGGTTTTGCTGCGCTCACATTTTCAATGACTTTCGTCATCGAAAATGGCGGCACATCCATGTGCCGCGTTAGCATGTGGCGTTTATGGATGGACACTAATTAACATTTGGCGAAAAGGACATGCGGGATAACCTATAATAGATCGGGTTTAATCGAAAGGTTTATCAAATGAACAAATTCATTGCCGTTGCTGTGATCGCAATGCTGCTCGCAGCCTGTGAACAGAACAATAACGCCACCCAGCCTGCCGCAGAATCTTCAGGGGAAGTTGCTGAAGCCGCGGCGGTGGCTGTCGAGAAACATTCCGGCCTTCTGCTGGAAAACATGAACAAAGATGTACGGCCCGGTGAGGACTTCAATGCCTACGTAAACGGGGGCTGGATGGCGACGGCGGTGATTGCCGCGGATCGCGCCAGCAACACTGTCGGCCTGATGGTGCATGAGCAGTCACAGGCAAACGTCAAGGCCATTATCGAAGAATCAGCCGCCGGCGACTTTGCCCACGGCAGTGACGAGCAAAAGGTCGGTGATCTGTACAAGTCCTATATGGATATGGAAAGCCGCAACACACTGGGTATCGCACCACTTGAACCCGAGTTTGCCCGGATCGATGCACTCGGGGACTACCAACAACTCGCCGAGTACTTTGCCGATGCCAACAAGATTGGCATTGCCGTGCCGTTCATACTTTCTCAGGATGTCGATTTTAAAGTTCCCAGCACCTACATGATGTACACCTATCAGGCCGGACTGGGGCTGCCTGATCGTGAATATTATTTCGAAGAGAGTGAAAGATCCGACGAAATACGCAAGGCCTATGTCGCACACATCGAGAAAATGTTTGCGCTGGCCGGGCTGACTGATGGTAAAAGCGCCGCGGAAATGATCATGGCGCTGGAAACACGCATTGCCGCCGAGCACATGAAGAAGGAACAAACCCGTGACATGGTGGCTCTTTACAACAAGATCCCGCTCGACAAATTGCCGGAATTGATGCCCGACTTTGCCTGGGGTGCGTATCTGAACGAGGCCGGTATCAGCACTATCGACGGCCTGGTCGTTACCCAGCTGGATTACATGCGCGCCCTTGATGGCATTATCAAAGACACCCCCCTGAGCCACTGGAAAACCTACCTGAAATGGGCAGTGCTCAATGCCAATGCGAGTCTCCTGAACGAGGCGATGGACCAGCAAAACTTCGAGTTCTATTCGAAATTGCTGCAGGGGATTCAACAACAGCTTCCGCCCTGGAAGAGAGCGGTCGACAACGTCAATGACAACCTCGGCGAAGTTGTAGGCAAGGTCTATGTCGCCCGTCATTTCCCGCCGGAAGCCAAGGAGCGCATGCTGGAACTGGTCAATAACCTGATCAAAGCCTACGAAGTCAGCATCAGGGAGCTGGACTGGATGGGAGATGAAACCAAGGCACAGGCGCTGGACAAACTTGCCAAATTCACGCCAAAAATCGGCTATCCGGATAAGTGGAAAGATTACTCGGCACTGGAAATCAAGCCGGACGATCTGGTCGGCAACATGCAGCGGTCCGCCCGGTTCGTGTATGAGTTCAATCTGGCACGCCAGGGTGGCCCCGTGGACCGGACCGAATGGGGCATGACCCCCCAGACAGTGAACGCTTACTACCATCCGCCGCTGAATGAAATCGTATTTCCGGCTGCGATCCTGCAACCGCCATTTTTCGATCTGTATGCAGATGATGCGGTGAATTATGGTTCGATTGGGGCCGTGATTGGACATGAAATTGGCCACGGTTTTGACGACAAGGGCAGCACATTTGACGGCGACGGTGTGCTGCGCAATTGGTGGACCGATAAGGATAGAGCCGAATTTGATACCCGCACGGCAAAACTGGTGGAGCAATATTCCGCGTTCAAGCCATTTGATGACTTGAACGTCAATGGTGAGTTTACCCTGGGCGAGAATATCGGCGACCTGGGTGGCCTGAGTATTGCGCTGAAAGCCTATGAGTTGTCGTTGCATGGCGAACCGGCGCCCGTCATGGACGGCTACACGGGTCTGCAACGGGTATTCATAGGCTACGCACAAGGCTGGCGCGGCATAACGCGCGATGAAGCCGTGCGGCAGCAGATTGCTACCGATCCGCACTCGCCCAGACAATACCGCGTGAACGGCGTGGTCAGAAATGTGCCGGACTTCTACGAAGCGTTTGATATTGCCGAAACCGACGCCCTGTACCTGCCGCCTGAAGATCGGGTCAAAATCTGGTAGGTAACGGCTTGCCCGCCACCAGTCCGAACATTGCAAAAGATTGAGACGGGCTTGAAAGCTGCACAATGTGAACAGTCCTAAGGTGAGCATCGTGATCAAATTGGATCACATGGCAAATCAAACCTCAGGAGATGACTATGTTAAACACCCGTCTTATTCCAGTACTGTTGGTCGGATCGTTGATGATGACCAGCGCTTTTGCGGCAACCGGTACAAGCTACAAGGCCTCCGGCGTTCTGACCACGGAACAGATCACGGCAATCCAGAAGGATTGCTCCAAGGCAAACGGTAATTCCATGACCAGCAAGGCCTACGAGACCTGCGTCAAGACCAAAGAGGACGCGGCCACTGCCAAGGCGAACCACAAGAAATAGCGGTTCCCGGTCTGAATTAATCGCTGTAAAAGTACCGTGTGTCAGCTATGCTGATGCGCGGTATTTTTTTGAGGTTTTCTGTTTTTGCGCATACTTCTGGTCGAAGATGACGACAGCCACGCGCAGTTTATCGTCGCGGGGTTGAAACAATCCGGGCACAATGTGGATCGTGCCAGCGATGGCATGGACGGTCTATTTCTCGCCACCGAGGAAAAATATGATGTCCTGATCGTGGACCGCATGATCCCGAAACTCGATGGCCTGTCGATCATCCAGACCCTGCGGAATGCGGGTAACCAGACGCCCATCCTGATTCTGAGCTCACTGGCCAGGGTGGAGGAACGTATAAAGGGCTTGCGTTTCGGCGCCGATGACTACCTCGGCAAACCGTTTGAATTCGGCGAATTATTGGCGCGTATCGAAGCACTGGCACGGCGCGCAACACCGCTACAGGCCGAGCGCACCTGCCTTACCGTGGCCGATCTGGAAATGAACCTGCTGACCCGGGTTGTCACGCGAGCCGGACAGGAAATCGAACTGCAGAACAGGGAGTTTCAATTACTTGAGTTTCTGCTCAGGCGCCCGGACCAGGTCGTCACCCGGACGATGCTGCTCGAGGGTGTCTGGGATTTTCATTTCAGTCCCGGAACCAACCTGATCGATGCGCAGATCAGCAAACTCAGACAGAAGATCGACAAGGGATTTTCCCCATCGCTGATCAAAACGGTCAAAGGTGCAGGATACCGGCTCAGTGCGGATTAACCCGCTTTTTCGTTCCTACTCCTTTCGCAGCGGAGCGCTGATTTTCCTGGTCTTCAGCTTGACGCTGATCGCCATTCGGATGTCGATTTACGCACAATCGCTGCACACTGCCTATGGAGACATCCGCCTGATCATTGACGCACACGTGGAAGAGCTCAATGAAAGCATCGAACGCTATGGGGCCGCTTATGCCAACGGTGTGGTGAATGCGGTCATTACCGATGCCGGCGATGACAAGCTCTATATCGCGCTCAATTCCGCCTATGGCGTTGCGGGAAATTTCCCGCTGTTGCCGGAAACATTGCTATTGAAAACTGCCTGGGCTGAAGTTTTCCTGGGCAAGGAGGGTGAACCTGGCACGCGACATGTGTATGTTCATTCCTTGCTTTATCCGGACGGCACGGCGTTACTGGTCGGCTACGACCTCGGCAAGGTCGATGCGATCAGGCAAGCCTTGCCAGAAACCTTATTCCAGAATGTCGAACTGGCGCTGGTGCTGGCGCTGGTCATCAGCCTGCTGCTGGTCTGGCTGCTCAACCGCCATGTACGGAAATTCAATACCGCGTTCGAGAATGTGCGGCAGGGAAAGCTGGGCTATCGCATCCCGGTGCGCAGCGAAAGCGATCAGTTTGACCGGCTCGCCAAAAACCTGAACCGCATGCTGGACTGGCTGGTGACGATGCTGGCGACATCCAGGGATCTCAGCAACAGTCTGGCACACGACATGCGCACTCCGTTAAGCCGTCACCGCCTGGAACTGCGCTCCATTTCCGAGGACGCCGAATTGCCCGGCGGGCTCAAGGAGCGGCTCGACAGTTCGGTTGAGCAACTGGATGAGCTGGTCAACATGTTCAATAGCATTCTCGCCATTGCCGAAGCCGAATCACGCAGCTCCATTGAATTGTTCGAAAGGGTTGACTTGAATGAACTGACCGGAAAGATCCTGGATTTCTACTCGCCCGTGATCGACGAAAAACATCTCGGACTGCAAGCCACATTGCCGGCAACACCCACCATCATTGCCGGCGACCGGCAGTTACTCGGCCAGGCCATTCTGAACCTGGTGGACAACGCCATCAAATATACCCCTGACGGCGGCTCCATTCGGGTGGAACTCAAATGCAACAAAGACGGGGTCGTCCTGATGGTTGCCGACAGTGGCGGCGGTGTACCCGAGGAAATGCTGGGCAAGGTGACGCAACGGTTCTTTCGCGCCGACACCAGCCGCCAAACCCCTGGCAATGGTCTCGGCTTGAGCCTGGTGGAGGCTGTGGCAACCCTGCACCATGGCAGCTTGTTGTTGGAAAACACTCATCCGGGGTTCAGGGTTACCCTCAGCCTCGGTCCGGAAGCAGCCAGTGGATAGAAAGGAAGGTTTTACCTGACAAGGGAAGCGTTGTATGACTCCCGGGCCATGCTGCTCGTGGCCCCGCGCCAACTGGTCAACCTTGCACGGCGGTCATGATGCCAACAACGCCACCAAGAAGACAAACCTGTTCTGTTGCTTGCTCTCTGTGGCAAGGTAGCGCCGGATCATGGCGGCAGCAGGAATTTGCAGGTCGGGCCGTTGGCCTTGGCCAGACGGCGATCGAGTGTCGCGCACAGTGTTGCGAACTGCTCGGCGATGGCCACATACCAAGCGTCATAACTGCTGAGGTTCCGGCGCAGTTCCCAGACCCGGGCGGCGAACGGCGCGAACGGCAGCAGCTGGATTTCCAGTTGGGTGACATCCTGTGCCGCGGCCGCGGCTTCGAGGCGGGTCAGTTTGCCACCCGATTCCAGGCGTCGCAGAACGTTGGTGGCTTCGACCGGCAGCAGGTGGGGCGCCAGCAGAAAATCCCTGGACAGAATGGTCTCGGCCCACTCGCCGTCGGCGCCGCTGTCGACCACCGCGGCCACCAGCACCGAGGCGTCGATGACGATGCTCATTTTCGGTCGGCGTCTCGCGCGCTGAGTATTTCGTCGGCGCCGACCCGGGTGCCGGACATCGCCTTGCGCGCTTTCATCCTGGCCAGCAATTCATCGACCGGAGGCCGGGTGGCCAGCCGCTCGAGCTCGCCGCGCAGAAATTCCTGCATCGACTGTCCGCGCCGCGCCGCGCGCACCGCCAGCTCGTCGCGCACTTCGGCGGGTACATTGCGAATGGTGATCTGTATGGTCATGCCTGCAAAATACATGTGATGCTGTCATTTTGCAAGCAATTGCCCTGGGAAGCGTGTACAAAAAGTAAATTAGGACGTCATCCCAGCGACTGCGCCAGCAGGCGCGTGGGATCCAGTCTGCGTTGAATGGCTGCTCTGGATGCCAGACATGCCTACGGCAGTCTGGTATGACGGCGGGTGAGAAGTGGCATGACGGCGGTAAAGTAAAAAGCCGAAGTCACCGGCCCAATTATGCTGGACTCGCTTGAGCGCGCGGCGTCACAGCACAACCCACAACGGCTACAATGGTCCCGACACCCGGGGCCTGCTGAGCGCTGCCCATTGCAACGGGGTCAGCGCCCGCGGGCGGACAACAACGAACAAGCGGAGGTAGCCGGGCCCATGCATGCTGCAGATTTTTTCAAGATCCTTGACCAGGGCCGGCTGACGCGAACGCAGCTTGGCGTGATCGCCGTCTGCTGGCTGATCAACATGCTCGATGGCTTCGACGTCCTCGCTATTGCCTACACGGCGCCGACGATCAGCATCGAGTGGCAGCTTGCGCCGGAGACCCTGGGCGTGGTGCTGAGCGCCGGTCTGGTCGGTATGGCGCTGGGCGCGCTGCTGATCGCGCCACTCGCCGACCGCTTTGGACGCCGCCTCGTTATCCTCTGGTGTCTTGCCCTGATCGGCCTGGCCATGCTGACGACCGCCATGGTAGGAACCATCAGTCTGCTGATTGCCACGCGAGTGCTGACCGGCCTCGGAGTCGGTGGTCTGCTGGCCAGCCTCAACACCATGGTGGCCGAGTATTCGCCGGACAGGCGCCGCAACTTCGCCATCAGTTTCCTGCAGAGTGGCTACCCGATCGGTGCCCTGGCGGGCGGTCTGATCGCGGCGCCGCTGCTTCCCGTTTTTGGATGGCAAATGGTTTTCATCGCCGGCGGTCTCGCGACGCTGCTGATGGCGCTGGCAGCGATCTGGCTCCTGCCGGAATCCCTGCACTACCTGGTCGAACGGCGCCCGCAGAATGCGTTGCCGCGGATCAACCGCATCCTGTCGCAACTCGGGCGCAACGCCATCATCGAATTACCCGTGCTGCTGCAGAAGAGCCCGCCGCCGCGTGTCAAAGAGATCTTCTCGCCGGCTCTGAAAACGAACACGCTGCTGCTCTGGCTGAGCTTTTTCATGAGCATGCTCACGCTCTATTTCCTGCTGCTGTGGACGCCGCAGATTATCGTGAACGCCGGGCTGCCGATCAGCCAGGGCATCATCGTCGGTGCGACGCTGAACGGTGGAGGACTGGTCGGCATGCTGTTACTGGGATACTTCTCCGAGCGTTTCGGGCTGTACCGGCTCATCATCGCCTTCTTTGCGCTGGCCGCAGTCAGCATGATCGCCTTCGCGCTCATCAATGCCTCGCCGACGGTACTGTTACTGCTGGCGTTCGCACTGGGCTTTTTCACGGTCGGCGGCATGATCGGCCTGTATTCCGTCTCGGCCGGGCTGTACCCCACCTCGCTGCGCAATACCGGCCTGGGCTGGGGCATCGGAATCGGGCGCCTGGGAGCGATCGCTCGGGCCAAACGTCGCCGGCATCCTGATCGGTATCGGCTGGCAGCAGGATGATTATTTCCTGCTGCTGTCCTTGCCGCTGCTAATCGCCATCGTTTCGACCTGGGCGCTCAGGAAATCCCGGGACCGGGCCCGCTGACCGCGGGCAGCCGGGAACTACAGACCGGTGATGTCGAAGTCGCTGAGATCGACCTCCAGCATCGTGGCGCGCTCGTACTTCGGCTCGCGCGGCAGCGGCACCGTCGCATCGATGCCCATGCGCGTCCAGCGGTCGTTTTCCACCATCGGGTTCAGCCGGTGGCCGATCCCGTCCGGGAGCGTGATCACGTCGCGCTCGTAACGGCAACGCGTCGCGACCGCCCAATCCACGTCGGCAACGTTGAAAGATGTCCACGTCGGGATCCACCACGATTACGGTCTTCAGGAACGCCAGCGAGTCGAACGCCGCCTGGATGGCCCGGCGCGGTGTGCCCTCGTCCTTCTTGTCGACCTGCACAGCCAGTGTATAAGGCACGCTGCCGTCACAGAAATGCACTGCCCTGACCTCGGGCACGGCGCTGCGCATGCGGCCGAAGACGCCGGCCTCGGCGACCGAGGAATACGCCTGCTGCACTTCCAGCCCGGACAGGATCGAATGGAACACCGGGTGCTTGCGGCGCGTGATCGCGGTGACTTCCATCACCCAGCGATTTTCGCGCGACGCGTAATAGCCGGTGACTTCCGCATACGGCCCCTCGGGTTCGCGCACGCCGGGCAGAATGCGTCCCTCGATGACGAACTGCGCATTGGCCAATCCTTCCACGCCCACGGTCTGCGCGCGAATCAACCGCGCTGGCTCCCCCAGGATCTGGCTCGCGATACCCAGTTCGTCCATGTCGATCGGCGCCGCGGATGCGGGTGATGCGGCGGCCAGGTGGGCGCCGACGTCCGCGCCGTTGTTCACGGTGATTTCCAGCGGCTCGCCCCGCGCCTCGGCGCGCTTGAAGTAATCCATCACGTGGCCCAGTTCTTCCAGCAGCAAGGTGAAGCGGCGCTCGCCGGTCACCATCATCCGATGGATCGACAGGTTGCGCACGCCAGTGTCCGGATCCTTCGCGATGACCACGCTGGAGGTCACGTAACGGCCGCCATCACCGAGCGCATGGTAGGGAATTGGCAGGTTGTAGAGGTTCGGCTTTACCTCGATCACCTCGTTGGCCGGACCGTAATCCAGGATCACCGGTTCCATCGGCGCCTTGCGCCAGGCCGCGATCTCATCGCTCAGCACGAACGGCAGCCGTTCGCTGGTGGTGCCGAAGATCTTCGCAACCATTGGCCGGTTCCAGTACAGGCCGATCAGGACAGGGAAATGCTGTCCCTTGACACGCTCGAAAAGCACAGCTTTCTCGCCTTCGAACCTCTTGGCGATACCAGCCAGCACGTGGTCCTGATCGACCTCGCTCGTGACGCGAACCAGATGGTTCTCGGCCTCGAGAAAGGCGATGTAGCTCTGCATGTCCGTCAAACCGCGCTGTGCAAGATCCATAGTGAAACTCCGCTCGTCATGATCAGCCTGTGTTTTAACCTTGCCCCGCTTCCAGTGGCAGCCGGGTAGAGATTTTTTTCTGCTTCAGCGCGAAGCTGGTATTGACCGTTCTCACACAATCCAGCCGCAGCAGTTTCTCGCTGAGAAAATCCTGATAGCTTGACATATCCCGTGTCACTACCTTGAGCATATAGTCGTATTCGCCGCTGGTCATAAAGCATTCCAGTACCTCGGGAGCTGCGCTGATGGACTGGTCGAAGTTTTGCACCGTGGCGGGATGGTGGTCAACCAGCGAGACGTGGGCAAAGGCGAGAATGCTCAGGCCCAGTTTTTGCGGGTCCAGCAAGGCGGTATAGCCAAGTATCAATGACTGCGATTCCAGCGCGCGCACCCGGCGCCAGCAGGGCGATGGCGACAGCGAAACCTTATTGGCCAGGTCGCGGTTGGAAATGCGCCCGTCCTCCTGCAGGTGGCGAAGGATGGCCAGGTCCTGTTTGGATAGTTCTACTTGCATAAAGGGAATTGTATTCCATAAACAGGTGCTACATGAAATTAAATTGCTGAATATTCCGATTTGAACACCACAACAGCAACATAATTCCGGTCAAAAGGGGATATTCTATTCTCCACATCTGGAGATACTCCCGCCTGCGCGGGAGAGGAAGGTAAACCGATGACTCTGGCACCCCGAATGCGCTCGCTGGACGTCTCCGCTGCGGCCTCTATTCCGGCTGTAGACTGGCGCAGCGTTGCCTATCACACCCTGCTGTCGCGCCATCTGGATGACCTGGAAGAAAACCAGTTGCTGAAGCAGCGCAAGATCCTGTATCAGTTCTCCGCCCGCGGTCACGATATGGCTCAGGCCATCCTCGGCAGCCTGATCAACCGCTCTGGCGACGCCGTTTGCGGCTATTACCGTTCGCGTCCGTTCATGCTCTCGGCAGGACTGGCCATTGACGATGTCATGGCGGGCCCGCTGATGCGCGCGGGGGGCATGAGCGATGGCCGTGACATTGGCGTGGTTTTCAATATGCCCGCGGACCAGGGCCCCTGCATCCTGCCCATGTCCGGCTCTGTCGGCGCCCAGTTCACCCCGGTGGTTGGATGGGCCCAGGCCCTGAAATACCGCCTCGAGGTACTGCAGGAAGCGGCTGCGGAAGGCTGTATGGCGGTAGCCCTGGGCGGTGACGCATCCACTGCGACCAATGGCTTTTGGTCAGCGCTGAATATTGCCACGACGCAACAATTGCCGGTGCTGTTTTACATCGAGGACAATGGCTACGGAATTTCCGTGCCTTCCGGTTTTCAGACGCCGGGGGGCAACATTGCAGCCAACCTGGCCTCGTTCAGCGGCCTGAAGATCTTTGATGGTTCCGGCAGTGACCCGCACGAAGCCGCAAGCCTGCTGCTACAGGCCACGCACCGGGTGCGGGCTGGACTGGGGCCGGTTTTGATCAGGCTCAGGGTGCCGCGCCTCAGCGGACACTCGGGCCAAGATACCCAGGCCTACAAGAGTCAGGCCGAGGTCGAGGCTGAATGGCAGCGTGACCCATTACCGCGGCTGAAGGCCTTCATCGTGCCGGACGTGCTCAGTGAGGCGCAATGGCTGGAGCTGGACCAGCAGGCCAGGGATGACCTCGCGCGGGCGCTGCAGCGAGTGCTGCAGCGTAGCGACCCGGATCCCGCCACGGTGCGGCGATTCGTGTTCGCGGAAACGGATGCGTCAGGCCAGCCGGTACTGCAACGCCAGGGGGGCCTGTGGCCGCTGGCGCACCGCTTCCCGGACAGTTCGGACCAGCCCGAACGGGAACCGGCGCGCATCAATATGGCCACCGCCATCCGCCGCACCCTGGACAGCGAACTGGCCAGCAACCCACGGCTGGTGGTATTCGGCGAAGACGTGGGCCGCAAGGGTGGCGTGCATGCGGTGACCCTGGGCTTGCAGGACAAGCACGGTGCAGACCGGGTGTTTGATACCAGTCTGTCAGAGGAGGGAATCATCGGCCGTGCCGTGGGCCTGGCGGTCGCCGGCCTGATGCCGGTGGCGGAGATCCAGTTCCGCAAATATGCCGACCCTGCCGAAGAGCAGTTGAACGATTGCGGCACCATGCGGTGGCGAACGAATAATCGTTTTGCCGCGCCCATGGTGGTGCGCATCGCCGGAGGTTATTTCAAGTGCGGAGACCCCTGGCACAGCCAGTGCGGCGAAGTGAAATGGGCCCATGCGGTAGGTTGGCGTCTGGCCATGCCGTCCAACGCGGAGGACGCCGTGGGTCTTCTGCGTTCGGCCATGCGCGACAACAACCCCACCCTATTTTTCGAGCACCGTTCCCTGCTGGATGATGTTTCCGCACGCCGGCCCTATCCGGGCGATCATTACCTGCTGCCGTTCGGCAAGGCTCGCACCGTGCGTCAAGGCAAAGCTCTGAGCGTGGTCACCTGGGGTGCGATGGTGGCCCGCTGCGAGGAAGCAGTCACCGTTTCGGGCGTGGATGCGGAGCTGATTGACCTGCGCACCCTGGTCCCCTGGGACCGGGAACTGGTATTGGATTCGGTGCGCCGCACGCGCCGTTGCCTGATCGTGCACGAGGATACGCTGACCGCAGGATTCGGCGCCGAAATAGCGGCGGTCATCAGTGATGAGGCTTTTTTCGATCTGGACGCACCGATCCGGCGCATCACCATGCCGGATATACCCAGCCCCCACAGCCCGGTATTACTCAACGCAGTGCTGCCCGGCGTGGCGCAGATCGCGGCTGCCATGCGCGCGCTGCATGAAGTTTGAGTCGTGACCAAAACCATGGAAATCCGCGCGCCGGAAGAGCAGCAGGAAGGCAGCCGCTACCTGCTGCAGAGCTGGATGAAACGGCAGGGCGATAGCGTCAAGGCCCACGAGCCCATCGCCGAACTGGAAACCGACAAGGTGGTGGTGGAAATGGCGGCCCCGGCGGATGGTGTCCTGCAGACCTTACATAAACAGGCCGGAGACGAATTGGCCCCGGGTGAATTGGTCGCAACCTTGCTGTTGCGGGCAGCGGAGCCGGCAGCCCCGGCGGCAGTGACCGCGGATCGGGCCCACGCAGCGGCCGCCGCCGTATCCCCGCTGCCGCATACACCGGTAGCGGAGGCGCCGGCGCCGCCCGGCAGAACTTCGGCGCCGCCCGGCAGAACTTCGCCCGCAGTGAGAAGAATGCTCCGTGAGCGAGGCCTTGCCGTGGAGCAGATTGTTGGCACGGGGCGTGCCGGCAGGGTCACGGCCCGGGATGTCGAGGCGCACCCGTGCACGCCCGGGCCCGGTGCACTGGCGAGGGCGTCAGCCCACCCGCCGGAGCCATCCGCAGCCACACTCTGCCGCATGATTCCATGCGCCGGCGCATTGCCGAACATATGCTGCGCAGCGTACAGACCGCACCGCACGTCACTACCGTTTTCGCAGCTGACCTGTCGGCTGTGCTGGCGCACAAGGCCCGCTCTGCGCCGGAACTCGCCAGGCTTGGGCCGCGCCTGACCTTGACGGCTTATTTCGTGGCGGCCAGTGCGCTGGCCATGCGCACGGTGCCTGCAGTCAACAGCCGCTGGCATGCAGACCACCTGGAAGTTTATGACGATATCAATATCGGCATCGGTACCTCGCTGGGGGCAAGCGGACTGGTGGTGCCGGTATTGCGCAACACCCAGGATATGGATCTTTACCAGCTTGCCGAGGGCCTGGAGCAGCTGACGGACAAAGCCCGTCTGGGTACGCTCAGCCCGGCGGAGGTGCAGGGCGGCACCTTTACCATCTCCAATCACGGCGTCAGCGGCAGCCTGCTGGCGAGTCCCATCGTGATCCATCAGCCGCAGTCCGCCATCCTGGGCGTGGGCAAGCTGGAGAAGCGGGTCATCGTCCGGGAAATAGACGGGCAGGACAGCATCCAGGTGCGCCCCATGTGCTACCTCACCCTGACCCTGGATCACCGCGTGCTGGATGCTTTCCAGGCCAACCGTTTCCTCAGCGCGGTGGTAGCCGTGCTGGAAAGCTGGCCGCCGGACAGCGGCGGCACGATTGCCTGCACTGGCAGAG
>CAVPUV010000080.1:0-19260 GCA_963708905.1 uncultured Gammaproteobacteria bacterium | reverse complement strand
GAATGAAATTATCAAGACGACCGTGCCACGCGCCAAGGAACTTCGCCGTGTTGCCGAGCCGTTGATCACAATGGCAAAGGAAGATAGCGTGGCTCATCGCCGCCTGGCATTTAATCGCCTGCGTGATCGGGAAGCAGTCACAAAATTGTTCAATGAACTGGGGCCTCGCTATGTCAGTCGGCCGGGAGGTTACTTGCGGATTCTGAAATGCGGATTTCGCGCCGGCGATAGTGCGCCGATGGCCTACGTCGAGCTGGTGGATCGCCCACGCGCCGCTGACGCCGCAGACCTCGAATAATCATCTTTTAGGCATCGACGAAAAAGCCCGGTGTAGCCGGGCTTTTTTACATAAGACTGCCCAGCTGATAAATCGCCAGAGCGCCGCTGTAACCCAGTGTGGTCATGTAGCACCAGGCAAAAACTGGCCAGCGCCAGCTATTGGTTTCGCGGCGAATCGTTGCAAGGGTCGCTGCGCATTGCAGGCACCAGGCGTAGAAAACCAGTAAGCCCAGGACCATGGGCAAAGTGAAGATTGGCCTTCCATTTGGCCATTGCGCAGATTTAAGCTTATCGGCCAGGCTGGAATCGTCGGCTTTGGAACCTACAGCGTAAAGTGTGCCCATCACCGCCACCACCACTTCACGAGCCGGAAAACCTGCAATGACAGCGGAAGATACGCGCCAGTCCCATCCCAGGGGCAAGAAGACGGGTTCAATGGTGCGCCCTATCCGTCCCAGCCAGCTTTGTGACATCTGAGCAGCAGCGGCTTCGTTTCGTAGTTGCTCAATATGTATTGTGTCTACAGCGCCGGGTTGTCCGATTTCCATCGCAGGGATGTCAAGGCCGGCTCTGGGGTAATAGGCCAGCACCCAGACGATGACCGCCACGCTGAAAATCACAGTGCCGGCACGTTTCAAAAATACACGTGCACGATCCATGAGCTTGATCAATACGGTTTGCATGTTTGGCCAGCGAAACTCCGGTAGCGCCAGTATAAAAGCAGGTTTCGGGCCACTCAGGGCGGTTGATTTGAGCAGCCTGGCGGTTACCAGACCACCTGCGATACCGAGCAGGTACAGCGCGAACAGCACCAGGCCCTGCAGGTTAAACCAGCCAAGGTGTTGAAGTGGTACAAATGCCGCGATCAGCAGGGCATAAATGGGCAATCTGGCAGAACAGGTCATAAATGGCGCAGCCAGTATGGTGGCGATGCGATCACGCCGATCAGGGATTACCCGGGTCGCCATGATGGCGGGAACAGCGCAGGCAAAGCTGGAAAGCAGCGGGATCACAGACTGCCCGGAAAGACCCACCGTGCGCATGACGCGGTCCATCAGAAATGCCGCTCGTGCCAGATAGCCTGAATCCTCCAGCACGATGATGAATAAAAACAGAATGAGTATCTGCGGCAAAAATACAATGACACTCCCCACTCCTGCAATGACGCCATCGGCAAGGAAGCTGGTCAGAGCGCTCTCACCAAACTGTCCTACGAGGCCGGAGCCTATGCTGGAAGCGGCTGTTTCGATGACATTCATCAAAGGGGTAGCCCATGAAAAAACTGCCTGGAACACCAGTATCATGACTATAAAAAACATGCCCGTGGCGGGCCAGGGCTGGTTCAGCCAGCGCTTTAACCGCGCATTGTAGCGAAGCAGCAACGGTGCCTGGTGTTGCACCTCGTGCATCACTTTGCCAACCCAGTGATAGCGATGCCTGGCTTCCTCCGCTTGCGGAGGGTGTTGGGCAAACAGCTCTTGCCGGATCGCCTTGATCTCGCTGCCATCAAGCTGATGATGAAGTTCCCTGTCGAGATCACTGTCCGGGTGCAGTAGAGCCTGGATGACGTCCATTCGGGCCATCTGCCCGCCCGTCAAGTCGGCCAGCCGTTGTGCATTGCGGCTTAACTCCGGCCATGATTCCGGGAATCCCCTGGCCGGCAGCTTGGGCAAGGTCTCCAAAGCCTGCTTCAGCTGCTCGATTCCCTGCCCGCTGGTCGCAACGACCTCGCAAATGGGTATGTCACCCAAGCGTTTACTCAAGGCAGTCAGATCTATGGACAGACCGTTTGCCTGAGCTATGTCCGTCATGGTTACCGCAACTACCGTCGGCACTGCCAGTTCAAGTAGCTGTTCCAGCAGGTACAGACCCTGATAAAGATGGGTTGCATCCAGGACTACCAGTAAACCGGATGGTTTGGTGGTATTGAATATTCTCCCCAATAAGACATCCACAGCAATTCGTTCATCGGCAGATTTTCCGCCCAGACAGTAAATACCCGGTAAATCAACCAGCTCGACGGCTGTAGCGGATAATTGCGCGGTGCCCACATGCTTTTCAACGGTGACGCCCGGGTAATTGCCGGTGGTTTGGCGCAAACCAGTCAGGCGATTGAACAGAGTACTCTTGCCTGAATTGGGATTGCCGATGACGGCGATGGCAGTTCGAGCTTTGCGCCGGATGCCAACATCGTCAAGCCCGACCTTGATGACTTGTGTTTCAGCCACCGGCCGCCACCGGTTCGATCAGAAAATGCTGCGCCTGTTGCTTGCGTATTGAGATGGAAGCGCCAAACAGGCTGATTTCCAGCGGGTCGCCACCGATAGCGGTATTCTCATACCGTACCATCACACCCTCGATCAGGCCCAACACCATCAGACGAACAATCCCGGGATCGTTCGTATTGATGGACTCGATGCGGGCCGATTGCCCTGGTTTTAATTCTGCCAGTGTCACATGAACTCCATGAGATCAATAATCAAATGAGATTTATTCTCATTTAAAAGGTATTGTAATGGAATTCAGGGGCAGAAACATAGAGCCAGATCAATTGAGTGTGAAGATCAGGAATCCTGCTGCCGGTAGACCCAGACACCCTTTTTCACCACGCCGATGCAGGCATTGTCCCTGAAGTGATACAGCCAGTGATTGAGATCCGGTGCATCAATAAGAGCGAAGTCAGCCTGATAACCTGGTTGCAAGCTACCGATCGTTTTCTGTTGTCCTAAAGCCTGGGCAGCAACCGTGGTCGCACCCATCAAGGCCTCAGCTGGGGACATGCCCTGGTTCAGACAAGCCAGCGTCAGCGCCAGCGGCAAGTGATAGCTGGGCGCTGAGCCCGGATTGAAGTCGGTGGCCACGGCCACGGCAACACCTGCATCGAGCATTTGGCGAGCAGGCATATAGCGTTCGCGCAAGTACAGTGACGCCAGCGGCAAGCTGACCGCAACGACCCCGGCTTTGGCCAGCGCCAGGATACCATCAGCGCTGACATACTCCAGGTGCTCGGCTGAGGTGGCGCCCAGTTCCGCAGCCAGCAAAGCGCCGCCTCCATTGGAGAGTTGGTCAGCATGAATTTTGATACCCAGGCCCAGTTCTTTGGCCGCCGTGAGTACCTGCCTTGCCTCGCTCAGCGTGAATGCACCCTTTTCCACAAAAATATCGCAATACATCGCCAGCTGACGGCGGGATATTTCGGGTAATAACTCATCGCACAATAAGCGTATATATGCGCCTCGATCATTATGAAATTCACGCGGTACGATATGGGCCCCAAGAAATGTCGGCACCAGAGTCAATGGATGCAGCGAGCCGATCCGGCGGTATACTTCCAACTGCTTCAGTTCGTTATCCACGTCCAGGCCATATCCAGACTTGCATTCGACGGTTGTGATGCCCAGCCTGCGCATGCCATCAAGGTGGGCCCGGGTTTTGCGTACCAGGCTGCCCAGGCTGGCGCCGCGGGTTGCCGCGACAGTGCTCGCGATACCGCCTCCACCATCGGCAATTTCCTGGTAGCTGACGCCTTTGAGTGTCAGCTCGAATTCGTCGCCTCGCCAGCCACCGAAACACAAGTGGGTGTGGCAGTCCACCAAACCGGGTATAAGCAATCTGCCGCCACAATCGGTTACGGGCTCAGTATTGAAATGTGATGGCATAACATGATGAGGCCCTGACCACAGAATTTTTTCATCCCGCCAAACCAAAGCCGCATTGCGTATCAGGCCTGCATCTTGCTGTGCGCCACCCGGGGGGCAAACAGCAAGCTGGGAAATATTCTGCAGGACGGGCATCAAACAAGGCTCAGGCTAATGGGCCTGAGATGACTTCAATCTCGGCCACAAGCTCACCCTGGCGCAGCATGTTGGCGCAGATCTCCAGATCATTGCGCACTTCATAATCCTGCTCCGCATGTGGAATGCGTTGACGCAGAATACGATGAGCGGCCAATACACCCGCCCCGGGTTTCAATGGCTGTCTGAAATCCAGGGCCTGGCAAGCGGTCAGAAGTTCAACGGCCAGCACATACTCGACGTTATGTAACACAGACAGCAATTTGATGGCGCTGATGGATCCCATGGAAACGTGGTCCTCCTGGCCCAAGCTTGTAGGAATCGAATCCACAGATGCCGGATGGCATAACACCTTGTTCTCCGAAACCAGTGCCGCCGCAGTGTATTGGGGGATCATGAAGCCGGAATTGACCCCGGTATCTTCCATCAGTAGTCTGGGAAGACCATCGTGGCCTTCCAACATAAGATAGGTGCGGCGCTCCGAGATGCTGGCCATTTCGGCCAGGGCAATGGCGGCAAAATCCAGCGACAGGGCCAGCGGCTGGCCGTGAAAATTGCCGCCCGAAAGAATGTCGCCATTCTGAAACACCAGGGGGTTGTCGGTGATTGAGTTCAATTCGATCTCGATGACACCCGTGGCGAAGTTCAGCGCGTCGCGGCTGGCGCCGTGAACCTGTGGCACACAGCGCAGACTGTAAGGATCCTGTACTTTGCCACAGTCACGATGCGAATCCAGGATTTCGCTTTGTGCCAGCAATTGGCGAATGTTCGCAGCCACCTGCATTTGACCGGGATGCGGCCGGATCTGGTGAATACGCTCATCGAACGGAACGGCACTGCCCTGCAGGGCTTCCAGACTCATGGCAGCGATGATGTCGGCCGCTTTGCGTATCGTGAGGCTACGTTCCAGAACAAACGCACCATACCCCGCCATCAGTTGCGTACCATTGATCAGCGCCAGCCCGTCTTTTGCCTTGAGCTGTATGGGTTC
Source organism: uncultured Gammaproteobacteria bacterium (assembly GCA_963708905.1). GTDB lineage: Bacteria > Pseudomonadota > Gammaproteobacteria > Xanthomonadales > SZUA-36 > SHZL01. Next base: position 14,196 of record CAVPUV010000080.1, on the reverse strand, counting down.
CAGCCCGAGTTCATGCATGGCCGCCAGGGCATCACGTTTTCCTCTGCGCTGCACATCCCACACCTCGCCGCGGCCAATCAGTGGCAGACACAAGTGTGCCAGCGGTGCCAGGTCTCCAGAAGCGCCTACGCTGCCACGGCTGGGCACCCACGGCAACAGACCTTGCTGTTCAAATGCCAGCAGTTGTTCGAAAGTGCTGCGCGAGATACCTGATTGGCCCAGTCCCAGTGCGTGAATTTTGAGTTGCAGCATGAGCTGCGTGATGACCGGAGGAACAGGGTCCCCCACGCCACAAGCATGACTCAGAAGAATGTTTTGCTGTAATTTTGTCAGTTGTCCACTGTCGATACGCCGGTTGGCGAGTATGCCAAACCCCGTATTGATACCGTAATGTGCATGGCCGTCTTGCATGGCCCGAACCACGATTTCGCGCGAACGGTCCACGGCGGGATGTGCTTCCCGCAACTCCGACATGCTGGCTGCCAGATCCTGGTAAAGCGAGGCGATACGGATGGTGGGTGGGTTTTTAAAGGACATACGACGCTTATTTAACCGTTGATCATGGGCAGGTCTACCCCGCGTTGCGCGGCCGTATCAATCGCTTCCTGATACCCTGCGTCCGCGTGGCGCATCACGCCGCTACCTGGATCGGCTGTCAGCACCCGTTCGAGCCGGCGATCAGCCATTGCCGTGCCCTCAGCGACACAGACCATGCCGGCATGCATTGAATAGCCGATGCCTACACCGCCACCATGATGTATGGAAACCCAGCTGGCGCCGCAGGCGGTGTTCAGCATGGCGTTGAGCAAGGGCCAATCAGCGATGGCGTCAGATCCATCAAGCATCGCTTCGGTTTCGCGATTGGGTGAAGCTACGGAACCGGTGTCGAGGTGATCCCGCCCGATGACCAGGGGCGCATCTACCTTTCCCTTTTTGACCAGCCAGTTGAACCTCAGGCCGGCCTCGGCGCGCTCGCCATATTCCAGCCAGCAGATCCTGGCGGGAAGGCCCTGGAATTGAATATGCGTGCGCGCCTTGTGGATCCAGCGATGCAGAGTTTCCTTGTGCGGGAATAATTCCAGGATAGCAGCGTCCGTGACTGCGATATCCGCTGGATTACCACTCAACGCGGCCCAGCGGAACGGGCCGGCGCCGAGGCAAAACAGAGGTCGAATGTATGCCGGCACAAAACCGGGAAAGTCGAACGCCTCCGGCATATTGCGGTAATCCGCTACCTGACCTCTGAGGTTATTGCCATAATCGAAGCAGATGGCTCCCTTTTTTTTAAGATCGAGAATAGCCCGTACGTGCAGCACCATCGAATCCAGTACTTCGTTATCGTATTTTTCCGGGTTCGTCACCCTCAGTTCACGGGCTTGTGCCAGCGAATGGCCGGCTGGTATATAGCCTTCACGCAGGTCGTGTGCCGAGGTCTGGTCGGTAATGACATCGGGAACGATGTCACGCCGCGCCAATTCAGGCAGAATCTCGGCGATATTGCCAAGCAAGCCGACGGAAAGACTGCCGTCAGCCTTTTGTAGCAACTCAAGGGCTTCATCGAGGTCTTCTGACATGCAGTCACAATAGCCGGTTTCCACCCGACGCTGAATACGCCTGGCATCCACCTCGACAGCCAGGCACTTGCCGTCATTCATCGTCACCGCAAGAGGTTGGGCACCTCCCATACCTCCCAGACCAGCAGTAACCACCAGTTTACCGGCGAGACTGCCACCGAAGTGCTGTCTGGCACATTCGGCAAAAGTTTCATAGGTGCCCTGAACGATGCCCTGGGAGCCGATATAGATCCAGGAACCTGCCGTCATCTGCCCGTACATGGTCAGGCCTTTCTGCTCAAGATTCCGAAACACCTCCCAATTCCCCCAACGGGGTACCAGGTTGGCATTGGCAATCAAAACGCGGGGTGCCTCTTCATGGGTGCGAAAAACACCGGTCGGCTTGCCGCTCTGGATCAGCAATGTTTCATCGTTATCCAGGCGCCGCAGTGTTTTCACGATGCGGTCGAAACATTCCCAGTTCCGTGCAGCCTTGCCAGTACCGCCATAGACGATCAATTCATCCGGCTTTTCCGCCACATCGGGATCGAGGTTATTCATCAACATCCGCAGCGCAGCTTCCTGGTGCCAGCCCCGGCACGACAGTTGTGTGCCAGTGGATGCTTTGATCTGTCGCTTACTTGCACTCATCGTCTTTTGCCTGAACTTAAATGGCTCCACAATGACCAACCCGCATCATGGCAACCGGCATCGCCGGGGAAAATCCTGCCGGGGGGTTCATTGTTCCACGTCAAGCCATTGAAAAAATTCAATGCTGTAACCCCCCGGGATCCGCTGCCAGAAAGGCTCGGATCGGAACGTGTTCGTTATTGTAAATATCTTTGAGAAAGACAGTTCCCTTACCGCGCTTCAATTGTTCATACCAGGCGTCCACCTGGTCCGTGACAAAACTCAACATCACGGCATTATCTGGCTGCGCATGATAAAAGCTTTCATCACCCTCCTGAACCAGGCCGACATATGATGTCGTTGTGAGCTGGTAGATTTTTATCCAGTCCTGATCAAAGGTCTCGGTAAGGCCGCGTGTTTCTTCGTAAAAAGGCACGACCTCAGCAAGATCCTTGTAATAGAACATAATTGTATTTTCCATGATCTAAAGTTGCTGCAAATCAATTTCCTCTGCTTCAACGTTTGTGCCCAGAACTACCGCTGCACACAGGAACGTTTTTAATACCACTATTTGTCCAATATTCATTTACGGCATACTCCAGCTGAATATTAACCCTTCAGCACATTTTCGTCCCGACAAAAAGTAAGTCCTCGTTGTGTTTTGTCTAAACCATCCCGGGTATTGCGGAAACGCAGTTGTGCGAGTCACGCCGCCTTGTGCAGTCCAATGATGGTTTCCGCCAACGCGACGTAGTGACAGTCACCTTTGCCGCCGACGGACGATTCGATACCAGCCCCGGCCGGACATTGCATTCCGGTGGGCGATGTATTGATTTGTTGCTTGCATACACTCATTATCGATTGACTGAAAACTGAACTTGTGCCACGAAAACGCTGAATTGATCAGAGATTTCATAAGTGAACCCGGGTCCGTCGGCCGGGTCATTATGGTCGTCAGGCACAAGCATGCAGCCTATCCCGGCAAACAGGAGAAAATAACGGAATGTCCATCGTGCTTCGTCCCCGCGTTTGGTTTTTCCTGGTCACCCTTTCTTGCGCAAGCTTGTTGGGGTATGCCCTGTATGAGCAATACGTATTGTTTCTGGATCCCTGTCCCTTGTGCATTTTACAGCGCATGGCATTTATCTGGATTGGGTTGAGTGCACTTGTGGCGGCCGTCCACGACCCGGGCCGCACGGGTCGTTTTATTTATGCGACACTGTTGGTTCTGGGTTGTATCGCCGGGGCTGCTGTTGCCGGACGACATGTCTGGCTGCAGAATTTGCCGCCGGACCAGGTGCCTGAATGTGGTATGGGCCTCAACTATATGCTGGAAACCATGCCATTTGGCGAAGTATTTTCTCAGGTATTCTATGGTTCCGGTGAATGTGCCCAAATTGACTGGACTTTTTTCGGACTTAGCATGCCATGGTGGACTTTGTTCTGGTACATTGGCTTTACGGTCATTACCTTGTGGGTGGTGACGAATTGGCACGGAAAGTAAACCAAAGAAACTTTTATGGAAATGAAAAGCGCAAGACCTCCAATACAGAAAGTTGATATTGCCGAGAACTGGAATCCGGATTCGTGGCAGCGATTCACCGCGCTGCAGCAGGCCACGTATGCCAACCAGCAGGAACTGCAGAACGTCCTGCAGCAGCTGAGCCACCTTCCTCCGCTGGTCACGTCGTGGGAAATCAATTCCCTGCGCGAGCAGATAGCGGATGCGCAGGAAGGGCGCCGCTTCATGCTGCAAGGGGGCGATTGTGCCGAAAACTTCAGTGAGTGTTCGTCTCCGCTGATTACCAACCGGCTCAAAGTTTTGTTGCAAATGAGCCTGGTACTGGTGCACGGTCTGCAAATGCCCATTATTCGTGTGGGTCGCTATGCCGGGCAATATGCCAAACCGCGATCCTCGGACACGGAAACACGGGATGGAGTGACGCTTCCAAGTTACCGGGGCGACCTGGTTAATTCGATCGAATTTACTCCACAAGCGCGTAATCCCGATCCCCACAGATTGATCCAGGCTCACGCCTGCTCGGCTTTGACCATGAACTTTGTCCGCGCGTTGGTGGATGGAGGTTTTGCCGACCTGCATCATTTGGAATATTGGGATCTGAGCTGGGTGGAGCATTCACCACTGGCGGAGGAGTTCCACAAACTGGCGGAGAATATCGGCCGCTCGCTCAAGTTTCTTGAAACCATCAGCGGGCAAGCTGCCGGTAGCCTGCGACGGGTGGATTTCTTCACTTCTCATGAAGCTTTGCACCTGCACTATGAGCAGGCGCTCACAAGACAGGTACCGCGCCATTGGGGTTGGTACAACCTGTCCACCCACTTCCCATGGATTGGGATGCGCACAGCGGCACTGGACGGGGCCCATATAGAGTATTTTCGTGGAATCCGCAATCCTCTGGGTATCAAGCTTGGTCCGGGCATGAGCATCGATGGGCTATCCAGGTTGGTTGAAGTCCTCAATCCAGGGCGGGAAGCAGGTCGCATCGTCCTGATCCATCGAATGGGGGAAACCCGAATCGAGGATAAGCTGCCGGCAATGATTCAGGCAGTTCAAGACAGCGGTAGCCCGGTGTTATGGATATGCGATCCGATGCATGGCAACACCGAGTCAACCGGTTCCGGGATCAAGACCCGCCGATTTCACAAGATCATGCACGAGATAGATCTGGCATTCGACCTTCACCGCTCGTTGCATTCCCGTCTTGGTGGTGTCCATCTGGAGTTGACCGGAGAAGACGTCACGGAATGCACGGGCGGCGCCCGGGATCTTTCCGAGGAAGATCTTAAGCGGGCATACAAATCAACAGTTGATCCCAGATTGAATTACGAGCAGTCACTGGAAGTGGCAATGCTGATCGTGAAGAAATTCAATAAAGGGACCTGATTCAGGCTTCGTCTCTTTCCCGGTCTGCGCGTTTACGATCATGTTCCTGCAAGTGAATTTTTCGTATCCGGATTGACTTCGGCGTCACTTCCACCAACTCGTCGTCCTCGATGAATTCCAGAGCCTGTTCCAGCGACATTTTTTGCGGCGCGTTCAGTTGCACATTGTCATCTTTGAGCACGGTGCGAATATTGGTGAGTTGCTTGGCCTTGAGCGGGTTGACAACGAGATCGTTGGAGCGGTTGTGAATGCCTATGATTTGGCCCTCATAAACGTCCGCACCTGCTTCAATAATCATTCGCCCCCGTTCCTGCAGGTTGAACAGTGCATAGGCTACGGACTTGCCGGTGGTTTTTGAAACCAGGACGCCGTTATTACGCCGCGAGATATCGCCCGGTTGATACGGGCCGTAATGGCTGAACAGGTGAAACATCAGACCGGTACCGGCGCTCAGGGTGCGAAACTCGTTCTGGAAACCGATCAATCCCCGCGCAGGAATCTGATAATCGAGACGCACGCGGCCCTTACCGTCCAGTTGCATGTTTTGTAGCTCGGCGCGCCGTTCACCAAGCTGCTGCATGACGGCGCCCTGGTAGTCGGATTCAAGATCGACGAGCAATTGTTCATAAGGTTCCTGCTTGTGCCCATCGATTTCGTGAATGATCACCTGGGGTCGGGAAATGGCTATTTCGTAACCCTCTCGCCGCATGATCTCAATCAGAATCGACAGGTGTAACTCGCCGCGACCGGACACCTTGAACTTTTCGGCATCCTCGGTTTCCTCCACCCTTAAGGCCACATTATGCAGGGCCTCCCGTAACAGGCGTTCCCGTACCTGCCGACTGGTCAGGTACTTGCCTTCCCGGCCGGCGAACGGGGACTTGTTTACCTGGAATGTCATGCTGATGGTGGGCTCATCCACGGTGAGGGGCGGCAAGGGATCGGGGTGGTTGCGGTCACACAGTGTGTCTGAAATACCCAGTTCTTCCACACCGGTTACGGCGATGATGTCGCCGGCCTGGGCCATGTCCACGTCGATTCGCTCCAGCCCCCTGAAACCCAGAACCTGCAGTATTCTCGCGTTGCGCTTGTTCCCCAGATGATCGATCACGCAAATCTGTTGGTTTGGCCGTACTTCTCCACGCTGGATTCTGCCTATTCCGATAACTCCGACGTAGGAGTTGTAGTCCAGCGAGGAGATGCGCATCTGGAACGGGCCTTCCAGTCCGACACTGGGCGGCGCAACGTGACGGATAACCGCCTCGAACAAGGGCCGCATATCGCCCTCGCGTGCGGTGTGTTCCAGGCTAGAGTATCCATGCAGAGCCGAAGCGTAAACGACCGGGAAATCCAGCTGTTCGTCCGTTGCGCCCAGCCGGTCGAAAAGATCAAACGTTTGATCCAGAACCCATTGCGGCCGGGCGCCGTCACGATCGATCTTGTTGATCACGACAATCGGACGAAATCCCATTTCGAAGGCTTTTTGCGTGACAAAACGTGTTTGTGGCATCGGACCATCGACTGCATCTACCAGTAGCAGAACGGAATCAACCATGCTGAGTATGCGCTCGACCTCACCGCCGAAGTCAGCGTGGCCGGGTGTGTCGACGATATTGATGCGCCATAGCTTCACGCCATCATGCCAGGTGATCGCGGTGTTCTTTGACAGGATGGTAATCCCGCGTTCGCGTTCGAGGTCGCCGGAGTCCATAACGCGTTCAGGTTTGGCGGCGCGTTCACCCAGCGTACCCGATTGCTGCAACAACTGGTCCACCAGGGTGGTTTTGCCGTGGTCGACGTGCGCAATAATGGCGATGTTTCTGAGGTTATCAATCACGATTTGGGATCACAGGGCGGGGCGCGCACGTTACTCGTTTTCGGCTGCAAAATCAATGAAAACCGAGGGCTTGAAGGACCGTGGCGCATTCTTCGGGCGCCTCTGCTGGCAGCTGCCAGCCGGTAAAATCGCGCCGCTCCGGGTAATCCTGGCGCAGTTCATCGAAAAAGACCGACTGGTATTCCGGGTTAATAGTGATGAGTTTGCGCAATTGTTCATCATCCCTTTCAACCGGGCAAGCAGTGAGAATAGCATCCTCAAGCGTCAAACAATGCTTGCCTGGTAGAGAATAAAAGACCAGGCCTGACAACAGGCCAGGGCTCATGGGTTCGGTCCCCAACCAATCACAGAATTGCCTGTAAACCATCTCTGCGCCGCGCAATTTTCCATCCAGGCTGTAGCCTGCTACATGCGGCGTTGCTACCGTGGTGGCATTGAGAAGGCCCGGGTCAATGTTGGGTTCTTCGGGCCATACATCGAGGGCAGCATGACCCCGCCCTGAAATCAACCAGTTGCGCAAGGATTGCCCTGCCGTCACTTTCCCGCGGGAGGTGTTCACCAGCAAGCTTCCGGGTTGCAAACGGGCCAGGAACCGATCATCGACAAGACCCATCGTGGCATGGGGACCAGACAAAGTCAGCGGTACGTGGAGGCTGATGACATCGCAGCCTGAAATGTCTTCCATGGAGCACAGATCGGGATAGCCGGCCTGTGTCAGCGGTGGATCACATACGCGTATATCTCTGACGCCACAGGTTCTGAGCATCCGATGAATGCGGCTGCCGACATTGCCGTGGCCGACAATACCAATACTGCAGCCAGTGAGGTGGAAGGCAAGGCGCTTGCTGGCCAGCAGCATCATGGCCAGCGTATATTGCGCCGCTGAATCCGCATTGCAGCCCGGTGCACTGGCCCAACGGATGCCCTGTTGTTCAAGCCAGGGGATATCCATGTGGTCGGTACCAATCGTTGCTGTTCCCACGAACTCAACGGCCGTGTTCTCCAGCAGTCCCGAGTCAACGGTAGTTACCGAGCGCACGATAAGTGCCCGAGCATCAAGCAGATGTTCCTTGCGTAATCGTCGGCCATCCACGTTGCGGACCTCACCATGCCGGGCAAAAGTCTCATCCACACCGGGAATATTTCTGTCGACCAGAATTTTCATGGGCTTGTGCATTATTACATTGACGAATGTCACCTTTAACGTTGTAAACGGGTCGAAAGAAGCATTAGTCGGATATAATATCCGGGTTTGACGACCGGTCCCGGACCGGCTGCACCGCCACAGCTTATCAACCGATCATAACCCAAGGAGTCAGGCATGAAATCTCCAGTTCGCGTAGCCATTACCGGGGCCGCTGGCCAGATAGGCTATCAATTATGTTTCCGCATAGCGGCAGGTGACATGTTGGGACCAGATCAGCCGGTAATCCTGCAAATGTTGGAAATCACTTCCGCCCTGGGCGGCCTGCGGGGCGTTGAGATGGAATTGCAGGATGCCGCGTTTCCACTGCTGGTCGGGACAGTGGCAACCGATGATGCCGAAACCGCTTTCAAAGATGCGGATTATGCCCTGCTGGTGGGAGCCCGGCCACGTGGCCCGGGAATGGAGCGCAAGGACCTGCTTGCCGCCAACGGCAAAATTTTTGGTCCACAGGGAAGGGCCATGAATGCCGTGGCCCAACGGAAAATTAAAGTCCTGGTGGTGGGGAATCCAGCCAATACCAATGCCTTGATCGCGCGTGCGGCGGCCCCTGACCTCAACGCCCGAAATTTCACCGCCATGACGCGCCTGGACCACAACCGGTCGCTGGCGCAGTTGGCGTTTAAAACCGGTGTTCACCATGACCGCATACGCAAGATGGTTGTGTGGGGCAATCATTCATCCACCCAATACCCGGACATTCGTTTTGCCGATATTGGCGGCAAGCCGGCAACCGAGATGGTCGATCAAGACTGGTATCGGGACAGTTTCATACCCACCGTGCAACAGCGTGGCGCTGCCATCATCAAGGCACGCGGCGCTTCGAGCGCGGCGTCGGCCGCTGCGGCCGCGATCGATCATATCCGCAACTGGGCGCTGGGTTCGCGCGCAGGCGACTGGGTGTCGATGGCGGTACCCTCGGATGGCAGCTACGGTATCGAGCCCGGTGTGATCTATTCCTTTCCCTGCGTCTGCAAGCGTGGTGACTACGAGATAGTGCAGGGCCTGGAAATTGACCCATTCAGCCGTGCCCGCATGGATGCGAGCTATCAGGAGTTGTGTGAGGAGCGTACAGCTGTCGAGGACCTTCTTTGAAGACTGCGGGCGCAAGGTTGCGGCAAGCGGTCGCAGATCATGCACCACTGCAGGTGGTAGGTACTATCAATGCTTATACGGCACGAATGGCAAAGTCCATTGGCCACAGGGCAATCTATCTTTCCGGCGGGGGAGTGGCGGCCAATTCCCTGGGCTTGCCGGACCTCGGGATTTCCTCCCTTGAAGATGTGCTGACGGATGTTGACCGTATCACCCATGCCTGTGATCTGCCCTTGCTGGTGGATGCCGATACCGGATTTGGGGGCGCGTTCAATATTGCCCGCACGGTACGTTCGCTGACCCGCGCCGGTGCAGCTGGTATGCATATCGAGGACCAGGTTTCCGCCAAGCGCTGTGGTCACCGCCCCGGCAAAGCCGTTGTTTCCCGGGCCGAGATGGTCGACCGGATAAAAGCAGCGGTGGATGCGCGCGCCGATGAGCAATTCGTGATCATGGCCCGTACCGATGCTCTGGCGGTCGAGGGTATGGAAAAGGCCATTGAGCGTGCCGTTGCCTGTGTCGAGGCCGGTGCGGACATGATTTTTCCTGAAGCCATGCTTGAAATCGGACAGTACACTGAGTTCAAACAGGCGGTGGGTGTGCCCGTTTTGGCCAATGTCACGGAATTTGGCCACACCCCCTTGTTTACCACTGCTGAGCTGGGCGCCGCCGGCGTCGATATCGTGCTGTATTGCTGCTCGGCCTATCGCGCCATGAACAGGGCTGCTGAAATCGTCTACAAGGCTTTACGCGACGATGGGCATCAACATCATGTGCTGAATATCATGCAGACTCGGGCCGAATTATACGATTACCTCGGTTACGAGGACTACGAACGTAAACTGGACCAGTTGTTTGCCGACAACTTGGAAATCGATCCGGAGGGAGAGGAACAGGATGGTTGATAAGAATTCAGGGGCAGGTCTGCGCGGACAGTCTGCTGGCCAGACTGCGGTATGCACGGTCGGTGCGGAGGGCAACAGCCTGCGCTATCGAGGATACGACGTTGTAGATCTGGCGGAACAATCGACCTTTTACCAGGTTGCTCATCTGTTGCTCAAAGGCCACTTACCCAGTCAGGCAGAGCTCGATGTCTGGAAAAGCAGACTCAAGGGTTTACGCGGCCTGCCGCCATTACTCAGAGAAGTGCTGGAACGTATTCCTGCCGATGCTCACCCGATGGACGTGATGCGCACCGGATGTTCCTTTCTGGGCAATATTGAACCCGAAGTTGATTTTTCCAGGCAGTTGAGCACCGCCGAGCGCTTGCTGGCGGTTTTTCCATCCATTCTCGTATATTGGTATCGCTACAGCCACGATGGCGTGCGCATCGACACGCAAACGGATGACGACAGTATTGGCGCACATTTCCTGCACCTGCTGCACGGTGAGGCCCCGGGGCAGTTGGAAGGCCGTGTCATGGATGTTTCGCTGATCCTGTATGCCGAACATGAATTCAATGCATCCACGTTCACCGCGCGCGTCTGCGCATCGACCCTGTCGGATCTGTATTCGTGTATCACGGCGGCTATCGGTTCGTTACGTGGTCCTTTGCATGGCGGCGCGAATGAGGCCGCTATGGACATGATCGAGCAATATACATCGGTGGATGATGCGGTAGCGGACGTGCTGCGCAAGCTGCAAGTCAAGGAACTGATCATGGGGTTTGGTCATGCGGTCTATCGCTTGCGCGATCCGCGCAACGCCATCATCAAGGAATGGTCGCGCAAGCTGTCGGAGCTGAAAAACGATACCCTGTTGTTTGCCATTTCCGACGCCATTGAACGCACCATGAAAGAGCAGAAGAATATGTTTGCCAACGCGGACTTCTTTCATGCCAGCGCCTATCACTTCATGAGGCATCCCGACCAAGCTGTTCACGCCAATTTTCGTGATGTCACGTGTCACCGGCTGGGCGGCACACTGCTTCGAGCAACGCGCCAATAACCGCATTATTCGTCCGGGCGCTGAATATGTCGGGCCGGCGGAACGCGCATACGTCCCGATAGAACAACGCTGACCGTTCCTGACGCCGGGCAACAGGTTACGGGTCGAGTTGATTTGGAGTGGCTGAATCGACTTGATTGGCCTGCAGCTTGAATGTCACATCGACTTGGTCAAGCACCTGTAAGCCACCGCCCAGAATGCTGAATGGAGTAATCCCGTAATCGGATTGCCGCAGGCTGAAAGCCCCGTTCACCTGTAGCCGCTCTGTTCCCATTCCTGCGACTTTGAAAGTGATCGGGAAACTTTGCTCTTGTCCATGAAGTTGCATGGTCAGTCGCGCCTCAGGAGCATCCATTGTTCCGCCGGTCAATTCGACTCTCAGGTGCACCCGTGGCCAAAAATCAGTTTGCAGCACTTTGCCATGCATGTGGGCGGACGTTTTCTCGATGTCTTGTGGCGTTGGTTGCGTATCCAACGCGAATTGCTGGCGAACCACCGGGTCATCGACGATCAATGAGTTCAGGGCCAAACGCACATCGGCCCGCGAGCTTTTCAGATCATTTGCGACCAGGCGAATGTAGCCATGAAAGGTTGTGGCCGAGACCACATGATCATGACCAAACAGAGCCAGCTTGCCGCCATGGCGTACCAGGATGTCCGCCCGCGAGTTGATCACCATCGATCTGGTAAATCGTTGTCCCAACTGCCGGTCGATAGACCTCAAGCGGGAAATCCGGCAATGGCTGCGGGGCTTGAACTGGTTGCGGTGGCTGGCTCTGACAGGACACCAGACTGACAACCAGCAGGGCTATTCCCAATTTATGTTTCATTGTTCAGCTTTCAAGTACCACTTCTGAAACGCACCTGCACGGCATGGCCGATGGATGCATCCGTCTCCCACTCTCCGCTACCGATGCCAAAATCCACCCGGGACAGCGTGAGGGACCCCGTCATCTCTGCGTTCTGGCCCTTCGGACGCCAACGAAAAGGGACGGTCACGGGCTTTTTCACACCCTTTAGCGAAAGGATGCCTTCAGCGACATACTCCAGGTCATTCGTGGCATGAATTTTTTCACTACGAAACTCGGCTTGGGCAAAGGCCGCCGCATCGAACCACTCTGGTTGTGCTATTGCCTCGTCTATTTCCGCGTTGCCCATGCTTGCTGAGGTAATATCCACGTCCACGAGAATCGAAGAAGTATCCAGTGCCAGCGGATCAAAGCTGGTCGTGACTGCAAATCGTCCGAACTGACCCGGGGCGTCAGCGCCCTCGTAAGTCGCGATGAACTCCAACTTGCTTTCACCCTGAACAGATTGCCAGGATGCAGGGTAAACCGGTGAGGTCAATACAGCCGCCAGCAAGGTTACGATGCATCGGGCAAAAAGCATTTGGTTCATGGTGTTTTGCCGCTCCACAGCATTCGAAGCAGCACCGTAACTACAGCATTGGAATTCGCCGGTCGTCATGCGCTGGCCAGTCGCGTAAAATGAGCGGCTCTTCCCACCGTGAGAATTTGATCCTATGTCACATATCGGTATCCGAACCGCCCAGCGGCCGCAGCCAGACCAGGTTCTGGTCGATATTGCGGACTATGTCTGTACTTACGAAATCGCCAGTGAAGAAGCCTATTCGACAGCTCGTTATTGCCTCATGGATAGCCTGGCCTGTTCCATACTGGCCCTGGCCTTTCCTGGCTGTTCGCGGCTGCTGGGTCCGATAGTGCCTGGAGCGGATATGCCGGGCGGTGCTCGCGTGCCGGGCACCTCGTTTCATCTGGATCCTGCACAGGCTGCATTCAACCTCGGAGTCATGATTCGTTATCTCGACTTCAACGATACCTGGCTCGCGGCTGAGTGGGGGCACCCCTCGGACAACCTGGGTGCGATCCTGGCTGTTGCGGATTACATCTCGCACCGCAACACCGTACAGGGAAAGGCCCCATTGAGTATGAGGGATGTGCTGACCGCCATGATCAAAGCGCACGAAATCCAGGGCATTTTGGCGTTGGAAAACAGTTTCAACCGGGTAGGACTGGACCATGTCCTGCTGGTCAGAGTAGCCTCGACGGCGGTGGTCACTCGCATGCTCGGCGGTAGCCGTGAGCAAGTCATTGACGCAGTTTCCAATGCATGGATTGACGGTGGGGCTTTACGAACCTACCGGCACGCGCCGAATACCGGATCGCGCAAGAGTTGGGCTGCTGGAGACGCATGCCGGCGCGCTGTAACCCTGGCCTTGATGGTCATGGGCGGCGAAATGGGCTACCCGTCGGCATTGAGCGCCGAGGTTTGGGGATTCTACGACGTGTTGTTCAAGGGTAATCCCTTCAGGTTTCAGCGGCCCTATGGCAGTTACGTGATGGAGAATGTGTTGTTCAAGATTTCTTTTCCGGCGGAATTCCATGCGCAAACAGCAGTGGAATGCGCCATGAAATTGCACCCGCAGGTTAAAGACAAGCTTGATGAAATCGAGAAAATCACCATTGAAACGCAGGAAGCAGGTGCACGCATCATTGACAAAACCGGCCCGCTGGATAATTACGCCGATCGGGATCACTGCATCCAGTACATGGTTGCAGTGCCGCTGATTTTCGGCAACCTGACTGCCAACAGCTATCATGATGATGTGGCGGCCGATGCGCGAATTGATGCGCTGCGTGAGAGAATGGTAGTACGTGAGAACACCGCGTTCACCGCAGATTATTTCGATCCTGACAAGCGCGGAATCGGTAATGCCATCCAGGTATTTTTCCAAGACGGAAGCAGCTCGGAACGAATCGAGATTCTTTACCCGATTGGTCACAGGCGACGGCGTGCCGATGGGATTCCCTTATTGGTGGAAAAATTCCGCAGCGCCATCGGATCTCACTTCGATGTAGCTCATGCAAAGGAAATAGACGCGATCTGTGCATCTCAGGATGAACTGGAGTCGATGCCAGTGCCAGATTTCCTCGACGAATGGGTGAAATAGCCGGTTATCCCGGGAATAAAAAGGCCGCTCATGCAGCGGCCTTTTATTTTCTGC
>CAVPUV010000079.1:0-43992 GCA_963708905.1 uncultured Gammaproteobacteria bacterium | reverse complement strand
TTTCACCGTCCTGCATAGTCATCATCGATAGATCTTTAAGCATGTTACTGAGGCCTTTTCTGAAGGCAGGAACAGCATCGGGAACTTGTTTTTTCCGACTCGTAAAGAGGAGGATCGTGTCGTTTGTGCTGCATTCACCGTCTACCGTTATCCTCTCTAATAATTTTCCTTGACGGCATTTTTGAAAGATCTCCTGATATTTGCCGGGGATACCGGAAAGTCGGTGAATACAAATGCGAGCATCGTTCGACAACAGCGGGTTGATCATGCCTGAGCCCTCTGGCTACGCCGATAATTGTGTATGGCTTTTTGCCTTTAATGGTTCTTACTACCTTGGGATATGTATCGGTTGTCATGATGGCCCGTGCGAACTATCTAGGCTGGATTCCGATCGTGCCTCGACGCTCAAGGGCAGGGCGGATCGTATCGTTTCCAGGGGAAGCCTTCCTATCACGCCCGTCGAAGCAAAGAGGACATCCCTGCTGTCTACACCGGCGAGCGGTGAAAGTGAAGATGCGATCGAAGCGAGGTCGTCGATCCCTTCTTGCCCGGTACACGCGTTGGCGCAGCCGCTATTGACGAGCAGGCGCCTGACAGGCCTTCTCTATCTTCCGGTCATACAGGATATGGGCAGCCTTCACCTGATTTCTTGTGTAGGCTGAAATGACATTCATTGCATCTCGAAACACTACAAGCCCGAGATCGAGGCCTTCAGCCTTGATTCCGGAAGCGATGCCGAGAAGTTCAAGACCCCTTGATAGAGAATGTTTTCGTCATTTTGTTCCACCCCGTGAAGGATTAAAAGATAAAGACACTGGATCCCGGTAAACCGGGATGACGGCACTGGGACCGCGGCTTCGGCCAGGATGACGGCGGGGGGGACGCCTTGGCCGCCCCTCCACGTCCGCAGCACTTCTGTATTATTCCACGCTGTCGGTCCACTCGGTCTCTTCCCGAAGCGTCACGCAGGGAATGCCGAAGAAGTAGGCCTCCTTCTGCATACCACCCGAATCGGTAAGCAAGGCATGCGCCCCTCGGAGCAGGCCCACGGTCTCCATGTACGAGAGTGGCGGAACGATGCGGATGTTCGTTGAGCTTTGCACGAGACCGAGCAGGCCGAGTGTCTCCAGGTTCTTGGTCGTGCGAGGATGCACCGCCCAGATGACCGGTCTGTCGAGGGCCGCGAACGCGGCGATGACGGACGACAGCCTCTCGGGGTTGTCGCTCGTCCCGGCGCGATGAACGGTTGCCAGGTAGTAGCCATCCATGGCGAGCCCGAACGACCGCAGCACGGCGTCGACATCGACGTTCTCGGCAAAGAACCGGGCCGTGTCGAGCATGACGTCGCCGACCAGTTCGACACCCTCGGTCACGCCCTCGACACGGAGGTTGGCGACGGCGGTACGGGTGGGGCACAACAGCAGGTCCGAGAGGTGATCGACCACGACGCGGTTGATCTCTTCTGGCATTGCCCGGTTGAACGATCGCAACCCGGCCTCCACGTGGGCGACCGGGATGTAGCAAGACGACGAGTCAGTAAATACTACAATAAACTAGGCCATTGCCTCTATGTATTGCTGAAAAAATTGGCTATTTATCAAACAGGAAAAACTGGCGCTGGAAAACAATAAGTTGTTGCTTGAGGCGTTAGATAGGTTTTCGCTAGACCATAAGGACGGGCATGAACAGTTGCGCCATCAGATCTCTGAGCTTTTTGAGTATGCGGATAAATTGGAAGAAAAACAGGGTGAAGCTCTAGGGAAGGAACTTTTGAACTTTTCCGTAGCAAGACCGAACCAAACGAGCAACAAAAACATACCAATTGCTGAACAATTCGGTCACGCAGTTCCTGGTGATCGGCTTGGTCACGCTCGGTGCCATCTTGATCGGTGTCAACTACCTGGCCGACAACGCAGCCTCCGAGAGGCGATCAACGAGGCTCTGGCGGATCAACTCGGTGGTTGCGCATCAGGTCACAGAACCGATCATCCCCAAGAAGCTAGCAGGCGGATCACTCGGGGCGGCAGACCGCTTCGACCCGCTGATGGAGAGCCGCCTCGAGGGCCTCGAGGACGTGGAGCGCATCACTCTCCGTACCGCCGACGGCACGGTCGTCTACTCCTCGGAGAACGCCGAGCTCCTCGGCAGCACATTCGCGTTCGACGAGGACCAGCTCAAGATCTTGCGTCATGGAGGTACGGGGGCTGGCAGCTCCGATCCGGAACGTCCAGAGAACCAGCCTCGGGACGCCGATGCGACCCGGGCCCTCGGGTCGCGTACCCACACCCGGTATCACCTCCCCGGAGGGGCGCCCCATGCTCCTGGGATGCCTACTACGCCCTCGACCGCCTCGAGAGCCGCAGGTCTGATCCAGCTGCGACAGATCGGTGCCGGTCTGGGTCAGCAGCTGGCGCAGCAGCGGCACAGTGCGCCGCAGGTGATCGCGCGAGGCCAGCTCCGGCACCACGCCGCCGTGTGGCGCGTGCAGGCCGACCTGGCTGTGCAGCGTGTGGCCGAGCAGGCCGCGCTGGCTGTGGTACAGGCCAAGGCCGGTTTCGTCGCAGGAAGTTTCGAGGCCAAGGACCAGCATGGGGCGCGCAAAACGGGGTCGGAGAAAGGTGCGACTTTCGCCGGCTGGCGAGTGCAGCAATACGTAATGGAGCCAGTAGATGTAACAAGTAAACGGGCATCGCCACGCATTGTTGAAGGCCGGCCGCGTGACGTTCCGGACCGTCCCCGACGGCGCGGGGATGTTCGCGGAGATGGCCGCAACTACGGCCCTTCCCCCGCGGCGATCGACGGGCTTGCGGCCGGCCGGCACGTCGTTCCGTTCCGGCGCCGCGATTTCGCGGACCTCACGGAGGATTTCGAAGTCGGCCCGGGCGAAGCCGCTCGCGCCGACCTACCGTCTCGAGCAGCTCATGGGCGCGCCCTCGCTCACGACGTCGCCGGACGGCAGCAATACGCAACTGAGCCAGAAGTAAAGACGGCAAGAACAAAAAAAAAAAAATTGCCGCACGCAGCATTCAGACGAAGCGAGCGTGGGGGTGTTTAGTCGGTTTCACGCATGGGCCTGAACGCCCATGCAAACTGATCAACCGCCACCCAGGTCCTTTCTGGGCGCCCCCTACCCGCCGTAGCGCTGTAACCATCTGCAGCCACTGCGACCGGGGTTAGCGCGCCATCCGCAGTGCCTCGCTTGTTCGCGCCAGGCCAGAAGTCTGCGCCCAGCGTGTTGTCCCTCCCAAGCGCTACCAGGACAGCCGCAAAGGCCGTCATGCGCATGCCCGGCGGCAGGCACAGACGAGAGCTGAATGAGTTACATAGAGCCGTATTGCTGTCAGGAGGTTGATAGGTTTGTTGGCTAGGCTGATATTGCGTATCAGGGCTTTGGTAAGTTGGTCGAGTGGGTAGATACTGTGTATCCGTGGCCATATGGGTTGTAGGTTGGCGGTTGCTGCGAGCTATCATCCTGAGCGATTGCCGCAGGCATAGCCAGGACAAGCCAGGCAAAAGCCCCTATGAATCCGACCCTCGCTTTCATAAGCCAATACCTGAAACTGGCATATCAATTCAATTTTTCCCAATTTAATCTAATTGTTAACTGGGGTTCGCCCGCAACCTTCCGGTGGCGGGTGGGTAGCTTGAGCCGAGGGTCACCGACGCGCGCCTTCCGCACTGGCTAGAAGGCGCCACCGAAAAAGAACAAAGGACATAGTTGCCAGGCGCCAATAAAAAATAGCTACCGGAGCAGGAAAAGGGCAAAGTTTCACTCTTGCCCTTTGCCTTAAGCAGCTTGTTTCCGAGTCTTCTCTAACATCCGTCCAGGTGCCGGAGCATCTTCAGCTTTTGGCTTCGGTCCACCAAACCGTGAGATCAACGCCCGCTTCACGACAGGCTTAACATAAGTCTTGCCGTCTTTCTTAGGTAGCAAGACCAACCGTAACCAAGTAAGACATAACAACAACATTGCCACATTTGGTCGTCGGGCGGAAAACCGAACGAAAAAGCCGCTTCCACCGCCGTGAAAATGCCTTGGTCCATCAATTCCATGGCGGCCGGAATGATGCCCGCCGCGATGATCTGACTGACAGTGTTGCAGGTGTCGTCCATCGAAGCAAACGTGGCTCGCAGCGCCGGGAGTCCTTGCGGATTGGGCGACGGCTGCACCCAGGCCTTGGTGACAATGGCCAGCGTGCCTTCACTGCCCACCACAAGGCCGATCAAGTCCAGCGCCGCCGGATCGGCCACGGGGCCAGCAGCAAGACCTGACCTAGTCAAGCAAGAAGAGCCAACGCCAATTGCTGTCACTCAATGACTGACCACCAGTCACCTCCGACACATTCAGCAGCAGGTGCTCGCGCTCCCACGAGCTGATCACCTGCAGGAACGTGTCGCGGCCGCTCTCCTTGACGGCGGTGTACGCGAGCACGAAGCGGTCGCCGAGCATGTCGATCAGCGGACGGCAGTCGCGCAGCATCCGCACCGACTCCGAAGGCCGCGCGGCAACCCGAACGGCAGGTCGTAGGCACTGCCCGGGACGGGCTCGGACGGCTTGAGGCCCTCCATCATGCCGAGGTAGCCACAGGCGAGCGATGCGGGCGATCGCGAAGGACGGGTTCGCATCCGCGCCCGCGAGGCGATTCTCGACGCGCCGGTTCTCCGGGTTCGAGAGCGGCACGCGCAGCCCCGCGGTGCGGTTGTCAGCAATACGTAGACCGGCTCCAGGCGTAGACGAACATGGCCATTGCTCCGGCGAACTCCGCGTAGTCGAACCGCTTCACCGAATCCTTGAGCGCCGGCGCATAGGTCGAAACCTACGCTTGTTGGGGCTGGTGGCAGACGTGGCATTCCGCGTGATAGCGGCGATAGCCGGAGAAGGTGTACCAGTCCACCTTGCCGTCAGGACCGACGTTGTAGGTGGGGTCGCCTTTGGCGTCGAAATATTTGCCGTCGGTCGATTTGACGGCCTTGGGGTCTCCCGGCGCCTCGGCCATGGCGGAGCTTCCCACGCACATGATGACGCCCAGAGCTAACGCTCCGGCAAGCGACGATCTCATTACCTCTCTCCTTGGTCTCTTCTCTTCCCACACAGTGTAAACGCCGACGCTCGGCGGCACCTTAACGGTGCGCCGAGCGCCGGCATTTAATTGCTTCGCGTCTCGCTTAGTTCGGCAGAGCGAAGACAGTCAGCACGCCGCCGAGAGCCGTATAGTTGGCCAGCGACAGCAAGACGACGGAACCAGTAAAGAAGAACAAGCAAACTTCCATATCCATTGCGGTTGATCCACAAAGAATGCGCGCTCGGGCCGTGGACCCACCATACTCATCGAACCATTGAGTACACAAAAAAGCTGTGGCAGCTCGTCAATACGCACTTTGCGGATACAGCGCCCAACCCGGGTAGTACGGCCATCATTGGCCACCGCCCAACGCGGCTTTCCATCGCTTTCTGCATCGCGCCGCATGCTGCGAAACTTGATCACGTTAAACAACCGCCCATTAAGCCCAACCCGCTCTTGGCGGTAAAGTATCGGCGCACCATCCTCCAAGAAAATGAGCAAGGCAGTAATCAGCATGATGGGAGCAAAAACAATCAGCAAAATGATTGCGGCAATGATGTCAAAAACACGCTTTATAAACGAGCGCCGCATGCCCTGGCGAAAACCATCACCAAAAATGAGCCAGCCTGCACGTAAGGCATCAAGACGAATTTGCCCCAGCATGCGCTCAAAATGGCTGGACATATCCAACACCAAAATACCCGACACCCGACAATCGAGCAGCTCTCGCAGCGGCAGACGCCCCCCGCGACGATCATCCATGGCAACAACAATTTCATCCGCCTTATGAAAAACAGCGGTATCCACTAAAGGCATTGATTGAGAAAGCAGACGGTCATGGGGTACGATCATTTCCTTACACATCGGCCCAGGATAAAAACCTACTATTTGTATAGTGGGGTCTTCTTGAAGCAAGACCAACGGTACCAGTAGCAGGCACAACATCGCCACATTTGTCTGAATCTTGAGGATTTCCCGCGCATGAATATCGATATCGGTGGCCTGCCCCTGGTATCCACCCAATGGCTGGTGAATCATGACCCGTGAGTGCGGCAGGCAGAAACGCTTGGATTTGGTGCCGGCCGCCAGCAGAATGGCGCCCATACTGGCCGCCTGGCCAACACACATGGTGCTGACATCGCAGCGGATGAACTGCATGGTGTCGTAAATTGCCATGCCGGCTGAAACCGAACCACCGGGGCTATTGATGTACAGGTTGACGTCTTTGTCCGGGTTTTCCGATTCCAGGAACAGCAATTGGGCCACGATCAGATTGGCTGAATAGTCTTCTATCGGGCCAACGATAAAAATAACCCGTTCCTTGAGCAGGCGTGAGTAGATATCGTAGGCACGTTCACCACGAGAACTCTGCTCCACTACCATCGGTACAAGATTGAGTGCCCTGGTTTCCATCAGATTCTGGCCTTCCTTTCCATGTGGGAATTGCGTTGCCATTGAACCGCTGGACGCAGCCTATTGCCTGTTCGCGCCCGTTGCCGCAGAAATGACATCCTGGAATTTCATTTCAATATTCGACACTTTAGCGTTTTCCATCACCCAGTCAACCACTTGCTCCTCCAGAACCTGGTTCTCCACCTGTGCCAGCAGTTGCTCGTTACCATAGTATAACTGGATGACTTCGGCAGGGTCTTCATAGGTCTGGGCGATGGTTTCAATCGATTGGCGCACCTGGGCGCCATTAATGCGGATGGAATTTTGCCGCGCGATTTCACCCATCAACAAGCCGCCACGTACCCGGGATTCTGCTTTGCCCATGAAGGCGGGTGTTTCTCCGGGATCGGGTTGACGCCCTTCCTGTGTCGCGGCGCGGGCCGCAAGGCTGGCAGCTTCCCGGCGCACGATGCTCTCGGGTACAGCCAGGTCCGGCATGCTGTTCACCAGCGCGTTGATAATACGCACTTTTAAAATGGACGATACAGCTTGATTGAGCTCGCGCTCCAGGTTGTCCTTGATCTCGGAACGCAACGACGCCACGGTACCGTCTGCGACGCCAAAACCATGAACGAATGCTGCATCAATTTCCGGCAGGGACGATTCCGATACCACGAATGTTTTCAGCTCGACCCGGGCCTTTTGACCCGCCAATGCGGGTTCGCGGAAATTTTCCGGAAACTCGAGTTCAGCCGTGGTTTCCTGCCCCGCTTGCAGACCACTTAGCGCGGACTCCAGGCTGTCGAAGCCGGAGGCGCCCATGATGATCGCCAAACGCTGGTTGCCCTCCGCGGGAACGCGCTGGTCACCTATGTGTGCGATGTAATCGAAGAGCACCTGGTCACCGGCTTTTGGTGCCCGTTCCACCGGGTTCCAGGAACGGCGCTGTTCGCGCAAGGTTGCCAGCATGTCATCCACGTCCGCGGGAGTAACCGTGGCTACGGGCTTTTCTATTGGCAGCCCGGATACATCGAGCTTGTCTAGCTCCGGGTATACTTCGAGCACGGCCGTGAATTGCACATCTCCCTGGCTCAAGTCTTGCGGCATTGCCGTCACTTGCGGGGCGGAAGCCGGCCGTAATTTTTCATCACGGATGGCCTGCTGCATGCTGGCTTGCATGGTTTCGTTGGTGATTTCCAGTCGCACCTGCTTGCCATAACGCTGACGGACGACGCTCATCGGCACACGGCCGGGGCGAAACCCCTTGATTTTGACCTGTTTGCTCAACTCCCGCAGACGTGTGTCCACTTTTTGCTGTATCTCGTCTGCCGGGATTTGCACCGTCACGCGACGCTCAAGACCGCCAATATTTTCTACAGAAACTTGCATCTGTTTACTCGACCTGGTGATGTTCTATTTCAAGAGAAGCCGGGAAGCGCCAAGTGGTGCGAAAGGGGAGACTCGAACTCCCACGGGTTACCCCACTGGAACCTAAATCCAGCGCGTCTACCAATTCCGCCACATTCGCAGGTTTCAAATTGGTGGGCCATCTAGGACTCGAACCTAGAACCAATAGATTAAGAGTCTACTGCTCTACCAATTGAGCTAATGGCCCTTGTTTCTCGCAGAAAGTGTTTTTTCCGCTGGCAAAATTGGGGTGGACGATGGGGCTCGAACCCACGACCGCCGGAATCACAATCCGGAGCTCTACCAGCTGAGCTACGTCCACCATTGGCTAAATCGTTTTTTGGCTCGTCATTTTAACTGCTTTACGCGCCGCGGCATACCGGTAATTATGCAATTAGCCATCATCCCAGCGGACCGCCAGGTCCGCGTGGGATCCAGCCAGCGCCCGGCAGGGCTCGATTCAACAGCAATATCAAAGATGCCCAAATGGGCTTCTTTGATATTGGCGCGCCCGGCAGGACTCGAACCTGCAACCCCCGGCTTAGAAGGCCGGTGCTCTATCCGCTTGAGCTACGGGCGCAGTATTGATCCACTGTGCCGGTTCCGTTTTGGTCGGGGTGGAGGGATTCGAACCCCCGACCCATTGCTCCCAAAGCAATTGCGCTACCAGACTGCGCCACACCCCGACAGATACGGAATCCGACCATTGTAAAACTTCACCGCCTCACCGCAAACCGGCCACGCAGCGGCCAACCCCGGGTCCTGCAAAAACAAAAAGCGCCATACCGGCGCTATGCAATCAGCACGACTGAATTTTCGCATCATTTCAGCGTGAACTTATTGCTCATCGACCTGAATAAATGGCGCGCCCGGAGAGATTCGAACTCCCGACCTTCTGGTTCGTAGCCAGACACTCTATCCAACTGAGCTACGGGCGCAGCGTTATTCATTTCCCCGCAGCGGTTGCGACCCGGCCTGCAAGGGCTGCGAATTATCCGTTTGGGGCTGCGGATTGTCAACCAAGACAGGCATCCGGCCGCAAGAAACAAGGCTGAAAATAAAAAAATGCCGGGGTGGCAACACCCCGGCAGTCTCGTTGAAAAACCAGAGTAGCAGCACTCCGGTAGTCTCGTCGGAAAAAATATAACCGGTAGAATGAGAGCCATCCGTGGCTCGATTCGCAGCCGTCCTGACTGCATCACTCCAAAAAAGACCCTCCCTGGTCGCCACCTGCATTTCCGTTGCATGTAAACTGGTGTCCTCTCCCGCCCCAGCTCTTGCCTTTTTTCCTTACAACGGTAATGCGGTCGTATATTTGTTACTGCTCAATGCGAAGCTCGTATTGACGTGACTCACGGCTTTGCACGGCACAATGTGTTCACGCAGCAGCTTCTCGTACGCCTTGATGGACTTGCACACTACCTTCAGGTGGTAGTCGTACTGTCCGCTCATGGCATAACATTCCAGAATCTCGGGCCGGTTGGCGACCATTGCTTCGAATTCCCCGACCAGGTCAGGGTGGTGGTCCTCTAATGAAACCGCCGCAATGGCGATCACATCCAGCCCAATCTTCTCCGGGTCCAGTATCGCTACTGTGGTAGATATGACCCGTTCTTCCTCCAGTCTTCGAACGCGTCGCCAGCAAGGCGACGTGGACAAACCAACCTTTTCCGCGAGAGCCTGGCTGGAGAGCCGGCCGTCGGCCTGCAACTCCGCAAGGATGCGTAAGTCTGTCCTATCCATTTAGCACTTCTGTTTCGTCAAAATCCTTTTGACAGAATATATATACCACTAATAACATATTCAAAGCAAATACTAAATGATATTTTTACTTTATTGATATAAACAGGTCGTGTACGCTCCTGTGATGCTGGCGCCCAGTTCCAACAGCCACCACCCGGTCCACAATCCCGACGACCGTCATCCCAGCGATTGCCAGAACCCCAACGACCGTCATCCCAGCGATTGCAACGCAATCGCGTGGGATCCAGTACCATCTGCGAGGCACAGCCTGGATTCCAGACCCGGCTACGCCGGTCTGGAATGACGGCTACAACCGGTTGGGAATGACGGCTACAACCGGTCTGGAATGACGGCTACAACCAGTTGGGAAAGATGGCTACAATGGAATAACCCTGGGAGGATCCTGCAATGACAAGCTTCCATGACCTGACCGGCCGCCATTGCAAGCCCTGCGAAGGCGGCGTCAAGCCCATGAGCCGTGAACATGCCGAAACCCTGCTGGGACAGGTGCCCGGGTGGGAACTGAGTGCCGACGGCAAAACCATCAACCGGCGTCTGGAGTTCAAGGGCTTTTACAAAACCATGGGCTTCATCAACGCGATGGCCTGGATCGCCAATCAAGAAGACCACCACCCGGATTTCTCCGCCGGCTACAACTACTGTGCAGTGAGTTTCACCACACATTCCATCGATGGTCTGTCGGAGAACGACTTTATTTGCGCGGCCAGGATCAACGAATTGCTGGCTGGCCGCTAGTTCCATCTAGTTCCACCCTTTCCATTCGTACACCTTCTGCCCCAGCCACTCCCGGATGGCCTCCGAAGTCATCGAAAGTGCATGTGCATCGGGCAGAAAATCGAACACGGTGAAGGCCGAGCCACGGGTCGCCTGCACATCGGTGGAGACCGGAAACACCTCGATGCCCAGTGCTACAAACGTCGCGACCGCGCGTGGCATGTGCGCCGCCGAGGTCACCAGCAAAGGCCGGGAACAACTCGCTGCCTTGATCAGCGGCCTGGCGTTCAAAGCATTTTCGCGCGTGTTGCGGCTGTGGCCGTCGAGACGCAGTGCCGGCTCCGGCACCCCCCACTCCCGTAGCAGTTCACTGAGCAATTCCGCCTCGGAAGGGCCTGGTTCGGACCAGGGCTGGTTGCCGGCCGCCACGATCACCACCTGAGCTTTCCCGGCACGATAGAGTTGCGCGGCTTTGTAGACGCGGTCGATGGCCTCGTTGAAGTTGATATCCACCCGTGGAAACAACGCTGGCTCAACGGCTCCACCCAATAGCACGATGCATCCCGAAGCAGGAATATCCGCTAAAGGTAACGGCGGAAAGTTATTTTCAAGGCGGCCGTAAAGCACATTGGCAATCATGGGCATGGAGCAGACCCAAAGCGTACTCAGCGCCAAAGACAGCAGCCCGATCGAAGCCTTGCGTCTGCCGTTGACCAGCAGCAGCAGTGCACACAAGCTCGCGATAAGTACGAATCCCAACGGAAGAATCAGCAGGGGCAGCAGCTTGGACAGGTAGGGATACAGGTTCATGGCGGCGGGTCAAATTGCTCATTCAGCCACAGTTTCATTGGCTTGCACGCCCCATTCAGCAATCAGCTTGCGGATGCGTTTGTCGAGTTGGGGGTCACGTGCGGCGATAGCGGGAAATTGCCGGCGCACCTGCGCGGCTATTTCTGCAACGGATTTGCCTGCGGCCATTTGCGTCAGTACCAGCAGGGCCATCTCACCCTGATCACCGATTCCGGGCACATGGTCAGGCGCGATTTTCCTGAGATAGGCGAGATCCACCCGGTTGGACTGGAAAGTGGAATGACGCTGGCGCTCCGTGCCGCGGCTGAGCACCCAGGTCCATTCGCCAAATTCCGGCCGATCCAGTTGCAGCTGGACCGTCTCGCCTTCATGCAATGGCATCGGTGGATCCAGCGGAAGAAACGCAAGTGACCAGTGCATTGGCTCAGCGGTGGGCCCGGTGGACAGCCACTCGCCCGCCAACTGCATGTCGAACCAGCCCAAAAGACCGTGGCAGGTCCCCGTCTGCCGGACTTGCATATCGACCCGGCCATGGCATGCCGCGGTGGCCGCTGTGGCAAAGTCGAGTTCATGCACCTGGACAGCAGCAGAGAGTAATGTCGCGTCAATGGCCCCGGCGCTGCGGTAATACACTGTGTTGGCGGCAAAACGGCGCAGCGGAGCGAAATCCACGCCAAAGGTTGGCTGTGACCAGCACGCCACATGTTGATCGTGGAATTCCTGTGCCGTCACCAGAGCGGCCTGCATGCGGGCGCAGCCGGGTATCATCACGCCGCCAGGCTTCAGAAACCGCTCGCGGGCCGAAAACAGGTAAGGCAACAGGTCTTCGGCCAGCAGGAAATTGCCGGTGAATACCGAGACGATGATGTCGACCGGTTCCAGGATTTCCGCGTCTTCAATGCGTTTGCGGATGACTTTCACCCGATCGCCCAGTCCATTGCACCGTGCGACCTCGGCGCCCAGCTCCACCACCGCTGAAGAATCCAGGAGAAATACTTTCCCGGCCCCCGCGGCGGCGGCCAGCAGGCCATGCATGCCCAGCCCAGCGCCGAGGTCCAGCACCGTGCAAGCGGGTGTCACCGCGGCGGCAATGGCCTTCGCGTAGGCTGCGTTGCGGGCTGCGTCGAAGACCATGGAACGGTGCGATTCGATGGAGGAATATATGCTCACCGGCAAGTAACTACCTGCTCAAAAACCCTAGGGCCTGTTAACACTTACCCGGTCGCCGCGGCGAGGGCCATTTTTTCGCCAGGCTAGGCGCGGCGAGCGTGGTGTAATCAGTCTACACGAGCAAGCCGCAACGCCGCCTGGTGGAAAAATGGCCACGCCCCGAAGGGTTGCGCCCAAAAAACGCCCTGGCGGCGTTGCTCGTCGTTCATTTAGTGTTACTAAACTTCTCTCCTCGCGCCTTGCCAGGACATTTTTTGGGCAGCAACGCGGTGATCGGGTAAATGTTAACAGGCCCTGGTATCGTGCGCATCCGGAAATGGATGCACGCATAAGCGGCACATGGAAGTGCCGCCATTTTCAATGATGTAAGTCATTGAAAATGAGAGCGAAGCAAAACCACGCTTTTGCTTCGCGATTCCATAACGGGCTGGGAAGCCCGTTTATGGACAGACATTAGTATCGGTGCCCACGGCGCATTCTCCAAGTCTTTCAGCCGAATCGATCGACCTGGCAGTCTGCCGCGACATGCGTGAACGATGACCAGGGGATGCGTTTGGCGCTGATTTGCGCTTAACTGCTCCTGGGCCGTCGCAGTAGTGAACTGGTGCAACATGCGGGTTAAACTGCGCATCACCCATGAAGTTCACCAGCCTGCTGCAATACGTCATCCCGCACCGCAATACGCTGGCGCTGATTGTGCTGTTGCTGTTGGCCGGCAGCATCATCTCCCTGGCCAACCCGTGGATTGCCGGTCAATTGACCCAGGCGGTTCTCCAACCCGATAGCGGCCTGATTCCGCTTAAATTCATACTGCTGGGCTGGCTCGCCTTGCTGCTGTTGCGTGGGGTCTTTGCGTTTGCAACGCAGTATCTGGTCGGCGTCACCGGCCAGACCATGGCGGCACAATTGCGCAGCCGCGTGTATGAACACCTGCAGGCCCTGCCGTTGAGCTATTTCCAGGACCGTCGTCCGGGCGACCTGCTCACCTTGCTGGCCACCGATGCGGAAATCATCAGCGGCTTCGTCACCAACACCCTGGTCCAGTTGCTGCCACAACTGCTGGTTTTCGCCGGGGCACTGGTGCTGATGGCTTTGCTCGATCCGGCCATCACGCTGCTGGCCATGGTGTTTCTGCCGGTGTACTACGTCGCGATGAAGCTGATCGGCCGGCGCATCCGGCCCATCACTTCGGACTGGATCAAGTCCTGGTCATCGATGATTGCGCTGGTGCAGGAAAACCTCGGCCTGATCCCGGCAATAAAGGCCTTTGGCCGCGAACCGGTGGAACAGGAACGCTTCGGGCGGCACAACCAGACCGTGCTGGGACATTCCCGCAGGCAGATCCTGCTGCAATCCCTGATGTCGCCGTCAATCAGCTTTCTCGCCGGCGCCGGGCTGTTGGCTTTGCTCTGGCTTGGCCTCAGCCACGTCGATGAAGGCCGCATGGACGCCGCCGGCCTGGTCAGCCTGCTGCTGTACGCCATGTTGCTGACGCAACCGATATCCGCACTGGCGAACGTGTATGGCCAGGTCATGCTGACCCGTGGCGCCGCCGATCGCCTGTTGGTATTTTTCGCTGTCAATCCTGAACCCGTCAGTCACGGCCGGCCGCAGCTCAAAATCGACCACGGGAAGATCGAATACGATCACGTCGGTTTTGGCTACCCGGGCCGCAACCAGCTTTTGCAGGATTTCAACCTGGTCATTGAAGCGGGAGAGACCGTTGCGCTCACCGGCCCCAACGGCGCCGGTAAGAGTACCCTGGCGCACCTGTTGATGCGCTTCATCGAGCCTGCCCAAGGACGCATCCTGATCGATGGCACGAACATCAGCCAGGTGGACCTGGCCAGCCTGCGCCGGCAAATCGGCCTGGTGGCGCAAAACACGCTGCTGCTGAACGGAACGGTGGCCGACAATATTGCTTATGGCCAACCCCTGGCTGATGAAATGGCCATAAAAAAGGCCGCGATTGCGGCCCGTGCTGACGAATTTATCGAGAATTTACCCGACGGCTATGACACCGTTATCGGCGACCAGGGCATCAAGCTTTCCGGCGGGCAGCGCCAGCGGCTTTCCCTGGCCAGAACCCTGCTCAAGGACCCGCCCATTCTGATCCTGGACGAAGCCACGGCGATGTTCGATCCGGCGGGTGAAAGCAGTTTTATCGAGGAATGCCAGGACCTGCTGCGGCGGAAAACGGTGATCCTGATCACCCATCGCCCCGCCAGCCTGGCGCTGGCGCAGCGTGTCCTGAAGATGGCTCTGGCCGAACCCTGTTCCGCAGCTTCAGGCAAGGGAAACTCTTATTAATTCAGAGCTTTCCGGGTTAAACTCTTCACTGCCAGCCATAGGCTGTAATGGCGGTGTACGCCTGGTGCGGAAACCCGCCCGTGATGAATTCACCACCACACTTGAGCCAGGCGTGGGCGTCGATCGCCTTACCGCGCCCCGTTCCTGTATCGATGGCTGCGCCGAGGTAGAGCACCCCCGGAATGCCCTGACGCATCAGCATGCGTTGCGCCGCCAAGGCCTGAACCAGACAACTGCTGCGCCATGGCAATTGGCAGGCGGCGGTTGCGACGGCCCAGGCGGTGACCGCCGCCATGGTTCGCGCCGCATCATCCAAAGGGCCCGCCGGCGCATCGCCCGGACGACGCTCCAGGTGTGCCACCAGGTTTTTGAATGATCTTAATTGCAGCGCTGCGCCCAGCACTCCCAGCCACCAGAAAGCCCACCAGCATGCTTTCTTCCGCTCGCTATCGAGCGCGCGGTATTTCTGGTAAAGGTGGAGCAAGCGGCGTATCACCTGGAAACAGCACCGGGTGTTACCTGGCTGTCAAGCCCCTTTGCGGGATTAAATGCTATAGCGTGCAGTTCTTGTTTGGCTTTCGTGTGGGGTTAGGAGAGCACATGCCGCTCTCTGCTGCACTCTCATTCGGGCCGCCGCTGCCGGATTGAGTGATATGACGGAGCAATCCCAGCGGCCGCAATACGGGTTTGTTGTAGGGTCGTTTGTTGGTCTGGCTGGCCATGGTTACCACTCCCCTTGCTGCAGATGGCTGCATTGAACTCGAAACTCTTTTTGGCTGCAGCTCATATCCGCCGCAGCCAGAGAATCAGCGAGACCAGACTGAAAACTTCGTCGCGGCAGGCGTCATCGGGCTGCGCGACGTACCTGCGGTACAGGGCTCGCACCTCTTCGGCCTTGGCATAATGCCCGATAATCGCCAAATCCTCAAGCAGGAGTTGCCTTACTTTTTCGCTCATTTCGGTCATCAGCCTGAGGGCAAACTTCCAGCCGAGATGGCTCTTGTCACGCCGCCACCTGACCTCCGGCGGCAATTCCTGCGCGAATGAGGATCGAACCAGATGCTTGGTCCAGCCATTTCTGACCAGCTGGCGGACGGGCAGTCGAAAAAAGAAATCAAGCACACGGCGATCGGCCCATGGATCGCGCACTTCCACACCATAACGTGCGGCGACACGCCCATAACCCGACAGTCCTGATCGCACGATGAGCAGGTTGCTTTTGAACCGCGCCAGATGCTCATCCGCCCGGCGTAATGGCCGGCTGCTGGAAAACTGCTCTTGCAATCGTTCCCGCAGATGGATACTTGCCGCAAACCCGGGATTGATCAGGCTGCTGTCAATGGTAGACGCGAGCTGCCGGCGCTGCGCCCGTGCAGAAGATTCAGTGCGGCGGGAGGCGCCACTGCCCGCAGCAAACTGCGCCGCAGAATGCGCGCCGGCGACTGACCGCGAAGAAATACATGGTTGCGGCTGGCGGCCCGGCACTCCAGCCAGGCCTGCCGCAATTTGAAGTTGCGGATCAACTGCGCCGGGTAGTAGTGTGGGGCCTGCATCGCCAGGTCGCCACTGGCGCCGTGCAGCAACACACGATGGCCGTTGCGGCTGGCGGCAAGCGCCATCAAAGCCGGCAGCAGTATGGAATTGTCCACCGGGTGAGCGTTTGACCAGGCAGCATCTACGAGATCGTGGATGCCGACCACCCCTTGAAACGAAGGCACGCGCACCAGGTGCTGACTTAGCCCCAGCGCCGCCCCCAGGCTCAGGATGCAGCGGCTCTCGGGGCAGGTTTCCGGCTTATCGTCGATGGCCGAATAGCCGTGCAAGCGCGCTCCCTGAGCTCCTTGCAGCAGGCGCTGCGCCATGGCTGCGATGGCCGCTGAATCCAGGCCGCCACTCATCATCATGGCGCTGTCGTCCAACCCTCTCAGGCGGTCTCCGACCGCCTGTCCGAACACCTCGAGAAAGTGCTCGCTGCATGCTTCATCCGAGTCGTATTTGCGCTCAGTAACGGGCTCGGGTTGCCAATATCGCCGCAGCCTGACCTTGCCGTCTGCCTCGATGGTCATGGACTCTCCCTCCAGCAGAACGCTGACGTCACGGTGCCAGGAGCGCCTGTCCCCCAGGTTTTCGAATGCCGGCACCAGCACCAGGGCAATGTAATTCTCGTTGGGGTCGCCCGAAACCCCGGGCAGACTCAGCAAAGCCTCGGCTTCGGAGGCAAAGGCAAAAAAGCGCTGGCCGGGAACAAAGGCCAGTCCCTTGGCCCCGACCGGGTCGCGGGCGCAAAACAGCTTCTGCCCAGGAGCATCCCAGATGGCGAATGCAAAATCTCCGAGCAGATGGCTTGGGCAGTCTTCGCCCCAGCGCGCGTAGGCAGCCAGAACAAAAGCCGCATCCGGCGCCACACTGGCTTGAAATGACGGCTTGAGCTCGGCGAACAGCTCCGCGCGATTATCGATACGACCATCCATAACCAGCGTCAGACCGCGCTGCAGGTCCACTGCGGGCTGAGTTTCCGTCTGCGACTGCGGCGTGGTGCGCAGCATGCAATGCCCCAGCGCAATATTCCCGTTGCTCCAATGCCCCACTGCATCAGGACCCCGCGCTTGCATGGCCCCGATCAGTTGTCGCACCAGTTGCGGGCCTTCAGGCAGAGCCGCGAAGCTCAGTACGCCGGCAATGCCACTCACGCGCCGGTCCTCCCTATGGCGCGGATGTGCTCACGCATCGAGCATGGCACAAGCCCGGGCTGCATCTGCGGCGCGGTGTGGTTCAGACACCACGCTCTGCACGCAGCAGGCGCTCCACTGCCGCCCTTACCTGCGGCAGAAAAGCGTGCCGGCGTGGAAAGTTAAGATTGAAAACCGGCGTATCCTGATGCGCGATCGCACCCAGCAAACGGAAATTACGCCGGGCCGCATCGGGGCTGACCAGATCCAGCACGAAGGCGGCTTCGATCAGTGCCATCATCATGCTGGAACCCGTGACGCGCGCCAAGGCAATCGAATCATCCAGGGGCGCTTCATCCGTGCCCCCCAACAGAAACAGGGCCGACAGCGCCACGGGCTCATCCCCGCCTGCCGGGTTTTTGATTTGCAGGCGATGCTTGCCGTTCACGCTCTCGTCCATCGTGCACTGGCCGGCGCCGAACGCCAGCGCTGCGAAAGAATCCGGCCACAAGCGCAGACCGGAATATGCAGGAATACCGGCGACGCCGGTTCCGTTCTGTTCGATCAACAGGCAATCATCCGACATCAGCCGGGCGCCGGCTTGATAGAAGCTCGCCGCCAGGGTTGACTTGCCGCGTCCGGTGTCGCCGGCGAATGCCACTGCTGTGCCGTCAGGCAGCACCACTGCGCTGGCGTGAAGAACGGTGCGGCCACATTGAAACAGCATGCGGGGAATCACCTGATCCAACAGCATTTGCACCGCAACTGATTCATCCGCGCCTGGTTGTGGATAAACCCGAATGCAGGAATCCGTCCAGCAAACATGAAAATCCGCCAGGCGCGGAAAACGCAGCAGATACTCATCGCCCCGCCTTGCACAGGCCATGGTCACCGCTTGTTGGGCGTTTTTCCATTGGTGGATCCAGCTGAAACCCCTGACATCCGCTGCTTCACCGGGGCAAAACAAAACCGTAACATCCGCTTGCTGCTTGCTGCTTTCGGCAAGCCCTGCAAGGGGTATGTTGCTGGCAACAGCAGTGTCAAAAATCCGGTACGGCAAAATTCAACCGGATGCGGAATCGATCATGCGCACCAATCCCGCCTCCGACAGCCTGGCAAGCAAGTCATCGAGATCGCGTTCGAGTTCCTCTCTGGCCACTTCGAATTCCCCCGCCATGGTGTACACGATTTCACTCAAGGGTCTTTCCTCCGTCAGCAGTTGCCAGAACCGCGTCCCGACCGGATCCAGACCGAAATACTGCTCACTGGCCAGATCGAGCAGAACGGTCTCGCCACTCACTTCCTGGCTCAACACTTCGCTGGAAATCAGAATTTTCCGGGAGGCTGACAAGTGCATGTCTCTATCATCCCTTCACCGCAAGGTCAAACGCGTGGATAGCCCGCCCAGTATATGCCGAAGATAAAGCAGCGGGAGCCAGCGGCGCTTGCTCGTACTGTATTTCCTGATCAGGGAGTCCGCCGATGGAAAGAACAACTCTCCGATCAGGTTCCACCTGGCTTGCATGCCCGGCAAACGCCGCAGGTCATCGAGCAGCAAAGACAGGTTGCTGCCGGCAAAGCGCCCGGAACGGTTTGCGGCTCGTTCCGCCGCTGTCAGCGTTTCGATGACTGCATCGGCAACCAGGGTGTGAAAGCACGCCCGCGCCCGGCACAACCCGTCCAGGCAGGCTGCCTGAACCTGTTTATTCACCGCTCTGCCCGCAAACTCCTCCAACTGTCCCGGCGTCATCGCGCCAAGCAGCAAATGGATATCGTAAAGCCAGATCAGGCGATCTTCGTCATGCTGTACGCTGCCCTTGCGGTGCATGCATGCCAGCAGCAGTGCATCCACGGCGCCCAGCGTCCGGCAACCGTCCATGCCCGGCACCGGCACAGATTGATCCAGGGCCTCGGTGAAATCGATCACGCGGGCAAACTGCGGCGCGTTGAGGATTCTCCAGTGGATGTCGAAGATGACCGGTGCTTCCGTATGGCCTCGTGACACGCCCATGAACTGGTGGCTTTTATAGATGGGTGGAACGGCTGCATAACCCGACTCAAGCAAGGCCATGCGCACGCGTTCGATATCATGGAGATCAATGAACAGGTCGGTATCACAGCGGGTGCGCAGGGCGGAATTCGTGTAGTGCGTTCGCGCCAGCGCCGCGCCCTTGGTCAGCAGAAAAGCAATGCCCCGGCGCCTCAATTCCTGCAGGAACTCTGCTACCTCGTGAGCACGCAGTAAATCGAAGGCAATGCCGGCGCGCAAGGCAGCGGCCAGCCGCGTCCTGACTTCATCCGGCCAGCGGTCCCATTGCGGGGTGCTGTGGAGGTGATCAAAAACCAGCGCCTGTACGCCGTGGTGGAGCGATTGCTGCAGGAAAGATTGCGCAGAATTTTTGTCGTAAGTAGCCGGCCAGGCAGAGTCTTCACCGCGCAGAATGCGGCAAAGAAAATCATCCATTGCAGGCAAATGTCGTCCTAATAGCCTCTCGGGTTCTGTTGCTGCCAGCGCCAGGCATCGGCGCACATCGCGTGCAGATCCCGTTCCGCCTTCCAGCCCAGCTCACGTTCCGCCAGTGCGGGATCCGCGTACACGGCGGGCGTGTCGCCGGCACGCCGCCCGCTGATGCGGAATGGGATATCCCGGCCGGTGGCTTTATGGAATCCATCGATCACTTCAAGCACCGAGCAGCCCCGCCCGGTGCCCAGGTTGTGGACCATTACGCCCGGGTTGTGCTGCAGCTGGCGCAGGGCCTTGATGTGGCCTTTCGCCAGGTCGACCACGTGGATATAGTCGCGGATGCAGGTGCCGTCCGGCGTGTCGTAATCATTGCCCCACACCGACAGCTCCGCGAGTTCGCCCACCGCCACCTGGGTGATGTAGGGCATCAGGTTGTTGGGGATACCCAGCGGGTCTTCGCCGATATCTCCGCTGGGGTGGGCGCCCACCGGGTTGAAATAGCGCAGGATGGAGATGTTCCATTGCGGGTCGGAGGCGGCCAGGTCCTTGAGCATGTATTCAATGGCCAGCTTGGTCTGGCCGTAGGGGTTGACCGCCTGTAGCGGGAAATCTTCCCGGATCGGCAGGCTTGCCGGTGCGCCGTATACCGTGCAGGAAGAGCTGAAAACGATATTCTTCACATCCGCTGCGGCCATCGCTTCCAGCAAGGTAGCCGAGCCGGCAACGTTGTTTCTGTAATAAAGCAGGGGTTTTTCTACCGATTCGCCAACGGCCTTGAGGCCGGCAAAGTGGATAACCGCTGCGGGTTGGTACTCCGTGAATACGCCCTCGAGCGCCGCACGGTCCTGGATGTCGCAACGCACGAAGTCCAGCGGCTTGCCGGTAATGGTTCTCACCCGCTGCAGCGCGGTTTCCTTGCTGTTCGACAGGTTGTCGACGACAACGACGTCGTAGCCGGTCTCAAGCAGTTCCACACAGGTGTGGGAACCGATGTAGCCGGCGCCGCCGGTAACGAGAATGGTGTTGTCAGTCATCTCGCGCCCTGGCGAAAAAACTCGACGGTATGTTTCAAACCATCATCCAGCGCCACCTTGGGCTGCCAACCCAGAATTTCCCTGGCCTTGGTGATATCGGGCTGGCGTTGGGTGGGGTCATCCTGGGGCAAGGGCTCATACACAATTTTCGAACCGGACCGCGTTAAAGCGATCACTTTTTCCGCCAATTGCCGGATGGAAAACTCCCCCGGGTTACCGAGGTTGATGGGACCGGTGATGTCGCGGTCACTCTCCATCAGGCGCATCAAGCCCTCCACCAGGTCGTCGACGTAACAGAACGAGCGGGTCTGAGTGCCATCGCCATAAATCGTGATGTCCCGGCCTTGCAGTGCCTGCACGATGAAATTGGACACCACGCGGCCATCGTCCGGCAGCATGCGCGGGCCATAAGTATTAAAAATGCGCGCCACCTTGATCGGCAAACGGTGTTGACGCCAGTAGTCGAAAAACAGCGTCTCGGCGCAACGTTTGCCTTCGTCGTAACAGGAGCGGATGCCGATGGGGTTGACGTTGCCCCAGTAGCTCTCGGTCTGCGGGTGTATCTCCGGGTCACCGTATACCTCGCTGGTGGACGCCTGCAGGATGCGGGCGCCGGTGCGCTTGGCCAGGCCCAGCATATTGATGGCGCCATGCACGGAGGTCTTGGTGGTCTGCACCGGGTCACGTTGGTAATGCACCGGCGAGGCCGGGCAGGCCAGGTTGTAAATGCGGTCAACCTCGACATACAGCGGGAAAGTGACGTCGTGGCGCATCAGCTCGAAATTGGGGTGCTCCAGCAGGTGCGTGATATTGCGCCGGGTCGAGGTATAGAAATTGTCGACACAGAGCACATCATGGCCCTGCGCCAATAAGCGGTCACACAGGTGCGAGCCCAGAAACCCGGCGCCGCCGGTCACCATGATGCGGAGCGGTCCCACCAAAACTTCATTCAACGTTGGATTCATCTCAGGTATAACCTTCTTCAATCACGAAATCGTGGTGGATGAAGTGCCGCCCGAGAAAACGCTGCGACACCCAGCTGTGCTTCATATAGAAATAGTAAACAAATGCGATAACCATGAACACGTGGAAACCGAGCCATTCCGGCAGATTGCTCAGCTCAAAGCCGATACCGATTGCGGCCAACACCAACGCCAGCAGCGTGATCGCCAGCCAGGTCTGGCCCACGCTGTAGCCGGCCCGCAGGAAGGCATGGTGCAAGTGGTTGCGGTCCGCGGAAAAGGCCGAGCGCCCCTCGCTCCAGCGCCTGCGCATCAGTGTAGTCGCATCCAGCAGCGGAACGGCAAACAGCCACACCGCCGTCATCGGCATGAAAGCCCGGTCCACCCCGCTGCCGAGGCGGATGAAGCACCAGGCCAGCAGCAGGCCCAGCAGCAGCGAACCCGAATCACCGAGGAAAATCCGCGCATTCCGGTTCCATGGAAAACGGGCGTTGAGCAGCAGGAATCCCACCACGGCCGCCATCGACAGCAGCAAAAACCATAACATTGCCTCTTGCCCCGCCAGTGCCGCAAACAAGGCCATGCCGGCCGCGGCTACGAGAAAAATGACCCCGGACAAGCCGTCCAGTCCGTCGATGAGATTGAAGGCATTGATGACACCCAACGCGGAGAAAATGGTGATTGGCACGGCCAGCCAGCCCAGCCGCAGCACCGCGCCGGAGAACAGGCGGCCAAAATCAGCCAGATAGACTCCGGTGAACTGGATCAGACACAGGCATACGCCAATCTGTACCAGGAAGCGCAATGTTGGACTCAGACCACGCAGGTCATCAACCAGGCCCGTGATCAACAGTACGAAGCCGCCAGCCAATAATGGCCAAAAAAACTTTTCGATCATCGGTTCCGTGCTTAGCAACAGGCCCGCCACCGCGGCCAGAGCCGCAAAAATAGCCAGTCCGCCCACGGGGGGCGTGGCGTCATCATGTTCCTTGTGCTCGCCGGGCCGGTCCACCCAGCCCAACTTCACAGCCAAAGGAATCAGCAGCCACCCGAGACCCGCGCTCAGTATGACGCCAAGGGCTAACAGTAACCAGCTATGTTGTGTCAACACCAACTTTAAAAATCCTTCGTGGAACGGGACTGCGCACACGCCACCCCCATGATGCAGGCATAAAGGATCGCAACAGCCGGTATCTGCAGGCTGAAGTCCACCGTGGCGTGCACGCCCACCAGCACCGAGGCGGCCGCGCCGGTGGCGGGAAAGACCCAGTCCCGGCGCCGGCGATAGACCCCGCGCAGGCAGGTCAGCGCCAGACCAGCGATGGCCAGAAACAGGGCCAGCGCCGCCGGCACGCCGAGTTCAAACGCGTTTTCCAGCCAGGTGTTGTGCGCCCGGTCATAGTGCACCAGGTCTTCGTCGCGGTCGTACAAGCGGAAACTGTCGGCAAAAGTGCCATAGCCAAAGCCCAGTACCGG
The DNA here is from genome assembly GCA_963708905.1 of uncultured Gammaproteobacteria bacterium. Lineage (GTDB taxonomy): Bacteria > Pseudomonadota > Gammaproteobacteria > Xanthomonadales > SZUA-36 > SHZL01. The sequence goes on along the minus strand of CAVPUV010000079.1, from coordinate 20,757 downwards.
GTTAGCGGCAATGCCGCGATTCACATTGGCAAACACCGCCAGGCGCTCCTCCGAGGAGATATCGGTGCGGTCGATGCGATCGAGCAAGGCCGCACTGGTCAGATAGAAGGCTATGCTGGCTACGATCAGCGCCGCGATGACCGTTACCCGTGACAGCGTTCGCCGGGCCGAGGCGCGCCGGTCCAGCAGCAGCAACAGTACCAGCGAACCCGCCAGGGCCGAGGTAAAACCGCCGCGGGAATGCGTCAAAACCAGAGCCGTCACCATCAGCAACAATGCGGTCAAGGGTTTCCAGGCCCGCAAGATGAACTCCTCGACGTGGGCATCGCGGTTTTGTGGCACCACATAGGGCTGCACTGCTGGTCGCGACATGCGTTGATAGAAATACGCCATCACGCACAATATCGTCAGGCCCTGCCAGGTGGCGAAGTGATTGCGGTTGATAAACGTACTGTGCACGTCCTGCGCCAGCACCTTGCCGCCGAACAACCACACGGGATCATGGCCACTCCAATACGCAGACAAGCCGAATACCGCATAAACCAGCCCGGCTAACGCCAGGCAGCCGAAGGTGGCTTGCGCCCGCCCCCGCTCACCGCCAAACAGGTAAGCCAGGACAAATACCAATGCATAACTCTGTAAGCGCATCAGCGCCGTCCAGGTGTCCTCGGCCGCAAGCGAAATCGAACCCGGCAGACTGAGCCCCAGTGCTTCACCCGTCATGCCCCACAGGGGATGTTTCCATGCTTCGGGCATCCAGGGCGCGATTTGCAGCAGCGCCCAGATACAGGCCAACAGGAACAGAGCCACACTCCAAGGATGCCAGTGGCGATTGCCAACCCCGCGCCGCCAGAAGTTGGCGCCAACCCACGCCCCGGCCAGCAGCGCGATGACCAGCGCACACAGGCTCCATGACCATTCGCGATTGCTGCCCAATGGCAATGGGCACAGCACCACCAGCAGCATGAGGCCAATGAATACCAGGCGATTCAACGGTTGGCGCTCAAGGAATCGATCCCTGCAGCATGAGGAAACGCCGGATCCACAGTTTGTCGCTGTGCTCGATGCTGGCAGGAAAATCCCGCGCTGCCGCACGGGCCTGCTGCGCATCCGGATAATCGCCCTGCACCAGCACCCACAACGGCTTGCCCTGGTGTGTCTGCTGGTAAATCGCCCAGGGGGACCACTCGGTGTGGGCTGCAATCATGTGCAATAGCTTTGCGCGATCACGCAAGGCAATCACCTGGATGGTGTAATGCCGCGGATCCCGCTGACGAATCCATGCCTCCTCCAACACGGAACCCGGCTGCTGCAGGAGCGCGCTTGCGCGCGAACCTTCGTCCGCAAGCGGACTCTTACCACGCTGTTCCAACGCCGGATCCGGCTCCTGTAGGAGCGTGCTCGCGCGCGAACCTTCGTCCGCAAGCGGATTCCCGCCGGCAGCAGGCGACAGCGGCGCCCCGGTTTCATATTGAGCGACGATGAGTGCCGAAGCGGCATCACCATTCGATGCGGCTTCGCGGAACCACTGCAGGGCTTTGCTGCCGTCCGTTTCCACGCCCAAGCCTTCACGGTACAGCACAGCGAGGTTATATTGCGCATCCGCATCGCCCTGCCTGGCCGCCATCAGCAACCATTTGAACGCCTCGAAATCGTTCTGCGGCACACCCTGGCCCGAGCTGTAGAGATAACCCAGCTTGGCCTGCGCACCCGCGTGGTTCAGTTCCGCCGCTTGCCGCAGCCAGTTGGCAGCTGCCGTCGTATCCTGCGCTACGCCCTGCCCCAGCCAAAACAACATGCCCAGGGCATACAAAGTCTCGGCCTGCAGGGCCGGATGCACCTCGCCCGGCTCGCTGTTCGCCACGTTGATCCATTCATCGAACGCACGGCCATAGTCACCGCGCTGGTAGGCCTCGAGGCCCAGCTGGTAATCGGCCTGGACCTGATGCGAGAAGAGCAATAGGACCATCACCGCCGTCATTCCAGACCGTCGCAGACGGGTCTGGAATCCAGAATGGCCAGCGCCACAACACCTGGGTTCCAGAGATTGCTGCGCAACTCTGGAATGACGGCCAAATATAGTAAATCGACCCGGCGGAGAATCCTGCGCAACTCTGGAATGACGGCCAAATATAGTAGATCGACCCGGCGAAGAATCCTGCGCAACTCTGGAATGACGACCAAATATAGTAGATCGACCTGGCGGAGAACCCTGCGCAACTCTGGAATGACGACCAAATTGCGCGAAGCGCAATAGCACCATCACCGCCGTCATTCCAGACCGTCGCAGACGGGTCTGGAATCCAGAACGGCCAGCGCCAAAACACCTGGGTTCCAGAGATTGCTGCGCAACTCTGGAATGACGACCAAATATAGTAAATCGACCCGGCGGAGAATCCTGCGCAACTCTGGAATGACGACCCAATATAGCATTCCGGTCATATCGACCTTTCCCCACCCGTCTGCAACAGCCTCTGCGTGGAGCCTTCCAGAACCAGGCAGGACAGCACGCCCGTGATAAACGCCCCGGTATCAATGCCAATGCGGTTGGGGAGCAGTTCAACTTCGGGCCTGATGGTGTGCCCGTGCACAATAATCAACTCGTGCTTCTCGCGGCTCTCGGTAAAATCCTCCCGTATCCACAACAAATCTTCATCTCGTTGCGCCCGCAAGGGAATGCCGGGGCGAATGCCCGCATGCACGAAGCCATAGGTGCCCGCAACGTGGAAAAGCTCCAGCCCCTGGTAAAAATTCAGATGCGCGGGAGGCAGTTTTGCTTCCAGCTCATCACGCACTTCATCCATATACTGCGGCGTCACCTCACGCCAGAGCGGAACGCCGTAGCTCTGTAAGGTGTTACGCCCTCCGTACGTCAGCCAGTGCATGACCTCACGCGGATAACGCAGGAAGTCGAGCAATGTCTTCTCGTGATTGCCCAGCAAGTGGACAGTTTCAAAGCCCTGTATGGGCTGTTCCAGCAACAGATCGATGACTTCTTTCGAGTGATCGCCGCGGTCGATGTAATCACCGAGGTAGACCAGCGTTTTATCGCCTGCGTAGTCCGACGCATCCACTGGCAATAGCACGATGCAGCTCCTGCAACAGATCCAGGCGACCGTGAATGTCGCCGATGCAATACACACGCCGGCCGGCCGGCAGGAAAGGCTGCAGCGGCTGCGCGTCGCTATCGCCCAGCCAACGCTTAACGAAGCTTTTCAAGCCAGGCCTCCATTTCCGCCAGCGCCAGCGGATCGGTGTTCTGCACCAGCGCCCGTGTCACCGACAGCCCGCGATCGCGCAACGCCAGCACCCGTATCACCGAGCCGGGTTGCAAACGCCAGGCCAGCAGCAACTGGTCACGCAGCATCGCCACCGCCTCGGCGTCCAGGTATTCCTCGTGCGCCAGCCCGAGTTCCACGCGCTGCGCCAACAAGGAGGAATCCGTGCGCCCGGTCAGGATCGACATCCTCCACGGCGTCAGGATCGTTTCAGGCTCGTCGTGCAGGGTCCAGCGAATGTTGGCCAGGCGCAACCATACCGCCGGCTGCGCAGGTGCGCGTTGCAGTGCAGCGATGGCCTCGTCCGCGGCAGCCTGGTAAGCGTCCCGGCGCTGCAGGGCCAGCGTGTGGACATCCACCGCGCGCAATAAATACAACAGGCTCAAACCATCATGGTAACGGTAGTGATCGTGCCAGGCGACAGCCTGGTGGGCGAATCGAATCAGCACGTCGAGGCGTGCGGAAGGAATTTCGCGGGTCGAGAAATAAGCTTGCAAGGCGATTTCAACCGGCAGGTAGCGGTAACTGGCCCGCAGGCGCGGCAAGGAGAGCAGCAGCACGGCCGTGGCCAGAACCACGGTAAGCACCATGGTCAAATAACGGGTTTTGCGCGTGTCAGGAGTAAACATTCAATAACAAAAGACCGGCATCTTCACGCGCAAGCTCACTTGTGGCCGATTATCCCGAGTAATACTTCCCATAACGGCGATAGTGGTAGTAATAACCCGAATCTCCATAACCGATACGGCTGTAGCGATTCAAGTCGACCTGTTGCAACACCACGCCGGCGATATCGACCTGTGCCTGGCGCAACAGATCCATGGCAGTGCGCGCCACCTTGCGCGGCGTTTTGTCCCATTTCACGACAAAAATGGTCTTGTCCACCTGGCGCCCGATGATGCGCGCGTCAGCGACGGCCATCACCGGCGGTGTATCGATCACCACCAGGTCGTAACGGGATTTGAGTTGCTCGAGGATGGTCTTCATCCGGTGGGAGGAGAAAATGTCCGTGGCATTGGCGAACTGGGCAGTGCCGGTGGGTAAGTAGTCCACCCCGCCCTTGTCGTCCCGCAGGATGAACTCCGCCAGGTTGGCGTCAGCGGCCACCACGAGATCGGACAGCCCCTTGTGCTTGTCACCCAGGCCCAGTTTCCAGCCCACGCTGGGGCGCCGCAAGTCCCCGTCCACCAGGATAACTTTCTTGCCCGATGCCGCCACCACGCGCGCCAGACTGATGGCCAGCGAGCTTTTTCCCTCCTCCGGCACCGAAGAGGTCACCTGCACCGTCTTCACCGGGTGGTCCGGGTCCGACAACGCCAGTGAAAACTTCAGGGAGTTGATGGCCTCGACGACCGCGGAGTTCGGCTTTTCCAGTACGTAATCGTGCGTCAGCACTTTGCCGGAAATGAGCGGGATCAACCCGATCACGTACTCGCCCAGCAGCTGCTGTACTTGCTCCGGGCTGGTCATTCCGGGGTTCAGCAGCTGCAGCGCCAGCACCAGACCGCAGGCCCCCAACAGGCCCAGCAGGAAGTAGCTGGCCATCATATTCCCGCGGTTGGGATAGGAAGCCCCGCCCGGTACCTCAGCCTGGGAAATGACACGCGCGTCGGAAGAATCGAGGCCCTGGGTGCTGCTGGTTTCCTTGAAGCGGTTGAGAAAGGTTTCATACAGGGTGCGGTTGGCCGCCGCTTCGCGCTGCAGCGCACGCAGCTGGATGGCTTCCTTGTTCTGCTCGCTGGTTTGCCCCTGCGTCACGTGCAGGCTGTTTTCCAGACTGTTCACGCGGGTGCGGGCAAATTCAGCCTCATGTTGCAAACCTGTGGCGATGCGCTCGATCTCGCTTTGCATGCGTTGGCGAATCTCGGCGAGTTCCGCCTGCACCTGCAGCATGCGCGGATGCCGCGGGCCGAATTCCACCGAAAGCTCCGACAGCCGGCTCAAGGCCAGCGCCTCCTGTGCGCGCAGTTGCTGGACCAGGGTGGAGGACAGCACCTCGGACGCCGTCTCCACGCCCTGGCCGCCTCCCTCCAGCAACCGCCGCAACTGCGCCAGCCGTGCGTCCACTTCGGCCAGTTCCGCGCGGGCGATGATCAGCTGGCTGTTGAGCTCGGACATCTGCGTGTCGAGGATGCTCGTCCCCGTATCTGCCGCCAGACTATATTCATCGCGGTAGATCTCCACCGCCCGCTCAGACTCCACCACCTTGGTTTCGAGGTCCGCCAGCTGCTCGGTCAGCCAGCTATTGGCCTTCTCGGTGGCCTCGAACCGGGCCTCCAGTTCATCGACTATGTAAGCCTCCGGAATCTCATTGGCGATCCGTGCCGCCAGTTTCGGGTCGAGCGAGGAAAACGTGACGTTGATCACGTTGGTGTACTCGAGCTGCTCCACTTTCAGCTTGCCGAGGAAAATGCTCGTGGCCGTGGAAACCAGCTGGCTCTCCTGTTCCTGTTCCCGCTCCTGCGGGCTTGAGGGCAGCGCCACCCGCTCGGTTTCCATGCCCAGGGCTTCTTTCAGGGCTGCTTTCCAGCTGGCCGGAATCCAGCTTCTGGGGTCCAGGTAGTGGAGGAAATCAAACAGGCTTTCCTCGGGTTCCTGCAACGCCGGGTTGAACTCCGGGTGGTTTACGAGGTTAAGCCGTGCAATCACTTTGGCCGCCAGCACGCGCGAGCGCAACACCTCGACTTCGGCTTCCGTTTCGCCGCCGCCATAGGAATTCTGCCGATTCAAAACCGATTCGATGTCGACCACCCGGGTTTCCGGCAGCCGCACCATCATGGTCGAAGTCGCGGAATAAATGTTCTTGATTTCGTTGACCTGGATGTAGCCGATGACGGTGACGAACAGGGTGATCACCAGGATCAGCTTGCGGCGGAACCACAATATCTGCAGGTATTCCAGCAGCGGGAATTGCGCGCTGGATTCCTCTGTCTCCCAGGCGGTAGCCGGGCGCAAGTCCGGACTGGCTTCAGTGCGGCCGGGATAGATCAATGGAGTGCTACCGGGTTTGGCATGGCGGGAGTTCGTTCAAAACAGACGCTCGGCCACGCGGATGATATCGCCGGGCTGAACTTTTTCCTCGACATTGAGCTTGATCTCTTGCTGGCTGGAGTCATCCGCACGGACCACGAAAACGTAATCCTGCTTGGCACGGTAGGTGAAACCGCCGGCTATGGCGATGGCCGTGAGATAGGTCATGCCCGCCACGTAAGGAAACGCGCCGGTACCCTGCACTTCGCCCACAAGGTAGTACGGCCGGTAATTCATCACCTGGATGAAGATGCGCGGGTTCACCAGGAAATCCGGCTTGAAGCGGCTGACCAACAGGGCTTCCAGTTCGGCCGCGGTCAGCCCGCCCGCGTCAACACTGCCAATCAAGGGCATGGAAAACCGCCCCTCGCCATCGAGTTGAAATTCGCCGGACAGGTCGGCGTGGTTGAACACACTGATTTTGAGCCGGTCGCTGGGGCCCAGCGTATACGTGCTGTCGTTGGCGCCCAGAGGCGGCAGGGCCTGGTCCGCTGTTTCCTGGGCGAACAGCGGACTGGCGCCGGCCGGCAGGATCAGCAGGAGTGCTGCCAGCATCCATGCCGTGGCGGGGAGAAAAAAGAAACTAACGCTCCAGGCCCAGCACCAGCCAGAAAGTGTTCGCGCTGTAGTCATCGTCCGGCAGGCTGCTGTCGAGCTTTTCATAAGCATAAGAAGTGTTCAGGTATATATAACGGTTGATGAACCAGTTCAATCCCACGCCAGCCCGCAAGACATTGTCGGTGGAGCGGGTATTCTCGACCGTACTATCAATGGGCTGATAATCATGAACGCGATAGGAAACGAAGCCATTCAACTGTACAAAACGCTTCAATTCATGGTCAACCCGCAGCGAATACACCGTTTGCAGAAAGCCTGAGCTGTTCCGGTCGGTGGTCTCCTCGACATTGCTGGCAATCTGCGCGTAAACCGAAGTCAGGTCGGTCGGGTTCCACTGCAGCCCCGCCCCGCCGGACCAGCCGTTAACGTCGGGCAGACCCGGATCATCAAATTGCCGTTCCTGATAGCTGGCGAAAAGATCGCCAGTCAGCTTGCCCGTCATGGTAAAAGCCAGGCCGCCGCTAAGCGTATAGCCGTCACCTTCGCGGGCAAGACCATTGCGGTCAAACGGCTGATCGTAATCCACGGTGTAAGCGGTGTAGGAGATGAAGGCCTGCTTGTCGGTCTGGAACTGGTAACCTGCCCGCAGTGAGTAACTGCTGTCATCCCGGTCCCGATCCTGATTGTCAATGATCCCGCCGTCTGCCGCCACCACATCGTCAAAATCCAGCCGATTCAGCCTGAGCTTTGCGCCCAAAGACAGCCGATTGAAAGTATGGTCATAGCTGAGGTTACCGCCGCTCAGGATGTACGTCGTGGGTTGCACACCCTGCTCCGAGCTGCGGTTGTTCAGCCCCTCATGCAAGTCCATATAATCCAGACCGTAACTGAAAAAACTGCGGCTCTTCACGTCCACCCGGCCGGTGACGCCAAAGAAATAGTCCTCGTAATCACGTTCGCCGAAGTCATTGTAGCGCGCGATATCCGCCGCCAGGCTCACCTGCAGGGAATGCCGGCTCCAGGCGCTCTGCGCCGTAACATACGGGCGGATGTGGTAAATCGTATCGCTTTGTTCATTATCGCTGGCGAAAAACGTATTGTCGGTATACTCCCCCGCCAAAGTGATGCCGGGGTGCAGCATGAAGGCGCCGGCGCGAATGCCGAGCGGCTTGTAATCCTGCGGGTGCGCAGACACCGGTTTTTCGCCCAAGCCCGGGCTGTCGTAATACTGAGCAAAAAGGATGACTTGGCAGCAGACCCTGCCAAAGACTGGCGGCCGCAAATGGCTACGCCAAGGAATTTGAGCGATACTTTCTGCACACGAGACCCCCGCAAAACGCTGCCAGTCATTAATTATCAATATTATTTTGCTGCAGCGGACGGCATTATACATACAATTTTGCCGCTGCCACCACTGCCAGGCCGGTCAGCATCTGGCTGTTGGCGGAGAAAAATGCAACTGACGTCATTCCAGGGGCGCGTAGCGAGCCCCTTTTCACCAACGCTACGGGCATTACTTTCAGCCGTCATTCCAGGGGCGCGTAGCGAGCCCTGGAATCCAGTGAGCTTCGGACAAGTGGACAATGCTGTGTATTGATAACAGCTACACAGCTGATTATGCTTCGTATATCTATTGTGTATGCATCCAAAGGAGAACACCATGCGCGACGCCGCCATCAATCTGCGGGCATTGCCCGAGCAGCGGGACTTGATTGATCACGCTGCAACTCTGTTAGGCAAGAATCGTTCGGACTTCATGCTTGAGGCTGCCTGCTCAGCCGCACAAGCGGTGGTACTTGATCAGGTTTTCTTCAGCCTGGATACCGGCAAGTTCAAGCAATTCACTGCAATGCTCGACGCCCCGCCCAGCCACAATCCAGGGCTTGAGCGCCTCATGGCCGTGACGGCGCCTTGGGCCACAGTCAAGGCTTAAGCTTGTTGCCTCGATATGCTTTCTCAAAGTGGAAATGTAGAGGTCAGTTCGGTACTCCCACTTTTAACTTTCTGCAGCATTTGTTTCATGTTCTCAGCGTTCTATCCAGTTTTCAACGCGCAGGCCTTTGACGCGGCCGAATTCTCTGACGTTGTCTGTGATCAGTATGGCGTTGTCCGCCAGCGCATGCCCGGCGATGAGGATGTCATTTGGGCCTATGGGGGCACCTTCATCACTAAGTTTTCTCTTGATGCGAGCAGCGTGTTCGGCGGCTGCGGCGCTCCAGGCGGCGATGCTGTCGAGTCGGGATACAAACCCGGCGACTATCGAGGGCATTTTCGGACTGGCATGTCTGCTATTGGCGCCGAATAAAAGCTCTGCGTAGGTGATCGCAGAAATGCAGATATGATCTCCGGCAGTGGTGGCCTTTTGCAGGCGATGAAGCACACTGACTGGACGCTTGCGGATGATGAAACTGCAAATATTGGTATCGAGCATGTAACAAACTCGTGCCATCAGAGGCTGACTCGGTCCATATCAATGAGCGGTTCGCGCGCAGACAGAAAGTCTTCGTCCGCTGTATCTGTATCCACGAAGCTGCTCCAGTTTTTTCGGACTGGGGTAATAATGATGGAATTCCCGTCGCGACGTATTTCCACTTCAGAGACGTCTTTTAACTCCATCTCACGTGGCAGGCGTACGGCCTGATTGCTACCGTTTTTGAAAATGCTGGCTCTTGTCATGATTGAGATCTCCACGTGTTTATCTGCCTTTGAGTATAAACAGCGTTTAGCATATGTCAAGCATATGCTGTTTGATAGGGGGCACTTCCGCGACGACGCAGTCGGTATTTACCGCGGCAACTCAATCCGATAAACGGTTAGATGCGGAATATTGATGAAATCCTTGTTACGAAGACGGCCAAGCGTCCCGCATGCAGCGGCCTGGGTTGGGGCGTCACCCTCGAGTAAGTATATGATGGCGCCGGCATCGAGAAAAACCACGCTTTAGCGTTCCCAGGTCTCGTGTTCATCATGAATCTGGCGCTGAATGTCATCGGCCCGGCGCGCGCCTGGAGTACCAACGGAGAGCAGACTGTCCCACAAACGGCTGACGGCCCGCCGATGGCCTAGTAAGCGCTCATACTCCTTCTCGCTGAGGATGACATATTTCAAACGGTTGCGGATGATCACATGCACCGGCCCCTTGCGTAGGGCTTCGTCGACAACGGAAATACCCCGTCGCTTGATTTCATGTGCCGGTATAGTGGTTTTCATTTCTATCACTCTCCAATACCAAGTTTAGTACTAATCTTAGCACCATCTGCAATTCCGGTAAGGGTATACGCACTCATTTATTACAGGCACAACCATCTGGATTAATCGGCAACCCGCCAGTCAAATCCCGCAGAACTTGAAGATCAACCGGCTTGCGCGGCGGCTCAGCGCGCGGAACCCGCGCCAATGGAACATTTTTTTCAATAACCAGGAGATCCTGGTTGTGCCACTGCACGAAACGATGCGCCCAACGCCGCGCCCTTCATCGGCTCGCCATTGTGAAAAAGAACGGCATCCGCATCAACCCGCAGACCCCGGTGCCGACCTGTGCAGCATGCCGATAATCCCCCTTCAGGCCCATTGGCCTTTTAAGCCGCTTGGCATAGGGGTTTTTAACCGATCTGGAGAAATCGTAAGATTTACGCATGACCATAATCCTCGTACGGAATGAGAAGGCAACACGCACTTATGCCGCATCTTTGTTTTTGACCACCAGCTCCACTTCACGGTTGAGTACGTGCAGTAAAGCAACCAATTGACTCATGGATTTGGTGGTGTTGGCCGGGTCCAAAAGGCGATAGAGCTGCGGCGCGGAGGTTTGCAAACGTTTGGCGATATGACGCCGGCTCAGGCCGCTACTTTCGATGCCTCGCTGTGCTTCCAGCGTAAGTTTGTAGGTCAGAAGTTCCGCAAGATAGTTCGGGTCTTCGTTGTACTCGAGAACCTGTTCAATGTGCACCGAACCTTCTTCGCCGGATTCCAGCACATAGCTGAAGGCCTCGTTGGCAAGTTCTTTGTCTACAAAAATTTTCTCGATGCGGTCATCAGGACGCGGGCGCGGATCCGCTTTGGCATACGGGAAGGAATAAGCAACTCCCGAACGGGCAATCACTGAGAATTCGTTGCGCCGATTATTGGGCTTAACGCTGCTTATCTTCATAACTTACCTTCATCCATCAATTCAGCAATGAGCTGCAGCAGCCGTCGACCGGCCTTGCCTTGCATAGCCGTCCAGTTTTCCAGATCCCATTTCACCACCAGTTTCGATTCGCGATAAACATGAACATGTCGCGGTGAGTGGTCACCTTTCCATACCAGGAATACGTAGTTCCCCCGACGTATTTTACCCATGTTTATATGTTACCGTGCATGGTAACACTTATGAGTAATTGATACCACCCTCACCACATAAGAGTTGACTAAGTAGACAGAATCTACAATAATTACATTGCCTTCTGAGGTGCCACATATGGCAATTAGAGCCGGACCGGTCGCACTTTAGAAGGCATTCTTTTCTTAAGCCTCCCAAAGCAACAGCCCCTGCCTTTCCACCTAACTTCGGGATCATGTCCCTGCTTGCCATACGTGCTAGCAACGACATTGCATTTGTGATTTCTACCGATTAGCTGGCCACGTTGCACGGCGACTACAATTGGCGATGCATTGTGCTGCTCGTAGGTCATCACGACTGCATCCTCGGAGTCCATTTCCGTGAATGACTTAATGTGTTCCAGCAAGTGGTTCAGTTACTATGTGCCGAGTCTTTCTGCAATGTAATTTGGACTCTGCGCCTGGCTCTACGACCAGAACAAGATTCATCTCGAAGAGATACGCTGCTTAACCTCTTGCCACGGAGAGCCCTCATCAGGATTTGCACGGTATGCCGCAAGGCGTTTGGCCAGCAGCTTTCGTGTGGAAGGGGTCAATTCGATTTCATCAGGAAACTCAGCAATACTATCCCAAATTTCGCTGACCAATTGAATTCGCTCAGAAATTGGCAGGGCTAAAGTTTCGGCAGCAGATAGTTTCATGTTGTCGAATTTATCATAATAAAGACACTGGTTCTATCGGCATAATTTCATAAGCCATGTAGGAAATACGCCCTTCACATGGCTTATGAAATTATGCCGATAGAACCAGTGTCTTTATTATGATAAATTCGACAACATGAAACTATCTGCTGCCGAAAACTAAGCCTGCCAATTTCTGAGCAATTCAATTGGTCAGCGAAATTTGAGATAGTATTGCTGAGTTTCCTGATGAAATCGAATTGACCCTTTTCCACACCAAAAGCTGTTGGCCAGCTCCTCGGCATACCGTCAAATGCCTGATGAGGCTCTCCGTGGCAAGAGGTTAAGCACCGTATCTCTTCGAAATGAATCTTGTTCTGGTCGTAGAGCCAGGCGCAGAGTCCAAATTACATTGCAGAAAAACTCGGCACAGCAGTAACTGAACCACTTGCTGGAACACATTAAGTCATTCACGGAAATGAACTCCGAGGATGCAGTCGTGATGACCTACGAGCAGCACAAGATTGCATCGCCAATTGTAGTCGCCGTGCAACGTGGCCACCGCTAATCGGTAGAAATCACAAATGCAAATGTAGTTAGCGCACGTATGGCAAGCAGGGACATGACCCGAAGTTAGGTGGAAAGGCAGGGGCTGTTGCTTTGGAGGCTTAAGAAAAGAATGCCTTCTAAATACGACGTCCGGCCTAATTGCCATATGTGGCACCTCAGAAGGCAATGTAATTATTGTAGATTCTGTCTACTTAGTCAACTCTTATGTGGTGAGGGTGGCATCAATTACTTATAAGTGTTACCATGCGCGGTAACGTATAAGCATGGGTAAAATACGTCGAGGGAACTCTCGTATTCCTGGTATGGAAAGGTGACCACTCACCGCGACATGTTCATGTTTATCGCGAATCGAAACTGGTGGTGAAATGGGATCTGGAAAACTGGACGGCTATGCAAGGCAAGGCCGGTCGACGGCTGATGCAGCTCATTGCTGAATTGATGGATGAAGGTAAGTTATGAAGATAAGCAGCGTTAAGCCCAATAATCGGCGCAACGGAGACCAGTGATTGCCCGTTCGGGAGTTGCTTATTCCTTCCCATGCCAAAGCGGGAATTGCACCGCCCAACAATTGCCTGATGACCGCATCGAGAAAATTTTTGTAGACAAAGAACTTGCCAACGAGGCCTTCAGCTATGTGCTGGAATCCGGGGGCCGCCCGTGCACACATGACCCATTCTCAAAGATACAACGAGACCCCAAACTATCTTGCGGAACTTCTGACCTACAAACTTACGCTGGAAGGCGCGCGAGGCATCGAAAGTAGCGGCCTGAGCCGGCGTCATATCGCCAAACGTTTGCAAACCTCCGCGCCGCAGCTCTATCGCCTTTTGGACCCGGCCAACACCACCAATCCATGAGTCCCAATTGGTTGCTTTACTGCACGTACTCAACCGTGAAGTGGAGCTGGTGGTCAAAAACAAAGATGCGGCATAAGTGCGTGTTGCCTTCTCATTCCGTACGAGGATTATGGTCATGCGTAAATCTTACGATTTCTCCAGATCGGTTAAAAACCCTCGACGCCAAACGGCTACCAGTCACCAATGGGCCTTGAAGGGGGATTATCGGCATGCTGCACAGTCGGCACCGGGTGTGCGGGTTGATGCGGATGCCGTTCTTTTTCACAATGGCGAGCCGATGAAGGGCGCGGCGTTGGGCGCATCGTTTCGTGCAGTGGCACAAGCCACGGGATCTCCGCCATTGTAAAAAATGTCCATGGCGCGGGTTCCGCGCGTATGAGCCGCCGCGCAAGCCGGTTGATCTTCAAGTTCCGGGAACTGGCGGGTTGCCGATTACATCGCAGTCGTTGTGCCTGTAATAAATGGTGCGTAACCCTTACCGGAATTGCAGATGGTGCTAAGATTAGTACTAAACTTGGTATTGGAGAGTGATAGAAATGAAAACCACTATACCGGCACATGAAATCAAGCGACGGGGTATTTCCGTTGTCGACGAAGCCCTACGCAAGGGGCCGGTGCATGTGATCAGCCGCAACCGTTTGCATTATGTCATCCTCAGCGAAAAGGAGTATGAGCGGTTACTTGGCCATCGGCAGGCCGTCAGCCGTTTGTGGGACAGTCTGCTCACCGCGGGTACTCCAGGCGCGCGCCGGGCCGATGACATTCAGCGCCAGATTCATGATGAACACGAGACCTGGGAACGCTAAGGCGTGGTTTTTCTTGATGCCAGTGCCATCATATATTTACTCGAAGGTGACGCCCCGACCCAGGCGGCTGCGCGCGAGACGCTTGGTCGTCTTCGTACCGTGGCAGGAGAAGACCCGCCGGTGGTTGTTTCTGCGTTGAGCCGATTGGAGTGTCGGGTGCGGCCGCTGCGCGACGGTGATGCTGCACTTTTGGCTACCTACGACGACTTTTTCTCCGAACCAGGGCTGTTGGTTGTCCCTCTGGCCAATGAGGTGATTGATCGGGCCACGGAATTACGAGCGGAATATGGCCTCAGGACACCCGATGCTTTGCAGGCGGCCTGCGCATTGGCGCTGGATGATTCAATACGATTCGTTACCGGGGACAAGGATTTTATCAATATTCCGCATCTAACCGTTTATCGGATTGAGTTGCCGCGGTAAATACCGACTGCGTCGTCGCGGAAGTGCCCCCTATCAAACAGCATATGCTTGACATATGCTAAACGCTGTTTATACTCAAAGGCAGATAAACACGTGGAGATCTCAATCATGACAAGAGCCAGCATTTTCAAAAACGGTAGCAATCAGGCCGTACGCCTGCCACGTGAGATGGAGTTAAACGTCTCTGAAGTGGAAATACGCCGCGACGGAAATTCCATCATTATTACCCCAGTCCGAAAAAACTGGAGCAGCTTCGTGGATACAGATACAGCGGACGAAACTTTCTGTCTGCGCGCGAACCGCTCATTGATATGGACCGAGTCAGCCTCTGATGGCACGAGTTTGTTACATGCTCGATACCAATATTTGCAGTTTCATCATCCGCAAGCGTCCAGTCAGTGTGCTTCATCGCCTGCAAAAGGCCACCACTGCCGGAGATCATATCTGCATTTCTGCGATCACCTACGCAGAGCTTTTATTCGGCGCCAACAGCAGACATGCCAGTCCGAAAATGCCCTCGATAGTCGCCGGGTTTGTATCCCGACTCGACAGCATCGCCGCCTGGAGCGCCGCAGCCACCAACACGCTGCTCGCATCAAGAGAAAACTTAGTGATGGAGGGTCCCCATAGGCCCAAATGACATCCTCATCGCCGGGCATGCGCTGGCGGACAACGCCATACTGATCACAGACAACGTCAGAGAATTCGGCCGCGTCAAAGGCCTGCGCGTTGAAAACTGGATAGAACGCTGAGAACATGAAAAGCTGCAGAAAGTTAAAAGTGGGATAGCGAACTGCAGACTACATTTCCACTTTGAGAAAGCATATCGGAGCAACTTAAAGCTAAGCTCAGCTGTCGGCCCAAGGCGCCGGTCTAGCGGCCATAGAGGCGCTCAAGCCCTGGATTGTGACTGGGCGGGGCGTCGAGCATTGCAGTGAATTGCTTGAACTTGCCGCTATCCAGGCTGAAGAAAACCTGATCAAGTACCACCGCTTGGGCGGCTGAGCAGGCAGCCTCAAGCATGAAGTCCGAACAATTCTTGCCTAACAGAGTTGAGCGCGAATACGAGAATCCCCGCTGCTCGGGCAATGCCCGCAGATTGATCGCGGCGTGCGCGTGGTGTTCTCCTTTGGATGCATACACAATCATATTGGAAACCAGCTGTGTAGCTGTTATGGTCCAATTGTCCGAAGCTCACTGGTAGCAGGGCTCGCTGCGCGACCCTGGAATGACGGCTGAAAGTAATGCCTGTAGCATTGGTGAAAGGGGCTCGCTACAGCGCCCCCTGGATGAACGTGAGTTGCATTTTTCTCCGCCAACAGCCAGATGCTGACCCGCCTGGCACAAATTGTATGTATAATGCCGTCCGCTGCAGCAAAATAATATTGATAATTAATGACTGGCAGGTTTTGGGGGTCTCGTGTGCGGAAAGTATCGCTAAAATGCCTTGGCGTAGCCATTTCGGCCGCCGGTCTTTGGCTGGGGGTGCTGCCAGTCAGCCTCTTTGCCCAGTATTACGACAGCCCGGGGTTGGGCGAGAAACCGGTGTCAACGCACCCGCAGGATTACAAGCCGCTGGGTATCCGTGCCGGCGCCTTCATGCTGCATCCCGGCATCACTTTGGCGGGGGAGTATACCGACAATACTTTTTTCGCCAGCGATAATGAACAAAGCGATACGATTTACCACATCCGCCCGTATGTTACGGCGCAGTTCTGGAGCCGGCATTCCCTGCAGGTGAGCCTGGCGGCGGATATCGCGCGCTATAATTGACTTCGGCGAACGTGACTACGAGACCTACTCGGCGCCACCGGCCGGGTGGAAGCCGCCGTTTTCGTTACGGTCTGGATTATATGGACTTGCATGAGGGGCTGAACAACCGCAGCTCGGAGCAGGGTGTGCAACCCACGACGTACATCCTGAGCGGCGGTAACCTCAGCTATGACCATACTTTCGATGAGTGTGTTTTGACGAAGCTCAGGCTGAATCGGCTGGATTTTGACGATGTGGTGGCGGCAGACGGCGACGTCATTGGCAACGCGGATCGGGACCGGGATGACCTCGGTTACTCACTGCGGGCCGCTACCAGTTGGCCACCGACAAGCAGGCCTTCATCTCCTACACCGCTTACACCGTGGTACAATGCACGTTTTGTCACCGCAATGGTCTTGCCCGCGAAGGTGACGGCTATACGCTTAGCGGCGGCCTGGCTTTTACCATGACGGGCAAGCTGATTGGCGATCTTTTCGCCAGCTATCAGGAACGGCAATTTGATGATCCGGGTCTGCCCAACGTCAACGGCTGGTCCGGCGGGGCGGGGCTGCAGTGGAACCCGACCGACCTGACTTCGGTTTACGCGCAGTTCAGCAATGTCGAGGAGACCACCGGAACCGGAACAGCTCAGGCTTTCTGCAAACGGTGTATTCGCTGCGGGTTAGACCATCAATTGAAGCGTTTTGTGCAGTTGAATGGCTTTGTTTCCTATCGCGTTCATGATTATCAGCCCATTAATAGTGGGTCGAGAATACCCGCTCAACCGACAATGTCTTGCGGGCTGGCATGGGATTGAACTGGTTCATCAACCGTTATATATACCTGAACACTTCTTATGCTATGGAAAAACTCGACAGCAGCCTGCCGGACGATAGCTACAGCGCGAACACTTCTGGCTGGTGCTGGGCCTGGAGCGTTAGTTTCTTTTTTCTCCCCGCCACGGCATGGATGCTGGCAGCACTCCTGCTGATCCTGCCGGCCGGCGCAGTTCACCAGAAACAGCGGACCAGGCCCTGCCGCCTCTGGGCGCGACGACAGCACGTATACGCTGGGCATTTCAGGGCGAACTACAAAATCAGTGTGTTCAACCACGCCGACCTGTCGGCGAATTTCAACTCGATGGCGAGGGGCGGTTTTCCATGCCCTTGATTGGCAGTGTTGGTTGACCGCGGCCGAACTGGAAGCCCTGTTGGTCGCCGCTTGCAAGCCGGATTTCCTGGTGAACCCACGCATCTTCATCCAGGTGATGAATTACCGGCCGTACTGCCTTATCAGCGGCACGGAGAAGTGCAGGATTACCGGCGCGTTTCCTACGTGGCGGGCATGACCTATCTCACGGCCATCGCCATAGCCGGCGGTTCCCGTGCCAAGCAGGATTACGTTTTCGTGGTCCGTGCGGATGACTCCAGCCAGCAAGAGATCAAGCCAATGTCGAGGAAAAAGTTCAGCCCGGCCATGATCATCGCGTGGCCGAGCGTCTGTTTTGAACCTGTTCCTGCGATGCCAAACCCGGTAGCACTCCTTATCCATCCCGGCCGCACTGAAGCGAGTCCGGACTTGCGCCCGGACCCGCCGGGACAGAGGAATCCAGCGCGCAATTCCCCGCTGCCCGAAATACTCTCCAGATATTGTGGTTCCGCCGCAAGCTGATCCTGGTGATCACGCTGTTCGTCACCGTCATCGGCTACATCCAGGTCAACGAAATCAAGAACATTTATTCCGCGACTTCGAACAGGGATGGTGCCACTGCGGAAACCCGGGTGGTCGACATCGAATCGGTTTTGAATCGGCAGAATTCCTATGGCGGCGGCGAAACACGAAGTCGAAGTGTTGCGCTCGCGCGTGTGCGGCCAAAGTGATTGAACGGCTTAACCTCTTAAACCACCCCGAGTTCAACCCGGCGTTGCAGGAACCCAAGGAAAGCCTGTTCGATTTCCTCCGCTACCTGCAACCCGAAGCTGCAATTCCCAACCAGCTGGAAAGCTCACCCTGAAAGAAGCCCTGGGCATGGAAACCGAGCGGGTGGCGCTCCTGCAAGCCCGGAAAAGCCAGGCGGAACAGGAACAGGAGAGCCAGCTGGTTTCCACGGCCACAACATGAAAGTGGAGCAGCTCGAGTACACCAACGTGATCAACGTCACGTTTTCGCTCGAACGAAACTGGCGGCACAGACACAATGAGACGTCAGAGGCTTACATAGTCGATGAACTGGAGGCCCGGTTCGAGGCCACCGAGAAGGCCAACAGCTGGTTGACCGAGCAGCTGGCGGCCTCGAGAGGCAGATGCGGACGGGCGGTGGAGAACCGCAATGAATATAGTCTGGCGGCAGATACGGGGACGAGCATCCTCGACACGCAGTGTCCGAGCTGAACCGCCCACTGATCATCGCCCGCACAGGAACTGGCCGAAGTGGACGCACGGCTGGCGCAGTTGCGGCAGTTGCTGGAGGGAGGCGGCCAGGGTGTGGAGACGGCGTCCGAAGAGGTGCTGTCCTCCACCCTGGTCGCAACTGCGCACAGGAGGCGCTGGCCTTGAGTCGCCTTTCGGACTTTCGGTGGAATTCGGCCCGCGGCATCCGCGGCGCTGCTGGTGGGCAACTCGCCGAGATTCGCCAACGCGTCGAACAAGTGGAGCACGCGCATCGCCACCGGTTTGCAGCATGAGGCTGAATTTGCCCGCACCCGCGTGAACAGTCTGGAAAACAGCCTGCACGTGACGCAGGGCAAACCAGCGAACAGAACAAGGAAGCCATCCAGCTGCGTGCGACGTCAGAAGCGGCGGCCAACCGCACCCTGTATGAAACCTTTCTCAACCGCTTCAAGGAAACCGGCGGCACGAGCGCCTCGACTACTTCCAACGCGCGTGTCATTTCCCAGGCTGAGGTACCGGGCGGGGCTTCTTATCCCAACATACAGATGATGGCCAGCTACTTCCTGCTGGGCCTGTTGGGTCTGGTCGGTGCTGGCGCTGCAGCTGCTGAACCCCGGAATGACCAGCCCCGGAGCAAGTACAGAATTGGGCGAGTACGTGATCGGGTTGATCCCGCTCATTTCCGGTAAAGTGCTGACGCACGATTACGTACTGGAAAAGCCGAACTCCAACTGCGGTTGTCGAGGCCATCAACTGCCTGAAGTTTTCACTGTGGGGTTTGTCGGACCCGGACCACCCGGTGATGGTAGGTGACCTCCTCGTCGGAGGAGGGAAAAAGCTCGCTGGCCACGGTCTGGGGTGGCGGGCATCGGGCAAGAAAGTTATCCTGAGGTGGACGGGATTGCGGGCCCCAGCGTGGGCTTTGAACTGGGCCTGGGTGACAAGCACAAGGGGCTGTCCGAACATGTCGTGGTGGGCGGCTGACGCCAACCTGGCGGAGTTCATCCTGCGGGACGACAAGGGCGGAGGGGTGGACTACTTTACCGGCCGCACCGCCCACTGGCCGATGCCACGGACATTTTCTCCTCCCACCGCATGAAAGCCATACCTCGAGCAACTCAAATCCCGCTACGACCTGGTGGTGATCGATACACCACCGGTGATGACCATGACATAGCGGCCGTCGTGACGTTGTCGTGAAATGGGACAAAACGCCGCGCAAGGTGGCGCGCACTGCCATGGATTCTGTTGCGCCAGGCACAGGTCGATATCGCCGGCGTGGTGTTGCAACAGGTCGACTTGAATCGCTACAGTCGCATAGGCTATGGAGATTCGGGTTATTACTACCACTATCGCCGTTATGGGAAGTATTACTCGGGATGATCGGCCTTGTGTTTTTGTTATTGAATGATTAGTCCTGACACGCGCAATACCCGTTATTTGACCATGGTGCTTACCGTGGTTCTGGCCACGGCCGTGCTGCTGCTCTCCTTGCCGCGCCTGCGGGCCAGTTACCGCTACCTGCCGGTTGAAATCGCCTTGCAAGCTTATTTCTCGACCCGCGAAATTCCTTCCGCACGCCTCGACGTGCTGATTCGATTCGCCCACCAGGCTGTCGCCTGGCACGATCACTACCGTTACCATGATGGTTTGAGCCTGTTGTATTTATTACGTGCGGTGGATGTCCACACGCTGGCGCTGCAACGCCGGGACGCTTACCAGGCTGCGCGGACGAGGCCATGGCTGCGCTGCAACGCGCACCTGCACAGCCGGCGGTATGGTTGCGCCTCGCCAACATTCGCTGAATGTGCACGACGAGCCTGAAACGATCCTGACGCCATCGAGGTCGTCCGTGACCCGGCGCGCGGATTCCTCCTTGTTGGCGCAGCGCGTGGAACTCGGGCTGGCGCACGACGCCGAGGCGGTGGCGATGCTGCGTGACCAGTTGCTGCTGGCCTGGCGTTTGCAACCCCGCTCGGTGATACGGGTGCTGGCGTTGCGCGATCGCGGGCTGTCGGTGACACGGGCGCTGGTGCTCAGAAACACCGATCGGCTGGCGCTGCACGGAGATGAAAGTTCTGGCTTGAAAAGCT
>CAVPUV010000078.1:0-121154 GCA_963708905.1 uncultured Gammaproteobacteria bacterium | reverse complement strand
TTTGTCTCTGGTGCTGTTCGTCATGCTCTGGGGAGCATACCGGTTGGGATGGATCGAGCCCAGCGGCACGGGACCTGTGCGGCCTCCCCCTGCTACTCAAGCAGACAATGAGTAGCTCTAGAAAACATAAACAAAGATAAACAAGCCGAGCCAGACCACGTCGACAAAATGCCAGTACCAGGCGACTGCCTCGAAGCCGAAATGCTGGTCGGGTTTGAAGTGTCCCCGCGCGCAACGCAGAGCGATGACCAGCAACATGATCGCGCCGAGCGTGACGTGTAATCCATGGAAGCCCGTCAGCATGAAAAATGTGGATCCATAGATGCCGGAACCCAATGTCAAGCCGAGTTCCTGATAGGCTTCCTTATACTCGCCGACCTGGAACCACACAAAGGTAAAACCGAGTAAAACCGTGGCGAACAACCAGCTGACGAGCCGGATACGCTGGTTATTCTTGAGCGCATGATGGGCCAGTGTCACGGTGACGCCGGAACTCAACAGGATGAGCGTATTGACAAACGGGACACCAAAGGCGGGAATGGTCTGGAAATAGCCGCCGAGTTCAGCCGGTCCGGCTGTTGGCCACACGGCCTGGTAGCCCTGCCACAGCATCTCATTGGTGTAGGCTCCGGTTCCTTCACCACCCAACCAGGGCACTGAAAATACCCGTGCATAGAACAAGGCGCCGAAAAAGCAGGCAAAAAACATGACTTCGGAGAATATGAACCACAACATGCCCAAGCGGAAGGACGTGTCCACCTGCGAGTTGTACATTCCGTTTTCACTTTCCCGGATGACTTCACCAAACCAGCCGACCAGCATGTAGATAAGGATCGCCGCGCCGGCCAGGAACGTCCATGGCGCCACCGCGGAATCATTTATCCAGAATGCCGCACTGGACAGCATCGTGATCATGCCCAGTGAGCCAATGATCGGCCACCGCGTGCCATGAGGTACGTAGTAGGAATCGTCCGCGTGTTGTGCCATTTGCAAGCCTCGTTACTCTACGCCGACGGCGGAAGCCATCGCCTGCGACAGAGCATTTGCATCATCATTACGATAGAAAGTGTAAGCAAGGGTGATATCCCGGATATGTTCCGGCAGATCGGCTTGCACATAGAAATAAACCGGCATTTCCCGGCTTTCCTGGGCTGTCAGCAACTGCTGGGTGAAACAAAAACATTCGGTCTTGACAAAATACAGACTCGCTTCCGGCGGCACGACATTGTACGTGGCCTGGCCCAGCATGGGTTCATCGGTCGGATTCTTCGCCTGGAAAAGGGCCTCGGACAATTCGCCCAGGCGCACGGTTTTCACCTTTTCAAGCGGCTGAAACTCCCACGGCAGGGCGGAGTTGGTCGTGGCCAAAAACCGCACCTGAATGATTCTGTCCGAGAGTTGGGCATTGGCATCGTCCTGCGCGGTCCGGGCGCTGCGTCCGCCCAGCCCGGTGACCTCACAAAGTACGTCATACAGCGGCCACAGGGCAAAACCGAAACCAAACATGCCAATCGCGACCAGTGCGAGCCGGCGAACCACTTTGCGGTTGGCCTGGTGCAGCTTGGCTTGCTGTGCGTGATTTTGCCTCTGATTTTCCATCTCAGTTGCCCCGGACTCCGGAAAGGATGAATGCAATAAAGATGAGGCCAGCAATCGCTGCCAGTATCCATGCAGTTCTGACCGCACGTGTGCGGCGCTGCCTCATGTCTTGCTGATGTTCCATCATGAGTGTAATGGGTTCAGTGGCTATACTCGTCCGCATGCGCCACTGTGCTGGAGTTGATGGCCGGCGGCGTGGTGAACGAGTGATAGGGCGGCGGTGAGGTCAGGGTCCATTCCAGGCCTCTGGCGCCTTCCCATACGCGGCTGCTTGCCACCTGTCGACTCTTGAATACACAGTGGATGACAACGCCGACGAAAATCAGCTGAGAAGCCCCGAATGCAAAACCGCCGATGGATGAAATCATATTGAAATCGGCAAATTGCACCGAGTAATCCGGGATGCGCCTGGGCATGCCGGCCAGCCCGAGAAAATGCTGCGGAAAAAACAGCACATTGACCGAAATGGCGGACAGCCAGAAGTGAATTTTACCCCAGCGCTCCGAATACATATGACCGGTCCATTTGGGCAGCCAGTAATACGTGCCTGCCATCAGTACGAATACCGAGCCCGGCACCAGCACATAATGGAAATGCGCGACCACGAAGTACGTATCCTGATACTGCAGGTCAACCGAAGCGACCGCCAGCATCAGGCCCGAAAAGCCGCCGATGGTGAACAGCACGACAAAACCGATGGCGAACAGCATGGGCGTCTCGAACGTCATCGAGCCGCGCCACATGGTGCTGACCCAGTTGAACACTTTAACCCCCGTGGGCACGGAGATCAGCATCGTGGCATACATGAAAAACAGTTCTCCGCTCAGCGGCATGCCTACAGAGAACATGTGGTGGCCCCAGACGATCAACGACAGAAAGGCGATGGACGCGGTCGCGTAGACCATGGCGGCATAACCGAACAGTGGTTTGCGGGCAAAGGTCGGGATGATCTCCGAGATCACGCCAAAGGCCGGCAGGATCATGATGTAGACTTCGGGGTGTCCGAAAAACCAGAAAATATGCTGGAACATGACCGGGTCGCCGCCGCCGGCTGCATTGAAGAAACTGGTGCCGAAGAAGTGATCCGTCAGCAGCATGGTTACGGCGCCGGCGAGCACCGGCATCACTGCAATCAATAAAAATGCTGTGATCAGCCAGGTCCAGACAAAAAGCGGCATGCGCAACAAGGTCATACCTGGAGCCCGCATGTTGAGAATGGTTGCGATCACATTGATGGAGCCCATGATGGAGGAAATACCCATCATATGGACGGAGAACACCACGAATGCAAAGCTTTTACCGCCTTGCAGGCTCAGAGGTGGATACAGCGTCCAGCCTGCCGCCGGGCCACCGGAATCCATGAACAGAGTGCTGAGCAGCATGGCGAAGGCGAAGGGAAGGATCCAGAAACTCCAGTTGTTCATGCGCGGCAGCGCCATATCAGGCGCGCCGATCATCATCGGTATCATCCAGTTGGCGAACCCGACCCAGGCCGGCATGACGGCACCGAAAACCATGACCAGTGCATGCATAGTGGTCATCTGGTTGAAGAAATCCGGCTCCACCAGTTGCAAGCCGGGCATGAACAATTCAGCCCGGATCACCATGGCCATCACACCGCCGGTGAGGAACATCAGCAGGGAAAAGGCCAGATAGAGTGTGCCAATATCCTTGTGATTGGTGGTAAACAGCCAACGATCCAGAAATCGACTGGGTTTGTGGTCGAGATGATCATCGTGAGCATTCACTGCGTGATCGGTTTGAGCGTATATGTTTCCGGTGCTCATCATTTCACTGATTCCCATGAGTTTGACCGCTCTTGACTTGGGCGATGGTTTGAGGCTGAACCACATCATTGCTGGCGTTGCCGAATGCGTTACGCGTATAGGTCAGTACGGCGGCGGTTTCGGATGTGGTCAGCATATTGCCCCACGCCGGCATGGCCGTGCCAGCACGTCCATTCAGTACGACGTCGATGTGTTTGTCCAAGGGACCAGTTGCCACGGCACTGCCAGCCAGCGGTGGAAACGCCGGCGGCAGACCTGAGCCATCGACCTGATGACAGGTGGCGCATTGCCTGGTATACACGGACTCACCAAGCACCATCAATTCCTCGCGGCTCCAGGTTCGTTGAATTCCGGCTTCGGCCTCTCCTGCCTCGCGCTTCTGTCCATCAAGCCATTGTTTGAATTCTTCCTTAGGCACGACTTCGAGCACGATGGGCATGAAACCATGATCTTTGCCGCAAAGTTCTGCACACTGACCACGGTAGATCCCCGGTTGCTCGATCTCGGCCCAGGCTTCATTGATGAAACCTGGTACGGCATCGCGTTTCCAGCCCAGAGCCGGAACCCACCATGAATGAATGACGTCATCGGCGGTAATGAGGAATTTGATTTTGGTATCGACCGGCAAGATCAGGCGCCGGTCGACCTCCAGCAAATAGTTTTCAACTGCTATCGGATCAACACCCGAGTTACGATGCCGTGCCGCGGCGGATTCCGCCGACAGTGAACTGATGAACTGGATGTCGTCTTCAAGGTATTCATACTTCCAGCGCCATTGAAAACCGGTGATTTTGATGGTCAATTCGGTTGCAGGGCTTACTTCCATGACGATCAAGGCACGGGTGGCCGGAACGGCTATGGCGACCAGTATGAGTACCGGAATGATGGACCAGATGATTTCTGCCTTGTTGCTGTGACTGAACGTGGCCGCTTCGTGTCCTTTCGACTTGCGGTGCAGGACGATGGATATGAACATCGCTGAAAACACCAGTACACCGATCGCCACGCAAATCCATAAAACAATCATGTGCAGTTGGTAATTCATGTGCGACTGCAGCGTGACGCCACGAGTCATGTTGATTGCGTTGCCGCTGTAACCGGGGGCAACCAGCAATAGCCAGAACGCTGCACAAACAGCAGCGACCACCGCCAATGCCACAATGAATGTATTTTGCTTCTTCATCAGGTTTTCGGGCCTCAGATTTAATTCGCCGCAGTCCCAAGTCAGACAGGCTACCGGCTCAGCGTTTTCGCGAGGCAGTATGTTCGGGCAACGCACCGGACAGCAACTCTCGCTAAACTTCTAAACCGTCCAGTATATCCGCCCTGTCAATCTTTGGGCAAGACACTCTGCTTGTTTCCTCTCGCCGGGCCTGCGAGTAAACTGGCCGTCGCATATGCCGCCTTTGATGTTCTTCCCGTTGTCCAGGAGTAAACCGCAGTGACCGCACCAAGGGACTTCCTCCAGTCAAGCAGCGTCAGCCACGATCCGCTGAGAGATGCCATGAACCGGGCTTACCACGCGGATGAAGAACAGCTGGTGCTGCAGTTGATCGAGGCGGCTCGACTGGGCCCGGAAGCTTCTTCACGCGTGAGTCAGCGCGCGGCATTCCTGGTTGGCCAGGTACGTGCCCGTAAGTCCAGGCAGGGGGTGATGGAAGCGTTCATGCAGGAGTATGACCTTTCCTCCGAGGAAGGTGTGGTGTTGATGTGCCTGGCTGAAGCTTTGTTGCGCATTCCTGATGCCGATACCGCGGAAAAACTCATTACTGACAAGCTGGGTGACGCGGACTGGGAGTCGCACATTGGCAAAAGCGCTTCGGTGCTGGTCAATGCATCAACCTGGGGATTGATGTTGACCGGCAAGCTGGTTGCCCTGTCGGTTGGCACCGCGACCAATTTATCCGCCGCTTTGGGGCGCCTGATCAACCGCAGCGGCGAGCCCATGGTTAGAACCGCCATTCAGCAAGCCATGCGCATCATGGGTCACCAGTATGTGATGGGACGAACCATTGGCGAGGCTTTTGACCGCTCGCGCAAGAAAAACAATCGCTCATATCGTTATTCATTCGACATGCTGGGCGAAGCTGCCCTGACCGCTGATGACGCCGATCGCTACATGGAGTCCTACCGTGAGGCCATTGCGACCATCGGCGGACGCAATCAGGCGGCGGATATTTTCACCGCACCCAGCATTTCGGTGAAGCTGTCCGCCTTGCATCCTCGCTTTGAACATGCCCAAAGCGAGCGGGTAGTGCGGGAAATTTCACCGCGCGTGCTTGAATTGGCCAAGCTGGCCATGGCCAACCGGATGGCATTGACCATTGATACAGAGGAAGCGGATCGATTGCTGCTGGCACTGGATGTCTTCGCCAAAGTCTTCCAGGATCCAGGGCTGGGCGGTTGGAATGGTTTCGGACTCGCCTTGCAGTCCTACCAGAAGCGCGCCACGATGGAGATTGCCTGGCTTGAGGCGCTGGCCAAACGTGTTGGCCGTCGCATCCCGGTGCGCCTGGTCAAGGGCGCCTATTGGGATTCCGAGATCAAGCGTGCGCAGGTAGAGGGCTACAGCAGTTACCCGGTGTTCACGCGCAAGGCCAACACCGACGTATCCTACATTGCCTGTGCTCGCGCAATATTGTCCAGGCGACAGGCTTTTTTCCCCCAGTTCGCAACGCACAATGCGCACACCGTTGCAGTCATTAGCGAGTTGGCCAGGGATAGCGCGGATTTTGAATTTCAGCGCTTGCATGGCATGGGTGCGGATCTGTACGGCGTGGTCATGGAGGCAGAGGGTTTTCATCATGCGTGCCGCGTCTACGCCCCGGTAGGAAGTCATGAAGACCTTCTGCCGTATCTGGTGCGGCGTCTGTTGGAAAACGGTTCCAATACGTCTTTTGTCAACCGCATCGTGGACGAGTCGCTGCCGGTGGAGGAAGTGGCTGAAGATCCCATTGAGAAAGTGGCAAACACCCGGCCAATAGCGCACGCGCATATTCCCTTGCCCAGGGATTTATACGGTGCAGCACGTAAAAACTCCAGTGGTGTGAATCTTGCCAATGAACTGGATGTGGAGTCCCTGGCGTCCCGCATGCAGGTCTTCTCAGATCAGCGCTGGGATGTTGTGCCGATCCTGGCGTCGGGCTCCGTGGCAGCAGCCGGCGCCGGTTGCGACAACGTCAACCCGGCTATGCCATCGGATTTGATTGGCCAGATTCAGTCCGCAAGTGCCGGGCAGGTTGACCAGGCCATTCTGACCGCTCGCAATTATACCAGCCGGTGGGACCAGTTACCGCCGGCGAGTCGTGCGGACATGCTGGAAAAAGCTGCTGACCTGATGGAGCAACGCCTGCCGGAACTGATGGCGCTGTGCGCCCGGGAGGCAGGAAAAACCGTAGCAGACTCCCTGGCTGAAGTCCGGGAAGCGGTGGATTTTACCCGCTACTATGCCTTGCAGGCGCGCGAGCATTTTGTTCATGCCATGGTGCTGCCCGGTCCAACGGGTGAATCAAACCAGTTGTCGCTACACGGCAGGGGAGTATTTGTCTGCATCAGCCCCTGGAACTTTCCCCTGGCCATTTTCACCGGACAGGTAACGGCAGCGTTGGCGGCCGGCAATACAGTGCTGGCCAAACCAGCAGAGCAGACTCCGGCCATAGCCGCAGTGGCGACACGGATACTTCACGAAGCAGGTATTCCTCGTGAGGCACTGCAATTATTACCGGGCGATGGCGCCATCGTGGGGGCCAGGTTGACCGCTGATCCACGCATTGACGGGGTGGCTTTTACCGGTTCGACCGAGACGGCGCGATTGATCAACCGGTCTCTCGCTGCCCGCGATGCGCCTCTGGCGTCATTGATTGCCGAAACGGGAGGGCAAAATGCCATGGTCGTCGACAGCTCGGCGTTGCCGGAGCAGGTGGTAAAAGACGTCATTACCAGTGCATTTCTCAGCGCCGGCCAACGTTGTTCCGCGTTGCGGGTGTTGTATTTGCAAGCAGATGTGGCAGACCATATTTCACGGCTGCTCAAGGGCGCGATGCAGGAACTGTTGGTCGGGGATCCGCGCAAATTATCGACGGACATAGGCCCGGTGATAGACAGGGCCTCTCTGGAAATGCTGCAAGCCCATGCGGAAAAAATGGAGCGGCAGGGCCGTCTGGTGGCCCGGGTGCCTCTGCCGATAGGACTGACAGGTCATTTTTTCGCTCCCTGTGCTTTCGAAATCGATACAATCAAACAACTGGAGCGCGAGGTTTTCGGCCCGATACTTCATATTGTCCGTTACCGCTCGCGCGATATCGACAGCGTGATCGATGATATCAATGCAGCAGATTATGGATTGACGCTGGGTATCCATAGCCGCATTGATCGCACGCAGGAGTATATCGCCAGCCGCATCAGGGCCGGCAATTGTTACATCAATCGCAGTATGATTGGGGCAGTGGTTGGTGTGCAGCCTTTTGGTGGCGAGCGCCTGTCCGGAACCGGGCCCAAAGCCGGTGGTCCACATTACATGTTGAGATTCGCTACTGAACGCACCCTGACCATCAACACCGCTGCTGTTGGCGGCAATGCCAGCTTGCTGGCGCTGAACGATTGAGTATCCACCATACCCGAACCACGAGAAATTGAGACTAGCCGTGTACCTGCAGTTTTTTGGTCTGACTGAAGCACCATTCTCGATCACGCCGGACCCGGCCTTCGTGTACTTGAGCGCCGCGCATCGGGATGCTTTGGCGCACTTGTTATATGGCGTGGGAAAAGGCGGTGCGGGCGGTTTTGTGCAACTGACCGGTGAAGTCGGCACAGGCAAGACAACCCTTTGCCGGTGCTTGCTGGAACAGGTGCCAGAAGACACGACTATTGCTCTTGTTCTCAATCCCATGCTTAACCCTAAAGAGTTGCTGGCCACTATCTGCGAGGAATTGGGCATTGCCACCAGCGGCATCAGCGACAGCAGCAAGGCGCTGGTGGATGCGCTCAATGCCCGTCTGTTGCATGAGCACGCCCAGGGCAGGCGCGTCGTCGTGGTCATCGATGAAGCGCAAAATCTCAGCCCCGATGCGCTGGAGCAGGTGCGGCTGCTGACCAACCTGGAAACCGCCAAGTACAAATTGCTGCAGATGGTTTTGTTGGGACAACCTGAGTTGCGGCAATTGCTGCAACGCCAGAACCTGCGGCAACTGGCACAACGGATTACGGCCAGATACCACCTCGCGCCACTTGGCGAAAAGGATACCTGTGCCTACGTCCGTCACCGCATGCAGGTTGCCGGGGTGCGGCAGAATCCATTCAAGCGTTCTGCCATGCGCGCTTTGTACCAGCGCTCGGGTGGCATACCCAGATTGATCAATATCATCGCTGACCGGGCCCTGGCCGGAGCCTACGCCCGGGAGTTGAGCAGCGTTAGCGCCAGCATGGTGCATGCTGCTGCAAATGAAGTTCAGCCCAGTGAATCCCGCATCCACAGGAACCCGTGGCCCGGCCTGATCGCTGCAGCCTCTGCTTTACTGTTGGCTTCAGTATCGATATTCATGTGGGGGGTGCCCTGGATGCAACAGCAGCGCGATGGCTTCGCAGTTTCGTCTTCACCGGCAGCCATGGGGCAAAACATCCCGGCAATTTCCCGCAGCGTACCTGCGCTTCCAGACCAGGCAACTACGTCAGGCCAGCTTGCGCCACAACCTTCGGCGGAACCCCAGTTACCGCAACCGGCTGGACCACAGGAAATTGTTGTCGCGGCGGCTGGCAGCATGGCCACGGCACTGGCAGCTTCCCCCGGCCAAGGTCCACCGGGCACGGAAGTCATGTCATTGGATTCAGCCTGGCTGGACGAGCAACATGGTCTCGCCTGGCGGGGCCTGGCAGAACTTTGGCAAGATGCTGATAACGCCCATGCCATACAGGCCGCCTGTGACGGTCAATCCAGGACCGGCTATGCATGCTTGCACGATCATGGCAGCTGGGCACGGGTGCAAAGTCTGGGCTTGCCGGTCATACTCATTTTGCACGATCAGGGTGATCGCCAGGTGCTGCTGCGGGGTCTGGAGGAGAGGCGTTTGCTGCTGGGGGCTGGCAGTGAGCCGATGGAATTCAGTCGTGAAGCGCTTGAGTCCAGATGGTGGGGCGAGTATATCGTGGCCTGGCCACAGGCGCCGGACTGGCCAGCACAGATCATGCGCGGCGAGTCTGGAGCTGCCGTAGACATTGTCATGCAGATGGCCACGCAGGCAAGTCCAGCCTGGACTGGTGGTGGCGTCTTTGATGCCGGCTTCGAATCGTGGTTGATGGATTTTCAGCGCCGACATGCGCTCGAGGCCGATGGCATCATCGGCCCCAGAACCCTTTTGTACTTGATGGCCCCGACCATTACAGAACCCCGCCTGTCGATGGCTGGGGCAGAGAGGTCCTGAAGATGTCAATCCTGCTGGACGCCCTGAAGAAATCCGAGGCGCAGCGGCAGCTGGGTAAAACTCCTACGCTGCAGACACCCGTGGCCAGCGAAGAGTCGGCTGCCGGGGACAGCAGGATCTGGGTTCCTGCGATGATGTTGCTGCTGACGGGTGGATTAATCTGGTGGATAGGCGCCGCACAATATCATCGCGCGAATCCGGTCATGGCTGAGCCGGCCGCGACATTGGCCGTGAGCGAGCAAACAGTCAAGGAGCAAGAGGTCAAGGCCGGGAAGCCTGTGCCGCAGCAGGGCGACAATGCGGAACGATCAGCAAAAACACCGGTGATGAATTTTTCCCATGGCAAGTCCCAACCGGTTACCAGCGGCGCAGCAGGAAAAAGCCCTGCAGTGAATGCCGGCAAGAAAGCATATCTGCCATCACCAACCGCACAGTCTGATCCA
This sequence comes from uncultured Gammaproteobacteria bacterium, assembly GCA_963708905.1. Taxonomy (GTDB): domain Bacteria; phylum Pseudomonadota; class Gammaproteobacteria; order Xanthomonadales; family SZUA-36; genus SHZL01. The sequence goes on along the minus strand of CAVPUV010000078.1, from coordinate 110,909 downwards.
GCAAAGAAGGCGGCTCCGGCTGCTGAAGAAACTTTGGCTGCTGCAAGAACCACTGCTTTACCGTCCGGCAACAAACAACCTGGCGCGGCGGAATCAAAGCAGGGACAGACAGACCGGCTTGAGCCGTTCGTGGCACCACCCATCGGCTTCTGGCAGGTTCCGCAATCTGTGCGGCAAGACCTCCCTGAAATGCATATCACCGTGTTGGTTTATGCAGAGAAACCACAAGACCGGTTCTTGTTGATAAACGGTCAGCGTTTGCGTGAGCAGGAAGCGCTTAGTGATGGGCTGGTGCTGGAAGAGATTCAGCGGGACCGGGCCATTTTCACCTATCGCAGCTATCGTTTTCACTTGAAAAACTAGCGACAGGTGCGTTATGCGTAAGGATTGAATGTGAACGGTGGTATTGTCACGAACTGGTCAGAAACCCGACCAGCACATCCATACGCGACGGTTGGCATTTCTTTGCTGTGCGTGGCGCTTCTTGGCCTGTATCACCTGGTTTCGCCCATACTGCAGCAAGCCATGATTGATGTTGGCGGCATGCAACCACGAGCCGTTTCAGCGCTGCTCTTTCGTCCGCCTGGTGGCTGGTCGGCCTATCCTGCCATTACCGTGTTGAGCGCAATTTTTCTGCATGCCAGTTGGCTGCACCTTGCTGGCAACCTGGCTTACCTGTGGGTATTCGGACTGTCGGTGGAGTTACGCATGGGTAGCGCCGGAATGCTGGGTTTATTTCTCACCGGTGGCGCTTTGGCCAATGTTATTGTGGCCGTGCAATTGGGCAGCCTGGATGCCCCCATCATAGGCGCCAGTGGCGCGATTTCCGCGGTCGTGGGTGCTTACCTCGGACTATTTCCGTCACGGCGCATCGGCCTGTTCTTGCCGCTGGGCGTATATCTCCAGTTCGCACAGGTTCCTTCCTTGCTGGTCATAGGTTCATGGTTCACGTTGCAGTTGCTTTACACTGTGTTTGGCCCCATTGATGCAGCAGTTGCCTGGTGGACACATCTTGCAGGCTTCGCCCTGGGGCTCAGTATTGCGTTTTTGTACCGGGCTGTCGTGCAGTTGAGGATTTAGCAAAGCTCTGAGGATTGGACAAAACAAAATGGCAGGCAAAGCGCTCTACAAGGTCATATTCCTGAATCACGGCAAGGTGTACGAACTGTTTTGCGAAAGCGTAGGCAGCAGTGGCCTGTGGGGATTCATCGAGGTAGCGGAACTGATCTTCGAGACCGGTGAGGGTCTGGTCGTGGACCCCACCGAGGAAAAAATGCGTTTGGAATTTTCCGGGGCTAAAGTTTTGCATCTTCCAATACAATGCGTACTGCGCGTGGAAGAAGTGGATAAACGTGGTAAATGCCTTATCCGGGATCGTGAGTCCGGTGAAAAAGTCACACCTTTTCCAGTCTCGCCACCCAGCCGCTCACAATCCTGAGCCAGCGATGCTGATGGCGGATTATCCGCCGCATCAAATACGGTTTATTTGGATTCCGTGCCGTTGTAGTCGACGCGGGAAAGGAGGCGTGCGGCTCGCAGAAGATTGAGCGCTTCGTGCAAGGGATAGTCCTCCTCGATGCTTACGGTTTCACCCGGATTTTCGGGCGCTTTTTCTTTGTCATTGTTCAGGTGGCGATCGAGGTCTGCTTCGAGCTTTCTTGCATCTGTGACGCTGACAGTTTTAACGGCGGTAGCCACCACTACATCCGGCACGATGCCCTGTGCCTGTATGGACTTGCCAGATGGCGTGAAATAGCGCGCCGTAGTCAACTTGATTCCTGCTCCATTACGCAACGGCAACACGGACTGCACCGAGCCTTTGCCGAACGTGCGTTCACCAACAATGACTGCCCTGCCATTGTCTTGCAGTGCGCCAGCCAATACTTCAGAAGCCGAAGCTGTTCCACGATCCACCAACAGGACCAGAGCGATGCCAGGTAACCACTGGCCTTGTTTGGCGGAAAATTGCATCTGCATCATGGCGTTCCTTCCCCGAGTCGACACAATGTCTCCCTGGTCGAGAAAACCATCCGCCATCTCGATGGCCGGTTGCAGCACCCCGCCGGGGTTATTGCGCAGGTCCAGAATCAAGCCATAGAGTTGCGTGCCCGCCGCCTGAACTGATTCCAGGGCTTGTTTCAAATCGGATGCTGATTCGCGGTGAAAGTACACGATGCGAAAATAGCCGTAATGATTTTCCAACAAACGGAAGCTCAGCGCGGGAACCTTGACGTACTCGCGTTTGAGAATCATGGTCCTTGATTTTTCCCCGGGTGTTGTCACCGTCAGTTCCACCGTAGATCCAGGCGGACCGCTCAGTTGTTCGATGGCTTCCTGCGCAGGCCGGCCTTTGACGGGCATCTGGTCAACCGCGGTGATGATATCCCCGGGATTGATCCCGGCAGTATCTGCAGGGCTCGGGCTGATGATGTGTTTGACCACCACGCGCCCCTTTTCGGCAGCTACATCGAGGCCGAGGCCGATGTATTGACCGCGGGATGAATTTTCCAGATCTTCGAAATCTCTGTTGGGCAGATAGGCTGAATGTGGATCGAGTTCCGTCAACATGCCGTTAATGGCTGATTCCAAAAGAGTCTTGTCATCAATTGCCTCGACATAATTTTGTCGTACCTGATTGAACACATCGGTGAAAGTTCGCAGCTCGTCGAGCGTCAACTGCGCGGCGGAACTGCCAGGCTCTGCCGTGGGTTCCACGACTTTTGCAGGTGCCTGCTGGGCAGACAGCGGATGGCTGGTAGCCAGAACGATAAAAGTCAGGCACAGGAAACCGGAATTTTTCATTGCCATCCTTTTTGCGCGTGTCGCGCATCCCTTTGTATTTGTACTCATCGTTTCAACCATGCAGCCGGGTCGACGGCCTTGCCATCCTTTCTCATTTCGAAGTAAAACCCCTGTTCACCACCCTGACTGCCGCCCACCGTTGCAATAACAGCGCCTGGCTCCACCCAGTCACCGACCTCCCACAACAGGCTTTCATTATATCCGTAAAGGCTCATAAAGCCCTGGCCGTGATCAATGATCATCAATAATCCATAACCGCGAAGCCAATCTGCGAAAGCCACCCTGCCATAGGCAATGTTGCTTACTTCCGTACCAGTAGCGGCCTCCATCAGCCAGCCCTGCCAATTCATTCCGGCCGCACGCCGCTGCCCAAACCCATGCAACACACGTCCATTTTTTACTGGCAGTGGCAACCTGCCTTTCAGCGCGGCTATATCCAGGTGCTGGCCAAGATCCGCAGGAATGTCAGCGAACACATTGCTGAGCTTTTCCAGCAGTTTTTCGAGGTCTTCCCGGTTGCGTTCGAGTTCCAGCAGCTGCGCTTCCTCATCATCAATTTTCACTGCCAGTGCGGCCAGCAGATTTTCTCGCTCCGCGCGCTGAATCCGTTGCTGATCCTGTACTTGCTGCTGCTCGTTTTGAACCATCTTGATACGCGAGAGTTCCTCATCGATCATCCGGTAGATCTGCTCGAGTTCAGCCAACAGGGCTTTGAGCGTATTTATTTTCTCGACCTGGGCACGGTTGATATGGTCGTAATAGGCCAGCAGGCGGCTGATTTGGGTCGGGTTGTCCTGGTTCAGAACCAGCTTTACCCGGGACTGGCTGGCCAGGCGGTAGGTGGCATTGATTTGCTGCGCCAGCTGATCCTGCCGTTGTCGCAGGTGTCTGACATGCTCGTCCCGTTGTACCTGCAGCTTATTCAGTTCTTGCAAATGGCTTGCATGCTGCATTTCCAGGTCGCGGAATTTGCGCGCGGTTTCCTGCATGGCAAGGTCAAGGTCCCGCAGCTGCGCTTGCTCACTTTGGTGTTCTGCGCGTGATTCATTCAAGTGCTGCTGCAGCTCGGAAATATCTTTTTGCAATAGCGACAGGCGGCTTGCGACTTCATCCTGGTCCATCCCGGACGCCTGATCCTGCCGCGCTTGCAAGCCAGGAGGGTTTCCCGCAAGCAAGAAAACCAACACCAGCAGCAGGATGAGGCCGAATACCTGTTTCGCTTTCCCAAGCACGGACAGCCCACGAACTACCGAGCGGCGGTTCGTGCGCGGCGCGAGGAAGCTTGAGGCTGTGACGCCAGACCGTGGGGCGCCTTCGGTTCCGCGGCGGGAATCCCGGTTCATGCGTTCACGCCGGGTCAGTGAGCTGTAACAGCGAGCGGCCTGTCATCACTTCGGGTTGCGGCAGACCCAGCAAATACAGCATGGTTGGGGCGATATCCTGCAGGGAGCCGGTTGTAGCTATTCGCGCCGGGCGGCCATGGAACAGCACGGGCACCGGGTTGGTCGTGTGCGCGGTATGACTTTGTCCGGTCAATTCATCCATCATGAGTTCAGCATTACCATGATCAGCTGTGATCAACATTTCACCCCCGGCAGCGTCAATTGCGTCGATGACGGTTGCCAGGCAGCGATCTACTGCTTCTATTGCTTTGATGGCAGCAGCAAGGTTGCCTGTGTGCCCCACCATGTCCGGGTTGGCCACGTTGCAAATGATGACGTCATATTGGCCTGAAAGAATGCATGCCGCCAGCTTCCGGGTTAATTCCGGGGCGCTCATCTCTGGTTGCAGATCGTAAGTGGCCACTCTTGGAGACGGGATGAGGATCCGGTCCTCGAGTGGATAAGGCTCTTCCCGCCCGCCATTGAAGAAGAACGTCACGTGCGCATACTTTTCTGTCTCTGCGATGCGTAGTTGCCGCAGTCCATGGATCGCAAGAATCTCCGCCAGCAATTGCGGCAGACTCGCGGGTGGAAAAGCGACGGTAACCGGCAGATCTGCCAGGTACTCCGTCATGCAAACAAAAGCCGACAGCCTGGGTCGTGGGCGCTCAAAACCATGAAAATCCTGCGCCGCGAAAGACATGCTCAGCTCGCGCGCCCGATCAGCTCTGAAGTTGATGAAAAATATGCTGTCACCGTCCGCCACGCCCCGTGAATGGTGGATGATCGTAGGCTGCACAAATTCATCGCTTTCACCCCGCTGATACGCTGCGGACAAGGCTGCAAGCGCGGAAGACGCCTCACGTTCAGCCTGACCCAGAGCGATGGCGTCATAAGCCCTCCCGATCCGATCCCAGCGCTGGTCCCGGTCCATGGCATAGTAGCGGCCACATAGAGTATCGATGCTGGCGCCCTCGATAGTATCGACAAGCTCTTGCATCGCGCGAATCGAGGGTTCTGCACTGCGTGGTGGTGTGTCACGGCCATCAAGAAAAATGTGCACGGAAATTTTTCGCACACCGCGATCAGCGGCCAGCCTTACGGCGGCCAGGAAGTGTTGTTCGTGGCTGTGCACACCGCCGGGCGACAGCAGCCCCATGATATGGATTGCCCGGTCCGCTGCAATGGTTGCATCCAGGGCAGCGCATATCACTTCGTTCTGCTGGAAACTGCCATTGCGGATGCTTTCGGTAATGCGGGTAAATTCCTGGTATACGATACGTCCGGCACCTATATTCATGTGGCCGACTTCGGAATTTCCCATCTGCTCGTCCGGTAGGCCGACAGAGGCACCAGAGGTATTGATCAGGGTGTGCGGATCCAGCTGCCACAGGCGGTCCCAGCAAGGCGTATTGGCTAGTGCGATGGCGTTAGATGCAGATTCGACGCGGTAACCCCAGCCGTCGAGAATCATCAATAGTAGCGGCTTTCTTGCAGTTCGCATGGGGTCTCCGGAGGTTTAAGAAATCCTTGATGGTGCAGGGCTTGCAATTAACGGCCACCGGCACCAATTATTTCACAACCGGCAATCTGACGCAGTGCCGTTGAATGAACGCAAAGCCACAGCAACCGCTGCCAGCTCCGACGTGAATAGGGAATCATGGAACAGATTATCGAATTTGCCCGCAACCATCCTTTGCTGTCCGGGGGCTTTGTTGTCGTTCTTGCTTTGCTGGTCTGGACTGAACTGATGCGAAAAGTCCAGGGCCTGAAAGAACTTTCGCCGGCGCAGGCCGTGGCCTGGATCAATGATCCCAAAGCAGTGATCATCGATGTTTCTCCAGCGGCTGATTACAACAAGGGTCACATCGTCAATGCACGTAATATCGCCCTTTCAAGAATTGTGAGTCCGGATGCCGAAGTGCAGAAACTAAGGGATTCGAAGGTGCTTGTGGTGTGCAAGAACGGTCAGACTGCAAGCCAGGCGGCAGCAAACCTCAAAAAAGCGGGCGTTGTGGACGTAGCGGCACTCAAAGGCGGCATGGCGCAATGGCTGGGTGATCAATACCCGGTGACCCGGAAGTAGATTGGCAAGTATTTATTGATAATCAGGCCAACCCAGCCAGGGGATCTCGGTCACCACCAGCTTGCAGCGTGCTGGTCATTGCCTCGATCAGATGGGATAATCCCCGGCTTTGCCGTCTGCTGGCAGCTGTCTGGCTTGGCATAAAGGCTGCCAGGGCGGACGGTTCATCATTTACAGAGTGATTAAATCATGGCGGAAGAGCAGGGTGGAAACCCGGTAGTGAACCCGGAAGGCACTGTCGCAGCGCAATTCCTGATGCAGAAGATTTATGCGAAGGATGTCTCATTCGAAATGCCCAATGCGCCGGAAGTATTCCGCGAACAAGGACAGGCGGACGTCAAGATGAGTCTTGCCCAGCGTGTCGATAATCTGGGTGAGAACCTGCACGAAGTGGTCCTGACCGTCACTGTCACTGCGATGCTTGGCGAGAAGACAGCCTACCTGGCAGAGGTTGCTCAGGCCGGCATATTCCTGATTTCCGGCTTCAACGAGCAGGCTGCCCATGCAGTGATCAACAGCCTGTGTCCAGGCACGCTGTTCCCATATGCCCGGAGGGCCATTTCCGGTCTGGTGGCAGATGGTGGTTTTCCGCCACTGGTGCTGCAGCCGGTGAATTTTGAGCAGCTATACGCGCAACGTATGCAGGAATTGATCAAGCAGCAGGGCGCCGCGGCCGCGGGCGGGCAGAATAAAGGTGCTGTTGTAACTGCCGAAAACTGATCTCTCTGTGCAAGGTGGCTGAATTCCCCAAACAGGCTCCACCCGGCTCCACGTTTCGTGTTGCCGTTCTGGGTGCAGGGTCCTGGGGTTCGGCCCTGGCCATGCAACTGGCGCGTAATGGCCGGCATTGCCTGTTGTGGGGGCGGTCTCCAGTTCATATTGCAGCAATGCGGACCGCAGGCAGCAATGAACGCTTTCTGCCTGGCATTCCATTTCCGTCCGGTCTTGCGTTTGAACCTGACCTCGAGCAAACGCTGCAGGCGGTGGATGAGGTTCTTATCGCCGTTCCCAGTCATGCCTTTGCAGATATCCTCAAGCGCCTGAAGCCATTGCTGGCGAGTGGACAGGGTGTGAGCTGGGCCTGCAAAGGTCTTGAACCCGGCAGCGGCCGTTTCTTGCATCAGACGGCGCAAAATTTGCTGGGTAGCGAGCAGCCGCTGGCCGTCGTCACCGGTCCATCTTTTGCCATCGAAGTTGCCCGTGACCTGCCAACGGCAGTTACCGTGGCCGCAACTGAACCTCAGTATGGCAGGCGAATTGCGCAAGCCCTGCATGGCGGGAATTTTCGTGCTTACACCAGTGATGACATCATCGGCGCCGAATTGGGCGGGGCGGTAAAAAACGTTCTGGCTATAGCCACCGGAATTTCTGATGGCATGGCTTTCGGCAATAATGCCAGGGCGGCGCTGATCACGCGCGGCCTGGCGGAGATGATGCGGCTGGGAAGAGCTTTGGGCGCGCGGGAGCAGACCATGATTGGCCTCGCCGGTATGGGCGATTTGGTGCTGACCAGCACTGGCGATCTGTCACGCAACCGTCGTCTGGGTCTGGCCCTTGGCGCGGGTCAGACGCTGGAACAGGCTGCTGCTGAAATCGGACAAGTAGTGGAGGGTGTGAGCACTTCGGCGGAAGTGTGGCGTCTGGCGCAGCGTCACGCGGTCAATATGCCGATCTCTGAGCAGGTTTACGGCATTATTCATTTGGGCTGGAATCCCGCGGACTGTGTGCGCGACTTGCTCGCGCGTGAGCAAAAACCTGAACTCATATGAACTTAGAAAGCTCTGAATAATTCATCCTTGAATTATCAGAGCACGCCAAACAAAAAATGTGATTTTTGTTTGGCTCTCATTTTCAATGGCTTACAGCCATTGAAAATGTTGGCACATCCCTGTGCCAAGAAAACTCTGAATTAATCAAAGTTTCCTTATTTGAACACATTCATGGCTCAAGACAGTCCGGCGAAGTGGGTCTGTCTTAACGCCTCGTAAAGGGCTACGGCCACCGTATTGGAAAGATTCAGGCTGCGGCTGTTGCTGAGCATGGGCAAGCGCATTACCCGGTTGGAACCCAGGTCTGCCAGCAGCTGCTCGGGCAGACCGCGGGTTTCTGGACCGAATAAAAGCCCGTCAGCAGGTTGGAAAATGGCTTCGTCATAGCGTTTTTTTCCCCGCGAAGAAAAAGCCCACAAGCGCATGCCGGGGTTCAATTGACAGAAAGAAACCCAATCAGGATAGCGCGTGACATGGGTCATTTCGTGGTAATCCAGCCCCGCTCGCCGCACCCGCGCATCGTCGATTTCAAAGCCCAGAGGTTCTACCAGGTGGAGGCGCGCCCCCGTGTTGGCGCACAAGCGGATGATGTTGCCGGTATTGGGCGGTATTTCAGGCTGATACAGGATGATATTGAACACGGGCCACGAGCTCCATGAATGTTGAACAATAAATGCACTCTGGGGAGGAAATCCAGTCCCCTGGTCGAGGTTCGGCCAGCCGCCTTCAGCTGCAATGTAGCGTATCGAGCAAGCGCCGATGGTTTTTGCGATGAAACGAAATGCGCCAGCGGAGCGGATTTCTGCCTCTCTGGTTATTGTCAAGGCGCCATTAAACGTTGTTGAAATATTAATAACATATTGAAATATGAAACAAATAAACAATTACGACAAGTTGATAACAAACCCACATTTCGATTTGACAGCCTTGCAGCTTGCGCGTATTGTTTAGCCCCGCAGACACAATATCTTGTGTCAAAAAAAAAACCAGCGCACAATAAATTGTGCCTCATAATTAATAAAACCAAAGAATTAGACGGTAGAACTGATGAGCAGCGTGCAGGTTGAAGTTATTGACATTGATTCAAAAGACATTCCTTTACAGGAAGCATCCCTGGATATTTGGGATAAAAAGTATCGCCTGAAAGCCAAAACTGGCGAAGCCATTGATGCTTGTATAGACGGTACGTTCAAACGTGTGGCGCGGGCGATTGCCGAAGTCGAGCAAACTGCGGAAAAGCAGGAAAAGTGGTATGACTTGTTCCTGTGGGCTTTGCGGCGTGGCGCCATTCCTGCCGGCAGAATCACATCGAATGCAGGAGCTCAGGAACACAAACCGGCGACCTCCACGATCAATTGCACGGTATCCGGGATCATCAGTGATTCCATGAACGGCATACTCGAAAAAGTACATGAAGCTGGCCTGACCTTGAAGGCAGGTTGCGGCATCGGTTATGAGTTCTCCACCTTGCGACCAAAAGGTGCTTATGTTTCCGGGGCTGGGGCTTACACCTCGGGCCCGCTCAGCTTCATGGACATCTACGACAAGATGTGTTTTACCGTATCTTCCGCAGGTGGACGGCGCGGCGCGCAGATGGCGACATTCGAAATTGGCCATCCGGACGTGATGGAGTTCATCCGGGCAAAACGGGAAGATGGCCGCCTGCGGCAGTTTAATTGCTCACTACTGATTACCGATGAATTCATGCATGCGGTAGAGCAAAATCAATTGTGGCCGCTGTCATTTCCAATAAATGCATATGAAGCACGGGATCTTGATCTGGAAAATACGGCTCAGGTCCTGTGGCGTGAATGGCCACAAACGGAAGGCTATGTCACCCGCGACGACGGACTGGTGGCCTGCAGAATATACAAGTCGTTACCGGCCCGGCGGTTGTGGGACATGATCATGTCCTCGACCTACGATTTTGCAGAGCCTGGTTTTATCCTCATCGACCGCATCAATGAGATGAACAATAATTGGTATTGCGAGAACATTCGCGCCACCAACCCTTGTGGAGAGCAGCCACTACCGCCGTACGGCGCCTGCTTGCTGGGATCAGTAAACCTGACCCGCTTCGTCGACGCCCCCTTTACCGATGAAGCCAGTTTCAACTGGGACGAATACCACAAGGTCGTGCGGGTATTTACCCGCCTGCTGGACAATGTCGTTGAGATCAATGGGCTGCCACTCGGCAAGCAGCGTGACGAAATTGCCCGCAAACGTCGGCATGGCATGGGTTTTCTGGGTCTCGGCTCGACCTTGACCATGCTGAAAATGAAATATGGCTCGTCTGAATCACTGAAGTTCACAGAGAAGGCGGCGCGGGAAATGGCAGTCGCGGGTTGGGAAGAAGCGCTGGAGTTGAGCCGGGAAAAGGGAGCGGCTCCGATCATGCACGAGGAGTTCGAGGTCACCGGAGATATGTTGCGTCGCCGGCCGGAGATGCTGGACGACGGCTACAAATTGGGGGATAAAGTCCCCGGCCGGGTTCTGCACGCATGTTACAGCCGCTATATGCAGCGCATCGCCGAATACGCCCCGGAGCTGGTCAGCGCATTGGCGCAAGAGGGCGCCCGCTTTACTCATCACACTTCGATTGCGCCCACCGGAACGATCTCGCTGTCGATCGGAAACAACGTTTCCAATGGTATCGAGCCCAGTTTCGCCCATCACTACAGCCGCAATGTGATCCGCGAGGGCCGCAAGACCAAGGAAAAAGTTGAGGTCTTCAGTTATGAATTGCTGGCCTATAGACACCTGGTCAATGCCTGGGCCATGCCTTACGCGGAAGAAGACAGCAGCAAGCTGCCGGATTATTTCATAACCGCAGAAGACATCAAGCCGGCGCAACATGTGGATATTCAGGCAGCAGCACAACGGTGGATAGATTCATCCATTTCCAAAACCGCCAATGTGCCGACGGACTTCGCTTTTGAAGACTTCAAGGACATTTATACTTATGCCTATCATCAGGGGCTGAAGGGCTGCACCACGTTTCGCTTCAACCCGGAGGCGTTTCAGGGCGTGCTGGTCAATGAACGGGATCTGGAGAACACCACCTACCGCTTTGTATTGGACGATGGTCAGGTCATCGAAGTGAAAGGAAACGAGGAAATAGAATACGACGGAGAGATGCATAGCGCAGCGAATCTTTTCGATGCATTGAAGGAAGGATATTACGGCAAGTTCTGAGCGCGGACAGCGGAGGTGTACCAAAGTACATGGAAGTACACCTTGAATAATAAAAATAATCTACCAGGGATAAAGTGGCGGCCAGGGATGTATTGGGAACCGCCAAATTTCAGGGAGGTGCTACGTACACGGACGTACACCTCTTTTTGCACCAGGCTGGCAGGAGAGTCATGAGCATTCGCATCGATAGAAAAATTGTCGGTTATGAAGTCGTCCGCAAAGAGGAAGAAGCCGCTGCCAGGGCCGAAGCCCAGTTGGCGCGCGAGGAGCGGCAATCAGCCAAAATCATCCGTATGACCGAGCAGGTGGCGCGGCCCGAAGGCATGGACGCGCTGGAAGGCTCAACCTACAAGATCAAGACTCCGCTGGATGATCATGCCATGTACGTGACCATCAACGACATTACTCTCAATGCGGGAACCGAGCATGAACAACGTCGCCCATTTGAAATCTTCATCAATTCCAAGAATATGGATCACTTTCAGTGGATCGTCGCGTTGACTCGTTTGATGTCGGCGGTGTTCCGCAAAGGCGGCGATGTCACGTTCCTGGCCGAAGAATTACAGGCGGTGTTCGATCCCAAGGGTGGCTACTGGAAGCCCGGCGGCAAGTTCATGCCTTCGATCATTGCCGATATTGGCGCCGTGATAGAGCACCATCTGCGAAAAATCGGCCTGATGGAGAAAGAAGAATTTTCCGAGCAACATCAATTGCTGCTGGAGCAAAAGCGCGCCCAGGCTGAAGCCGCGCAAGTCGGCCGCGCATCGCAAGGCAGGACGCACGTCTGGAAGCGGAGTAGACAACGGTTATCCCGTTTCGGCAAAGCTCTGTAACAAATGTAATACCAAGGCAGTTGTCATTATGGACAACTGCGCTACCTGCCTGTCCTGCGGTTATTCAAAGTGTGGTTGATCCCCTGACACTGCAGTTCAGCTGCGACACCTGAGCGCGGCATGAATTATCTGCCATTCGCCCACTTGATGTGGTTGCTGCCACTGGCGCTGCTGGTGGCCTATATAGGTTCTCCCCGGTTCCTTGGCACCATGGGTACGGCCAGGGTTCGGCGGATTCTTGACGCCGCGCTGGAAAAGAACCGGTATACATTGATGCACGACCTGACCTTACCGGGTGGTGGTGGTACCGTGCACTTTGATCACATCATCGTTTCCCGCTATGGCGTCCATGTGATCGATACAGTTCACCGGGCTGGATGGATAGCGGGCACGGACGTCCAGGCACGATGGCGGCGGAAAGTACTGGGGCGCTGGTATACGTTTGACAATCCGGTTCACGCCAATATTTTACGCGCCGAGGCGCTGGGGCGATTATTGCAATTACCCCTCTCACGCTTTCATCCATTGGTGGTGTTCAGCGGCCACAAGGGGCTTCAAAACCGTCATACCGCCAAATGTCGATCAGCATGAGTAAACTGATCGGGAAAATTCGCGCCGATGCCCGTCAGCTGCTGACGCCGGAAGAGGCTGACCAGGCAGTACTGAAGTTACAGGGCTCTGCCCTGCACACCGCTTTTTTCGGCCGGGGCTGGCGTTGGAAGCTGCTTCGTTTGGTGCTGTTTATGGGGCTGGTCTTAGCGGTCTATTTCATCTATGGCCAGCAGTTGCGGGCAGTGCTGGTCGCCATGCAACATCAGGCAAATGTCAGCATGGCGCCGGAGAATTTCCACCCGGACGGCAAACCCAAGAGCGAAATTGAGTTATGGGAAGATCGCCTTGTCTGTGCTTATTCCGCGGATACCGGAAGATGCGTCTGCTATGAACCGACTGGCGCAAAGGCCCGGGTTCAGCAGCAAAGATGTGAGGAACTGGCGCAGCGGGGCTCCATTTTGCAGCAGTAATACCAAGCCGCGCTTGGCAAACTTCTGGCGTAAAGCGTCGTTGTTCAGCTGCTGCTCAGCTACGGCTCAGGGGCTGCTCAGAGTTTTCAGCATGTGGTACCAGAATTCAGCGCCCTGATGGAATTCAGCGATGCCGATTTTTTCATCCAACCCGTGTGCGCGGATATCGCTCAAACGCATGAACCATCCCGCCACGCCGAATACCGGGATGCCGGCGTTGCGCAGGAACAGGCCATCGGTCGCGCCGGTCGACATTTCCGGTATGAGGGGCACGCCTGGCCAGAACGCTTCAACCATCGTCTCCAACGATTCCTGCAGGGCCGCCGGCATGACCGATGGTGGGCTGGGCCGGGCGTCATAAACTGAAGTTATGCTGATGGCTTCATCCGCGGCCAGTTTGCGCAGTTGTGCTTGCACGGTTGCCGGTTCAGCGCCGGGAAGTATGCGGCAATTGATCGTGGCCGTTGCATTGCGGGGCAGGGCGTTCTCGGCATGCCCGCCTTTGATCCCGGTGACAACACAGGTCGTGCGCATAAGGGCGTTCAGGTAGGGGTCCTGGGACAGGCGTTCAGCGGCTGCGGCAGCCAAGTCGTGGTTTGCCACCGCCAGCATATCCTCCGACAACTGTCCTTCCGCCAGAGCGGCAGAGCGTTTAAACATCAGCTGTGTGTTGGCGGAAATCTGCGCCGGAAAGCGATAAGCCGCAATCTTTACCAGGGCCGCGGCCAGCTGGTTGATGGCGTTATCCGGACGCGGTATGGAGCTGTGCCCGCCAGGATTGGTGACCGTCAACTGGTAAGTCTGGTACACCTTTTCGCTGGTTTGCACCATGAAGGCGCGTGGCTGAAAATTGGCGTCATATTCACCGCGGCCGGCATCGGTATTCAGAGCGTACTCAGCGTCAATCAGGTCATGACCCTCATTCGCCAGCCAATTGATCACCTTTCCCTCGGTCTCTTCATCGCCGGTCAGCACCAGGATCAGGTCCCGGTTTGGCACATGGTTTTCCTGCTGCAGGCGGATGAAGTTCGCCACCAGGTGGGCGGCCCCTGTCTTGTTGTCCTGAGTGCCCCTGCCAAAATAGTAGCCGTCTTTCTTGCCGAAGGAAAAAGGCGGAAATGACCAGGCATCCGGGTCGGCGGTTACCACGTCAATATGGGCCATGGTGAGCAAGGGCCTTTGCTCCTGGATGCCGCGCAAGCGTGCCACCAAGCCATATTTGTCGGGCAGCGGGTTTATCACAATAACATCGCTGGCAGGCATCCCCGCCGCAAGCAGGCGCCCGGCCATGGCCTCGGCAGCCAGACGCGTCTGCTCTGGCCGTTCCGAGGTCGATTCAAATCCGACCAGTTCACGCAAGATGTCTTCAGCCAATTGCGCATGCCGGGACATGGGTGCAGCGCTGTCGTCACCGGCTCCAGCCGGCAGTACCAGCAGGCCAAGGAAAAGTGCTGCAATGGCGAGGTAGAAATTACGGCTCGGTATTCTGGTCAGAATACGGCGCCATGGCGCAGTCTGCGTTGTTCTCGCCGTTTTCATCATGGCTGTTTCCTCATGGGATGACTGATCATGTATTCCAAGGCCATGACTGACATTGCCTCGACACCATTATCGAGGCCGCTTTCATCGATATAAAAATCGCGCCGCCGGGTGACGACCTGCTGGTACAATTCAGCTCCGAGGCTGGAAATGGATTCGAATGGCACGTCGGCTGCCATGGCGGGGGATGCCCTGAAGGCGAAGAAGATCGGTGCCGCTTGTGTGGCGTGCCGCGTAATTTTATTCAATGTCGACTCCTGCGCCTCGGATAAAAAAAGACGACACAGATTGAAGCATATTAATGGCCAAGGCAAATATTCGAATGAATCCACCGGACAGATGGCGTTCGTTGTTGCGCTCGATACGACTCCGCAAAAAAGCGCCTGGATTTTCCATGGCCACAAACGGGTAAGGTCGTGCTACACACTGCTGAACTGATTCAAAAGAAACGCGATGGGAACCCACTCACACCAGCGGAGATCAATGCGCTGGTCGCGGGAATATCGAACCATTCAGTGACCGATGCGCAAATTGCAGCATTCGCCATGGCGGTGTGGTTCCGCGGCATGGATGTCGGCGAGCAGCGCGCGCTGACGCTGGCCATGCGCGACAGCGGGACCACGCTTTCCTGGCCTGACCTCAATGGTCCTGTGCTGGACAAACATTCCACCGGAGGAGTCGGTGACCTGGTGAGTCTGGTTCTGGGGCCGATGGTTGCGGCCAGTGGCGGATTTGTACCGATGATATCCGGGCGCGGCCTGGGACACACCGGCGGAACGCTGGACAAACTGGAGAGCATTCCGGGCTTCGACACTGCTTTAAGCAAAAACCGCTTTCAACAACTGGTGCGGAAGGTGGGCATTGCCATCATCGGGCAAACCGAAGACCTGGCCCCCGCCGATCGCCGTCTCTATGCCGTGCGTGATGTCACTGCGACCGTTGCCTCCGTGCCACTGATTGTTTCTTCCATCCTGTCCAAAAAGCTGGCTGAAGGGCTGAACGCACTGGTGCTGGACATCAAGGTAGGCACCGGTGCATTCATGCAGCAAATGCCGCAGGCGCAATTGCTGGCGCTGGACATATGCCGTGTGGCGGTCGATAGCGGATTGGCCTGCAATGCAGTGATAACCGATATGAATCAGCCACTGGCCTGGTCCGCCGGCAATGCGCTCGAGGTGCATGAGGCGATTACTTATTTGCGTGGTGAACGCAGGCACGAGCGCCTCCATGCTGTCGTTATGGAATTGGCTGCCGGG
Source organism: uncultured Gammaproteobacteria bacterium (assembly GCA_963708905.1). Classification (GTDB taxonomy): domain Bacteria; phylum Pseudomonadota; class Gammaproteobacteria; order Xanthomonadales; family SZUA-36; genus SHZL01. Next base: position 95,025 of record CAVPUV010000078.1, on the reverse strand, counting down.
CTATTGGTGCTAGGCGGGCTGGAAAACGACGCCGCTTCAGCCATTGCGAAATTGAGTCGTATCCTGAGTTCGGGTGCTGCTGCCGAGTGTTTTGCCCGTATGGTGCTCGCTCAAGGTGGGCCTGCAGGTCTGCTGGATCGGCCCGGCGACTATTTGCCAGCGGCCCTGATTGTCCGGCCTGTCGTGGCGGGCGTGTCCGGCTATGTGCAGGCTGTGGATATGAGAGCTGTTGGCCTGGCGGTCATCCAGCTCGGTGGTGGACGTTTGCGCACCGAGGACCCTGTAGACCACTCGGTTGGTGTATCGAATCTCTGTCAGCCCGGATTGCAGCTTGACCCGGACACGCCACTAGCCACCATTCACGCCCGTACTGAAATTCAGTGGCAACGTGCGGCGAGCACAGTGCGATCAGCCGTTCACATCACCGATGTCGCGTCAGGTGGCGCACCATCTCCAGTGATATGGGAGCGCATCGAAGGAGGACGAAAAGGATGAGTGAGTCCACAATTGATTTCGCGACATTGAAATCCAGAGCCAAACAGGCTTGCTCTGTGGCTTATGCACCGTACAGCAGGTTTCGGGTCGGTGCTGCGGTGTCCGCTGCCAGTGGTGAGGTTTTTTCTGGCTGCAATGTGGAAAATGCGTCGTATGGCCTTACCCAATGTGCGGAACGCAATGCCATTGCGGCCGCAGTCGCTGCCGGCATGCACGATCTGCATGCCATACTTATCTACACCCCGGGTGAACGGGCGCACGCACCCTGTGGTGCGTGCCGCCAGGTGATACAGGAATTGATGGTCCCTGCAGGAAGGATCATCTCGTGCTGCGACTCGGACCAGGTGAAAGAGTGGACTGTCGCGGGAATCTTGCCTGAGCCGTTTAAGTCGGAAGACGTTTTGCGTCCCTGAGGCTATTTCCGTTGTAGAGAATCAAAACCTATGAAGTCGAAACATTCCAGCCGCAGAGAATTCCTGGGTCATACCGGTTCCGTGGCAGCGGGTGGATGGCTGGCCCTGACACTGCCGTTGATTTACGCCAGCGCTCAAACAGCGTGCAGCAGGAGTGAACAAGGTGCCGGTTTCACCAACCTGGAACGCCTGGATGCCAAGGACATCGAGGCCATTGCCGAACAGATTTTGCCGTCTGATGACACACCAGGCGCGATCCAGGCGGCGTCATCTGGTTTATCGATGAGGCGCTTGGGGGATTCAGGCAAGCATGGGCTGGCCCGGTAAAGGAGGGTCTGCGTCAGCTCAATAACAGTCTCCAGGATGGAGCGCATTTTGCTGATTTGCCCTGGGCAGAGCAGACAAAAGTATTGCAGGCCAATGAAAATACGCCGTTTTTTGAAATGCTGCATTTTCTGACCATAGCGGGTATGTTTGCCATGCCAGCGTACGGTGGAAATCGCGAAAAGCTCGGCTGGACTTTGCTGGGATTCGAAGACCGCCATGCCTGGCAACCGCCATTTGGCTATTACGATGCTGGTTACACATCCGAGGTTTCTTCATGAGCGTCGGCGGAGTGACTTTTGCTACCCGTACAGAAGTGGATTTCGTCATTATTGGATCGGGCGCTTCAGGTGGCGTGCTGGCCAAGGAGCTTTCCGTTGCCGGATTTGATGTGGTGGTTTTGGAGCAGGGTCCGTATCGGCGGGCTGCTGACTTTACACATGACGAACTGAAGGTTTTTTTCGACAATGAGATGATGAATCATCCTGCCTGGCGCGAACCGGTTAACCATGGCACGGTGCTGGCTCACCTGCTTGGCACCTGCCGTATGGGTAATGACCCGGCTTCTTCGGTGGTGGATCGATATCACCGTAGTCACGAGGTAGCCAACCTGTTTGTCTGTGATGGCAGCAGCCTGGTGACCTCGGGGCGCGGACAACCTACCATGACAATACAGGCTTTGGCATTCCGGGCAGCGGATCACATCGCGGAATTCGCCCGTCGCGGAGAAATCTGAACCGACTCGATGCGCAGAACTCCAGAGCCCGTGATGTTGCCGGATTTGATGGCCAGCAGCCCTTCCAGCGCCTGGTCCAGGCGGTATTCAATGATTTTGGGAGCAAGCGGAATACGGGCAGCCAGGGCCAATAGCGAACGCACGTCTTCGCGGGTGACATTGGCCACGGTTTTAATGCTTTTCTCGCGCCAGAGATGGCGGGCATAGTCCAGGCCGGTCAGCAGGTTCCGGTCACGTGATTCCTTGCCAATGGCATTGATGATCAAGCGGCCGCCCGGGGCAAGTATGGCCAGTGCTGACACCACGGGCAGCCAGGCCGGTGTTGTGTCGATCACCGCGTTCAAGGGGCAGGGTGGTTGTTCACGGGTATCTCCAGCCCATTGCGCTCCGAGCTCAAGTGCGAGATCGCGCTCCTGTGCGCTGCGGGCAAATACATACAGGGGAGAATCGGGAAACAGGAAACGGCTCATCTGCAGGACCAGGCGCCCGCTGGAGCCAAAGCCCGTCAGGCCCAGCGATTCACCATTGCGCAAGCCGGACAGACGCAGTGCGCGGTAACCCACCGCTCCGGCGCACAACAGCGGAGCTGCCTGCACCGCGGGCATGGTAGCGGGTATCTCGTGGATAAATGCTTCCGCGGCTGTCATGTACTCGGCGTATCCACCCGGACGGTCACGTCCGGTGGCAAGGAAATCGCCACACAGGTTCTCCAGGCCCTGCAGACATTGTATGCATTTCCCGCAGGCTGAAAAAATCCAGGCCACACCTATGGTTTTACCCAGCATCTGCAGCCGGCAGCCAGCGCCTTGCGCCACCACGGTCCCAACGACCTGGTGTCCCAGGGTCATCGGCAGGCTGGACGGAGGAGCGCGGCTTTCGATTTCGTCAATTTCGGTATGGCAGATGCCACAAAAGGCAATTTTAATCAAAACCTCACCTTGTGCGGGCTCGGGAATTGCTATTGTTTCCAGTTGCAGGCCCTGGAAATCCTGGCTCAGCAGCCCATGCTGGTGAAGACGCATTGCGCGCATTGTCCCGGGCACCCGGTTTACTCCTTGAGCCGAATCAGTCCTCGGCGGAAGATGCATTGAGTTCTTGCTCAATGGCCCTCAGCTCTGCATCGGCCAGCCGGTGAATTTCCTGCAGGACCTGCAGGTTCTCAAGTTGTACCGCCTGCTCTTCCGAATCGGCTGCCAGTCCCCGGCGAAGGTCGGAGCGGATCGCCTCGAGCCGTTGCATCAATTCTTTCTTGCGGGCAAGCAATTGCTCGTGCGTTCTTTTCATCTTTTGGCTCTCCGGCTGCAAATTCAATGCTCAGGATAGAGCGCTGCTTCAAGGCAACTATTGATTTTGGTCAAACAATGTGCCTAAACGTCGGTTAGAATGATGCGGAAAGTTCATTCAGCCTGGAGTGGAAAATATCATGGCAGGATACAAAACGATAGCTGTAGCAATCGATCTGAGTGCTGAGTCCAGCATCATCATTCAGCGCGCCCTTGACGTCGGCTGTACTGGCGGCAAGATCCATCTCATTTATGTGCAGGAGCCCATGGACTCCGTTTACATGGGTGTCGTACCCTACGGGCCGGTGTTTGTAGGTATGAATGAAGTGGAGGAAAACCTCAAGGCTGAGCTCAGAAGCAAACTTGACGCGCTCGGCGAAAAGCACGGTATACCACCAGAATTCCGGCATTTTCTGAACGGCGCGCCGGCCAAGGAGATTCATCGATTCGCCGATGAGAACAATGCCGATTTGGTGGTGCTTGGGACCCATGGGCAAAAGGGTGTGCAGTTGTTGCTTGGAGCGACAGCCAATTCAGTTTTACACGGCTCCAACTGTGACGTGCTGGCAGTGCGTATTCAAGACGCGAAGTAATGTCTGTCCATAAACGGGCATCCCTGCCCGTTATGGATTCGCTACGCAAAAACGTGGTTTTGCTGCGCTCACATTTTCAATGACTTACGTCATCGAAAATGGCGGCACATCCATGTGCCGCGTTAGTGTGCATCCATTTTCGGATGGGCACTAAGTAATAAAGCCGGCATTTGGTGGCTTCCGGGCTGACCCGGGTCGGGTTGGTCGGACCGGTAAAAATCACTATCCGGCAAGCATGGGCGGGTTTGCAATGATGATTCAAAGAATCATATGGCTGTCACTGTTCTTTGCCGTATTGCTGTGGTCAGCCTGGAAGCCCCATGATTATCCAACCTGGGTGCTGGAGGTAACGCCCGCGCTGATCGCGCTGATCGTGCTCGTGCTCACGCGCCATTCTTTTCCACTCACCACCCTGGCTTATGTCCTGATACTGGCGCACGCCATCATTCTCATGCTTGGGGGACACTATACTTACGCCGAAGTACCCGTGGGCGACTGGCTGCGGGACGTGACCGGGGGTTCGCGTAACAATTACGACAAGCTGGGGCACTTCGCCCAGGGATTCATTCCGGCCATCATTACCAGGGAGATACTGCTGCGAAATCGCGTGCTTGCGCATGGAGCATGGCTGTCATTCATTGTTGTATCCATTTGTCTGGCCATCAGCGCCTTGTATGAACTCATTGAGTGGTGGGTGGCCCTGTTCAGCGAAGACGCAGCCGAATCTTTCCTCGGAACCCAGGGTTATATTTGGGATACGCAGTCAGACATGTTCTTCGCTCTGGCCGGCGCATGTTGCGCCATCCCGCTGCTGGCGAGGTGGCATGACAGGCAATTGGCTGCGTTGCAGCGTTAACCCCTGATCTGAACGGTTGGGTTATAGGCTGCTTTGCCGGGCTCAAGCAGCAGCAGAAACTGGTCTATTTGCGCCTGTATGCCGGCGCTGTCGAGACCAGCCTGCTGCAGACATTCCTCTCTGGTGCCGTGATCAATGAATGTGTCTCCCAAGCCGATGTTCAGCACCGGAATGCTGATTCCCGCTGCGGCCAGGACTTCATTTACCGCGCTGCCCGCGCCCCCGGCCAGAGCATTTTCCTCCACGGTGACCAGGCAGGCATGCTCGCGAGCTGCCAGCATGATCGCGTCGCGATCCAGGGGTTTTACAAAGCGCATATTGATCAGGGTGGCGTCGATACGGTCTGCAATGGAACGGCAGGCTTGCACCATGCTGCCAAACGCCAGGATGGCAATAGTCCAGCCGCTGCGGACTAAATGCGACTTGCCGATGGTCAATTCCGTCATGGCTTTCTCTGTGGTCACACCCGGACCGCTGCCGCGCGGGTAGCGCACCGCTGCCGGGCCGTGGTGGCGAAAGCCGGTGTAAAGCATTTTTCGGCATTCATTTTCATCTGCCGGCGCCATCACCACCAGGTTAGGAATACAGCGCAGATAGCTGAGATCGAAACTCCCTGCGTGCGTGGGCCCGTCCGGGCCGACCAGTCCCGCCCGGTCTATGGCGAACAGCACCGGAAGGTTCTGCAGCGCCACGTCGTGGATGAGTTGATCATAGGCACGCTGCAGGAAGGTGCTGTATATCGCCACGACCGGATGTACGCCTTCGCATGCCATGCCGGCAGCCAGCGTGACACTGTGTTGTTCGGCGATGCCGACGTCAAAATAGCGATCCGGGTATTTTTGCTGGAATTCCACCATGCCGGAACCTTCACACATGGCCGGCGTGATGGCGAGCAGGCTGGGCTCCATGGCCGCCATGTCGCATAGCCACTGCCCGAATACTTCTGTGTAGCTGATCCTTTCAGGTCCCGTCTTGGATTGCTTTTCAATCCCCTTGCTGGGGTCAAATGGTCCTACGGCATGATATTTGACCGGATCTTTTTCCGCCGGTGCATAACCCTTGCCCTTGGCGGTGATGATATGCAGCAGGTTTGGACCATGGATGTCCCGTACCGTGCGAATGGTGCGAATCAAGGTTGGCAGATCATGGCCGTCGATCGGACCGAGGTAATTGAAACCCAGCTCTTCAAACAATGTGCTGGGCATCACCATGCCCTTGATATGCTCTTCCCAGCGGCTCATGAATCGCCACGTGCGTGAATCCCGGTGCATCAATTTCTTGCTGCGTTCGCGAATCCCGGTGATCGTGGGACCACTCATCAATCGTCCCAGCATCTTGGTCAGTGCGCCGACATTGGGTGAGATGGACATCTGGTTTTCATTGAGCACCACGAGCAGATCAGAGTCCAGGTCCCCCCCATGGTTCAAGGCTTCATAAGCCATTCCGGCAGTCATCGCACCATCGCCGATAACAGCCACGCAGCGCCGGTTTTGGCCCAAGGTTTTGGCCGCCAGGGACATGCCCAGAGCTGCACTGATGGAGGTTGAAGAATGTCCTGTGCCAAATGTGTCGTACGGACTTTCCGAGCGCCGGGGAAATGGCGCCAGGCCTTGCAGCTGCTTGATGGTTCTGATGCGTTCGGCGCGGCCACATAGAATCTTGTGTGGGTAGGCCTGGTGACCTACATCCCACACGATCCGGTCAAAGGGAGTGTCATACAGATAGTGCAGTGCCACAGTCAGTTCGACACAACCCAGGCCGGCGCCAAAATGCCCTCCGCTGCTGGCAACTGACTCGATCAGGAAGCGGCGCAGTTCATCGGCGGCTTGTGGCAGCTGGGCTTCATCCAGTTCCCGCAGATCGGCCGGACAACTGATATTGCTCAACAGGGGGTAATGTTGCGGATTCATGTAGTCCATTTTAACGCTGCATGGTCTTGGAGGCTAACGATCCCGGCTGATCATGTACTCAGCCAGCCACGCCAGTGCGGATGTATCACCCGACAGGCCTTCCAGACAGGCCAAAGCTTCATCTCGCAGCGTGGCTGCACGCTCTTGCGATGCATCCAGCCCAATCAGGGATGGGAACGTGGGCTTGTCCCGTTCCGCGTCGGCATGGGCGCTTTTTCCCATGTTGACCGCATCGCCCGTTACATCGAGAATGTCATCACGTATCTGGAATCCCAGCCCGACGTAGCCCCCAAATTGGTTGAGGGTTTCCAGAGTACCCGGATCCGAGCGTGCAATCCATGCCGGTGCTACCACCGCAGCTCGAATAAGGGCGCCGGTTTTAAGTTCATGGATGTACTCGAGTTCCATAATATCCGGTGCTTGCCCCGTGGCTTGCAGGTCAAGCACCTGTCCCCCCGCCATGCCACTGGAACCACAAGCGATGGCCAGTTCGCTGACCAATTTCACCGTAATACCTGGCTGTTGTGGCAAGCCATCAGCAAGGGTGCGGAAAGCGAGCGCCTGTAATGCGTCACCGGCAAGAATCGCCGTCGCTTCATCAAACGCCAGATGACAGGTGGCCCGGCCGCGCCGCAGATCGTCATCATCCATCGCCGGCAGGTCGTCGTGGATCAAGGAATAGGCATGTATCAGTTCTATGGCGGTGGCAACCGCGTCAAGCTGCTCAAGGCCAAGACCGAGGGCCTGTCCGGAGGCATAAACCAGCATCGGGCGAATGCGCTTGCCACCGCACAGCGACGAGTAGCGCATGGCCTGGTGCAAAAGCTGTGGCTCCAGATCTGCCGCCGGCAGTTTTTGGTCGAGCACGTTCTCAAAACGTTGCTGCCAGGCGGCAACGACCACGGCGGTATCATTCAGATTCTTCAATGGAAGCCTGCTCCGCTGCTGCATCGGGAAGAGTCAGAAGTTCAACCGTTTGTTGTGCCTGGTTCAGCACGGATTGGCAATGGCGGGTCAGTTCCACGCCACGTTTGAAGTATTCCAGCGATTGATCGAGGCCCAGTTCGCCGGATTCAAGTTTGGACACCAGGCCTTCGAGTTCCACTAAAGCCTGTTCGAAATCAGGTTGTTGATCCGTATTATGACTCATCGAATGATTCTGCATGGTCGAGGGAGTGGACACTAACCGATTGCAATTTGCACAGCAAGGGGTGATCGGGCTGCCAGGTATAACCGCAGCTTCTGTCCGACAACCAACGTTGAAGTTTGGCACTGAGCAGCCAATCACCTAGCGCTACGGCCTCCCCCTGCCAATAGAGCACAGGGATGGCGGAGCGAAGCCACGGCGGTAATCCGCATTGTCGCATCAATTCCTTTAATTTACGCCTTGGACCTCCTGTGTGTTGCATCATCCTGGCGCCTTTTCTTCTCGGCCCTATCTCCCAGCCCTGAGGAATATCCGAGGGATTGCCGGATAGACGTATCTGTCCGAAATCCGCACCCAGATCCAGGTTCACGCCGGATGTCCATGGCCGGGTGGGGCATTGGCCAGGGCAGGGCAGTTCGTGCAACCATAAAGCCTTGCCGTGGCGTTTGATCAACTGCCGGGCCCACCGTAGTTCCGGCTGCTTGCCTGCTTGTTCCGAAGTTTTCAGTTGCTTCAGAAATTCACGCAGACGCTGTTTGGGCGGGCTGACGATTTCCTGATCACGCAACCACTGACGTAACAACATGGCTTGCAGTTCCGGGTCGAGGCCAATAAAAGGTTCAAGCGCCAGGGTGTGGCTATCGAGGATGAGGCTCCCGTGCCGTGACGCCAACAGCCTGGCCAGGACAGCGGTGAAATCCCGTGCATGACTGGCGGTTTGATTAAGACGCTTTACCACCCCGGGCCAGCGTTGATCGAGGGCGGGAAAAAGGTTGTTGCGAACGTAGTTACGGTCGTAAGCCGGATCTAGATTTGAAGGGTCCTGCAGCCAGGGAATGTTGCGCTGTCGAAGAAAAAATTCCAGGTCTTGGCGGCGGAACTCAAGCAAAGGACGAGCCACCCATCCTTTGCCAATTTTTCGTAGCGGCGGGATCGCAGCCAATCCGTCCATGCCGCTGCCGCGCATCAAATGCAGAAAAAACGTTTCCGCATTGTCGTCAGCGTGATGTGCTGTCAGGTATATTTCTCCATCACCCAACAATTTTTCGACAGCAGCATAGCGCTGGTGTCTGGCTTGCTCTTCCGGGCTTTGGCCTGGCGTTACATCCAATTCAAGCTGTTGAATAATTAGAGGAATATTCTTTTTTTCACAGAATGACAGGCAATGTGCCTGCCAGTCATCTGCTGCTGTTTGCAGGCCATGGTTGAAATGAACGGCATGAAATTCAGCGGCCAGGTCCGGACCCAATTCGTTCAAAGCGACCAGCAGAGCAGTGGAGTCGGCTCCGCCGCTGAAGCCCACCCAATATCTGGGCGGTGTGGGGAAAATAGCAAGACGCTGCAGCAATTGCCCAATCGCAAAGCTGCCAACTTCCGGTTTCACAGTCAGCCCTGGAACTCGCCATAGGACAATAGTTTTCGGTAGCGTGATTCCAGCAGACCCTCTATGGCCATGTTCCCGAGTTCATCCAGCTGGCGCTCAATGCAATCGGCTATTCTTGCCGCCACCTCATCGGGTTCCTTATGTGCGCCTCCCAACGGCTCCGGTATGATCTCGTCGATCAAGCCCAGCGACTTGAGGCGATCGGAAGTGATTCCCAGAGCAGTTGCAGCTTCTTCGGCGTTGGCGGCTTCCTTCCATAAAATGGAAGCGCAACCTTCCGGTGAAATGACAGAGTAGGTGCTGTATTCAAGCATGTTGATGCGATCGCCTACGGCAATCGCGAGCGCACCACCAGAACCTCCTTCACCTATGATGGTGCAAATCACGGGTACCGGGAGCCTCGACATTATCTGGAGATTTTTTGCGATGGCTTCCGATTGACCTCGTTCTTCGGCGCCAACCCCCGGATAAGCACCCGGTGTATCAACGAACGTCAGCAGCGGCAACCGGAAGCGGGCTGCCATATGCATGAGCCTCAATGCCTTGCGATACCCTTCGGGCCTGGGCATGCCAAAGTTGCGAAACACCTTGGCTTTAGTGTCACGGCCCTTCTGCTGACCAATGACCATGACCGCCCGTTGGCGGAATCGAGCCAGTCCCCCAACGATTGCATGGTCATCAGCGAAAGCACGATCGCCATGCAACTCGTGAAATTCATCAAAAATCTTTTCGACGTAATCAAGCGTATATGGCCGCAATGGGTGGCGGCTCAGCTGGGAAATCTGCCACGGTGAAAGGTTGCTGAAGATGCTCTTGATCTGTTGCCGCATCTTGGACTGTAAACGCTGGATTTCTTCATCCAGATTGATGGCATTGTCTGAACCTACATTGCGCAATTCATCTATCTTGGCCTGCAGTTCCGCAATCGGCTGTTCAAAGTCCAGGTAATTGGGGTTCATGATCCATGCTCATCATTTGGTATATCCATTATAGCGTGACTGAGCTCCGTAACTCCCACCAGCTGAACACCATCAGCTGGTGCATGCCGTGACGGGCCGGGCATGGACTCGGGGTACCTTGTTCAAAGACCAGTTTTCCAGCGCCCAGTCCCATGTGCCGGCCAGACTCTGCTGTGGCGCCAGGTGGCCCAGGAAGGCCAGCGCCAGTCTCAGCGCTGTAGCTGGGGTTTCGCACCGGACAGGGTCGGAACGACTGCTCTTGCTCAATTTGCTGCCATCGGGCAGTAACGCTACGGGTATGTGAACATAGTCCGGTATGGGAAATTCCAGGCAGGTCTGCAAGTAAATTTGCCGCGTTGTCGAATCAAGCAAGTCGGCGCCGCGGACAATTTCAGTAATATTTTGGAAAGCATCATCAATCACGACCGCCAGCTGATAGGCGAATATGCCATCGGCACGTCGTATCACGAAGTCACCAACCGTGGTTTGCAGATCATCAATCAACCTGCCTTGCAGCCGGTCGTGAAAGCGGATGGTGCTGGCACCGACTTTTAAGCGGATGGCACGGGGTTTTCTGCCTGGTGGAATTCCGTTGCGGCAAGTACCCGGGTAAATGCCCGTGGGGGGCAAATCTTTTCGACTGCATCCACACCAATAAGCCTGATCCGATTGCACGAGTTGCTCGCAGGCTTGCGTGTAGGTCTCGCTTCTGCGACTTTGAAATAATACTGGCTCGTCGGCAATCAGCCCAAAACGAGCAAGATCCTGGATAATTCTTGTCGCGCTTCCCGCAACTTCCCTTGGTGGATCAATGTCTTCGATGCGCAAAAGCCACTTGCCACCGGATTTTTTTGCCTGCAGGTAGCTCGCTACTGCGGTGACCAACGATCCAAAATGCAGATCACCGGTGGGTGAGGGCGCAAAGCGGCCAACGTAGTTCGTGGCAAATCGCGGGCTGTTCGGACTCAGAGCATCACTCGCCGACAACCTGTGATTTTTCTTTGTGAAACGGACCCGCAATCAATTTAACACCACATTGCCACAAGATGGCCAGGCTGGAGGTGTCGCTTACTTCATCGGCTATCACGCAAACACCTTTTGACTCAGCCGTCTCTATTATTTTTCTGATGGCCTCCTGGTTGACGGAGTTTCCAGTGAGATTTTCCGTCAATGAACGGTGGATTTTTATGTAAGAAGCGCCGAGATGTTCGAGCAAGGCTCGCGTGCGGCGTTCTGTATCAAACTCCGAAATAGATAGTTTACAACCCAGGGGCGCCAGTTCATTCATCAGCCGCTGAGCTGGTTTGAGGTTGGCTTGAGCCGCGGTGGCGCTGAATTGGATAATCACTTTACCGGCTTCAACACAACATTTAGTCATCTGTTCGCCCAGCCAGGCGGGAAAACCATAATCAAGTATGGAATTATTGCTCAAGGTGATGATTTGCTTGTCCGAGCTTTCGACAAAAGATTTCAGTAAGCTTGGAATGATATGACGATCAATGCGGCCAGCCAGGTCGTTGCGATCGGCAATTCCCATGTATTGATGCGGCGCCAGATCGCCGGAAGCGTCGCGCAGGTAGGTCAGGTTTTCCATCAAGTGCTCGCCTTCACCTTCAAGGTCGATGATGGCGTGTTGTACCGAATAAAAGTCTTGTTGGCTGAGTGCAAGCTTTATGCGATCAATCCATTGCCGGTCATCATCGAAGCTGCTGACGGCGGTCAATTGCGGGCGGAATATCACGGCCCGGTTGCCCGTTTCCGCGGCTTCGGCCTGGGCCTTGCGGGCGCCAGCAATCACTTCCACCGAATTTTTCGCCAGGCGCCCCAGCGTGGCGATACCGATGCTGCACGATACCGATATCGATTTGTCTTCGATTTCCACCAGGTGCTCACAATAAGCCTTGAGTATTTTCCCTGCCAGCGCCTCGACTTTTTCCATATTCGCTTGTTTCGTCAGAACGGCGAAACTGTACTCACTGATGCGAGCAGCTTCGTCCTGAGTGCCGAGGCATGATTTCAGCACAAGTGCCAGGTCAGCAATAACGGCATCCATGCCGGCCGCGTCGAATTCATCTTGCAGGTCCGATACGCCATCGGGCTCTACGTAGAGAATCGCTGAAACAGAATCCACAGAACGCGGCTCGGCAAGCGCCGATTCCAATTTATCAGCGAAAGAGCGCCTGTTTCTGAGTTGTGTCAGTGGATCAGTGCTGCGCATCCTTTCCAACTCAGCGGTCAAGCCGGCCACGGCATCGCACTCATGCACCAACATCTGTGTGCACGATTCACCGTTAAAACGCGCGGGTGAAAATGCCAGATGAGCGGTGAACGAGGTTCCGTCTGGACGGGTAATGGCAACCTCCAGTGGATCTTGCGGAAACTCTCCCCTGGACAGGCTGCGCAAAACTTTTTTCAGATCCACACCTTCAGCCTGCATGAATTCCAACAAGGACAGTCCGGCAATCGCGGAAATATCTGTAACCCGCATAGCCTCCAGGTAGGCCCGGTTGGCATAGACATGGAGTCCTTCATGGATGTACGCCATCGCGTCCCGGGCACTGTCGAGCAACAGGTTGTAGCGGTGCTCCAATTCTTCCAGCTGGCTTCGTTGCTGCCGCTGATTCCGGTGGAGTTCATAACGTGCCACCAGGTGCTTGACCGTGTCTTTCAGTTGAGTCTCATGTTCAGAGTGTATTACGAGACAGGCCGTTGTTTTCAGAGTCTTGATCAGTTCAACCGGATTTTGAAAATCAGAATAAAGCGCAAAAGGGACCGCATACTCATTCGCCAGGGCGCTTACTTCTTCCAGGCTGGCAGTTGTTGCATCCGCATTGGCATAGATGATCAAAAGAGGGCAGGCTTGATCCAGCGCCCGCTTGATGTCCACAGCTTTGTTGACGTTTGTTACATGAATTTTAATTCCTGAATTGCGAAGCAGGGAATTGATGCGTTCCGCTAATTCAGGAGATTTGTCCGTGACAATTAGAGTCATGCTTTCCATAGCAACTGATCCCCAGACCTCTTTCCCAGAGGTGTTTTTAACACACTTATCTAACTTAAATCAAATATTTATCCAATTATTTGAATGATATTTCCAAGACTTTTTTCATCGCATCCAGAGCTCAGTATGACTTATTTATGGCTCAATTTATAGTGCATTGCACGCTTGGAAGTCTGCTGCAGAAATCCTCGTGTTCTTTCAGGCTTACGCAGGGGTTGATGGTTTCACCAAATTGGGAAATATTTTCTGCCAACCAGCAGACGCAACGGCAAGTGCCGATACTTGAGCAGCGCTGTCTGGCCAGACGAATTCAAGATAGAATGCGCTTTTTGCTTGTGCGATGTTCCTGGCGGTCACGGCGCATTTTGCTGCAACCATGTCAGGCCGCTTTACTTTGGAGAATTTGATGGCGAGTTACAGCACCAGTGAATTTCGTGGTGGATTAAAAATCATCCTCGACGGTGAACCATATAACATTGTCGAAAATGAATTTGTAAAACCTGGCAAGGGTCAGGCATTCAGTCGGGTTCGAGTGCGCAACCTCAAGACGGGTCGGGTTATAGAGCGCACGTTTCGCTCCGGTGAATCAGTTGAAGCGGCAGACATCTTCGAGATGGATGTGCAGTATCTCTACAACGATGGTGAGTTCTGGCATTTCATGAACCAGGAAACATTTGAACAACATGCCTGTTCAAAGGAATCCATTGGCGAGGACGCCAAATGGATGAAAGAGGAAGATATCTGTCAAATGATGCTCTACAACGGCCAGCCACTGAGTGTCCGGCCACCCAACTTCACGGAGTTGCGCATCATTGAAACGGACCCGGGCGTCAGAGGTGATACCTCGGGTGGTGGTGGCAAGCCGGCCACGCTGGAAACCGGTGCGGTGGTGCGCGTTCCTCTGTTCGTTGGTAATGACGAATTGATCAAGGTTGATACGCGAACCGGGGAATACGTATCCCGCGTTAAAGAGTAGCTTTTCCTTTTTATTACCTTGCACTGGGTGAAATCATGTCCCGTCCTACGGTAATTCATGCCCGCTACATCGTTCCCGTGAGGCCTGCACAAGTTGTGCTGGAGAACCACTGTGTTGTGGTTGATGGCGATCGTATCGTCGGAATATTGACCAGCGATCTGGCCAGGTCGCGATATATCGATGCTGATGAAGTGACCTTACCGCAGCATGTGTTGTTGCCTGGCCTGATAAACTTGCATACCCATGCATCCATGACGTTATTGCGCGGTTTTGCCGATGACCTGGACCTGCATGTATGGCTCAACAAGCATATCTGGCCAGCGGAGAATCGATTCGTAAGCGCTGAATTCGTTGCCGATGGCGCTAGTCTGGCGGTGGCGGAAATGCTTCGAGCCGGCACAACTTGTTTCAATGACATGTATTTTTTTCCGGATGTGGTCGCCGAAGTAGCAGTGCAGGCAGGCATTCGTGCCTGCATCGGGCTGATCATTATCGAAATGCAGACAGCCTGGGCGAAAAATATTGACGAGTATCTGGCCAAGGGACTGCAGTTGCTGCATGGCTGGCGTAATAGTCCTCTGGTTTCTTTCACTTTCGCACCTCATGCACCCTACAGCGTGTCGGACAGCACATTGTTAAGGGTGGCTGAGTTGTCCGGCGAGCACGGTATTCCAGTGCATATCCATTTGCTGGAAACCGCTTGGGAAATCCAGCATTCGCTGCAGGTACATGGTATCCGGCCGCTGCAAAGAATGCACAGTCAAGGGCTGTTGAATTCCCGTTTGCTGGCAGTACACATGACCCAGTTATCGCCTGATGACATCCAACTGCTGGCGGAGTGTGGGGTAAACGTCATTCATTGCCCACAGTCCAATCTGAAACTGGCCAGCGGCTTTTGCCCGGTGAATGACTTGCTGGTGGCGGGGGTAAACGTTGCCATCGGAACGGATGGCGCAGCAGCCAATAACAACCTGGATTTGCTTTCCGAAGCCCAAACTGCTGCTTTTTTGGGCAAGGGGCTGGCCAGTGACCCCCGGGCAGTTGATGCGTTTACCGCACTGGAAATGATGACCATCAACAGCGCCCGGGCGCTTAACATGGAACAGCAGATTGGATCTATCGAAGCAGGAAAGTTGGCTGATTTTGCCGCACTTGATTTGCGCGCGCCGGAGACCCAACCTTTGTTCAACGTGATTTCGCAACTGATCTACGCTGCTTCGAGCCGGCAGTTTACGGATGTCTGGGTAGCTGGCCGGCGGTTGCTGGAAAAGGGCAAACTCACAAGCATTGAGATCGAGGATGTGCTGGCATCGGCTGAATCCTGGCGGTTAAAGTTGTTGGCGCGCACGTGATAATCGATACCAGGCAACAGGATTTCGTGCAGTGAATAGCAAAAATCTCCATAATCTGGATGCGCAGGAGCAGCTGAAGTTCGACGCAGTTGCCGCGGGCTGGTGGGACCCGGAGGGTCCATTCAGGCCCTTGCACGATCTGAATCCAACGCGGTTGAAATACATCAGCGAGCGCTGTGACCTGCAGCTTGCCCAGCTCCTGGATGTAGGCTGTGGCGGGGGCATATTGGCGGAATCCATGGCTGCAAAAGGCGCCAAAGTGAGCGCAATCGATGTCGCTCCAAGAGTGCTTGAAGTGGCGAAATTGCATTTGTTGGAATCCGGTTTGGACGTCAACTACCGACTGGCGACCATTGAACAGATAGCAGGTGATCAGCCGGGTGAATTTGACGTGGTCACCTGTTTGGAGATGCTGGAGCATGTTCCTGATCCTGCTTCGGTCATTGCTGCTATTGCGCGCGTGTTGAAGCCTGGTGGCCATGTATTCCTTTCCACCCTGAACCGCACACCCAAGGCGTTTCTGTTGGGAATTGTGGGCGCTGAGCACCTGGCCAGAATATTGCCGCGGGGGACCCACCGTTACGACCGCTTCATCCGTCCCTCGGAATTGTGCAGTTGGCTGCGTCATGCTGGTCTGTCGGTAAGCAATATCTGCGGGCTGCACTACGACCCCATGCTGCGTTTTGTGTCATTGGGCGGCGACGTCAGAGTGAATTACATGATCCATGCCCAACGGCCTGTGGTATGAGTAGAATTCGTGCCATCCTGTTTGATCTCGATGGTACGTTACTGGATTCGGCGCCGGACCTGGTCGCGGCACTGAATTGGCTGCGGGCTGGCGAGGGCTTGCCGGCTCTGGCCTTGGGCCAGCTGAGCCGCCATGTTTCGCGCGGGGCTACGGGCTTGTTGCAGGCTGGCATGCCAACCGTCGATACACGGCAGTTCGAAACGTGGAGGTCCCGGTTCCTGAGCAGGTACGCTGAGAAAAGTTATGTGCTCTCCAGTCTTTACCCCGGAGTACTGGAGATGCTCGATTTTCTCGCGAGCTCGGCGATTCCCTGGGGCATTGTCACCAACAAATTCGAAGCATTGACCTTACCCATTTTGCGTGCGGCAGGTTTGGCCGACCGCTTGTCTTGCCTGGTTTGCGGGGACACATTAAGTCGCAATAAACCTGACCCGGCTCCTGTCAAGCTGGCGTGCGACATACTCCAGATCCCGGTTGATGAAACGGTGTTTGCCGGTGACGATATCCGCGATCTGCAGGCGGGCAGGGCGGCGGGTACCATCACGGCGGCTGTCCACTACGGCTACGGTTCTTATGAATTGAGTGATGCCCTGGTTGCGGGAAGCGTGCAGGTGCATCACCCTTTGGATTTTATCCAACTGGTGCAATATGCGGGCTAACGGGGGCTGTCATTGTGGCTGCATTGCATTCGAAGTGATGATCGACGAGGAGATTATCGTCCAGCATTGCAACTGCTCGATATGCAGCATGCTCGGATTTGTGCATCTCATCGTTCCCGCAACGCATTTTCGTTTGCTCAGGGGCAAGGAGTATCTGCGGGAATACCGCTTCAACAGTGGCACGGCGCAGCACCTGTTTTGTTCCCGATGCGGCGTCAAATCGTACTACGTACCTCGCTCCAATCCCGATGGCTTCAGCGTCAACCTGCGTTGCCTTGAATTGCCTCCGGGAGTGAGGGTAATCGAACAAAACTTTGATGGCCGGAACTGGGAACAACATGCCGATGAATTGCGTCATTTGTCTCAACCGACAGGCCGCTAGACTGCATACTGATCAATTCAGAGTTTCCCTAATCATCGCTGATGACATCCGGGCCCTTGCCCGCGGTTTTCTGGTACACACCCTTGCTGGATTTACGGTATTGGGTAAAACCGTGTTTTTCCAGGTTGGCTGGTTCGAGGGAAGGCCCGGACTTGGCAAGATTGGGTGCGGAGATGACGCGTCGCACGGGCGCATGACAGTGAGGGCAGCTGTGCAATACAGGGTCATGGATTTTCTGCAGTTGCTCAAATCCGTTCTCGCAGTGGGCACAGCAGCGAGCGGTCAGGGGTATGTATTCATAAATCGGCATAAGTGAATATGAACCAGGACTTACTTGAGTCCGTGCATGCCCTTATTGAGCACAGGGGTAAGCAACAAAAACAATACACCGCAGCCAAGTCCAATCCAGAAAAGCAATGCAAACAATCCATGATAGCCAGACATTGCCTGGGCAATATCGAGGTTTGTGCCGCTCACCTGTTCGACAACCGAAAGTTTGCCCAGTTGGGCAGCCAGCACTTCGGAGTATGACGTGCCCAAAAACCAGGCACCCATCATCAGGCTGACGACACGGGGTACGGACAGTTGCGTGACGGCGGAAAGGCCTATTGGGGAGAGCATGAGTTCGCCTACTTCCAGTACCAGGTAGGCCAGTACCAACCACCACAGCGAAACCAGGCCATTCGTTTGCGGATGATCGATGGAATAGACCAGAACCCAGAAGGAAAACCCGCCCACCAGGATGCCCAAAGCGGTTTTAAGCGGTTTTCCCGGGTTAAGGCCGCGCTTGGCGAGATACGGCCACAGCCATGCAAACAGTGGCGAGAGCAGCAGGATGAACATGGCGCCCAAAGCGGCTAATTGCGAGGCACTCCATTCAATGCCAAATGCCTCTCGGTTCATCAAGCGGTCTGAGTACAGGATCCACGATCCGTATGTCTGTTCATACAGCGTATAAAACACCAGCCCCCCCATGATCAAGACCAGCAATACCTGCATCCTGTGTCTTTCCGCCTGACTGCAGTGTTTGAGCATAAACCAGAAAATGCCGCTGAGCAGGCAAATGGTCACTGTGTGCATGCCCAGGATGACAGGGCTCAAGGGAGGCAGCCAAGCGGTAAGTATCAGCAAGACAG
Organism: uncultured Gammaproteobacteria bacterium; assembly: GCA_963708905.1. GTDB lineage: Bacteria > Pseudomonadota > Gammaproteobacteria > Xanthomonadales > SZUA-36 > SHZL01. Next base: position 76,671 of record CAVPUV010000078.1, on the reverse strand, counting down.
AATGAGTCTGTACCAAACCCCAGACAAAAACAACGCCAGCCATCGCAGCGAGATAAATCACGGTCTCGCATCGTAATACACCCCATATTTTTTGTTCGAGCCGTTCGGGATACTGAGATTCGGCATATCCGTGAAAATGTTTTTTACCACGGACGAAATTAATCAGGCCCGCGACCATGCCGATACCGGCAAGACCGAAACCATATTTCCAGCCGTAGGTCTCACCCAACCATCCACACAGCAAGGGTGCGATAAAGGCGCCCAAATTGATACCGGCATAGAAAATGGTAAAAGCGGAATCACGGCGAGGGTCGTTGTCCGGGTAAAGGCGGCCAACAATGGTCGAAATATTCGGTTTGAGAAAGCCAACGCCAGTGATGATCAACGCCAGGGAAAAGTAGAAGAACTGCAGTGCGTGTTCGTCACGCACAATCCGGCCGTCTATCATGGCCGCCTGGTGGCCTTCATAGGCCATACCGAAATGACCGAGACACAGCAGTATTCCACCCAGCACCACCGATTTGCGCATGCCCAGCCAACGATCGGCTACCAAACCGCCCAGCACCGGTACCGCATAAACCAGTCCGCCATAGGCGCCGAGCAGGTTATAGCCGTTTGAATCTGCAAACAGGTGATATTTGACCAGGTACAGCAGCAACAATGCTTTCATCCCGTAAAAAGAAAACCGCTCCCACATCTCGGTAAGAAAACAAACATACAAGCCTTTCGGGTGACCAAGAAATTCATCCTGCGCTTGAAGTGTTGTACTTGTTTCCGTTTGGCTCATGGGCTCTCTGCTTTACCGGATCGAACGAGGCACAAGAATCTAGTGATTTTGGCATGCAGTCAAATTTTTCGCAGAACTGGCCCCAAGTCTGATGCTGCAGTACTAAAAAACAGGTAAAGCCGTTAAACTGCCGCGTCGTGTTTATTTGCTGACGATTATGGTCGAGGCATCGCAAAACAAAGTCGCAATCATCACCGGGGCGGCCGGGGCGCTGGGCTCGGAACTGGCGCTGCTATGTGCCCGTGCGGCATGGGAGACCATCCTGGTCGACAAGAATCAAACAGGCTTGGCAAGACTCTATGATCGTATCGTGCAAAATGGGGGGCGTGAACCATCAATAGTCGTTCTCGATCTTGCCTCCATGGGTCCACCGGACTGCAAGAAAGTGGTCGATGCGCTGGAACGTGGGCCGGGCAGACTGGATGCTCTCATTCATTGCGCGGCAAGTTTTGACGGACTCCAACCCCTGGACCAGATCCAGCCTCAGGACTGGCTGCGGCAGATGCAGGTGAATCTGAATGCGCCCTGGCTTCTCAGTACTCGCTGTTTGCCTTTGTTGCTGCAATCTCCACAAGCAAGTCTGTATTTCATCAGCGAGGACCTGGACAAGGTTGCAACAGCGTACTGGGGAGCTTACGGCGTTAGCAAGCACGGAATCAATGCTTTGGCCAGGCAATTTGCAGCTGAGCTGACAAATACAGGCATTCAGGTATTGGCGTTGCACCCGGGTCCAATGAGGTCTCCTTTGCGTGCCAAGGTGTACCACACGGAAAGTCCGCAGGGAATTGAAGCTCCGGAGATCGCAGCCAATAAAATACTGCAATTAATGGAACGAAGACTGCCGGCCTGTTCTCGCCTGGTGCAGTTGGATGAACTTCATATTCAGACCTGATTCCGATATCCGCTGCCGGCGGCTTCGTAACCAATCATGGCCGTTTTGATCGGTATCCCCCAGCGGTAGCCGCCCAATTCACCCAGTTGCCGGATGACTCTGTGGCAGGGAATAATCCAGGCTACAGGGTTTTTACCGATGGCTGACCCTACAGCACGGCTGGCACCTTTGTGGCCAATGAAAGCGGCAATTTGTCCATAAGTGGCATGAGCACCTTCCGGGATAGCCAACAAGGCCTGCCAGACTTTTAGCTGAAAACGGCTTCCTCGTAGCCACACGCGTGTCGGTTGCTGCTCGCTACCCGAAAAAATATGCTCCAGGTGTTTTTTGGCTTCGATAGAAGAATGCCTGAATCGGGCACCGGTCCATTGCTGGCGCAGAGACTCCATTACGACTTCGAATCCGCTGTCCTCGCAGAAACCAAGAAAGTTTATGCCGCGGTCATTCCAGGCCAGCAGGGTGAGGCCAAACGGTGTTTGAGCCGAGCCATAATCAATGGTCAATCCCTTACAATGACGTTTCAGTTCGCCGGGACTCAAGGCATCGGTGGTCACCAGCAGATCGTGCAATCGCCCGGGACCGGAGAGGCCGGTCGCGTATGCGGCATCGAGAACGGAGAAGCCTTGCATCAATCGCTGTACTGCATCTTCGCGCGTAAGCGACTTGAGAAATTGTTTTGGGCTGACACCCGCCCATTCCTGAAATGTACGTTGCAAATGGTGTTGGCTATATCCGGTATAACGTGAAAGAGCTTCCAGGCTTGGTTGTTGGGCGCGGTTATCGACCAGCCAGCACAATGCCTTTTTCACCACTGCAAAATGATTTGGACTTTCCATGAGGCCATTCTAAATATTTGCAGTGATCCGTCCACCCGATTCTTGCGCTTTGTTTGGAAGCTCATAGAGGGGCAGGGAAAATGAAGTATGCGGCGTGAATTGAAATGTGCATTTGTAGGAATTCTTCGCGAATGTGCGCTTTTTGTCAAAAAATCGAATAAAGGGTAAAAATAGTATTTGACATTAATGTCATTATAGGACAATAATGGTTACGCAAGAGGGGGGCACCAAAACGCAAGCGGGAAATGGGTCGCCTGGCAACGAGTAAGGGGGGGGCAACAATAGCCAGGCAATAGCCGCGATGACCTGATTGCGTTGAGGTAGGGTGAAGTCCGAGTAGGCAATTAGCCTGCTTGGGCTTTGCCTTGTGCATGGGAAAAATATCCACCCTGCAAACAGGTAATACAAATTTATTTAGTGACAGCTACCAACAGGGACGGAGAGTGTAGATGCCAAGCGGTATGGATCCACGAATGCAAGATCTGGAAATTTTTGCCCGCGCGCTGGAAAATATGTTGCGCAAACTCATTCGTTTTCTCGTCGGCAGAATATCATTGCTCAAGCTGAATGAGATGGTGCGAACCATCTATATCCAGGAAGCGGAAAGGCAACTAAAACTTGAACAGCCGACAAAAAGCGTTTCCTTGTCCAAACTGGGAGTATTAACGGGAATTGATACCCGAACTTTGACCAAGGTCAGAAATAGCGAGCAGTATTGGAGCCCGCTGTACAAAACCAAACGCTTTCTGAAAGAAATGACCCCTGAAGGTTGCATACTCGACATGTGGAGCAGCGATTCCAGGTATCTTGATTCCAAAACGAGTCAACCCAGGCCATTGAAAATGAGCCAGGGAAAAAATTCCTTCGAGCAACTCGTAAATGAAGCTGTTACTTCCAGAGGAGTCACTGTTCAATCTTTACTGGAAAAACTTATTTCTAATGGCTCGGTTAGATTATTAGATAATTCGAATAAGGTTGAATTGGTAAGAAATATTGTTGTACCCAAAAAATCTGGTGATGCCTGGGAAGCACTTGAAATTGGCCTTACCCATACAAGCGTTCTATTGGATACGGTTTTCCACAACTACAATGCAATTATTCAAGGAACAACAAGTTTTTTCCAACGCGCATCATGGACTCATAGGTTAAATCCAAAAAATCGAGTGCGGTTTGAAAAAACTATGCGTGCTTTTTTAGAAAGGGTAGATGATGAAGCCCGCGAACTCATGCTCGAGTTTGAAGAAAAGTTCTCTTCTGATGATCAACTTACAGCAGGCATAGGGATGCACTACTTTGAAGATAACGCTATATAGAGCAACGTCAAACCGGCGCGTGCGAATGTCTTCGATTACATCGAAGTGTTATCGAACGCGCCGACACAGTCACCTGGGCGGTGTCAGCGACGCAATTGACAGAAAAAGTAGACACATTAAGCTATGGACTCTAAAGGTTAGTGCTACTGAAGAAGGGGGGGCGTCGTCAGTCCCGAGGCATATGACCGTGCCTCATTTTGAGGCTTTGAAGGGTCCACTGTACCGGGGGCAGTCTACCGGGCATTGATAAGGAACGACTAATGTCAGAAGACCTGTTTTTGAAAATTATCAAGCGCGAGATACCTGCTGATATTGTTTATGAAACGGACCAGGTATTGGCATTCAGGGACATCAATCCGCAGGCTCCGGTACATATATTGATCATTCCGAAGGAACATATCCGGACCATGGACGACATAAATTCGTCGCACGTCGAATTGATCGGACAGTTATTTCTGGCGGCAACAGAAATAGCTCGCATGGAAGGGGTCAGTGAGGATGGGTATCGCGTGGTAATGAACTGCAAACAGGCCGGTGGACAAATGGTTTTCCATATTCATTTGCATTTGCTCGGGGGAAGGCAGATGCACTGGCCGCCCGGGTAAGCAATAGCGGGTAACAGAAATCGTTCATGAACTCATGCTGACTGCACTAGAAAACAGACGATGAAAAAATCCAGGAGACAAAGAGCCCCTGCGCACTGCAGGGGCTGAATTTGCTCGTTGGAATTAGCGTAAACAATTACTTCGTTTTTTGATTCCCCAGTTGATCAATTTGAGCGGAAATCAAAACCCGAATCGATATTAAAACCACCTGAGCAAAGGCCGGTATCACCGATGACCGGAACGTCAGAGAATTCCATCACAGGTGCGTACGATGAGTCCAGCACAGTAACGGAAGCTGATCCGCATCCCATAGATATTTCCATTGCCAATCCGGTGCCCTCGGGTAAAGTAATCATGATAGTTTCAGTTCCGGTTCCTGCGCCGGCAACTAATATTTGTGAGCCCGTACCAGCACCAGCGACTTCGGTACCGGTTCCACCACCAGCGACTTCGGTACCGGTTCCACCACCAGCGACTTCGGTACCGGTTCCACCACCGGCGACTTCGGTACCGGTTCCACCACCGGCGACTTCGGTACCGGTTCCACCACCAGCGACTTCGGTACCGGTTCCACCACCAGCGACTTCGGTACCGGTTCCACCACCAGCGACTTCGGTACCGGTTCCACCACCAGCGACTTCGGTACCGGTTCCACCACCGGCGACTTCGGTACCGGTTCCACCACCGGCGACTTCGGTACCGGTTCCACCACCAGCGACTTCGGTACCGGTTCCACCACCAGCCACTTTCACCGATATGCCCGTACCAGCACCAGCGACTTCAGTACCGGTCCCAGCTCCAGCCACTTTCACGGATATACCCGTACCAGCACCAGCAACTTCGGTACCGGTCCCGGCACCAGCAACTTCGGTTCCGATATTATCGGAACCCAAAGCTACTTCGGTTAACAGCAAACTTGCAAAAGAGCCATTTAGGGACGATATGCCAGAAAAAATACTGCCATCAATAATCCATGAAACGGCCACGGTGTTGTTATTTACCACCAGTTGCAGAGAACCGGCAGGATCCGGATTGTCGGCCTGAACACCACCCGCAAACGTTGTAAATGCCAAAGAGCAGGCGAGCAAAATCCTTCGAATTCCAGTACCGGACTTTTCAATACCTGTGCCGGATTTCTCAATACCTGTGCCGGATTTCTCGATCCCGGTGCCCGATTTTTCGATCCCTGTACCATTCTTTTCTATCATCCAACGAGACATAGTATTACTCCTTTTTTTCAGATTGAGGCCAAACCGCGGACAATTTCATTTGCCTTCTACGGTCGGCCAGGCTGCTAAACATCAACCCGAAAGGAGTTTGAGTAACTAGAGCCCCCTAATATTCACTCGCCCTCCTCTTCAGGTTCATGGTCACTCCACTGGTACCAACCGAATCCAACGGTAATTTGACCAGGGTGCTTCTTTGGCTCCTCGAACTCTTCGAGTAGCACTTCCCCTTCGTTAATTTGTTTTTCCATTAGTTTTCGAGCTTTTATTCTGAACTTCTTATAGTTCTCAGGATTTAACCTATAAGTCCATCTTCCCTGCTGTGGAACCCTTTCTTCGGGCGCAGAATTCATGTTATGAATTACTGCGTTAAGCACTCTTGATGCCTCTAGAAAAGCGATGTCCGTATGTATCGCACGGCCGCTGGATATGGGTGAATAGAAAACTGATAACAACTCCACGCTGTCTATATTTCCACTGACAGATCTTACGTTCCCAGATTCGACTAATTTGTTCAGAACGGTTTTGACGGTGATGTTTCGACCAACTGACTTAAGAACCAAACTGTGAAATGATCTACCCCGACCCTCTAATGGCAGGATCGCTGGTTTTTTTGTAATTTCATCTTGGAAAAACGAGTCTTTAGCCCAAGTCTCAAGAAGAGCAAACTCGGGGCAAATCTTTTGCGGATCAATATGAATATTGAACTCAGCATCCTGTATCGTTGAGACGACCCGAGTGTCCAAGCCTGTTAACAAGGCTAAAGCGCTTTTCGTGGGGTTTGTTCCATTTCGTATTAGTTTTTTTTGAGCTTCCTCAACGTAGATTGATTTGAGCATTTCTGCGATAGCAGGGAAGGGAATTGTGCCTATTATCAGCCTTACCATTCGGCGAAGAACCAGAGGAATAGCTTTACCAATAACCTTTGCCTCTTCAGGCATTTGTACGTTTTCTTGCATAGCAACGCCCAGCACTTTCAGTCTCCTGAAGAGCCCCTTCCTCAATGGTTTGAAATCCCTATCGTGGAAAAAAATCCGTTCGTGCCCTCGAACAGATTCTGGTGCCTAATAATTCAATATGTATCATCAGGATAGCCTTTTTATCAATGAGTTGCCATGGCTATTTGATTATTCACTGACAGTATTGATCGTATATTACTTCATACTCCAATTGTCAACTGGCAAAATCACTTCAAGTCAAAAAAACGGGTGCCCGCATTGCCTGCGGGCACCAGTCACAGAGCCGGCCCAGTAATCACGGCCGTTGGGTTGAACATCCATGTCCTGCTGGCCAGCCATCTCGGCAGCCTGTGTACTTCCATGTCAGGTTTTCGGCGTAAACTCCTGTTTTACCGATAGAAAGCTCATTCTTAACTCGAAAAACCATCCTGGTTTTCGGCGACATCCCTGACCACTTTCTCTTGCACCAAAGCTTGGTAGTTATGCAAATCCGCAATGTGGCAGGTACAACTCGAATGACTGGGTGACCTCCTGCTTGCGGTTGAAAATTCGTTTAACGGAATCCGCCCTAATGTTCAAGCTGGCTTCGCCTTCATTCGCTTTGGCCTGAACTACGCCGGTACCGGATTTCTCTACCTCGTCTTTGTCATTAGACATTTGACTCTCCATAATCAAAATCGGAAACAACCCAGCCCGGGAGGTCTGTCGCCTCTTGCTCGATGACGGGAACTCATTCAGGCATTTTGTGCCCGGTATAGGGGGTGCCCGTTGAATGATGGTTTGATACCGACATGGCGGGTACTATACCTGATATAGCCTGTTCTGTCTATAGCCTAAAATGTATTTAGACTTTTTTGCATTTAGACACTTGCGTCTATAGACAAAGTTGGCTATACTGTGTTCCAACAAGGATGGAAAAGGCAAGGAACGCCGTTTCCAGCGCAGAAGGAACTGCTAATTCTTGTAATGCAGGGAAGCACTTTGCAGGGATGCACTATGCGGGTGGCGAGACGTCCGCAGGACGACCAGGAATTACACGGATGATGTTCCTGGTCGTTTTTTTTGCCTGTGGGAAAAGTGTGGAGACTCTTGCGTAGCCTAGAAATTGGCCTTGCCGGGCACGCGTGGGTAGGGGATGACGTTGCGAATATTGGACAGCCCGGTAATGTAACTGACCAGTCTTTCAAATCCGAGTCCGAAGCCGGCATGCGGTACTGTGCCGTACTTCCTGAGATCCAGATACCAGTCGTAGGCTTTTCTGTCGAGGCCGAGTTCATCCATGCGCCTTTGTAGCACATCCAATCGTTCTTCTCGTTGTGCTCCGCCGATAATTTCACCGATGCCGGGCGCCAACACGTCCATGGCTGCAACCGTTCGTCCATCATCACTGAGACGCATATAAAATGCTTTTATTTCCGTCGGGTAGTTTTTCACCACCACCGGCGCTTCGAAATGGCTCTCGGTCAGATAGCGCTCGTGTTCAGTCTGTAAGTCGAGTCCCCATTCCGGTTTGAACTCAAATCGGGCGGGAGATGCTTTTAGAATGTCTATGGCTTCTGCGTAATCAATATTTATGAAAGGCGCGTCAATGATTCGCTGTAATCGGGTAACGGCATCAGGTTCAATTTGTTGAGCGAAAAAGGTCATATCGTCAGCGCATTCGGCCAGCACTGCGGTAAAGATGTGCTTCAGAAAGTCCTCGGCAAGCGCCGCGAGCGTATCCAGGTCGGCGAAGGCAATCTCGGGTTCCACCATCCAGAACTCGGCCAGATGCCGTGATGTGTTCGAATTTTCCGCGCGGAATGTGGGGCCAAAAGTATATACCTTGCTCAAGGCCAAACAGTACCCTTCAACATTGAGCTGGCCGGAGACAGTCAGGAAGGTTTCGCGGCCAAAGAAATCCTTGCTGAAATCGATACTCCCATTTTTCTGTCGTGGCAGATGGGTTAAATCCAGCGTGCTGACCCGAAACATGTCACCAGCTCCCTCTGCGTCGGCTGCCGTGATGATCGGTGTATTGACCCAATAATAACCACGTTCGTGAAAATACCGATGGATGGCTTGCGCCGCCACGTGCCTGACGCGCGTTACCGCTCCGAAGGTATTGGTGCGCGGGCGTAAATGGGCGACTTCGCGCAGGAATTCAAAACTATGCTTCTTGGGCTGTATCGGATAGCTATCGGGGTCTTCAACCCAGCCAAGCACTTCGATCGACGCGGCCTGGATTTCCACAGCCTGTCCGCGGCCGGCTGATTCGACCAGGGTGCCGCTGCACGTTACGGCACAGCCCGCCGTGAGGCGTAGTATCTCGCTGCTGTAATTTGCCAGTTCCGCGGGCGCCACAACCTGAATCGGATCGAAACAGGAGCCATCGGATACATTGATAAATGAAATCCCTGCCTTGGAGTCACGGCGGGTGCGGACCCAACCGTTGACGGTTACAGTAGATCCGATGGCGGTCTGGCCGGTAAGCGCCGCCTTGATGCTGATAGTTGACATGTTTGAGTTGATGTTCCAGCAGGAAACCCCAAATAATAAAGCACCCGACGCTTCGCGCACACCCCCACGTGTGGTCTAATTGCATGTTTGGGGACCATGTATAGTGGCTCAGATCTTCCCTGGAACAGGAAAACAGTTTTCATGGCCATCAGGTTGACACAAAACGCAGCAGAACGAATCCGGCTTTTTTTGGAAAAAGATGGTGGGGTAGGGCTTCGTCTGGGTGTGAGGAAAACCGGCTGTTCAGGTTGGGCTTACACCGTCAAGCTGGCAACAGGCATCGAGCCGGATGACATCGTTTTCGAGGACCACGGCATCAAGATCGTGATCCCGCCGGACAGTCTGGAATTTCTGGACGGTTCTGAAATCGACTTTGCTGCCCAGGGACTGGGACGTTCCTTCCGCTTCAATAATCCCAATGCAACAGAAGCGTGTGGCTGTGGGGAGAGTTTTACCATCGGTTGAGTTGGGCCGGCCGCCTGAGGCAGGTTCTCAGCATTAGGGCACCGGCCGGCCGGTGCCCATCAAGTCATCCGGGACTATCAACCCAAAGTTAAAATATCTTGTGCAGCGGCAAAAGCCGCTGATATAATCCGCCGGCTTTGCCTGCGGGCAAGCGATTCCTTGCTTTACCCTCTCTGCCATCGCTAATGTTGGCCTTGGTTCGGTTCCAGTGAGAGCCTCAGGGAAAGCTTTGATGGCATGGCATTCATGCCGGCAAATCCATAGGGAGCAACAATGAGACATTTCGAAATCTGTTTTCTGGTCCACCCGGACCAGAGCGAGCAGGTTCCTGCCATGCTGGAACGCTACAGGAACCTGATTGAAGGCAGGAATGGCAAGATTCATCGCCTTGAAGACTGGGGTCGACGCCAGCTGGCTTTTCCCATCGTCAAACTGCACAAAGCACATTACATCCTGATGAATATCGAGTGTGACAACGATACGCTGCTGGAACTTGAAGGCGCGTTCCGGTTCAATGACGCAGTTTTGCGCCACCTCACCACCCGCCGTCAGGAAGCGGTCCTGGAACAGTCACTGATGATGAAAGCCAAGGAAGACAAGGATCGTCCCGGACGTGATTATTCTGACCGCAAACGTGCGCACTCTGATCTGGATGTGGACGACGTTTTAATTGACAGTGATATTGATGACGATCTGGAAGAACCGGATGGAATTGATTTCGGTGATAATGAAGAGTCTGAGGATGCTGACGTCCGTTCAAGTGACAAAGCGAGCCGGCCTGCAGCTGCAGATCGGGCAGACACCTGAACGGGCACAGGAGAAACGACATGGCACGAAATTTCAGACGTAGAAAATTTTGCCGGTTCACGGCGGAAGGTGTTACCGAAATTGATTACAAAGATATCAACTTGTTGAAACAATACATTGGTGAGTCCGGCAAAATTGTACCGAGCCGGATTACCGGAACAAAAGCCCGGTACCAGCGCCAGTTGGCCAAGGCCATCAAACACGCGCGTTTTCTTGCCCTGTTGCCGTATACGGACAACCAGTAAGTCATTGCGGGCGAATGCGGGAGAATTGAAATGGAACTGATTTTGTTGGAAAAAGTTCAGAACCTTGGTGACTTGGGCGACACCGTAAAAGTCAAAGCGGGATATGGGCGCAATTACCTGGTGCCCAGGGGCAAAGCGGCGCCCGCCACAGAAAAGAATATTGCCCGCTTTGAAGCCAGGCGTGCTGATCTTGAAAAAGCGGCACAGGAGCGGATGTTATCCGCACAGGGTCGCAGCGCCAAGATTGCCGGCTTGGTGATCACATTTACCGCCAATGCCAGTGAAGAAGGCAAGCTCTATGGCTCCATAGGTCCACGCGAGATTGCTGAAGCACTGGGCGAGTTGGGGCACGAAGTATCCAAGAGTGAAGTGATCCTGGGTGAAGGGTCCATTAGAAATGTAGGTGAATTCGATGTCACGCTGCACCTGCACGCCGACATTGAAACCCAGATAAAAGTGGTGATCAATCCCGAATAAGGCGGGTCGATACCTGAACTTGCGGAGCACGACCGCAGCCACTATGCTCTGAACTGCAACCCGGAAAATCCGGGTTGCAGTCTTTTCACATCGCGCGTAAATGCAATGGCCGTACCCAATCTGGCAACCGTAGAGAATCTAAAGGTTCCGCCTAACTCCTTTGAGGCCGAGCAGGCCGTTTTGGGTGGCTTGCTGTTGTCCGCACGGGCGTGGGATCAAATCGCTGATCTGCTCAGCGAAAACGATTTCTACCGCGAAGACCACCGTTATATTTTTCGCGCCATCCATGATTTGAACAGCCTGAGTAAGCCGTGCGACGTATTGACGGTTACAGCCTGGTTCGAATCACATGGAAAAACGGATCTGATCGATCAGGGCGCTTACATCACCCAGCTTGCGGTTAATACACCCAGTGCGGCAAACGTTGCGGCCTATGCGGAAATTGTGCGCGAAAAGTCCATTTTACGGCAACTCATTGATGCAGGTACTACGCTCACGTCATCAGCCTTCAGTTCGGATGGACGAGACAGCAAGGAATTGCTTGAAGAAGCGGAGCGACTGGTCTTTTCGATTGCGGACCAGGGAGCGCGCGGGAAATCCGGTTTTGTGTCTGTTCAGGACACCATCAAGGATGCCATCATCCGCATCCAGCAATTGAACGAATTCGAAGGTGAGATAACCGGAAAAGCCACGGGCTTTAGTGATTTCGACAAGATGACTGCCGGCCTACAGGAATCCGACCTGATTATCGTGGCCGGCCGGCCGGCAATGGGTAAAACGACGTTTGCAATGAATATCGCGGAGCATGCCGCGATCAAACATGGCATACCCGTGGCCATATTCAGCATGGAAATGTCGTCCATGCAGTTGGTGATGCGGCTTTTCTCATCGCTGGGTCAAATCGAGCAAGGCCGTTTGCGCACCGGTAATCTGACGGATCTGGATTGGCCCAAGCTCACCTCAGCGATGAATTTGTTACACAAAAGCAAGATATTCATCGATGAAACGCCTGCGCTGTCGCCCGCTGAACTCAGGGCCAGGGCCAGACGGCTGAAACGCGAGCATAATATTGGCCTCATCATTATTGATTACCTGCAATTGATGTCCGTGCCGGGCACACGTGAAAACCGTGCCACCGAGATCGCCGAAATTTCCCGTTCGCTCAAGGCGGTTGCCAAGGAATTGAGTCTGCCAGTGGTGGCAATATCGCAATTAAATCGTTCCCTGGAACAGCGGCCCAACAAGCGGCCGGTCATGGCCGATCTGCGAGAATCCGGTTCCATCGAGCAGGATGCCGACCTTATCGTATTTATATATCGGGACGAGGTTTATCATCCCGAGACCGCGGAAAAGGGCAAAGCGGAAATCATCATTGGCAAACATCGTAATGGCGAGACCGGCACGGTGAACCTGACCTGGCAAGGCCGCTGGCTCCGCTTTGTGAATTTTGCGCCGGAGTACTACAGCGAACATGGCGATTAATGCAGCCGCATAGTCCCGTTTCGTCAGCAGAAAGCCAGAATCTTGAGTCTTGCGCGTTCTAGAATACGCCCATGAGCCGAAATACCGTTGCCCGCATTGATCTTGCGGCAGTGCGCCATAACCTGGCCCGAATCCGGGTTCTGGCGCCCCGCAGTGCCGTTGCCTGTGTGGTGAAGGCGGATGCCTATGGCCACGGATTGGCGCGCATTTTCCCGGCTCTGGAGGGTGCCGATATTCTCGCCGTGGCCACTACCGGGGAGGCCGCGATATGCCGTCAGCAGGGTTGGCGCGGCCGGTTGTTGCTGCTCGAAGGTCCCTCCAATGCTGCCGAGTTTGATGCCGCGGTACACCTGGATGCCGAGATGGTGGTGCATCATGAAACCCAACTCCAGCTGTTACGGCAACGCCAGCGGGATGTGCGGCGCGCCGTATGGCTGAAACTTGACACCGGCATGCATCGCCTGGGGTTCCCAGAATCTGATGCCAGGACCGTCTACGCCGAACTGGAAAAACTGCGGGGTGATGAAGCAACCGTGCTCATGAGTCATTTTGCCTGCGCCGATGACGCGTCGAACCCATTGACTCTGCGGCAGATCGCTCGCTTCGAGCAGGCCACAGCCGGGCTGCAGGGCGCGGTGTCACTGGCCAATTCCGCCGGCATGCTGAATTTTCCGCACAGCCAGCGGGATTGTGTCCGTCCCGGGATCATGTTGTATGGCATATCGCCCTGTCAGCGGAAAACTGCAGCCGAAATCGGTCTCAAACCGGCCATGACTTTGCACTGTGACCTGATTGCCATCAACCAGGCAAGGGCCGGTGACACCGTTGGCTACGGTGCCGCATACACTTGCCTTGCAGACATGAGAATCGGCGTTGGCGCTATTGGTTATGGAGATGGTTATCCGCGCCATGCGCGTAATGGAACTCCAGTCCTGGTGAACGGGCGCAGAGCTCCTTTGGTGGGGCATGTTTCTATGGACATGATCACCATTGACCTCAGTGGTGATGATGATGCCCGGGTCGGTGACTGCGTTACGCTGTGGGGCCAGGGTCTTCCCATTGAGGAAGTTGCGCCGTGGGCGGACTCCATTCCCTACCAGCTGATCTGTGGAGTGACAGATCGCGTGATCGGCCGCGTTGAATAGGCTCCCTTGAGGCGGCATTAATTAGTACGCATCCGGAAATGGATGCACGCTAACGCGGCACATGGAAGTGCCGCCATTTTCAATGACGTAAGCCATTGAAAATGAGAGCGAAGCAAAACCACGCTTTTGCTTCGCGATTCCATAAACGGGCTGGGATGCCCGTTTATGGACAGACACTAACCATCGGCCGAATTCTCTCCTTCCGTCAGTTCATATTTCCTCAGATAACCGCGCAATTGGTGATAGGACATGCCCAGAAATTCGGCGGTTTTTTTCTGATTGTAGCGGCATTGCTTGAGCGCGGACTGTAGCAACTCGATTTCCTGCTGCTGCAGGTGTTCCTTGAAATCATAGGGTGACTTCGGTAAACGGGTCGGTTCGTCTGTGCTTGATTCGCCTTCCAGGCTCTGCGGCCGCCAGGGTGAATGGAAGGGATCGAAATTGATCGATCCGATCAGCTCATCCTTGTTGGCCAGGGCATAAACCGCTCGTTCAATGACGTTCTTCAGTTCCCGCACGTTGCCGGGCCAGGGATAATCAAGCAGCTGTTCGCGCGCCTGGGGGCTGAAACCGGAGAACAGCGCCAGCCCCAATTCACCGCACATTTTCACGGCGAAATACTCTGCCATGGGCATGATGTCATCACGGCGTTCGCGCAACGGTGGCAGGGTGATCACGTCAAAAGCCAGGCGGTCCAGCAAGTCGGCGCGAAATGAACCCCGGTCGACCATGGCAGGCAGGTCCTCGTTGGTGGCGCCGATAATGCGCACATTGGTTTGAATGGTGTCATTACCGCCGACACGTTCCAACTCTCCATATTCGATGACACGCAGGATTTTTTGCTGCACCCGGTCGGAAGTGTTGGCCAGCTCATCCAGGAACAGACTGCCCTGGTTGGCTAACTCAAAGCGGCCAAGGCGCCGCCGCGTTGCGCCGGTAAACGACCCCGCCTCATGTCCGAACAGCTCGGACTCCAGCAGTGATTCGGTCAAAGCGGCACAATTGAGCTTCACAAAGGGACGATCCCAACGCAGCGACAGGTAATGAATGCGGGCGGCGATCAGCTCTTTTCCCGTGCCGCGCTCACCAACCACCAACACCGGCCGATTCAGCGCGGCAACCCGTGAGACGTGTTCCAGCACACCGAGTATAGCCTGTGATTCGCCGATCAATTGCTGTTCTTGTGGTTGATTCATCGGGGTTCTCAATGTGGTGTTCGCGATTATTTTGGTGAATCCGATCAAGTTTATCGCTATAGCGGGTATTGTAGGAAAAACTCTTCGTTTTTGTCTTGGGCTGGAGGTCATGCCCGGGATCTGCTACAAGGGAGCCGAAGGCGACCCGCCGACCCTGGTTGGGTAAGCGAGCCTAGCTCGCTGGACCAGAAGGGTCGTGCGTATTATTTAATTCAGTCGAGCGCAGCCGCCTTCCGCCGCAGGCGGGAGCAGGGAAGCGAGACTCGTCATTGGCCGGCACAATAAACTTGAGCAAACCGTAGCAACATGGCAAAAATTAAAAATGCTTTTCAGTGTGAACAGTGTGGCGCGCTTCTGAACAAATGGGCGGGCCAATGCCCTGAATGCCAGGCTTGGAACTCAGTGGTCGAAACCCTGCCGGTCGTGCCGCGAAGCAGCCGCTTTGCCGGATATTCCGGTCGTATTGAAAACCGGGTAAAAAACCTGGTGGACGTGGGAAGATCCAGCATAGAACGAATTCAGATTGGCATGGGCGAACTCGATCGCGTGCTGGGTGGGGGAATTGTGCCCGGCTCTGTGTTGCTGCTGGGCGGCGATCCTGGGATTGGCAAATCAACCCTGTTATTACAGATGATCGCTGCCTTGGTGCCACGGTTTCCGTGCCTGTATATCACCGGCGAGGAATCCCTTGAGCAGGTGGGCATGCGCGCACACCGGTTGAATCTGCGCCTGGAGGACATCCGCTGCCTGACCGAAACCGATGTCGATCAGATCATCGCCCGGGCTGAAGAAGAGAAGCCCCGATTAATGGTGGTGGATTCCATCCAGACCACCTATACGGAAGAGCTGAATTCTGCCCCGGGGTCGGTTACGCAAGTGCGTGAATCCGCCGCCCGGCTGGTGCGCTGGGCCAAAGAGCGGGCCTGCTGCGTCGTTCTGGTCGGCCACGTAACCAAGGAAGGCTCGCTGGCCGGACCCCGCATACTGGAGCATATGGTGGATGCGGTGCTTTATTTCGAAAGTGACGGCGGCAGTCGCTACCGCGTTATTCGCGCGGTAAAAAACCGTTTCGGCGCGGTCAACGAACTCGGCATGTTTGCGATGACGGGAAAAGGTCTGAAAGAGGTCAGCAATCCCTCAGCCATCTTCCTGTCCGGCCACAGTGGTCCGGTTGCCGGCAGCGTGATTACCATTGTGCGTGAAGGTACCAGGCCGATTTTGCTGGAAGTGCAGGCACTGGTTGACCAAAGTCATGGCGGCAATCCCAGACGGGTGGCGCTTGGCCTGGAGCAGAACCGCCTGGCCATGATGCTGGCGGTTTTGCACCGTCACGGCGGCATCCTGCTGGCGGATCAGGACGTGTTTATCAACGTGGTGGGCGGTATGCGCATCACGGAGACAGGGGCCGATCTGCCCATGCTGTTGGCGCTGTATTCCAGTTTTCGTGACCGTGCGTTGCCGTCCAAACTGGTGTGTTTTGGCGAAATCGGTTTGTCGGGTGAAGCCCGCCCGGTACATGACGGACAGGAGCGATTGCGTGAAGCGGAAAGTCATGGTTACGAACACGCGCTGATACCGGCCGCCAACGCACCGCGACAAAACTCACTCAAGATCGTCATCCACCCGGTAAAAACCGTTGCGCAGGCCCTGGAATGCATCGCTTCGTTGACGCAATGAATCTCTGATGATCCTTTATTCTTTTGATTTGCATAACCGATCCAGCTTCGACGTCAGAAAATGCCCAGAGCGCGTTTAAACCCGCGATGCAGGGGACGTTCCAGCAGTTTGTAGTGCGCCATGCTGTAGACCAATATAAGCACGGCATATATTGCATAAAGAAACTGGGCCGGCATTGCGCCCAACTGCCCGGCAAAACCATTGAGCCCGAGATACTGGGAGGCAGTCAACAGCAAGGTGTGGGACAGATAGATGGCATAGGAGGCGCCGCCGGCGAGCAGGCTGAAGCGGACGGGCGCTTGCATGCCGGCCTGTTCCAGGCGCACCAGTCCCGTGAGCAGCAGCAGGGCGGGTGTGCCGAAAACCAGCACGCGGAAGAGCACGTAGTACCCTTGTTCAATCTGCCCTTCGAAAAAACGATTGTTCACCCAGCCAGCGCATAGAAACAACGCCACCCCCGCTGCCAGCCAGAGCGCGGCATGGCCACCAGCTTTATGACGCAACCAGTCCGCCGCAAGGGCGCCAGTCAGGAACTCCGCCAGATAGGGGCTCAGCATGTAGTACTCGGCAAGGCTTATGTACTCGAGCTGTCCGGGATCATATGCGTGGCGGCTGAATTGACTGTACAAAGACCAGCAGAGGGTAAATGCCAACAACAGCTTGAGCAGTAGGTTCCTGCGGCGCCGGGTAAAGATGACCAACAGCGTGTACAGCAGGTAAAAGAACATTTCGAAAATCAGGGTCCAGCTGACCGCGATGAGCAATTGGTTGGCGGGCCACAGAATGGCGGAACGTAGCAGGCTGGAAGATTTGAGGTAGTCTGGATTGATCCAGGCAAAAAGCGCCAGGGCCAGTAAAAAGAACGGCCAGTAGCCGGAATAAATTCGAGCGATACGACGACGAGCAAAGGTCGTTCCGGCCTCAAACCCGGCGGCGGAGTCGGTGGTATAGGCCATGATAAAGCCGCTGATGACAAAAAATATGTCAACCCCGGCAAAGCCGATCGCCTCGCTGAGCGCAAAAAATGCCCCCTGGCCAATGCCGGCATCACGGACATGTGCGCTGGTATGGTAAAAAACCACCAGCATCGCCGCCACGAATCGAAGAAACTGAACATTGATCAGCATGAGGGGTCAATTCGCATATTACGGGTTAATTTCCGGGTTCGATGCGAATCAGAACCTTGGTAATGACGTTGTCCTTGATTTCAACAATGGTCATGAGGTGAGAGCCGATCCGGACGCTGGTCTTGCCGGATGGAATGGCTTCAAGCGCTTCCAGCAGCAGTCCGTTCAGCGTGGTGGCTTCTTCTTCCGGAAGATTCCAGCCCATGCGCCGATTCAGCATGCGAATGCTGGTTGTACCATCGACCAGGTAGGTGTCGTCATCCAGGTGACGGATGTTGCGCGAACGCTCTTTGCCTTCTGCGGTATATTCACCTACGATTTCTTCGAGGATGTCATCCAGCGTTACCATGCCCTGGATGTCGCCGTATTCGTCAACCACCAGTCCCATGCGTCGTTCACGCGACTGGAATTCAAGCAACTGTTGCATCAGGGTAGTGCCTTCAGGAATGAAATAGGGTGATCGTATCGAACGTTTCAGAGCGTCAAAAGTGAGTCCCCCTTCGGACAGTTTGGCGATCACTGATCGTATGTGCAAAAGGCCTTCGACGTGATCGATGCTGCCGCGGTAAACCGGCATGCGGGTATACAGGGTTTGGGTTACCTGCGTCAGGATGGAATTCCAATCGTCATCGAGATCGATCCCGACGATTTCCTGCCGTGGGATCATGACGTCATCGACCGATGCCTGCTCCAGGTCGAGAATGTTCACCAGCATGCGTTGATGGTCATTGGATATATGCCCGCCTTCCTGCAACAGGGTGCGCAACTCTTCGCGGTTCAGGCGCTCGATCACCTCGGCGCGGGCTTTAATGCCAAAGGGTTTGAGCAACAGGTTGGTGATCCCATTGATCAGCCATACCACCGGATAAAACACTTTCAACAGAAATGAGAGGATGAAAGACGCCGGAAACGCAATGCGTTCCGGGTGTGATGCGGCCAGGGTCTTGGGTGCAACTTCTGCAAAGATCAGCACTACCACGGTCATTGTCAGAGATGAAATCCACACTCCATTGTCGCCAAACAAACGAATGCCAATTACGGTGCCAATGGACGCAGCCAGGATATTCACCAGGTTGTTTCCCAGCAGGATCAGCCCGATCAGACGATCCGGCCTGCGCAATAATCGTTGGGCGCTACGGGCACCCAGGTGACCGCTATTGGCCAGGTGCCGCATGCGGTAGCGATTCAGCGCCATCAAGCCGGTTTCTGAACTGGAAAAGAAGCCGGAAAGAACAATAAGAACCAACAAAAAAACGTACAGACTGCTAAGCGGTATATCGTTCAAGTCTTGTGAATCCTAATCCCGCCAGCTGCGACCCAGGATGGTTTCCAGCACCAGCTTGCTGCCGAAATAAGCCAGCAGCAGCAGGATAATTCCGGCCAGTGTCAAACGCACCGCATTGCGGCCACGCCAACCATAGCGCCAGCGTCCCCACAGCAATAAACCAAAAACCAACCAGGCCATGATGGACAGTATCGTCTTGTGCACCAAGTGCTGGGCGAACAGGTCATCGACAAAAGCCAGGCCGCTCAGTAAAGAAACCGTCAGCAATACAAAACCCAGGGCAATCAGCTGGAACAGCAGTCTTTCCAGTGTTTCCAAAGGGGGCAGGGACCTGACCAGAGGATTGAGATGATGTTGTCTGAGGAAATAATCGATGATGGCGGAAAAAAGCGCATAGACACCCGCGATACTGAGAACGCCAAAGGCCAGAACCGAGCTCAGAATATGCATGCTGGTGCCGGCCGAGGTATCGTTCAGCAACAGGCTTTGTGAAGGAATAAGCCACTCCATGGCCAACACTGCCACCGTAAGCGGCAATGCCACCAGACTGGCATCGTAAAGAGAGTTGCGGCTAAAAACCGAAATGCACAACATGAACACGATCACGAGTGCGCATAGCGACAACAGATTCAGCAGGCTGACATCCGGCATGGCCAGCGCCAGCCAATGTTGCGACTGCGAGAGGGCATGGGCAGCCGCGCCGGCGAAACAGCTGATAATCGAAACAAGTCGCCAACGTTGTGATTGCCTGGTGATGGAAACGTACAGGCAGATGGAAGCCAGAAGATAAAGACCGATAGCAAAAAGTATGCTGTAGTCGTGATACATCAATTGCCCCGTATTCATGTCTCGCTTGACCAATCAGGCTCGGCAGGCCGCCTTCAGCCCCGCACCGGTATTCCTGGGTTTTAGCGTAATCGCTGGGGTTATAATACCCGACTCCAATGATTCGGAGTGATTCATGTTCGACAATCTGACAGAACGCCTTTCACGCGTCATACAGCAACTGGGTGGTAACGGCCGGCTGACCGCAGACAGTATCCGGGAAACGTTACGTGAAGTACGCATCGCGCTGCTCGAGGCTGATGTGGCATTACCCGTTGTGCAGCAATTCATTGCTGAAGTCGGACAAAAAGCCCTGGGACAGGAGATTCTGCAAAGCCTCACGCCGGGCCAGGCCATGGTCAGGGTGGTGCATGACGAATTAGTCCGCATCATGGGAGAGGAAAACGCGGCCCTGGACTTGCGCGCCAAACCGCCTGTCGTGGTGTTGCTGGCGGGTTTGCAGGGGTCTGGCAAAACCACCACCACGGTGAAGCTGGCACGCTACCTGATGGAACAGGAGAAAAAACGCGTCATGGTGGTGAGTTGTGATGTGTACCGGCCCGCGGCCATTGAGCAGTTGCAGACCCTGGCCACTCAAGCAGGAGCCATTTTTCGACCCTCCACGGTAACCGAGCGCCCGGCAGAGATCGCACGCAACGCGCTGCTCGCTGCCCAAAAGCAGATGTGCGATGTGCTTTTGATCGACACGGCGGGTCGTTTGCACGTTGATGATGAGATGATGCGTGAGATACGCGACATTCATGCCGCTGTATCTCCGCGTGAAACGCTGTTCGTAGTGGACAGCATGACCGGCCAGGACGCGGCCAATACCGCCCGGGCTTTTAATGCAGCACTGGATCTGACCGGCATCATTCTGACCAAGACCGATGGTGATGCGCGCGGCGGGGCGGCGCTTTCGATGCGCTTGATTACCGGCAAACCGGTCAAATTTCTTGGCTCCGGGGAGAAAATTGATGCGTTACAGCCGTTTCATCCGCAGCGAGTGGCCTCACGCATTCTGGGCATGGGTGACGTACTGTCCCTGGTCGAGGAGGTGCAGCGCAAAGTTGACCAGGGCGCCGCTGAAAAACTGGTGCGCAAGATGCGCAAGGGCGGCGGTTTCAACCTGGAGGATTTTCGCAGCCAGCTGGAACAAATGGTCAATATGGGTGGCATCGGTAACATGATGGATAAGTTACCCGGCATGGCACAGCTGCCTCAGCAGCTGAAATCACAGGTCGACGACCGCAGTACGCGACACATGATTGCCATCATCAATTCAATGACCCCACAGGAACGTCACTTTCCCGACATCATCCGGGGATCACGTAAGAAGCGCATTGCGCTCGGTTCAGGTTTGCACATACAGGCAGTGAACCGCTTATTGAAGCAGCATACCCAGATGCAAAAGATGATGAAAAAAGTGGGGCAGGGCGGCATGGGCAAGATGATGAAGAACCTCAGCCGTTTGCAAGGGCAGTTGCCACCGGGAACCGGTGGCGGGCATCGAAAGCCACCTTTCTAGGAAACCATTTGTGAACGATATTTCCCGCCGGGACTTTTTGCGGGCCGGTCTGCTGGGCGCTGGAGCATCTGCTTTGGCTCTGTTGGCGCTCTCGCGCTATCGCGGCACGGGGCGACAGCAGGCTCTGGCCGAACTGATGGGGTCGTTGTCGCCGGTGGTGGACGAAACCAGCGGCTTTCCCTTGCTGTTACTGCCGCAAGGTTTCCGCTACTGCACCGTGTCGTGGGCCGGCTCGGCTTTACATGATGGCAGGCCGGTGCCGGGCCACACCGATGGCATGGGGGTGGTACGCCAGCAAGGGTCTCGCATTACTCTGGTGCGCAATCATGAACTGCGCGGATCTTCTGGCGCGATAGGAGAAAGAGAACATTCCTACGATATAACCGGCGGCGGTACCACCACCCTGGTATTCGATACCCATGAAGAGCGATTGACCGATTCCTGGGTTAGCTTGAGTGGAACGCTGAACAACTGTGCTGGCGGAGTGACGCCCTGGGGAACCTGGCTTTCCTGCGAGGAGGCGGTGGTGTCACCAACTTTGCGCCACCTGCCGGTGCCCACTCGCCAGTACTTTTGGGACATCGAGTACGCGCAGCAAGAACATGGTTTTGTATTTGAAGTGCCGGCGGACGGTATCGCACGGCCACAGCCGATTCGAGCCATGGGGCAGTTTTACCATGAAGCGGTGGCCATAGATCCGCGCAGCGGTATAGCCTATATGACCGAGGATAGGTCGCCCAGGGCAGGGTTCTATCGCTATATCCCCGACCAGCCGGGGCATCTCGCCGCGGCAGGGCGGTTACAGATGATGAAAGTCGCCGAGGGACTGGATATGCGTGACGATGTGGTGCCGTGGCAAACACTGCCCGTGACCTGGGTCGACATTGACGAGCCGGAACGGGGATTCACCCTGGGTAACCGCGAGGGGGACGGAGTCGTCAAACAGGGGCTGGCTGCCGGCGGCTCGGCTTTCACCGCGCTGGAAGGATGTGCTTTCCACCAGGATCGCATTTATTTCACCTCCAAACTGGGCGGTACAGCGGAAGCCGGTTACGTATTTGTCTACGACCCGGAGCAGGAATTGCTCAGTCTGGTGTTTGAATCGCCGGGATATGACTATTTTTCCGGCCCGGACAACATCGTCATGAGCCCGCGCGGCAGTCTGGTTATCTGCGAAGATCGCGTCAACAGGGAAAAAGCTGCGCAGACCCTGGCTGGCCTGACTGCCCAGGGCACTTTGTTCCGCTTTTGTCAGATCAACCCGCAGCTGGATGCCAAATTTGCCGGGTACGATCTGCGTCGGACCATGAGAAACAGCGAGTGGGCAGGTGCTACTTTTTCACAAGACGGGCAATGGCTGTTCTGCAATCTGTATGACCCGGGTGTCACGGTCGCAATCACCGGGCCCTGGCGGGAAGGCCTGATTTAAGCCGGATGACGCATCCGCCGGCCCATCACTTCGAGGTGAACGATGAAAGCGCCGCGGTATTTTTTTCGGTATTTTTTTTCGGTTTTCTTTTCCCCGGCTTAACGGTACAATGCGCGGTTTGCTGAAGCCAGTGCCGTACCGGCACCTCTAAGCGGGTTATAAACAATGGTAAAAATCAGATTGTCTCGGGGCGGGGCGAAGAAGCATCCGTTCTATCACATTGTGGTTACAGACGTCAGGAAACCGCGTGATGGCCGCAAAATCGAGCGGATCGGGTTCTTTAACCCGGTGGCTCGTGGTCAGGAAGAACGTTTACGCGTCGACCTGGAGCGGGTCGAATACTGGAAGGGTATTGGCGCCCAACTCAGTGACCGGGTGAAAACACTGGTGTCAGAGGCGGGCAAGCAGGCAGCCTGATTCGAGCGGGTATGGCGCCGTGCACGCGAACCCGGACAAGAAGCGTGAGCTGGTCTTGTTGGGGCGTATCACCGGCGCGCACGGAATCAAGGGCTGGGCCAGGGTTCACTCGGACACGGAACCCAGGGAAGCGATATTTGAATACCAGCCATGGCTGGTAGGCGCCACGGAAATGCCGGTGCAAGTCCTGCTGGGAAAAAGGCAGGGCAAATATCTGGTTGCCGAACTTGCAGGCATTTCTGACCGCGATGCAGTGGAAAGCCTGACCGGTCAGCAAATTGCGGTCTACCGCGATCAGTTGCCGGATTTGGGCGACACACATTATTACTGGGCCGACCTGATAGGCTTGAGGGTATACAACCAGGATGGTCTGGAGCTTGGCTCCATCAAGGAAATGATTGCAACCGGCGCGAATGATGTAATGCTGGTGCAGGGTGACAAGGAACGCTTGATACCCTTTATCAAGGATATTTACGTCACCCGGGTTGATCGGGTGGCGAGGCGCGTGACGGTGAGCTGGGACCCGGACTTTTGAAAGGAGCCGAGGCGGCCATGGAAATCCAGGTGATAAGCCTGTTTTCTGATGAGTTCAGGTCCCTGGTGGACCTGGGTGTTACCGGCCGGGCCATCCGCGCGGGACAGGTGCAACTCAGCCTGATCAACCCGCGCGATTTCGCGATTGATCGGCACCGCACGGTAGATGACAGGCCGTATGGTGGTGGACCCGGCATGGTGATGGCAGTCGAGCCCATGAGGTCCGCCATCCGCGAAGCGCGCCGGCTGGCAACTCTGTCAGCCAATGGAATTGAAGCGCCTGGAGCAGTAGTCAGTTTAATGAGCCCCCAGGGCCGGAAACTGGACGAGGCGGCGGTCAGGGAATTGGCCAGCCGGCGTACTTTGATCCTGGTCTGTGGACGCTACGAAGGGCTGGATGAGCGCTTGCTTGAACTGGAGATCGATGAGGAGTGGTCGCTTGGTGACTACGTCCTCAGCGGTGGTGAACTGGCAGCCGCGGTCATGATCGATGCGATCGTGCGCTTGATCCCTGGCGTTTTGGGGGACGAGCAATCCGCGGAACAGGATTCGTTCACAGGTGGCTTGCTGGATTGTCCGCATTACACCCGGCCGGAACTGGTCAGCGGCATGGCGGTGCCACCGGTGCTGCTGTCCGGAGATCACCGGGCCATCGCGCAATGGCGGCGTAAACAGTCGCTGGGACGCACCTGGCAGCGCCGGCCGGATCTGCTCAGTCGTTCGCGGCTGAGCAGGGAAGATGAAATTCTGCTCGCCGAGTTCAAAGCAGAACACGGTGAGACATTGGAAACCTGAGCGTTCGTTTAAGGATAGGAAAAATGAGCAACATAATCGATGAAATCAATGCCGAGCAAATGCACCGCGAAATTCCGGAGTTTGCTCCCGGCGATGTCGTGGTCGTCAGTGTCAAGGTGAAAGAGGGTAATCGTGAGCGCCTGCAGGCGTTTGAAGGCGTGGTCATTGCCATCAAAAGCCGTGGATTGCATTCCGCCTTCACAGTGCGCAAAATCTCTCACGGCACCGGGGTGGAGCGTGTATTCCAGACCTATAGCCCCTTGATCGATTCCATCACGGTCAAGCGCCGTGGTGATGTGCGCCGCGCCAAGCTGTACTATCTGCGCGGACTCGAGGGCAAAGCCGCCCGCATCAAGGAAAAGCTCAATTAAAGGGGATTCGCCCTCAGTCTTGTTGATGGAAAAAGCCCGCTGCACAGCGGGCTTTTTATTATTAGGCTCTGAATAATTCATCCATGAATTATCAGAGCACGCCAAACAAAAAGTGTGATTTTTGTTTGGCTCTCATTTTTAATGACTAATAGTCATTAAAAATGGTGGCACATCCATGTGCCACGGAAGCTCTCAATTATTCTTAGTTTTCTTCGGGCAAAAGCTGTTCATTTCCTTGAATCTTTTCTGGCGGCCCATATGTGGGCTTCATCCCGATTACTTCCAGGCCAGGTTATGAGCAAAACCAAATCCAAAACCTCTGTAAAGAAAACCAAAGCTACTTCGTCCGCAGCAGCGACACATGCCTTCCAGGCGGAAACGCGCCAGGTGCTGCAACTGATGATCAATTCCCTGTATTCCAACAAAGAGATTTTCCTGCGTGAGTTGATTTCCAACGCATCAGACGCACTGGATCGGCTGCGTTTCGCAGGCTTGCGGAATCCGGATATGCTCGCTGGCGGCGCGGAGTTACAGATTGAAATTGAAACTGACCGACAAGCCGCTACCTTGACGGTGCGGGACAACGGCATTGGCATGTCCTATGAGGAGGTGATGAGCAATATCGGCACCATCGCCAAATCCGGAACCCGCCAATTTCTCGATCAGCTGGCGGATGACGACAAGGCGACTGCGAACCTGATCGGACAATTCGGCGTCGGTTTTTACTCTGCATTTATCGTCGCCGATTCCGTCACGCTATTGACCCGCCAGGCTGGCCAGGCCGCTGAACTGGGCGTGCGTTGGCAGTCGGATGGCGGTGGTGAATTCAGCATTCAGGCTGAAACACGGGAGCCGCAGGGCACTGAGGTCATTCTTCACCTTAAGCCCGCCGAGCTTGAATTCCTGGAAAACTGGACCTTGCGTTCGCTGATTCAGCGTTATTCAGATCATATTGGTTTTCCCATTCGGCTGCGCCGCGAGGCTGACGAGAGCAAACCTGACGAACAGCCGGAATGGGAGCAGGTCAACAAAGCCACTGCACTGTGGGCCTTGCCGAAAACCGAAATCAAGGATGAAGAATACCAGGCATTTTACAAAACCCTCAGCCATGACCTGGATGACCCTTTGTGCTGGGCCCACAACAAGGTAGAGGGTGCCCAGAGTTACACCACTCTGCTCTACATTCCGAAAAAAGCGCCGCTGGACCTGATGTTGCAGCGCGACGAGCGCAGCGGCGTGCGCCTGTATGTGAACCGCGTGTTCATCATGGATGGCGCGCAAACCCTGCTGCCGCATTACCTCCGGTTCATTCGCGGCGTCGTCGATTCACAGGATCTGCCGTTGAATGTATCGCGCGAACTGCTGCAGGAAAATGAACTGGTGGGCAAGATCCGCTCCGCCGTGATCCGTCGCAGCCTGGACATGATGGCACGCCTCAGCCGCGAAGAAGCCGAGACTTATGCCTCTTTTTGGCAGCAGTTTGGCGCTGTGCTCAAAGAAGGCGTGGTGGAGGACTTTGGCAATCGCGAGCGCATTCTCAATTTGTTACGCTTCGCCTCAACGCACGATGAAACGGAAGGCGCCAGGACCGACCTTGCCGCTTACCTCGGCCGCATGAAAACGGGCCAGGAAAGCATTTATTACATTACTGCCGAACACCATACGGCCGCGCGTAACAGCCCGCATCTCGAAGTCTTCCGCAAGAAAGGCATCGAAGTCCTGCTGATGTCTGACCGGGTTGACGAGTGGATGATGAGCTACCTGCATGAATACGAAGGCAAGACCTTCCGCTCGGTAGCCAAAGGCGACATCGATCTTGCCGCCATCGAAACCGCTGCTGAGGAGCCCGCGGAAAGCGATTCTGCCGAGGCCGCATCAATCGATTCGGAATTGCTGAAGCGGGTCGCGGACCAATTGACCGGACAGGTCAGCGCAGTGCGGCCCAGCCAACGCTTGACCGATTCCGCATCCTGTCTGGTGCTGAATGAACATGATATGGCCTTGCATCTGCAGAAGATGCTGAAGCAGGCCGGTCAGGCCATACCTGAGTCCAAGCCCATTCTTGAGCTCAATCCGGAACATGCGCTGATAACGCGTCTGGTAGCCGAGAAAAATGCGGAGCGATTTGGCATGCTGTCATTGTTGTTGTACGAACAGGCCTTGCTGTCGGAAGGAGGTTCCTTGCCAGACCCGGCCGGCTTTGTGCGTCGCATCAACACCCTCATGACCACCGTTGCTGACGCCGCCTGAGCCTGAACCTTGATCAGGGCAAACGGAGTCAGCGTGAACCCGGACGTTCGTATTGACAAGTGGCTTCGGGCTGCGCGATTTTTCAAAACCCGGGCGCTGGCCCGCGAAGCCGTTTTGGGCGGCAAGGTGCACCTCGATGGGCACCGGGTCAAGCCGGGCCGGACACTCAAGGTGGGCGATCGGATGACTTTGAACCGCGGTGAAGAACAGTTTGACATCACCGTAAGGGTGGTGAGCGACCGGCGCACGACGGCGCTCCAGGCGCGCGAAATGTTCAGCGAAGACCCCGCCAGCCTGCAGCGCCGCGAAGCAGCCGCAGAACAACGCAAACGGGACCGCGATGTGCGGATAGAATCTCCAGGCCGTCCCAACAAGCGCGAGCGCAGACAGATTATCGGCTTTATCCGCGGCAAGGATGGAACGGGGTCAGAGTAAAATTTCTCCCCAAGCAGATGGAATCCAGATGTTTCCTTAAAGAAATTTTACTCTGACCCCAATCCTTTGAGCTCATAGAGCAGATCAAGCGCCTCGCGCGGGCTCAGGCTGTCCGGACTAATTTGATCAAGCCGTTCCCGCAGGGGGTCAGGCGGGGTGCTCGCGCTACTGGCCGGTATCTCCGGCTCGCTTTGATCAAACAAGGCTAATTGTGGTGAATCCCGGCGCTGCTGTTGCTCCAGTTCCGCCAGGTGGTGGCGGGCTTGTTCCAGCACGGCTTGCGG
Organism: uncultured Gammaproteobacteria bacterium; assembly: GCA_963708905.1. Classification (GTDB taxonomy): domain Bacteria; phylum Pseudomonadota; class Gammaproteobacteria; order Xanthomonadales; family SZUA-36; genus SHZL01. The sequence continues at coordinate 48,783 of CAVPUV010000078.1, read as the reverse complement.
GATTCCCGCCAGCGCGGCCACCTGCAGGCCATAGCTCTGGCTGGCGGGGCCTTCCTGCACGGAATGCAGGAAAACGATGCGATCTTTATGTTCGACGGCATCGAGGTGGACATTGACGACACCGTTTTCCAGCTCCGCCAGCCGCGTCAGTTCGAAGTAATGGGTGGCAAACAGGCTATAGGCCCGGACGTTGCGGGCGAGGAACACAGCACAGGCCCAGGCCAGCGCCAGGCCGTCATAGGTGCTGGTGCCGCGACCGATTTCATCCATCAAGACCAGGCTGTCGGGGCTGGCATTGTGAAGGATATTGGCGGTTTCCGACATTTCCACCATGAAGGTGGAGCGCCCTCCTGCCAGGTCATCTCCCGCTCCGATACGGGTGAATATCCGGTCAATGAGGCCGATTTCAGCACTGGCCGCAGGCACCCAGCTGCCGGCATACGCCAGAATGACCATCAATGCGGTTTGCCGCATGTAAGTGGATTTGCCCCCCATATTTGGCCCGGTGATGATCAGCATGCGGCGATCATCATCGAGTTGCAGATCATTCGGTGTGAACGGCTGGGTTTGCACAGCCTCCACCACGGGATGGCGGCCGGAATTGATGTGAATGCCGCTTTTCGGCGCAAGAACGGGACAGGAAAACCGCAGACTTTGCGCGCGCTCAGCAAACGCACAGAGCACATCCAGCCGTGCCAGCCCGCTGGCGATGGCCTGCAGGGGATCGAAATGCTGCAGCAGGATCTCCAGCAAGCCGGCATAGCAGTGTTTTTCCCTGGCCAGTGCGCGCTCCCGGCTGGACAAAACCTGGTCTTCAAATGTTTTCAGCTCTGCGGTGATGTAACGCTCTGCTGACTTCAGTGTCTGTTTGCGCGTATAGAAGGGTGGCACCAGGTGCTGGTGTGTATGGGTGACCTCGATGTAGTAGCCATGTACCCGGTTGTAGCCGACTTTCAGACTGGTGATGCCGGTCTGCTGGCGTTGCGTTTGTTCGTAGTCTTGCAGGAAATCGCCGGCATTTTCGGATAAGGAGCGCAGGCGATCGAGTTCAGCATCATAGCCGCCGGCGATGACGCCGCCGTCACGGACCAGTACCGGGGGTTCGGTGATCAGTGCGCGCTCCAGCAGTTGCAGCAACTCGGGCAGCTCACCCAGTTTACCCACCACGGACTGCAGGGACGGGTGCTGGCCGCCGGCCAGCAGGGCCGCCAGGTCCGGGAGTACTTCCAGCGCATGACGCAGGGTGGTCAGATCACGCGGCCGCGCCGATGCCAGGGCCACGCGAGCGAGGATGCGCTCGATGTCACCCACGCCGCGCAGGATTTTCCGCAGGGCCGGGTGCAGGTCGCTGGCCAACAGCTCGCCAATGGCTGTATGCCTGTTCCGCACCAGCTCCGGACGACGCAAGGGGTTGCCGATCCAGCGGCGCAGCAAGCGTCCGCCCATGGCCGTGACCGAGCTGTCCATCAGGCCCACCAGGGATGCGCCGGGCTGACCTCCCAGGCTGTTGTCAATTTCCAGGTTACGCCTGCTGACCGCATCCAGATGGATGAATTCAGTCGCCTGCTCGAGCTGAATACTGCGCAGATGGGGCAGGGCGGTTTTCTGCGTTTCCTGCACATAATCGAGCAGCACGCCTGCCGCAATTACGGTGGCCGGCAAATCCTCGATACCAAAACCGCGCAGGTCGTTGGTGCGGAACTGCTCGAGCAGGAGCTTGCCGGCCTGTTTGCGCTCAAATTTCCACGGCGGTCTTGGTCTTACTTTTCGCGAATCCTGGCTGGCCAGGCTCATGCCCTCGGCCATCAGCAGTTCGGCCGGCGCCAGCCGCTGTAATTGTGCTTCGAGGTCCGCTTCATCCGCCACCAGGCGCACCCGGAAACGACCACAGGACAGGTCCAGCCAGGCCAGCGCCTGCTGCCCCTGGCTCAGCGCCACGGCCGCCAGCAGGTTGTCCTGGCGTGATTCCAGCAGCGTTTCTTCGGTAATGGTGCCGGGAGTGATGATGCGTACGACTTTGCGCTCGACCAGGCCTTTGCCCGCGGTCGGCTCACTGACCTGTTCGCAAATGGCAGCCGATTCACCATGCCGCACCAGGCGCCTGAGGTAGTTATCCAGCGCGTGGTAAGGCACCCCCGCCATCGGGATGGGAGCGCCCGCCGACTCGCCGCGCGTGGTCAGGGTGATGTCCAGCAGCCGGGCAGCGCGGCGTGCATCCTCGTAGAACAGTTCGTAAAAATCGCCCATCCTGAACAACAGCAAGGTGTCAGGATGCTCTGCCTTGATGCCGAGGTATTGCTGCATCAGAGGGGTATGATGGGCAAATTCGAGTGGGGTGCTTGCAGACATTGACTGCAGTGTATCGTAACCTGCCCGGAGCAAAAAGTTGAACTGTGCCCGGTCAGTTATTAAATGCAGGGCAAACATGAACGAATATGAAATAAATCACCTGGTAGAGCAGCTGGCGGCGGCACTGTTGGGCAAGGGCTGGCGCCTGGCCACTGCCGAGTCATGCACCGGAGGCTGGGTGGCGAAGTGCTGCACCGATCTGGCCGGTAGTTCCACCTGGTTCGAGCGGGGTTTCATCACCTACAGCGATGCCGCCAAAATGAACATGTTGAACGTTCAGGAAACGGCATTGCAGCAACATGGCGCCGTCAGCGAGGCCGTGGCGCGACAGATGGCGCAAGGGGCTCGCCGCTCCTCCGCGCTGGAGGCAACCCTGGCCGTGACGGGCATCGCCGGGCCCGACGGAGGCTCTGCAGAAAAACCCGTGGGTACCGTCTGGTTTGCCTGGGACATCGAAGGCGAGGATACAAGCAGTGAGTGTATGCATTTCACGGGTGACCGCGAGTCCGTCAGGCGTCAGTCGGTGATGCATGCGCTGCAGGGCTTGTTGCAGCGATTGACCACTTAGCAGCCCGGTGGGCTTTGGCTGCCAAATGGTATGAAGGATTCAGGAATGCGCGCGTCAGTGGTCGCCGAAACCATTCAAGCCACCGGCCATCGGTTGTTTTTCGCCCTGGTCCCGGATCCAGCTACCTGCCGGAAGATCGAAATCCTGCAGCGCCAACTCGACCCTGGCTGCGGCATCGGGGGTCGCGCAGTCAAGGCCAGCCAGTACCATGTAACCCTGGCTTTTCTCGGCAAGCAGTCCTTTTCTCGGCTGCCGTTGTTGTTGGCGCTTGCTTCCGGTCTGGACATGCCGGCTTGCAGCGTCGCGCTTGATTGCCTCGGTCGCTTTCCTCGTGCGGGTGTGGTCTGGCTTGGCGCGACCAAGCTTCCTGCTGAACTTTGTGCCTTTCAGGCCCGGCTCATTGCGGAACTCGAGCGGGCACAGATCGCTTTGGACCGCAAGCCATGGACATTTCACCTGACGCTTTATCGCGATTTGAGAAAGCCTTACTTCAGTATGGATTCCGGCACGGTGAGTTGGAACCTGGATGGTTTCTCCCTGGTGGAATCCATCAGCGCCGGTCACGGTGTGGAATATCGACAATTGGGGCGCTGGAAGGCCGGGTCATCGGATAATACACGACGGAATGTGTAGGAATTCGTCCCGCAAGCTTTATACAGGCTGAAGCCCTGGTATCAGCTATGTCATAATTGGTGCTATCTGGCACCACTGACAAAAATACAGGAGAGGAAACGTGGACGACAACAGAAAACAGGCTTTGGCAGCGGCCCTGACTCAGATTGAACGCCAGTTTGGCAAAGGCTCCATCATGCGCCTGGGTGATGGCACGGCGGTGAAGGATATACAGGTCGTTTCCACCGGCTCGCTGACACTGGATCTGGCCCTGGGCATTGGTGGCCTGCCACGCGGCCGCGTCATCGAAATCTATGGCCCTGAATCCAGTGGCAAGACGACCCTGGCACTGCAGGTAATTGCGGAGTGTCAAAAGCTGGGCGGCACCTCGGCTTTCATTGACGCCGAGCATGCAATGGATCCGCAGTATGCCGAGAAACTGGGTGTCAAGGTTGAAGATTTGCTGGTGTCACAGCCCGATACGGGTGAACAGGCTCTGGAAATTACCGACATGCTGGTGCGTTCCGGCGCGATTGACATTGTCGTCATCGACTCGGTTGCGGCGCTGACGCCGAAAGCCGAAATCGAGGGCGACATGGGCGACTCGCACGTGGGGCTGCATGCGCGCCTCATGTCCCAGGCTCTGCGCAAGTTGACGGCAAACATCAATCGTTCCAACTGCATGGTCATTTTCATCAACCAGATCCGCATGAAGATCGGTGTGATGTTTGGCAGCCCGGAAACCACCACCGGTGGTAATGCGCTGAAATTCTATGCCTCCGTTCGTCTGGACATCCGGCGTATCGGCGCCCTGAAGAAAGGCGATGAAATCATCGGCAATCAGACCCGGGTCAAAGTGGTCAAAAACAAGATGGCGCCGCCGTTCAAGCAAGCCGAATTTGAGATTCTGTACGGCGAAGGGATTTCCCGTGAAGGCGAAATTATAGAGCTGGGCGTGAAATACAACATAATAGACAAGTCCGGGGCGTGGTACAGCTACAACGGCGATCGCATCGGTCAGGGCAAAGAAAATGTCCGGCAGTTTCTGAAAGATAATCCGGCAATAGCCGCCGAAATCGATGCCCGACTGCGCACCGAGTTGCTGCCCGGCAGTAGTGCTCCGGCAATGGAAGACGACGTGGCGGCGGACGAGGAAGTTGAGTCCTGATCTGCCTGCTGCGGCAGGGACCGCCAGTGATTGCCCAACGCTGATTGAGATGAGGGTTTACGCGGAGCGCCTGCTGGCGCGCCGCGAATATGCGGTACTCGAACTGCAAGCCCGCCTGGTAAAGAAATGGTCAGGGAAATGGTCAGGGAAATGGTCAGGATTGGAGCAGATCGAGAAGCAGGTAGCCGAATTAATTTCCGCATTGCAAGCCGATGGGGTTCTATCGGATGAGCGCTTTGCCGAGTCGTTTATCCGCTCCCGTCGGCAGCGCTGCCATGGGCCGGTCAAAATACACGCGGAATTACGCCAGCGCCAGGTGCCGGAAGCGGTCATAGCAGGCAAGCTGGAGCAGGCGGAGGATGACTGGGTCGCATTGGCCGCCGCATGGTTATCGCGTCAATGTCCAGGCCCGCTGGATTTCGTCAGCAGAGCAAAATATTATCGCCGGCTTATGCACCGTGGCTTCAGCCACCAGCAGGCGATGGGCGCAATGGCTGGGCATTCGGAATCTTGAGTTTGATGAGAAGGCGTTGAAGTATGCAGACCACGGTCAAGACAACCGCGGAGATTCGCCAGGAGTTCCTGGATTTCTTCAAGCACAGGCAACACACCGTGGTGGCATCCAGTTCGCTGGTGCCGGCCAATGATCCCACGCTGCTGTTCACCAACGCCGGCATGGTGCAATTCAAGGATGTATTCCTGGGTGCGGAAAAACGTTCCTATAAAAGGGCGGTTACCTCGCAGCGTTGTGTCCGTGCTGGTGGCAAACACAACGACCTCGACCAGGTCGGCTACACGACCCGGCACCACACATTTTTTGAGATGCTGGGAAATTTCAGTTTTGGCGACTACTTCAAGCAGGATGCGATTCGTTATGCCTGGGAATTGTTGACCCAGGTATTCAAGCTGGACTCCGAACGCCTGTGGGTGACGGTCTACCACACCGATGATGAAGCCTGGTCCATATGGGCCGATGAAATCGGTGTGCCACAAAACCGTATTATTCGCGTCGGCGACAAACCATGCGGGCGGGCGTTCGAGAGTGACAATTTCTGGGCCATGGGAGACACCGGGCCCTGCGGTCCCTGCAGCGAGATCTTCTTCGACCATGGTGCGGACGTAGAGGGCGGGCCGCCCGGTTCGGAAAACGAGGAAGGCGACCGCTACATCGAAATCTGGAACCTGGTGTTCATGCAATTCGACCGCGCGGCGGACGGCACGATGACGCCTTTGCCACAGCCCTGTGTCGATACCGGTATGGGCCTGGAGCGGATTTCAGCAGTGCTGCAGGGCGTGCATAGCGATTACCAGATTGATCTGTTCCGCGGCCTGGTCGATGCCGCAGCCGGGTTGATGGGGACAAAGGATCTGCAGAATAAGTCACTGAATGTCATTGCCGACCACATCAGGGCATGTGCATTTCTGATCGCGGATGGGGTTGTGCCGGCGCGGGATGGCCGTGGTTACGTGCTGCGCAGAATCATCCGGCGCGCCGTGCGCCAGGGCTATAAGCTGGGCCAGAACGCACCGTTCTTCAGCCGCATGGTGCGACCTCTGGTTAGCCTGATGGGCGATGCTTACCCGGAACTCAGGCAGCGCCAGGTCCAGATCGAAACCACTTTGCTGGAGGAAGAAGAGCGGTTTTCACGCACCCTGGATGCCGGTATGGGCCTGCTGCAGCAGGTCATGGCCAGGACCCAGGATGCGATCGATGGCGCCACCGCATTCCTGCTTTACGATACCTATGGTTTTCCGCTCGACCTGACGCAGGACATTGCGCGGGAAAATGGGCTGGGTGTCGACCAGGAGGGTTTCAATGCAGCAATGGCCCAGCAGCAGGAGCGTGGACGATCATCCAGCCAATTTGCCCGGAATGCACAGATCCCGGCCGAAACCATGGCGCGTTTGCCGCAGACCGAATTCCTCGGTTACGAACAACTGGCAACGCCAGGGGCGCGTATTGTCGCCATCGTTATCGACGGCGAAATGAGCGATCAATTGGATGCAGGGCAGGAAGCCATGGTGTTCCTGGATCGTACGCCATTCTATGCCGAGTCGGGGGGCCAGGTTGGAGATACCGGTAGCCTCAAGGGTCCTGGTGTTGAATTTGTGGTGGAAGATACCGTCAAGGTGGCAGGTGTATTCTTTGGACACCTGGGCCGGCTGAAAACCGGGCATATGTCCGGCGGCGATCCGGTCGATGCGGCGGTTGATGCCGAACGGCGCCGGGCCATCGTATTGCACCATTCCGCCACTCACCTGATGCACGCGGCACTCAAGCAGATACTGGGCAAGCATGTTGAGCAACGTGGTTCACTGGTGGCGCCGGATCATTTGCGCTTCGATTTCACCCACCCGCGAGCGGTCAGTGTCGACGAAATTCGTCAAATTGAACGTCTGGTAAACCGGGAGATACGACGCAATCCAGCGGCGAAAATAGATGTCATGAATTTTGACGATGCGTTGAAAACCGGCGCCACGGCCTTGTTTGGCGAGAAATACGGGGACCGGGTCCGGGTGCTGCAATTGGGTGATTTCTCCATCGAACTGTGTGGAGGGACCCACGTGCACCGTGTCGGTGATATCGGCCAGTTCAAAATTATCGAGGAATCAGCGATTGCAGCAGGCGTTCGGCGCATGGTGGCGGTGGCCGGAGAAGCCGCGGTCGACTGGATCCAGAACATGGAAAGTCGCTTTCGCCAGGTGGCGGGCGTGTTGAAAGTTGCTCCAGAATCGGTGGATGAGCGCGTGCAGCAATTACTGGAGCGTAACCGCACATTGGAAAAAGACCTCGATGATTTGAAAGCACGGGTGGCGAATGCCAGTGGTGATGAACTGGCCGGCCGGGCCATCGATGTCGGGGGTGTCAAAGTACTGGCGGCCAGCATCGATGGCATCGATGCCCAGGCGCTACGCTGCACGGTAGATCGTCTGAAAGAACAACTGGGATCTTCCATTGTTGTCATTGCCAGCAGCGAAATCGACAAGGTGCGGATTGCTGCCGGCGTCAGTAAAGACTTGATAATTCGGATTCAGGCAGGCAATCTGGTAAACTTCGTGGCCCGGCAGGTGGGTGGTAAAGGGGGTGGACGTGCGGATTTCGCCCAGGCAGGCGGAAACCAACCGGAAAACCTGGAGAAAGCTTTATCGTCTGTCCCGGCATGGGTCAGTGATAATATCTAGTGTTCTGGGTTCTCCCAGAAAGGAGAAGCGGCGTAATACTGGTACAGACAAAGCCATGTATTGCTTTTTAATCGTCTCGCGATGGTTTTGATAAAAGCGAAAGAGATTACAATCATCGGATACAAGAAGTATCCGAGACCACAGGAAGTTTGACATGCTGATTTTGACAAGACGGATCGGGGAAAAACTTGTCATCGGTGATAACGTCACGATTACAGTATTGGGCGTAAAAGGAAATCAGATTCGTATCGGAATTGAGGCTCCGCCTGAAGTCCAGGTTCACCGGGAAGAAATCTACCAACGAATTCTCAAGGAACGTTCCGATGGCACGCCAAGCGCCAAAGGATATTGAATTCGGAAATATCTTTACCGGGAAAATTGAAGCAAGTATTCTGGCGCTGCACCGAATTTCGGGCAGTGTTCGCAGTTTTTTTGTGCTTCCAGGGAGTAACGCGCTCCCTGGGGAGCGCAAGGTGCTTTGTATGAATGCAGCACCGTACAATTGAATTACGGAGAGATGGCCGAGCGGCTGACTAATTCGCCGGGAGCGAATTAGAACGTCGCAGCGAAGCGGAGACGGCCCCGCAGGGGCGGAGGGCAGGATGCCCGGAGTAACGCGCTCCCCGGGGAGCGCAAGGTGCTTTGTATGAACGCAGCACCGTACAATTGAATTACGGAGAGATGGCCGAGCGGCTGAAGGCGCTCCCCTGCTAAGGGAGTATGGGTTCAAAAAGCCCATCGAGGGTTCGAATCCCTCTCTCTCCGCCAAAAACCAGAAACCCCGCAAAAAGCGGGGTTTCTGGTTTTTGATGGGAGACCGGGTGAGAACCCTCCAGCCGCGCAGCTGCTCGAGGGTTCGCAAATCGGCAGGATTGCCGGTTTGGACGCCGCAGGCGCCCGCAGGGCGAGGACCAGGGATGGTCCGAGTCAATCCCTCTCTCCGCCAGATAATGCTGTAATGCATTGAAAATAAAGCTTCTTATACAAGGGGCTTTATTTTTTTCCCTACTTTATTCCCTACTAGCCTTCGAATTTTAGATGGCCGACAGGTCTTCGTTCGTGTAGCGCGGACTCATGAACTGAAGGGTTCTTGGGCGAATTTTAGACATTCTTGGGTCAATGCCCAAAATGTGTTCCGCCTCGACTTTCTGAGCGAAACAAATAACGTCGGACTTCGATCTGAAAATCTTGTGATGGTGAATCAAGTTCGACAAGAGATTTAGAAGTAAATCATCGGTAAAGAGAAGGTCACTGATCTCGATGTCATCGGCGTTCCCGTCATGTACGTAGGAGCACCTCTTCCTATAGACCTCGCGAATTCTCGACTCATAGTTTTGGACATGCCAGAAGCCAACCCAGCCAATAAATGCTTCGATTCGCTTCGGTAAAACGTCCACGTACTTGGCTTCCGAATCAGTAAGGAGACTCTCAATCGCGATCATGTTTAGTAGAAACGCCTGAGCGAGATTGTCAGTGCGCATACTCTGGCCAATCAATTGTGCTGCGCGCTGTAGATTCTTTCTCCATCCGTGTGAAACGTCGAGTTCCTTGTTAAGGAGGCGAAGAAGGTCAATGAAGAACACACTCTTTTGGAACTTCAGCCAACGAGGCCCCAGTGTAAGGTCATGGAGCTTGTCAGAAATCTGTACAGTGCTTAGGGCCAGCCGATTCTTAGAGTTTAGGCAGATGTACTCGATTCTCTTGGCGCTTCCTCGCCGGATGGTTGGAAATGAATTGTGCCTTCGCTTGGAGAAGCCCAATTGCGAAACAGAGATGATTTCAAGCGCTTCTTCAATCAGTCGAAGCGCATTCGTTGTAATTTCGGCTGGCTTACCTGAAACGCGAACAACGGCAACCATTTCGCCCGCTCCCTCGAAGAAGCGGGAGTAGAAGCCATTCTTCTTTAGCTCCGATATCCTTTCCGTGAAACCGAAACGCTTCCTCACTCTTACAAGCCTGTCCATGGTTACAAAAGTGACACGCTGAACCGTGACTTCATTGTTTACCGACTTCGTCAGTTTCAGCCCACTGACTGGGGCCACGTAAATCCAAGAACCCTTCGTATCCTTAACGGCAGTGTTCATGCGTTACTGTCTCTTCGCCTATGGCGCGCTGGGATGTTTCAATTAAGGATCGTACAGCGAACTACAAACTCCGGTTTCAAAATATTGCGATGCTGGCACGCTTTAGTATTACCGCAGCGCTTGCTTCATCGCTTGCGTGATGGCTACCGTCTCTACGCTTACGGTGGTTACGCGCATGAGCAGGTCTATTACCTTCTCCTTGTAGTCAGCAAAGCGGTAGGTATCAAATTTCGCGCGTATCGTCGGATCTTTCGGTTTCTTTTCTTTGTACTGGTCAAGCACCCACTCGAGTGCGCACCGGTTGCCGAGTTTGTAATCCCATGCTTCGGTGGGAATGCCACGCAATTTGGTTTCGCTATCCAGCGTGATGCTGCCCTCGTCTTTATCGGCGCGCAGCATGGATTTGGGCTGCAACCCCGCGCCTCGAGCCTTTTCGTCGGGGAGGTCGGTGCGCCGGAGCGGGTAAGGTTCGACTAATTCGTAACCGATGTGCAGTTTCACCAAGGCCTCACCCCAGGCCGCCCATTGCCAGAAGTCCGCATAGAACGGGATACGCGGGAACTCGCGCTTCAGATTCAGCGCGTATTTCTCGCGGTATAGCGGGTCATGCAACACGGCATAGCAGTAGTGGAAGATGGCTTCCTTGGTTATCTTCTTCACGCCCTTGCCGCCACTAGATTTGGGCTTGTAGTGGACTGTGAATTGCTTGAACGCCCAGTCGGTAATGTTGTCGGTGCGGTTGCCAACGATGTCATATCGGCATAGCGGCACAAACTGCGTCTTTTCCAACAAATCGAATGAGGGCAATACATCCACAGCCAGCGTGGAAAACGGCTTGCTTGACGATGCACCCGAAAAGCCAAACGCCAGATTACTCCAATTGCCATTGATTGGAAAAATTGCATCCTGGAGGTATATGCGATGCGTCAAAGCCATCGCATAGTACGTTGCGCAGTGAAGGAATGGGCGATAGGCCGTTTTGGGTCGCAAACGTGAAGGTTCAAACTGCAATGGCGTGCCGCGGTCAAGATGATTTTCCAATTCCTCAGTCCATTTGATTTCTCGGGAAACAAAGTCGCGTAATGCTGTGGTCCGCTGCTTTCCATCCGTGACCTGAGACTCAGGCGATGTCGCCCATCGCGCCTTCTCCGACTCGAAGACCTCACAAAAACGACTCGCTTTTTGTCGCAGGACTTCTTCTGAAAAATCCGTCATCCATTCGTCCCGCGCCGTTACTATGCCATTGGAGAAAAGCTTAAAAATCGCCCGCTCTTTCGCCTTTGTTTTCGCCGCCTTGGTTTCCTTGCTCGCCAATGGCAAGAGTGAATCAAAATCGTTATCGGTGATATTTATCCAATTATTCTTTGCGTCCGGCTGAATTAAATGAAATTGCCGATCACGCAGTTGTTTGCCACTCACGAAATCGAGTTTCTCGTCCGCCTTGGCATAGTCACGCACAGCTTCGTACATTATCTTGCAGCCGCGCGCGCCCTTCTTCTTAACGCAAAACCAGATAGCAATGCCCACCCGAATTTGGTCATGAAAAATATTTCCGCCTTCCTGTCTGCGTCGCTCACCGCTGGTGCGCGCATTGCCCTTCAGGTCCACCACCCACAATTCGTTGAACTCCTGCGTCAAAACCTTACGGAAACCATCGAAAGTGCGGCTGTCGATGAATGAGCTGTTGTTTACAAAGGCAATCACGCCGTTTTCGCTCAACCTGTCGCTTGCCCAGCGGAAGAAGCGCGCATACATGTCATAGAGCTTGGTTTTCTGTGCTGTACTCTCGTGGATGTAAGTGTGCTTGATGCGTTTGTCTATCGCCGGGTACTCGCGGTTCTTGTTGTTGTCGTTCTCGTTCGCCTGGTTGGCGTTATAAGGCGGGTTGCCGATGATGACGCTGATGCGTTTGCTGTTTTGCCGCCTGATGCGCGCGACGTTTTCTTCACTTACGCTGCCAAATAAATCGGCAGTCGTTCCCGTTGCCGACGTATGCAATCCCACGTTGTCGAGGGTATCGACAAAACACAGGTTAGGAAATTCCTCATAGTTGCCGGTTATGGCCGCATAAGTGGCTTCGATATTCAGATTGGCCACGTAGTAAGGCAGGATGGCGACCTCGTTGGCGTGCAGCTCCTCGTGGTATTTGTATTTGAGCTTGTCAGGCTGGCCGCGGAAATGTTCCAGCAGCTCACAGATGAAGGTGCCTGTACCTGTGGCGGGGTCGAGAATTTCCACATCTTTGTCGATCAGGTTTTTGCCGAAGTTCTTTTCGGTCAACCAGTCCGCGCCGTTGATCATAAAGCGCACAATCTCATTGGGCGTGTAGACCACACCTAGCCGGTCTGCGGCCTTGGCGTTGTAAACCTTGTAGAAATTCTCGTAAATGACCTTGAGGAAAGTTTGCTTTTCGTTGTGGCTGCTGATGTGCGCGGCTGCGGCGCGAATCGCGGCATAATAGGTCTCCAGGCCTTTGAGCGTTTGCTTCTTCAGGCTGCCGGTAAAGAATTCGGCTTCCAGCGCGTACAGCGCACGTGCCACGTTGTTGTGCTGGTGGAAATCGCTTTCGTCAAAAACCTTGGCGAAGATTTCTTCTGTAAGGATGTGCTGGATCAGCATCTCGCGCACGTCGGCCTCGTTAAGGCCGGGGTTGATGGCTTCCTGTGCGTGGGTCAGAAACTTATGCTCGGCGTCGCGAAAGCTGGCGTTAGATTGATGCTGGCGCTCGATCATCTCCCGCAGGGCCTGCAGCACGGCCGGCAGATCGGTCTTGAACTGTTCCACCGCAGCACGAAAACCGGCGATTTCCGGCCGTTCGAAGCTGAAGAATAATTTGAGCAGCCGGGCCAGCGCCTGGGTGTCGGTCATGTCGCAACGCAATACCTCACCCCGGTTTTGCCACAGTACGGCAATGGCATCGTCTGAAAAGATGATGTTGTCTTGCGGGTATCCCTTCCTCAATTTCTTGCTGATCTCTACGTCCAGATCATCACTTTCATCTTTGGCTTCCCAGTAACCCAGTGGCATACGCAGCTCGTGCAACAGCGCGCCATCCACGGTAATGCTGCTTCTGGTGGCGGTTTTGAGCGGGTATTCGGCCAGAAACACCAAGCCTTGCTGTTTGCCCCAGGTCTTGAGCAAATCCTTGAAGGCTTCGCGCACGATAGTTTCGCGCGAACTTCCACTAATCTTTTTGATGAGGTCGAGTTGATTGAGGTAGTTGTTAATTAGAAGTTGGCTCATGTTTCCCAGTCTCAGGTATGAATTCCTGGTTACGACGTCTGTTAAGCCCGAAGATCAAAACCGAGCGCTCCCGTTTTGAAGGACAGATTCAATTGCTGTGGTAAGTTCTTCAATAAGCACTTGACTTCCCCTCGGACAAGCCTGCCTAGCTGTTTGGCTTATTGTTGCCAAAGTCAATTCTGTGGCCCAAATAGTTCAGCTAAATTGCCTTCATTCGGAGACAGTCCCCAATGCTGACCAATCGCTGAAGCGCTGATCCAAGACCCGGTAGTCTTCCTCATCATCCACGTCCAGGCTGAGGCCGCCGCAGGGCGTGGTGACGATCCGCACAGGACCACCGAGAACATCGCTGCAGGCCCGTTCAATTTTCTCCGGGGTATTGCCGCGGCGCAGCCTGTGGTAGAGCCAGCCCTTGTGCCGGGCGGCCATCAAGGTGGCTTGCAGCCGCAACGTCAGCCAGGCGGCATACCAGCAGCGGCTTTGGCTGAAGAAACTCCATATCAGTAACAAGACATTCCGCCAGTCGCTGGCCTTGCGATAGGAGAATCCCGTTTGCAGGAATTCCTGGCGTAAAACGCTGTGTGGCCGGCAAACGTAGATATTCGCCAGGCGAACACGTCCGGAACTCAGGTGCATGTATGGCCGGATGATGCCTGGCTTGCCGTCTTCCGGGTAAAACGGCCTTAACGATGCCGCTTCCGCGACGCCGACAAGCAAGGAATAAGGTTTTTCCGCTGTCATATCCTCCCGCGCGCACCTGGCGACAAAGTCATCCACTGCCTGTGGTGAGATCAGTGGCAGATCACAGGAAATGAAAAGCATGGGATGATTCTGGACCGGGACATCATTCTCTGATGCTCGGCGAGCTTCACAGGCACGGACGGCAGCCTGGGAACTGCTCAGCATCGTTCCGGCCTGGTCCAAGATGGTAATGCGTGGCGAGGGCGCCGGAAACACTTTTCCCAGCTGCTCCGTTGGTCCAACCAGGTAAATACGACCGATCGAGGAGGAGCCCAGCAAGGCCTCCATGACGTGGTGGACCAGGACTCGTCCACCAACTTCCAGAAATGCCTTGTTGCGGTTTGCAATCAGCCGCCTGGGATTGTAGTCCGTGCCGGCCAGGACGACAGCATCCAACGGTGCCGGATAGGAGGCAATTTTTTGCGCAGCGTTATTGTGGGATTTCTCAGCAGGACACATGACCCGTTGAGTATAGATGCCGCCATGATCATCGAACAGCCCCTGGGCTCACTTTTTCAAGCAGCCGGTTTTGACATCTGTCCGCGACGTGTCGCGAAGATGCCCCGCCTTGCACCGCTTTGCGCTATCCGGCACAATGCCGGTCCCGCATCATCCGGACTGAGTCCGGAATTGGCGGAACCGTTTCATGGTGGCCCCTGTTTGTCCCCTCGCGACGAAACGCTGTGAACCCCGTCAGGCCCGGAAGGGAGCAGCGGCAATAGCGAATTCGGGCGCCGGGGTGTGGCGGGCAGGGGCTGCCACCCTACAGGACTTTAGCGTCTGTTATAGTGTGCGTTCATGAATATCCATCATCCCCAATGCTGAACCCAACGGCATGAGCTACCAGGTGCTGGCGCGTAAATGGCGCCCCAGATCGTTTCAACAGCTGGTGGGCCAGGAGCATGTGGTCCAGGTCCTGGCCAACGGGCTCGATCAGGGTCGCCTCCACCATGCCTTTCTGTTCACCGGCACCCGCGGTGTGGGCAAGACAACGCTGGCCCGCATCCTGGCCAAATGCCTGAATTGTGAAGGCGGCGTATCTTCCGAGCCCTGCGGCGAATGCGCCAGCTGCGTTGATATTGATGAAGGCCGTTTTGTCGATATGCTGGAGATCAACGCAGCAGACCGCACCGGGGTGGATGAAACCCGTGATTTGCTGGATTCGGTGGCATACACCCCGAGTCGAGGGCGCTTCAAGGTATACATTATCGACGAAGTGCATATGTTGTCCAAAAGCAGCTTCAACGCCTTGCTCAAGACGCTGGAAGAGCCGCCACCGCACGTCAAATTTGTCCTGGCCACGACCGATCCCGAAATGATCCCGGTAACCATTCTGTCACGCTGCCTGCAGTTCAATTTGAAGCGGTTGCTGCCGGAACAGATTCGGCACTACCTGGCGCAGATTGTCGCATCCGAAGGCATTGAAGCCGAGCCGCAAGCCCTGATCAGACTCTCCCGTGCCGCCGACGGCAGTATGCGCGATGGCCTGAGCCTGCTGGATCAGGCCGTCGCCTTTGGTGGCGGCAGCGTGTCGGCCGATCAGGTCAGGCAGATGCTGGGACTTGTTGATCATGGACATATCGCCGCGATGATCACTGCCCTGGCCGCAGAAGATGCCGGCAGCTTGCTGGCCATTGTCGAGGAACTGGTGGCTCAGTCCAACGATTTGGACCATGTGCTCGCCAGCCTGGCGGAAACACTCCACCGCATATGCCTGGTGCAATGCGTCCCGGGCTACGTCGATGCGGAAAGGAGTGACTGGGAAGACATCGTCTCATTGGCTGCATCCCTGGGGGCAGAAGACGTCCAGCTTTTTTACCAGATCGCCATCAAGGGCCGCGCGGAGTTGAACATCGCTCCCGATCCCCGAACCGGGCTCGAGATGACCTTGCTGAGAATGCTGGCGTTCCAACCCATCGGCTTTGATAGCGCTGCTCCCGCGGGCGGCAGCGCAAAGATTCCGGACAGCCCCCGCAGCAAGGCCGGCAGCAGGACGGTCAGTGCAACCGTGGTCACGGCGGCCTCCGGGAATCAGCAGGAGCGGCAATCGGGTTCCGCACCGTTTCGTCAATCCGTGGCGAAACCTGCTGTTGTTGCGGAGAACGCCCCGCTTCGCGCACAAGTTCAAGCCGGTTCGGAAGACGCGGACTGGATGTCCCTGGCCCGCCAACTGGACCTGAAGGGTTCGGTACGCGAGCTGGCGAGAAACGTGCACCTGCGATCGAGAAACGATGATCAATGGGAATTTGTCATCGCCCATTCGCTCAAGCACCTGGGTTCCGAAGCTTGTGTGAACCGCCTGCGCCAAGCCATCAGTGAACAGCTCGGCCATCCCGTCCTGGTTCGTTTGATTGACAGCGAAGATGCGGGTTTGCCAACAGCAGCCAAACTTGAAGAACAGCAGTTGCACACCAGGAGGAGTGATGCCGAGCGGGCTATCACGGAGGACCCGACCGTGCAGTCGCTGAAGGACCAATTCGGCGCGCGGATCCTGGAAGACTCCATTCAGCCGCTGCAATAGCAACACGAGGATTCAGCCAATATGAAAGGAAACCTGTCGGGACTATTGCAGCAAGCGCAAAAAATGCAGCAGGAAATGCAGAAAGCCCAGGAGGACCTGGCAAAACTGGAAGTGACAGGAGTCGCTGCCGGAGGCCTGGTGACTGTCACCATGACCGGGCTGTATGCAGTCCGTCGTGTTCACATCGACCCCTCGTTGCTGAATGACGCTGAAATGCTGGAGGATATCGTGACTGCTGCGATCAATGACGCGGTCAATCGGATCACGGAGTCCAAACAGGAAAAAATGGCCGGTATGGCATCGGGAATTTCCTTGCCCCCCGGATTCAAGCTGCCGTTCTAGCCGTGGACTCATCCTCTCTGCTGGGTCAGCTGATGGAAGCGCTCCGGTGTCTCCCCGGCGTTGGGCCCAAGTCAGCTCAACGCATGGCCTTTCACTTGCTGGAGCGGGACCGTGATGGCGGTAAGCGCCTGGCGGCAGCCTTGCAAACCGCGATGGAACGTATCGGCCGTTGTTCCGAGTGCCGGGATCTGACCGAGAACGAAATCTGCCGCATCTGCGCGAATCAGCGACGCGATGCATCCTTGCTCTGCGTGGTGGAGTCACCCAGCGACGTGCTGGCAATTGAACAGGCGACCGGTTACCAGGGCCGTTACTTCGTATTGATGGGCCGGCTTTCACCACTGGATGGTGTGGGACCGTCCGAGCTGGGACTCGATGAACTGGCCGCCAAGCTGCAGGCAACACCACCAGCCGAAATGATCATCGCCACCAATCCCACCGTTGAAGGCGAGGCCACGGCTTACTACCTGCAGCGCATGGCGCAAAAGAGCGGAGTGAAAGTAAGCCGGATTGCGCACGGTGTTCCATTGGGTGGAGAGCTGGAATTCACGGACCAGTCCACCATCGCCCATGCTTTCACCAGCCGTCAGCCGATGCCGGATTAGCCGCCTGTCTGGCCAGGATGTTTGGCAGGCTATGCTTGCAAGAAACCCGGCCGGCTTGCGCCGGCCGGGAATACCGACGGCAGCGTATATTTACTCCTGGGATTTGGCCGGTGCTTCCTGCAGCATGATATTGTCGCGGTTTTTCTCTATGGTCTTCATGCCAACACCTTTGACATTGACCAGTTCGTCGATGTGGGCAAAAGCGCCATGCTCTTCCCGATAACGCACAATTTCCTCGGCTTTGCTGAGACCCACCCCATTCAATGCTTCGCTGATTTCCGCGGCAGATGCGGTGTTGATGTTGACGCCGCCCGCAGCCCAAACCGGCAAGGTGAGCAGGCAGACAAGCAGGCTGGTGAAAATGTATTTCATAACAGTTCTCCTGTAAATGTGTCCTATGGATAGCCATTTGCCCGGTGGCAACTGGTCAGCTGCAGAATAGACCGCTGCCGGGCAAGGCAGCAGCCGAAATTCACTTCGATTTTCGTAGGAAATATTCCTTTTCGGTCTCTCAGCTTTTGAGAAAACCGTGGTGTTTAATAACCCCGGATCGAGTTGTAAATCGCAGAGGAATCGAACATGAATGTGAATCAGGATCTGGTCGGCAAGACCATCACCGGCGTCATTGCCTCAACAGAACAGCGCGCTGCCGTGCGCGAAATCTGGATGTTGCAGTTTTCGGATGGCACTCATGTCGAGTTTGTTTCGCCCGGGGCCAGAAAAGCGCTGCGCAAGTCGGCCAGTCGCCCGGCTTTGGTCGGTCATGCCGCCCCGTGCGAAGCGGCACAGCTGAGCTTGAATGTGGCCTGAAGACTTATCCACAAATGCTGTGGATAAACCTGTGTAGAAGGCCTGCGGGTCCGATGCCTCACCTATGGGCCGCCGCTTTGATCAAAATTTAACCATAAAAAATAACCCTGTAAATACAACAGGTTAAATTAGTTCCAACGAACCGGGCGGATACAAATGGCTGTCACATAACTGCAATGAACACAATCAGATACTTGTGTATAAAGCGCGAGAATTGGATCGAGGAAAATTCGCTAAGTGATTGATTAAATATTATGAACAGATGGATTTTGTGACTCATCTGCCACGGCGCCCTGCGCTGTGGACTTAAATGCAAGGCAAAGCAGCCGCCGATCGATGCGCTCTCTGAGTGAAGTCGGTTTTTCCAGCGCCATTCTTGCCAGGCTCGGCCGCTCGTGGGCGGCGCAGCGGCCCATCGCGCCCATCGCGCCCAGCAACAGGCGCACACGGCCCATGCGGCTGCTGCCTTTTGCCGCCAGAAACGTCAGCGCCCGGGCTATGGACTGTTCGTCCACAGTAAAATCACTGCCAAATGGGTAATCGCGAATGATTCCTGCCGTGCGCCAGCAGCGCAAACGATCATGCACCCACTGCGGGGTGTTGGTGCGAGAACTCTGCCGGGATGCTCCAGGCCGGGTCGAGCTTGCCCGCTTTCACCGCCGCTGCCCGCAGTTGTTGCTGCCAGCGGCTGTCGGCGATACAGATCATTTTTTGAATGACCTCCTCATCGCCTGCGCTGCGCAGATCGGCCGCACCGTATTCCGTGACCACAACGTCCCTCAGGTGGCGGGGAATGGTGGTGTGGGGATACTCCCAGACAATGTTCGAGCTGGCCCGTTTGCCGGAGCCGCGGTAACTGCGCAGCATCAGAATGGACCGTCCCCGTTCCAGGGCGTGGGCCATGGCGACAAAGTTATATTGCCCACCGACACCACTGACCACCTGTCCGTCATTCAGCTGGTCGGATACCGCCGCCCCCAACAAGGTCATTTTCATCGTGGTGTTGATGAAGCGGCCTTCCTGGCGCTGCGCCCGGTCCATGACTTCTGCGCCGTAAAGTTGATTGACACGGGAGACAGCGGTCATCTGGAACAGCGATCGTTCCTGCCTGCTCATGGCGTTCAGGGTGTCGTACATCCAGCGCGAGCCGAGGAAAAAAGCGGCATGTAAAATCACGCCCCCGGTCAGTTTCCTGCCCTGCGCATGCTTTTGCAGAAACGCGCGAACGGCGGCATTGGCGAGATCATTTTCCACACTGCCGCAGCCGGCAAGCGCAATCATACTCTCGTCACAGTCGACCGCCGGTCGCAGAATACCAAAGCGCACCAACCAGGCCAGCGTAGCTTCATCCAGGCGAGCAGGCAAGAGGCCTTCCTGCCACAGGATGTCCAGGCAATCCGCTGCCAGGGTTTCCTCGAGCAAGCCACGGTTTATGAGCGTTTGCAACCCCGGGTGGTCGTATACCCTGCGCTTTAAAACACCGGCCTGGTAAAGATGGAGAAATCCATCCATGAACATCTCGCTGGCAGCGTAAAGTCCCTGTTCGAAAGGCTGATGACCACCCCACTGCTGGCACAGGCCCGGACTGGCGCGATGATGTGCTTCGACGGCATCGAGCAGCTGGCAATAAGTGGCGTTGTCCTGATGGCGCAGCCGGGTGCTATAACAAACCGCGTCACCGAGCGAGCCAATACCGACTTGCAGGGTGCCGCCATCACAGATCAATTGACTGGTATGCAGACCGATGAGGAAATCTTCATCGCTGACGGGCATGCGGGGAACCGCGAACAAGGGTTGTGGATGCTGCTCCAGCACCAGGTCAAATTCACCGCGTGGAAGTTCCGCATCGCCGTCCATGTAGGGCATGTCAGTGTTCAGCTGGGCGATGAAAAGCAGCTTCTCCCGCGGCATTCTTCGCCGCAGGTCCAGCGTGACATCCGGATTGGAACCCAGGCTGTAATGGTGCGGCCGCTCAGGATGAACCGCAACCATCTGCACGAGCAAATTCACCCCCTTGCTGTGCATGTCCCTGGCAACGTGCGTGTAATTGCTGGAGACATAGTGGCGCTGGGCGTGGCGATCGTGCAGGCGGGTACCCGAGCGGAAATAAAACTCGCTGATGGTGATGTTGCCCGGAATGCGGCCCAGGTCCAGGTCTTGCAGGTATTCCAGGCGCGGATAATCGCCGAACTGACGCTGCACGAATGGCCCCAGGAACCGCTGCTTGAGTCCGTGTGCGGGTTTGGGTGGATTGAGCGATAGCGCGGTGAAAATATCCAGCCGGATGGCTGGATCGGCCCGTGCAGCCAGGTACAAGGCATTGATGAGGTGATTGGGTTTGCCCAGCGCCAAAGGCGCGCCCATGACCCAATGCCGGCCCAGCCGCTGTCTGACGAAGTCGAGGCACTCTTGCAGGCTGCTGGTTACCATGGGCCGCGTGTGCTTGAGGCCGACGGCTGCCATGGGTGGGCTATTCATGCTGTATCTGCTGTTCCCGCCATAGTCTTGCCAGACCGGTTTCCAGGGCCCACGACTCCAGTTGATCGAGGATGCGCTGCACGCGGCCGTCATCCGCATGAGCGATGCGGTAATCCGCAATGACGGCCTTGAACTCATTAAAACTGAACTGCTTTGAGTCTGCGGGTGTAATCAGGCGCCGCATCCGGTCCTGGTCCCAGGCTTCGCGTTCCGGTGCCGACAAGGTGTCTGGATAATTACGCGCCCGATAACGAAAGAGCATCAGCGGCAAGCGCGGGTCCTTGAACGCCCAGCTATTTGCGGCAAGCTCCTGTGGTGGCAGCTGCAGGATTTTACCCATCAGGTGTTTGTCCCCAGCGGAAAAAAAGCCGCCGGAGTAAAGCATCTGGTCCGGGTCTGTGCCGCTGGCGCCGTCATCATTATCGAACGAATGGCAGAACACCTCGATGACTTTGGGCCGGACGATGGACATGGCCTGCTGCAATTTCCTCGCATGCTGCTGGCAACGCACCGGATCGAGTTGAATTCGCGCGCTGTCGGCGTCACGCAAAGTTGCTGCCGGGGCCAGCATGGGTACGCGATTGCTGTGGATGGATTTAAGCGGTAAACGCTCCATGCCTTCAGGCATATCCGCGGCCGGGGTAAAGACCAGGTCGGCAATGACCTCGGCCGGTTCATCGATCAAGGGCCCGGGATCAGCCATCAGGTCAAATGCAACCACCGACTTCGGCCGGCCTGGCAGTACCGCCAGCGGCAACACCAGTGTGGTGCATCCACGGCTGGCGGCAATCCGTGACGAGGTATGCAGCACCGGTTTGCCGTTGACCGGGTCCAGCAGGGCCATCGCGGTTTTCTGCTCACGCAGGCTCAGCGCCCAGGTGAACAGGCGCGGTTGCCGCTCTTTCAGCAATCGTGCCAGCGCAATGGTGGCCTGGACATCGGCCAGCGCCTCGTGCGCGTTGCCGTGCTCAATGGCGTTGGCCCGCGTGAGGTCTTCCAGGCGAAAGCTGGGCGCCGTCAAGCCGGCATCGGCAGGGTCAGCCAGGGCCCGCATGGGCCAGTGGATGCCATCCGGGCGCAAGGCATAGCACATGCGCGCAAGGTCGATTAGATCCCAACGGGAGTTGCCGTTTTGATACTCTCGCTCGTAAGGATCTCTCAAGTTACGGTATAACAGGTTGCGGGTGAAAACATCGTCAAAGCGGATGCTGTTGTAACCGGCCGAGCAGGTGCCCGCTGGCATCATTTCCCCGAGTATGCGGGCGGCAAACTCGGTTTCGATAAGTCCTTCCCTGCGGGCCTGCTGTGGCGTGATGCCGGTGATCAGGCATGCCGCGGGGTGGGGCAGAACATCATCCGCCGGCGCACAATACCAGCTGACTGGATCGGCAACCGGCTGCAGCTCGGCGTCGGTTCTCTGTGCCGCGAACTGGGCCGGCCGGTCATACATCGGCAGCGCGCCGAAGGTTTCGTAGTCATGCCAGAGGAAGGTTCCAGGTGACTTCATGCCATTCTCGCCATATTTTTTTCTCATTCTGCCCAATGCACCCGTTTGAATACATCAATCTTCTTCAATGCATGATTTCCAGCCGGTGCAGCGAATCGGCCCGTAGCCGCCAATCAGCCCAGGCGGCTGAAGTTTTTTGCATGTGCCCGGCGATACGCTCGAAGGTGGCCAGAAATGCAGCAACTTCCATCCGGCTGTGCAAAAGGGGTTGAGCGAGTTCCTGCTCCTGTTGCCAACGCCAGTCGATGACATGATCCCAGCCGGGTACCTGCAGGTACCAGAACCGGTCAATTCTATGCTCCAGATCAAAGTGGTAGCGGGCAAGCTGAGCGTTTACATAATGTCGCCAGCTGCCTTGCGGGTCTTGCAGGCGTTCCAGATCGTTGATCGGCTCCACCAGCGTTACGGCATCCTGCGCCGGCGCGCCGATGCACCAGCCCTCGACAATCAGGCAGGACGGACTGAAGCTGATCGAACGCCAGCAGCTTGCGGGCACGATGTTATCGGCGGACTTGTCAAAAACCGGCAGCCTGAGCCCCTTGGTACGCCCCTGCCGGAGGCAGTCAAAATCATGCAGAAGCCGGGGCCAGTCATGGGTGCCTGGCACGCCGCGCCGCTGTAACAGGGCATGGTGACTGCGTGCCAGCGCATCCCGGCGTTGCCGGTCGAGATAGTAGTCATCGAGTGACAGCAGCACCGCGGGCCGGCCGGATTCGTTCAGCAGGAACGTCAACAAACCGGCCAGGGTGGATTTGCCGCTGCCCGGTGGCCCGGCGATGGCGAGGCTGGCAGCATGCTGTTGCGGCACCTGAGCGAGTAAACTGGGAGCAAGCGCGGCCAAAGCATGACGGGCTGGCCGGGACATCGGAGTTTGGCTTTCCAGCCAGCGCAGTGCCTGATTGCTGATGTTGGATACTTGGCCGATCAGGGAGGACATGCCAACATGGTACTCAATACCCGAGTGTCATAACCACTACAGGAAATAATTCAATGCAGGACGATACGGATTCAATTCAGGAACTGCTGCAACGGATTCAACTCGAACCGCTGGAAGTGAACCTGTTTCGCGGCCAAAGCCGCGACCTGGGATATTCCCGTGTATTTGGTGGTCAGGTACTGTGCCAGGCTGTTCTGGCCGCCAGCGAAACCGTGGAAGATCGCCTGATGCACTCACTGCACGCCTATTTTTTACGCGCAGGCGATCCCTTCGCCCCCATCGTCTATGACGTTGACCGCAACCGTGACGGGCACAGTTTTACCGCCCGCCGCGTGGTGGCCATTCAGCATGGCCAACCGATTTTTACCATGTCTGCCTCGTTCCAGGTCAAGGAAGTTGGATTGGAGCACCAGTTTGCAGCCCCCGACGTTCCTGACCCGGATGAGATCGGTCCGCCGGAACCCCTGGCCGCAGATGGCCTGTCCACCCTGCCGGGGAATATCCGCTGCTGGATCAATCGCTTCGGCCCGTTTGAATTCCGCCGGGTCGGCAGCTACGATCCGATGCATCCGCAACCGCAAGTTCCGTGTCAACAGATCTGGTTCCGCCTGCACGGTGACTTGCCGGAGGATCCGGTTCTGCACCGTGCCTTGCTCGCCTACGTGTCGGATTTTCACCTCGTGGGCACGGCTACTCTGGCCCACGGCATTCCGCCGCTGGACGACAAGCTGGTAATGGCCAGCCTGGATCACGCCATGTGGTTTCATCGCGACTGCCGGCTGGACGATTGGTTGCTGTATGCCTGCGACAGCCCCAGTACCAGTGGCGGTCGTGGCTTGTCCCGCGGCATGATTTATAATCGTGCCGGGACATTGATCGCGAGCACGGCACAGGAAGGCGTGATACGCGTACGCAAGGAAAATCAACGCAAGGAGAAGGAATGATGCCAATACGCAAAGCCAGTTTTGCCGGCGGCTGTTTCTGGGGTGTGGAAGCCCGTTTCAGGGAGATTCCCGGTGTGCTGGATGCGGCTGTTGGTTATATGGGCGGGTCGACGGCTGAACCGGACTATCAGCAAGTCTGTAGCGGCAGCACGGGCCATGCGGAAACCGTGCAGCTGGAGTTCGACGACGTGCAGGTGAGTTTTGCCGAACTGCTCGAGCAGTTTTTTGCTCTGCACAACCCCACAACCTTGAACCGGCAAGGCCCGGACCGGGGCACGCAGTATCGGTCGGCCATTTTCTGGCACGACCAGGAACAGGAACAGGCAGCCCGGGAAAAAATCCAGGCCCTGGAGGCAGCGGGTAGATGGACCGATCCGATCGTCACCGAGTTAAAACCCGCCAGTACATTCTGGCGTGCCGAGGAATATCACCAAAGATACCTGGAGAAGAACGGCGGCGGATTCTGTCACGTTTGATTCATTCGGTTTAAGATAGGCGCAGGAGATTTTTCATGGCGTTGTTGATTCGATACCGTCACACACTGCTGGCACTGGTACTGTTGCTGCCGCAGCTTGGCCATGCCCAAGTCTACAAATTCATCGACAACGATGGCATCGTCAACTATACCAACATTGCACCCCCGAAAAATTTTGCCTATCAGACCTTGAGGTTTCCCTGTTACGCGGCCGACCCCAAATGCCGCAATGTGAGCTGGGAAAAAGTCGCGCTGAATACCCAGGCATTTGGTTTCGAAATCCGCTCTGCAGCGCGTGTCAATGCGGTGGAAGAGTCTTTGATCCGCGCCATTATTCATGCCGAGTCGGCGTATCAAATCGACGCCGTGTCGCCAAAAGGGGCGCAGGGATTGATGCAGCTGATGCCCGACACGCAGCAAGCACTGGACATTTCTGATCCCTTCGATCCGGCGGTCAATATCGCCGGTGGCGCGCACTACCTGTCCGCTTTGCTGAAGGAATTCAACGGTGATGTCACGCTGGCCGCGGCCGCCTACAATGCCGGCCCCGCGGCAGTGCAGAAATACGGCGGTGTTCCTCCCTATGAAGAAACGCGCGAATACGTCCGGCGGGTAAACATTCTGCACCGCAGATACCGCCAGCAGGGCAGCTAACGTCTGTCCATAAACGGGCATCCCTGCCCGTTATGGATTCGCTACGCAAAAACGTCGTTTTGCTGCGCTCACATTTTCAATGACTTACGTCATCGAAAATGGCGGCACATCCATGTGCCGCGTTAGCATGTGGCGTTTATGGACAGGCATTAGCTAATAAATCAGACGCGCAGCGCTGACGGCATCGAGTTCGCCAAGCGCCGCAATCAACTCCTCACACGGCTTCACGTTCCAGTCCTCGCCCAACTCCAGCCGCGCGCGGGCCCGATGATTGGAATAATCAATGATCACCGCGGCGCGGCCGTTGCGGTAGGGCATGAAGGTCGATTGCAGGGCCGCGCAGACGGCCTCGTCCGGGCCGCGCAATGAAATGTGTACCCCGCGGGCGAATTCAGTTTTGGCCTCCGCGAGCGTGCGTATTTTTTGCGCGGTCATGCGATAGCCACCGGAAAAAGTATCCGCGCTGACCCGCCCTTCAACGACAATGACCTCATCCTTGTTGAGCATGTCGGCATACAGCGACCAGGCTTCATCGAATATCTGCACTTCAATACGGCCGGACGAGTCTTCCATGGCCACGAAACTGCCGCCTTTGCCACGACGGCGAATGGCATGCACCAGCCCGGCCAGTGTCATCTGCACGCCGCTGCGGCGGTTGGCGTGGGCATCGGCGGGCATCCGGGCACCGATCTCCCCCAGCTGGCAGGTAGTAAAACGGCTGAGGTCATGGGCATGAATCCGGGTGGGATGACTGGTCAGATAAAGACCCAGGGCATCACGTTCACCCTGCAGGCACTGCAAAGGTGTCCAGGCTGGCACCGCCTGGTGGTCTACCGGCCGGGCTTCCGCTGCGGCGCCGGCATGTCCAAACAGGTCACTCTGGCCGGCCTCACGGTCGTGTTGCAATTGTTCCGCAGCCATCAGCGCATCCGCCAGTTCATGCATCATGCGGGCCCGGTTGCCGTCCGGATCCAGTGTGTCCAGGGCGCCTGAACGGATGCAGACATCGATCGCCCTGCGGTTGGTTTTCTGCAGATCCATGCGCTTGCAGAAATCCGCCAGATCCTGGTAGGAGCCCTGAGCTTCGCGCTCGAGCACAATGACTTCAATGGCGGCCTGGCCCAGACCCTTGATGGCGCCGAGGCCATAGCGAATGGTTTTGTCATCCTGTGCCTGGAACATGAAGACGGACTGATTGATGCACGGCGGCAGTACGTCCAGTCCCAGATCGCGGCATTCGCGGATGAAGTCATCCAGCTTGTCGGTATTGTCCATGTCGGCTGACAGTACGGCAGCCATGAAAGCCGACAGGTAATGCGCCTTGAGCCATGCGGTCTGGTAGGCAATCAGGGCATAGGCCGCCGAATGGGACTTGTTGAAGCCATAACCGGCAAAAGTCTCCATCTGGTCAAAAATGATATTGGCACGGTCCTGGTCAACGCCTCTTGCCACGGCGCCTTCCACAAAGATCAGGCGTTGTTTGGCCATTTCCGCCGGCTTTTTCTTACCCATGGCGCGGCGCAGGATATCCGCCGCACCCAGCGAATAGCCAGCCAGGACCTGCGCGATCTGCATGACCTGCTCCTGGTACAGAATGACGCCATAGGTCGGTTGCAGGATCGGCTCCAGCTGGGGGTGGAGATACACCACGCGCGAGCGGCCATGCTTGCGGTCGATGTAGTCTCCCACCATGCCGGATTCCAGCGGACCGGGCCGGAACAGAGCCACCAGGGCCACGATTTCGGCGAAACTGTCCGGCACCAGGCGGCGGATCAGGTCTTTCATGCCGCGGGATTCAAGCTGGAACACGGCGGTGGTTTTGCACGACTGCAACAAGGCAAAGCTGGCCGGGTCATTCAGCGGCAGTTTGTCGAGTTCGATGAGGTCCTGACCCTGGTCGCGGCGTTGCTGGTTGATGGTTTTCAGCGCCCAGTCAATGATGGTCAGGGTGCGCAAACCGAGGAAGTCGAATTTCACCAGTCCGATGCTCTCCACATCGTCTTTGTCAAATTGCGTGACGATTCCGCCGCCGCCGGATTCGCAGAACAAGGGCGTAAAGTCGGTGAGTCTGGACGGCGCGATAACGACACCGCCGGCATGCTTACCGGCATTGCGGGTCAGCCCTTCCAGCGACATGGCGAGGTCCAGGATGCCGCGCGTATCCTCCTCTTCCTGGTAACGTTTCTGCAGCTGTGGCTCTTCCTTCAGGGCCTGTTCCAGGGTAATGCCCAGCGTCAGCGGAATGAGCTTGGCGATGCTGTCAACGAAACCATAGCCATGTCCCAGTACGCGGCCGCAATCCCGCACCACCGCTTTTGCCGCCATGGAACCGAAGGTGATAATCTGCGCCACCTGGTCGCGACCATAGGTGCGCGCGACGTAGTCGATCACCAGGTCGCGTTTTTCCATGCAGAAGTCGATGTCAAAATCCGGCATGGAGACACGATCCGGATTGAGGAAGCGTTCGAACAGCAGATCGTGCTCCAGCGGATCCAGATCGGTGATGCCGAGCGCGTATGCGACCAGCGAACCCGCCCCGGAACCACGGCCAGGTCCCACCGGTATGTCGTTATCGCGCGCCCAGCAGATAAAGTCGGCCACGATCAGAAAATAACCCGGAAAGCCCATGCGGTTGATGACGCCCAGTTCCAGATCCAGCCGCGCGGCATAATCGGCTTTGGTATGTGCTTGCGCAGCAGCGCGTTTTTTCAGACGGTCACGCAGTCCCTGTTCAGATGCGCGGCGCAGGTAGCTCTCGACCTCCATGCCATCCGGAGTGGGAAAAGCCGGCAGGTGGTATTGGCCGAACACCATTTCGAGGTTGCAACGCTGGGCGATGCACACGGCGTTTTCCAGTGCTTCAGGCAGGTCGGCAAACAAAGTTTGCATTTCGGCCGGGCTTTTCAGGTACTGTTCTGGTGAATATCTTTTTTCCCGGCGCTGATCCGACAGCAGGCGCCCTTCATGGATACAGACCCGCGCTTCATGCGCTCGGAAGTCTTCGCGCAGCAGAAAACGCACGTCGTTGGTAGCCGCGATCGGGCAGCCGAGGTGGGCCGCGAGATCAAGGGCCTGAGGTTCGAGCCGCGGTTCCTGTTCCCGCCCGGTGCGTTGGATCTCCATGTAAAAGCGGTCCGGAAAGTCACTCATCCAGTGCTCGATCAAATCCCTGGCGCGATTGGGATGGTTGTTCAGGATGGCCTGCCCGACATCACCTTCAGCTCCGCCGGAAAGAGCAATCAAACCGCCGGCACACTGGCTGACCCATTCGCGGCGCACATGCGGCAGGCCATGATATTGCCCTTGCTG
This sequence comes from uncultured Gammaproteobacteria bacterium, assembly GCA_963708905.1. Lineage (GTDB taxonomy): Bacteria > Pseudomonadota > Gammaproteobacteria > Xanthomonadales > SZUA-36 > SHZL01. Next base: position 20,253 of record CAVPUV010000078.1, on the reverse strand, counting down.
GTAGCCGCGGGTCAGCAGTTGACACAGATTCAGGTAGCCGCTGCGGTCCTGGCATAGCAACACCAGGCGCGAGACCTGACCAGGATCCTCGAGAGTATTGATCATCACTTCGGCGCCGATGATGGGTTTGATGCCTGCCTGCTCGGCCGCGCGATAAAATTTGACCAGTGCAAACAGATTCTGCTGGTCGGTGATGGCCACCGCCGGCATGCCCAGTTCACGGGCTTTTGCCAACAGTTGCTTGATGCGCACCGTGCCGTCTACAAGGGAATACTCGGTATGAAGATGAAGGTGAACAAACGGTGCGGGCATGCCGGGATTGTAGCAAACCCCGCAAAACAATTTCCGTCGTCATCCTGACATTTGCGAAACTGTATCAGGACGCCATCTCTGACATTTGTGAAACCTTGTAAGGGCGTCATCCCAGGCGTTTGTGGAACCTTGTAAGGGCGTTATCCCAGGCGTTTGTGGAACCTTATAGGGGCGTCATCCCAGGCTTTGCGCAGCAAACGCCTGGGATCCAGAGGTGTTGACAGCCGCCGTTCTGGATTCCAGACCCGCCTTCGGCGGTCTGGAATGACGGCGGTGAAAGGACGGCGGTCTGGAATGACGGCGGTGAAAAGGGACAGCGGTCTGGAATGACGGCGGTGAAAGGACGGCGGTCTGGAATGACGCAGGTGCGTGGGCCACAGCAGGCTGGTCTGAAGCAGGCTGGCCTTGGCCATTGCGCCCCGATGTGGTAAATTGCGCGCCCCTGGGGAAATGAATTCGGGCGCGTAGCTCAGCGGTAGAGCACTGTGTTGACATCGCAGGGGTCACTGGTTCGATCCCAGTCGTGCCCACCATCCAAAACGGGGCCGGGTCCACTTGATCTCCCGGATTAACTGGATCCGCCCCCCTTTCCACACTTGATCTCCCGGATTAACTGGATCCGGCCCCATTTCCAATCATCCCCAAGCTCGGCGACTGCGGTAACTTGACTTTCCAGCGATGGGGTTTAAGGTATATTTTCCCGAGGGCAGGGAAAATAGGTATCAGAAACTGATCTAGAAGGAGTAGAAGCCGCCAGACGGATTTGGTGTAAAAGCTCCCACTGACCCGCAATATATGGAGCAAAATCATGGAGATAAGTTCTTTCAATAAATTTTCGAAACTGAGCTGTTTGCTGGTGGTTGCGATTCTGGCGCTGGGCGCCATTACACCCGTGCTTGCCGCCCAACCGGACAACGACCGCTATATCGTCTCTTTCCTGGACGTCAGCAAAGGCAAGGCCGCCTTGCACGCCGCCGGCGCGCGCATCGAGTTGGACCTATCCCAACACGAGGCCGTGGCGGCCCACATCCCGCCGCGAGCGCTGGCCGGCCTGCGGCGTAATCCCAATATCGAATATATCGAGCCGGATGCGCTGCGTTATCCCATGGCTCAACCCACGTCTCAAACCACGCCCTGGGGCATTCCCGCGGTGCAGGCTGATCAGGTCAGCGATGCCGACGCGGCCAATCGCACCGTGTGCATCATCGATTCGGGCTATACCAATGGCCACGAGGATCTTCGGTTACTCAGTGAAGCCGATACGTCTCCTGATTCGGGAAATGGCAGTACCAGCCGGCCGCTGGAAGACCTGTGCCACCACGGCAGTCACGTGGCGGGAACGATATCGGCGCTGACCAACGACGTTGGTGTCCTCGGCGTGTTGCCCAACGGTAACATTGGCCTGCACATCGTCAAAGTGTTTGGCGATGACTGCGTCTGGGCGTATTCGTCCAGCCTGATTGCCGCTCTCGACAGATGCGAAACCGACGGGCAAGCCAATGTCGTCAGCATGAGCCTGGGTGGCAATGTCAAAAGCCGCACCGAGGAACGCGCCTTCAATGAAGCCAATAACAATGGCGTGCTCTCCATTGCCGCGGCGGGTAACGCCGGCAACCGCACCAAGTCCTACCCAGCTTCTTACAGCTCCGTGGTTTCGGTGGCAGCAGTCGATTCCGCGCTGGCGGTGGCCGACTTCTCGCAGCAGAATGACCAGGTCGAACTCTCCGGCCCCGGCGTCGCGGTGCGCTCCACGGTCCCGATGGGAACCGGTTTGGAGGAAAGTCTAATTGTCGGTGGGGATACGTTCGAAGCCACCGGTATGGAGTTTTCACCCAACGGCAGCGGCGCGGGGGATCTGTTCCGCTGCAACGCGGTCGATGGCCTCGGCAGCCCCGGTGACTGCGCTGGCGCTTCAGGTAAAGTTTGCCTGATTCAGCGCGGAACCCTCAGCTTCGCTGACAAGGTCGCCGAGTGTGCCGATAATGGCGGCGCGGCTGCGGTGATTTACAACAACACCGCTGCACTGTTCAGCGGAACGCTTGGTGCTGAGGGCGCGATTCCGGCAGTCGGTGTTTCCGGAAATGACGGCGCGATACTGGTTGGCCTGACGGGTCAGGCCACCACGGTGACGACCGACATCGGCAACTACGCTTTCTTCGACGGCACCTCGATGGCGACACCCCATGTGTCCGGAGTCGCCGCGCTCGTTTGGAGCCATGATACGGGCTGCAGCAATGACGCGATCCGCAGTGTGCTGGACTCGACGGCCAAGGACCTGGGTGCGCCTGGCCGCGATATATCTTACGGTTTCGGCCTGGTTCAGGCGGCGGACGCCGTTTCCGCGCTGGGCACTGACTGTGGTGGCAGCGGCGGCGGTGGTAGCTGCATCCTGTTGCCCGTGGGTGCGAGCTGCACGGCCGATAGCGACTGCTGCTCAGCCAGTTGCAAGGGCCAGCCGGGCGCCAAGACTTGCAAATAAGCTCGATTCGACTCCAGCTGAAGTCAAGCCAAGAACCCCGGTGTCCGGCCGGGGTTCTTTTTTATTTGATAACAAACCCGATCTCCCGGAATGACGCCAAGCCACATTCGGTCGGCGTGGTTAGAGTGTTTGCTGCTTTTATGGCAGAGCAAACAACCGTACAATAGCCCCCATGAACAGGAGCGCACGAACTCCAGGCTGAGCAACAACGGCAGCAAAGCGATAACTGCGGGGCGCTTTGCGCCCTTTTTTATTTCACTGAACCCGCTTTTGAGCTTCAACCAACAGGAAACGCTATGCCGGTCATCACTTTACCGGATGGAAGCCAGCGGCAATACGATCTGCCGGTTTCGGTAATGGCGATTGCGGCCGACATCGGACCCGGTCTGGCCAAGGCCACTTTGGCCGGCGAGGTCGATGGCGTGCTGCGTGATGCCAGTCATCAGATCACAGCTGACGCCAGCTTGCGCATCATTACCGCCCGCGATGCGGCAGGGCTGGACATCATCCGCCATTCCACCGCGCACCTGTTGGCGCAGGCCGTGAAGCGGTTGTATCCAGCGGCGCAGGTGACCATCGGCCCGGTGATCGAAGATGGTTTCTATTACGACTTTTCCTACCCGCCCGGATTCTCGCCGGAGGACCTGGAGCGCATTGCCGGCGAGATGCACCGCATCGTCAAGGACAGTCTGCCGGTGTCGCGCGAGGTCATGAGCCGCGATGCGGCGATCGCGTTTTTTCGCCAGCAGGGCGAACAGTACAAGGCGGAAATCATCGAGGGTATTCCAGCGGATCAGGACATCAGCCTGTACCGCCAGGGCGAATTCATTGACCTGTGCCGCGGGCCGCACATTCCCGACACCGGCCGCCTGGGTGAATTCAAGCTGATGCGGCTGGCGGGCGCTTACTGGCGCGGTGACAGCAACAATGAGATGTTGCAGCGTATCTATGGCACCGCCTGGGCAACAAAGAAAGACCTGGAGCAGTATCTGCACCGCCTGGAGGAAGCGGAAAAGAGGGACCATCGCCGGCTGGGCAAGCAACTGGACCTGTTCCACTTCCAGGAAGAAGCTCCCGGCATGGTGTTCTGGCACGACCACGGCTGGCGGCTCTATACGCTGATACAGACTTACATGCGGGAGCAACTGCGGGAACATGGTTACCAGGAGGTCAATACGCCCGAGGTGGTGGACATTTCGCTGTGGCAAAAATCCGGCCATGCGGACAAGTTCATCCAGGACATGTTTCTCACCGAGTCGGAGAATCGCAGTTACGCCATCAAGCCGATGAACTGCCCCTGTCATATCCAGATTTTCAACCAGGGCCTGGTCAGTTACCGGGATCTGCCCATGCGGCTTGCCGAGTTTGGTTCCTGTCACCGCAACGAACCCTCCGGCGCCTTGCACGGCCTGATGCGGGTGCGTGCGTTCCGGCAGGACGATGCGCACATCTTTTGCACAGAAGATCAGGTGCAGGCTGAGTCGGCGGCTTTCATCGGCCTGCTGTACAAAATTTACCGGGATTTTGGTTTCACTGAGGTGCTTGTGAAACTATCCACCCGGCCTGAGAACCGCATCGGCGATGACGCAGTGTGGGACCGGGCGGAGGGCACTCTGGCGGCGGCGCTGGACGCGGCCGGCGTTACATGGACCGAGAACCCGGGCGAAGGGGCATTCTATGGCCCCAAGATTGAATTTTCGCTCAAGGACACCATTGGCCGCGTGTGGCAATGCGGCACGCTGCAGGTGGACTTCTTCATGCCCGGGCGCCTGGGTGCATCCTATATTGATGAGCACAGCGCCCGGCAGGTCCCGGTCATGCTGCATCGCGCCATCCTGGGTTCGCTGGAGCGATTCATCGGCATTCTGATCGAGAACCATGCCGGCGCATTCCCCAGCTGGCTGGCGCCCGTTCAGGCAGTGGCGCTGAATATCAGTGAAAAGCAGAGCGAATACTGTAAAACAGTGACCCAAGTGCTTAGAAATAAAGGCTTCCGTGTGAATTCGGACTTGAGAAACGAAAAGATCGGCTTTAAAATTCGCCAGCACACTCTGGGTAAGATTCCCTTTTTGCTCGTGGTTGGCGATCGAGAGGTCGAAAGCGGGACCCTTTCGGTTCGCAGCTGCGCGGGTGAGGACCTGGGTAATATGGACCTGGAGAGATTTACCACACACCTTGCCGATGAAGTTACCCGGCGGGGACATATTGTTAACTGACGGGAGGAATTCCACATCGCAGCAGGAAAAGAGACACGGTGCAATAACGAGATTACTGCGCCACAGGTTCGGGTGATCGACGCCGAGGGAGAACAAGCGGGGATCATGACCATTGGGGCGGCACTGAGCCTGGCGGAACAAGGGGGGCTCGACCTGGTTGAAATTGCACCCAACGGAGAACCGCCGGTCTGCCGGGTCATGGACTACGGCAAATTCCGATTCGAACAACAAAAGAAAACACAGTCTGCCAAGAAAAAGCAAAAGCAGGTTCAGGTCAAGGAGGTCAAGTTCCGTCCGGGAACGGAAATTGCCGACTACCAGGTGAAGCTGCGCAGTGTCCGGCGTTTCCTGGAAGAGGGTGACAAGGTCAAGATCACGCTGCGCTTCCGTGGCCGTGAGATGGCACACCAGGAACTGGGCACAGCCATGCTCAAGCGGGTTGAAGCAGATCTGGCTGATGAAATCACCGTGGAACAACATGCGCGTTTCGAAGGGCGGCAGATGGTGATGATGATCAGTTCCAAGAAGACTTGAAGCCGAGAATCGCGCGCAAGCGTGCTTACCGGCATATCTTTGCAATGCTTGGGTAAATTCAGATAGAATGCACCGCTCCCGCGATGCCGATCAGGGCCACGGGAAAAACAGAAGCGATGTCGAGCAGCAAGAAAAGTGTCACAACAGTGACCGCTCGAGCAACGTGACATATGAATAGCCCCGAAATGGGGCCGAAGGAGTTCGACCATGCCCAAGATGAAAACCAATCGGGGCGCGGCCAAGCGTTTCAAGAAAACCGCTTCAGGCGCTTTCAAACGCGGCCACGCCTTTCACAGTCATATCCTGACGAAAAAAAGCCAGAAGGTTAAGCGCAGCTTGCGCGGTACCGGCATGATCGATGCCTCGGACCAGAAGTCCGTCAAACGCATGCTGCCCTACGCTTAAACCCGGAAAGTCCATTAGGAGGCACGATGATCGCGAAGAGATTTGGATTCACAAGGAATTTTCTGAGGGAGCGCAATACCGGGCTGTATTGCCGACTGAAGAAAATTCCTTGTGGATTCAAAGATCGAGCGAGGGCGTGTCTCCTAATGGACTTTCCGGGTTAAAACCAGGAGATCAGGAAAATGGCAAGAGTAAAACGGGGCGTAACGGCTCACGCCCGGCACAAGAAAGTTCTGGATGAAGCCAAGGGTTATTACGCTGCGCGCCGCAAGGTCTATCGCGTCGCCAAGCAAGCCGTGATCAAAGCGGGCCAGTATTCCTACCGCGACCGCCGTCAGCGCAAGCGTCAGTTCCGCCGCCTGTGGATCGTGCGCATCAATGCCGCGGCGCGTATCTTCGGCATGTCTTACAGCCGCTTCATCGATGGCCTGAGCAGGGCTGAAGTGGAAGTTGATCGCAAAGTGCTGGCGGACCTCGCCGTGCACGATCTTGCCGCGTTTGGCGCCCTGGCGGAAAAAGCCAAGGCCAGTCTTGGATAAAATCGCGACGACCCGGCTGCACATGCCCTGAGTCGCGTTTGGCATGGCCATTACCGCAACTGGGGTCGGCAGGGATTATGTCAGGGGAAGGGTCTGCGCTCTTCCCTTTTCCAGGTTCCATTTCAGGGATCAAGCATTGGACAAAATCAAGGAAATTCAGCACCGCGCCACCACCGAGGTGGCATCCTGCCAGGATTTGCAGCGCCTGGACGAACTGCGGGTTGGGTATCTGGGCAAGAAAGGCGAAATCACCACGCAGCTCAAAGCACTCGCTGCGCTGGATGCTGAGCAACGAAAAGCCCTTGGCGCCGCGGTGAACCAGGCCCGTGATGTCCTCACCAGGGCCATCGCGGAACGCAAGCAGGTATTGGAAAGCGCTGCTCTGGAAGCCACCCTGCTGAGCCAGAAAGTGGATGTGACGCTGCCCGGGCGCGGAGAAACGCGCGGTGGGCTGCATCCGGTTACCCGGGCGATGCAACGCGCCATCAACATATTTTCCCGCCTGGGATTTGATGTCGCCACCGGCCCGGAAGTCGAGCAGGATTATTACAACTTTGCGGCACTGAATTTCCCCGAACACCATCCAGCCCGGGCCATGCACGATACCTTCTATTTTGGCGACGGGCGATTACTGCGAACGCATACTTCTCCGGTGCAAATCCGGGTCATGGAGCGGCAGGACCCCCCTTACCGCATCATCGCGCCCGGCAAGGTCTACCGCAGCGATTCGGATCAGACCCATACGCCGATGTTTCACCAGATCGAAGGCTTGTTGGTCGGCGAGGGCGTGAGTATGGCAGACCTCAAAGGCGTGCTGCGCGCCTTCGTCAACGCATTTTTTGAACGTTCACTGCCGATGCGTTTTCGTCCGTCCTATTTTCCGTTCACCGAACCTTCGGCCGAGGTGGATATCGGCTGGGAGAAAAATGACGGATCCGAGCCGGGTTGGCTGGAAATACTCGGCTGCGGCATGGTCCATCCCAACGTGCTCAGGGCCTGCGGCGTCGATACGGAGCACTACACCGGCTATGCCTTCGGCATGGGCGTGGAGCGCATTGCGATGTTGCGCTATGGCGTCACCGATCTGCGGCAGTTTTTCGAGAATGACCTGCAGTTTCTCCGGCAGTTTCACTGAGCACGTGGGCTTGCAGAAATAAAATGAAATTCAGTGTGAATTGGTTGCGGCAATGGGTTCGTCTCGATATGGATGCCCGCAAGCTGGCCGATCGCCTTACTGCCGCCGGGCTGGAGGTCGAAACCATCGAACCGGTGGCGGCTGATTTCAGTAACGTGGTGGTGGCTGAAATCGAGGCCTGCAGGCCACATCCCGACGCCGACAAATTGTCCGTGTGTTCCGTTAACGATGGTTCAGGGCAGACCCTGCAGATCGTGTGCGGCGCGCCCAATGCGCGTGCCGGGATACGCGTGCCATTGGCCAGGGTAGGTGCCAGCATTGGGCCGGATTTCAAGATCAAGGCAGCCAGGCTGCGGGGTGTGGAGTCTGCCGGAATGCTTTGCTCGGCGCGTGAACTGGGCCTGTCGGATGACCATTCCGGCCTGCTGCAACTACCGGCAGATGCCCCGGTGGGCGAGGATCTGCGCCAGTTTCTGGCGCTGGACGATTGCAGCATTGAAATCGATCTCACGCCCAATCGTGCGGATTGCCTGTCTATCAGGGGCCTGGCTCGTGATGTGGCCGCCATTTGCGCCACGGATTTCATTGCCCGGGATATCCCACCCGTCGCTGCCCGCATCGATGACCGCCTGCCGATTCGTCTCGAACACGCGCAAGACTGTCCACGCTATGCCGCGCGTATCATTCGCAACATCGATCCCGCCGCTACCACGCCGCTGTGGATGCGGGAAGCCTTGCGGCGTTGCGGCGTGCGCAGCATCAGTCCGGTGGTGGACGTCACCAACTACGTTTTACTGGAACTGGGCCAGCCCATGCATGCCTTTGACCTGGACCGGGTGCAGCGGGAAATCATCGTTCGCCGTGGCCGCAGTGGCGAAAAATTACTGTTGCTGGACGGCTCAGAAGTGGAACTCGATGCTGATGTGCTGACCATCTGTGACGCCGGTGGACCGCTGGCCCTGGCCGGCATCATGGGTGGGGCTGCAAGTGCCGTCACGGAGAGCACCCACAGTATTCTGCTCGAAAGCGCCTGGTTCAAACCCGCGACCATCATGGGCAAGGCGCGGGCTTACGGATTACACACGGATGCCTCACACCGCTTTGAGCGCGGTGTCGATCCACAAGCGCAGGTGCAGGCCATTGAGCATGCCACGGCCCTGATACTGGATATCTGTGGTGGGGCGCCGGGGCCGGTTTTGCTGGCGGAAGAGCCGCAGTGGTTTCCCTGCAATCAGCCCATCCACTTGCGCCATGATCGCCTGCAGCGGATTATCGGCCTGGAATTTGAGCACACGGTGGTGGAGGATATCCTCACCCGCCTGGGCATGGTCGTGGCGTTCGCCGACGGCAGTTGGACCGTCACGGCGCCATCGGCGCGCATGGACATAACCATCGAAGAAGACCTCATCGAGGAAATCGCCCGGGTTTACGGTTATGACCGTATCCCTGAAGCCGCACCCAGCGGCGTGTTGTCCGTCGGCAGCGCAGCCAGTCATGAAGTACCACTGATGCACTTCCAGCAGTCTTTATGCGCGGCCGGATACCAGGAAGCGATCAATTACAGTTTCGTCGACCGCCGGCAGCTGGCGGCGCTGTATCAAGCCAGTCATGCACTGCCGCTGGCCAATCCTCTGTCAGCCGAAATGGACGTGATGCGCACGACACTGCTGCCGGGCCTGTTGGCCGCCCTCAGCTATAATGTGCGCCGCCAGCAGGACCGGGTGCGCTTGTTTGAAACCGGTCTGGCCTACGTGCAGCAGGAGACCTTACTCGAGATCCCGAGAATTGCCGCCGTGGCGACCGGTTCTGCCTGGCCGGAACAATGGTCCGGGTCTTCGCGCGCTGTCGATTTTTTTGACATCAAGGGAGACGTTCGAGCACCTGTTCGCACTCAGAGGTTACGAAACTGCCCGGTTCGTGCCGCTCGATGAGCCGTGGGCCCACCCGGGTGCGAGTGCCCGGGTAGTTCTGCATGAGCGTAATATTGGCTGGTGTGGCGCGGTCCATCCGAGTGTGCTCAAGGCACTGGATGTGGACGTTGCCGTTTTTGCTTTTGAACTCGATCTGGCGCCATTGCAACAACGTGAACATATTTTCGTGCAAGCTGTTTCACGATTCCCATCGATTCGGCGGGACCTTGCCGTTTGGGTGCCGCAAGCAGTCACGTTCGCGGAAATAAGAGCCGTGGTCATGGGCGCTGCCGGGGAATTACTACAGAATTTGGTGGTTTTCGACGTGTATCAGGATATTGAATTAAAAAAAGGTTACAAAAGTGTCGCTATTGGCTTGATTTTGCAGCACGTTTCCAGCACTCTAACAGACCAAGCCGTGGACCCCGTGATACAGCAGGTCATTGCCGATCTGGATCGACGTTTGGGTGCCCGTTTAAGAGGATGAACATGTCACTGACCAAGGCAGATATAGCAGACCGCTTGTTCGATGAAGTGGGTCTCAACAAAAGGGAAGCCAAGGAGTTTGTAGATGCATACTTCGAGGCCATCAGGAAAGCGCTTGAAAGGGGTGAGAACGTCAAGCTTTCAGGGTTTGGTAATTTTCAATTGCGCGAGAAAAATCAAAGACCCGGCAGAAATCCCAAGACGGGAAAGGAAATCCCCATTTCCGCCCGCCGCGTCGTAACCTTCCGTCCAGGCCAGAAGCTTCGCGCAAGGGTAGAAGCCTATGTTAGATCCGGGAATTGATCGCGAACTGCCGCCGATTCCGGCGAAAAGATATTTCACCATAGGTGAGGTAAGCGATCTGTGTGGCGTCAAACCGCACGTGTTGCGTTACTGGGAGCAAGAGTTTGAACAGCTCAAACCGGTCAAACGGCGAGGCAACCGGCGCTATTATCAACGCGGTGACGTGATGATGATCCGCCAAATTCGCGGTCTCCTGTACGAGCAAGGGTATACTATCGGCGGAGCCCGCCAGATGCTGGAGGGCGACGAGTCGCGCGATGATGTATGCCGCAGTCAGCAAGTCATCCGGCAGGTGCGTATGGAACTCGAAGATGTGCTGCAGGTTCTGAAACGTTAGTACGATCATTTCGCATGTCGGGGCGTAGCGCAGCCTGGTAGCGCACCACAATGGGGTTGTGGGGGTCGGGAGTTCGAATCTCCCCGCCCCGACCAATGAAAAATGAGAAGTTGATGAACACGATTGAAAGCATACTGCGGGATATGCCCGATATTGCCAACGAAGCCAAGGCGGAAGTCGCTGGTGAACTGGCTTGGGTGGGTATGAACGAAATCGAAATGCCCGTGCGCATTGAAGACGATGCGGGCGGATTGATACAGTCCACCGCCCTGGTCACCGCGTATGTCAATTTGAGAGACCCCGATGTGCGCGGCATTCACATGTCGCGGCTGTACCTGGAGTTGGACCAGGTATTCACCCAGCGTCCGCTCAACCCATGCACCTTGCGGCAATTGCTGCGCTCATTTCTTGACTCGCACAAGGGCTTGAGTGACCGGGCCCTGATTCGTGTGGATTTCGATTATGTTACCCGCCGGCCGGCTCTGGCCAGCGCCAACGAGGGCTGGCGTCGTTATCCCGTGTCCATGATCGCCATTCTCGAAGGCGGCGCGTTCAGCCTGGAAATGGGTCTGGAAATTCTCTATTCCAGTACCTGTCCATGTTCTGCTGCGCTGGCGCGCCAGTTGATCCAGGATCAGTTCAGACAGGATTTCATGGGCCAGCAACAAGTCGACAAGCAGCAAGTGCTGGCCTGGCTCGGCAGTGAAGAGGGCGTATTGGCCACTCCACATAGCCAGCGCAGCGCAGCGGAAATTCGTGTCCGTCTGACACCCAGTTTCGAAATGTTCCCCATCATTGAGTTGATCAATGAAATCGAGAACGCTTTGAAGACGCCGGTGCAAGCCACGGTGAAGCGTGAAGACGAGCAGGCTTTTGCGCTGCTGAATGGTCGCAACCTGATGTTTTGTGAAGATGCCGGCCGCAGGGTTCAGACCGCGCTCAACAGCGACGAGCGCATCCTCGATTTCTGGGCGCGCTGCACCCACTACGAAAGTCTGCATCCGCATAACGCCGTGTCCGTGATTACCAAGGGCATCGATGGCGGCTATGTTGCCGGAGCGGGGGCGCCGGTGCGCCTGCGAAATTCCAAAAAATAAGTAGTGTCTGTCCATAAACGCCACATGCCAACGCGGCACACGGATGTGCCGCCATTTTCGATGACGTAAGTCATTGAAAATGTGAGCGCAGCAAAACCACGTTTTTGCGTAGCGAATCCATAACGGGCAGGGATGCCCGTTTATGGACAGACACTAAGTAGTGCCCGTCCATAAACGCCACATGCCAACGCGGCACACGGATGTGCCGCCATTTTCGATGACGTAAGTCATTGAAAATGTGAGCGCAGCAAAACCACGTTTTTGCGTAGCGAATCCATAACGGGCAGGGATGCCCGTTTATGGACAGACACTAAGTAGTGCCCGTCCATAAACGCCACATGCCAACGCGGCACACGGATGTGCCGCCATTTTCGATGACGTAAGTCATTGAAAATGTGAGCGCAGCAAAACCACGTTTTTGCGTAGCGAATCCATAACGGGCAGGGATGCCCGTTTATGGACAGACACTAAGTAAACCCCACCTATTGGTCTTGAGCAGATTCCGGCTGTGGTGCGTCTTCCAGCAATAATTGCGGATCTACCCGGCGGTCGAGCCAGTTCATACGCCAGTCGAGGTGCGGCCCCGAGGCCCGCCCGGTAGCGCCGATCCGCGCAATCAGGTCTCCTTTCCGCACCAGAGTACCTGCCTCCACCAGAATTTTGCTCAAGTGCAGGAAACTCGATGACAAGCCCTGGCCGTGATCGAGGATGAGTGTGCCTCCGGAAAAATACATTCCCGGGTGGGCCAGTGTAATGATGCCGTCCGCGGGTGCAAACACCGGGCTGCCTTCCGCCGCCGCGATATCCACACCGTAGTGCGGCCGGTTTGCTTCACCATTGAGGACGCGCTGACTTCCATAAACGCCGCTGATGCGCCCGCTGGCCGGCCAGGCAAAACCCGCGGTGTAATCGGTGCGATCATCACGCCGCGAGCGTGCTGATGACACCATGGCGGCCTCGTCTCGAATACGCTGTGCAGCTGCGGGGTCGGGCGTAATGCTCGATGGCGGCAGACCATCGATGCGCTCGATTTCATACTGCCGGATGGCGATGTCCAGGGTGATGGTTTCTGCGCGTCCATCAACTTGGGATATCTGCAATATTCTTTGACCGGTTTCATCGCGGTCGAAGCCAATCACGAAGTTTCCCCGTGCAGATACAATGACTTCCTTGCCGTCAAGATAAGCGCGACTGCCGGGCGCTGCCTGGCCAAAAATCAGTCCACCCTGCAAGGGTTTTCCGTGAAGGATCAAACTGGCTGATGCTTGCATGGGCGCCAGGCAGAGAAAAACAAGCAATGGAGCCAGCGCAAACGTGATGAACGCCGGGCGGTTTTTACGCATGGATCAGAGCTGAATGCGGATGGACTGGCCTGGCTGCAGGGTGGCGTCCGTTCCCAGGTCGTTCCAGCCTCTAAGGTCATTCACGCGCACTTTGTATTTGCGCGCGATTTTCCATAGTGAATCGCCCTGTTGCACGGTGTAATCGAGACTCCCACTGCTGGCTGTTGTTTCCGTCGGGGTATGGAATACCACCAGGGACGTGCCGGCGCGCAAGGTGCGCGGGTCGCTGATATGGTTCCAGCGTTGCAGATCCTTTACCGAGACTTGATAATGGCGCGCGATGACCGAGAGGTTCTCACCCGACCTCACCCGGTGGGAGAGCCGGTCTGCGGCGATCAGGCCGGATTGCAAACGCTGCAACTCGCCTGCGGCGGCTGCGTAAAGCGGGTCAATCAGTAATTGATCATCCCGCGGCAAGCGCAATTTCTGACCCGGGTGGATCCTGTCCCCATGCAGCTCATTGCTGGTGCGCAGCACCTCAATGGGTACGTGGTGTCGCTGTGCAAGGCTGGAGAGGCTGTCACCGCGTTCGACCACCACCTGGTCCCATTTCATCAAGCCTGCAATATCGACGTTTTCCAGGCTGCTTTCCAGCAGTGCCGCGTTTTCCAGCGGCAGTATGACCCGGTAGGGGCCCTCGGGCGAGGTGGCCCAACGGTTATACCCGGGATTCAGGGTGAACAGCACATCAATGGGCACACCGCTCATTCGTGCAATCAGCACGAGGTCGGTCTGCTGACCCAGGTCGATGGCCGCAATGACCGGCTTGTCCGGGGTTGGGACAATTTTGAAATCGTATTGCTCGGGATTTCTGAACAGGCAGGCCAGGCCCAGCAACTTGGGTATGTAGCCCCGGGTTTCAAGCGGCAATTTCAAGCTCCAGAAATCTACCGGCCTGCCGTTGGCTTTATTACGCTCGACCTGGCGGATGATGCGGTTTTCGCCGGCATTGTAGCCGGCCAGGGTCAGCAACCAGTCGCCTTCGAACATTTTATTCATCTTGGCAAGGTAATCCAGCGCCGCCTCGGTCGAGGCCCACACATCACGGCGTCCGTCATACCACCAGTTTTGCTTCAGGCCGTAGCGCCGCCCCGTGTCGCTGATGAACTGCCAGGCGCCCAAAGCACGGCCACTGGAGTAGGCAAAGGGGTCGTAGGCTGACTCAACCATGGGTAACAAGGCCAGTTCACCGGGCATATTGCGCCGTTCCAGTTCTTCGGCAATGTGATAGATCCAGGGCTGCGCGCGGTTGAAGATTCGTTCCATGTAATCCGGCCGGGCCGCGTACCAGCGTGCCCATTGCAGATTGATTTCATGCTGGGAGCAATCCTGCATGGAAAACCGGTCGACGACGCGTTCCCAGATATGCGCATATTCAGGCTGGGCTGTTTCAGCCGATGGCACGTACAGGTGTTCATCGATTGCGGTTGCTATCGGTGGTGAGGCAGCGTGGGTCGTGCGGGCGGGTACGGTATTGGAACCTGCCGGTACAGACTGTTCGGTGCCGGTTGTGGCGCAACCTGCAAGCAATAACAAAACTGACGCAGTCAGTAGTGTCCGGTCAAGCATCTGGTGACGCATTCAGCAAGATGAAACGTGCTCAGCGGTCAGGCTTATCGGCATGGATATCCCTCAATTTCTTATTTTCGTCCGTTATTATGCCGCTTGGGAAGCTCTGGTCAACATTTTTGTGCCTAGCGGCGATCTTTCCACTGGCGAATTACCGCCAGTGTGCTTGCCCCGGGTGAGGCGGCAGCGTCGTGCTTCCGGGCTGCGTTAACCACCGATTCTGCACGGCTGCGCAAGAATGGATTTACCGCCAGTTCCTCTTCCAGCCGGCCGGGCAGGGTGCATTTTCCGTCGGCCCGCAGCGCTTCGACCAGCCGGGTTTTTCGCTGCAAATCCTCATTGTCCGGTTCTACTTCCAGTGCGAAAGCACAATTGGCCAGCGTGTACTCGTGGCCGCAATAGACCCGCGTATCGGCTGGCAGTGCGGCCAGTTTGTCCAGGGAGTCCTGCATTTGCCCGGCGCTGCCTTCAAACAGCCTGCCGCAGCCGACGCTGAACAAGGTGTCGCCACTGAACAGGACGCCATGGCCAGTAAATACAATGTGCGTGGCGGTGTGACCGGGTACTTCAAGCACATTGAACTGCAGCCCCAGCTGGTCCAGTTGCGCCACATCACCCTCGCGCATGACCAGGTCGATATCCTCGATGCGCGCGTCTTGCGGGCCGAAAACCGTCGCGCCGGTTTGATGCTTCAATTGCGGCATCCCGCCGATGTGATCGGGATGATGATGGGTGAGCAGAATGTAGCGCAGGTTCAGACCGGCTTGCTCCAGCGCCTGCTGCACCGGGCGGGCATCGCCCGGGTCGACTACGGCACAAGCAGTTCCCCCGGTGTGGATCAGCCAGATATAATTGTCGGCATATGCGGAAATGGCCGAAACATTGAGTAAAGGCATAAGTGCGGGAATCTCCTCGGCAGTTCTGGCTCATGCTGGGCCAGCGCCCGGCGATTCTAGCAAACCAATGTCAAAGGTTCGTTAAGTGGTGACCGTGCAGCCGGGCTCGTCCAAAAACGATCTGGCAAGCCTGGGTCGATTTTCCAGCGCGCTGTTGCAAAGAGTGGCCGTCAACGATCGCAAGGGCAATGTGTTGGTGCTGGTGCATCGCGCCTTGCCGCCTCCGCAGTGCCCGTGCCTGCGCCGCGATGAACACTCGTTTGGCCTCGCCATGTGCATTTTTCAGGGTCAGGCGCAGGCCTCCATTGCCGCCGAAGCACGGCTGGAATGCAGCAGCACAGATCTGCCGTTGCAGGATGCGGCGTTTCATGCCGTCATTCTGTACCATGTCACCCGGGACGGGACAGAAGAGGAGCTGGATGAAGCCTGCCGGGTCCTGGCGCCGGCTGGTGAGCTGTTGGTGCTGGGTATCAACCGCAGCAGCTGGAGCGGCATGAGGGTATATCGGCATGGACCTGTTCCGGCAATGCACCTGGCCAGCGTGCGCAATCGACTGCAAGCGCGCCACATGGTTATCGATGGCACACACGGCGCAGGATTGCTGGGGCAATCCAGACCTGTGATGGAAGGGCATCGGATCTCCAGCCTTGCCTTGCCGTTCGCTGATCTCGTCGTTGTGCGGGCACGGCATCGTGAGCGCCCGGCTACGACGCGCTTGCGCTTGAAAAAATATCCCGCGGGTGTCGTGCCCACCGCGATCATCACAGCTTGATCGGTGAGAATACATACCCGTGGACAGTGGACCAGACGTAGAGATTTACACCGACGGCGCCTGCAGCGGCAACCCGGGACCGGGCGGCTGGGGCAGTGTATTGCTTTATAATGGGCACCGGCGTGAATTATCCGGCGGCGAGCGCGCCACGACCAATAACCGCATGGAATTGCAGGCGGTGATCGCTGCCATGGAAGTATTGAAGCGCCCCTGCAAGGTAACCATTCATACCGATTCGGTCTACGTTATGAAAGGCATGACGGAATGGCTGGCCCAGTGGAAACGGCGCAATTGGCGTACCGCGAGTAGACAGGCAGTGAAAAATGTCGAATTGTGGCAACGCCTGGAGCAGGTGCTGGCGCCGCACAAGGTCAGATGGCGGTGGGTCAAAGGTCACAGCGGTATAGAGGAAAATGAACGCGCGGACGCACTCGCACGTCTGGCCATACCACGGTACTAGGAAACGATACATTGAGACAAGTCGTACTCGACACGGAAACGACCGGCCTGGATCCTGCCGCGGGGCACCGCGTGATCGAAATCGGTGCGGTGGAACTGATTGACCGGCGCCTGAGTGGGAACAATTTCCACAGCTACCTCAATCCACAGCGTGACATCGAGGATGGCGCGCTGGAAGTTCATGGCATCACGCGCGAGTTTCTTCAAGACAAGCCGTTGTTCGCGGACGTGGCGGAAGATTTCCTGCAGTTTATCCAGGGCGCTGAGTTGATTATTCACAATGCACCTTTTGACCTGGGCTTTCTCGACATGGAATTGTCGCGGTTGGCGGCCTGTCCCGGACGTATCGATGAATTCGCCCGCGTTCTGGACACCCTGGAACTGGCGCGTGAACTGCATCCCGGTCAGCGTAACAATCTGGATGCCTTGTGCAAGCGTTATGCGATCGACGACAGCAGCCGCACACTGCACGGCGCATTGCTGGATGCGGAAATTCTCGCCGATGTGTACCTGGCGATGACGGGAGGTCAAACCGACCTTGGCCTGAGCTTTAGATCATCCAGGCTGCAGGAGCAAAAAAAACCGCTTGCGGGCCAGGGCGTGCGCCCGCCGTTCCGGGTACTGGCTCCCAGCGCAGCAGAGTTGTTGCTGCACCAGGCGCGTCTGGCGGCGATCCAGGAACACACCGGTCAATGCCTCTGGCTGGAACTCAACATGTAGGAGGCCGCTCCCGGCCATCCATGGCCTGCGCGGCACCGGTGCATCCCTGCACATTGCCGCTTGCGCCTGAACGACATTCTGCGTGAGCAGCAGCGGGTGTTCCCGGCTCTCCATCCACACCAGGGTTTCATGGTAACGTTTTATGTTATGCACAAAAAGCCTGGCTTCGAAGCCGCGAGCATAGCCGTGTTGGGTCTGGCTGTACCACTTTTCCTGGCTGAGCAGACCAAGGCTCTGACTGACATCGGACCAGCGATCGGAGTTGAGGCCTTGATGCTGCGCCAACTTGCGCGCATCGCGTAAATGCCCCATGCCCAGGTTGTAAGCCGCCAACGCCATCCAGGTCCGGTCGGGCTCCGGAATGCGTTCTGGCAAACGCGCGCGTAAGCGGACAATATAACGCGCGCCGCCATCGATGCTCTGCCATGGATCCAGGCGGTCGGCAACGCCAAGTTGCTGCGCGGTCTGTTCCGTCAGCATCATGATGCCGCGCACCCCGGTATAGGACGCTGCTGTTGGATCCCACTTTGATTCCTGGTAACCCACTGCGGCCAGCAGGCGCCAGTCGATTTTATAGGAGTCACCGGCCGCGCGGAACACTTCGATCAACAACGGCAGACGTGCGCGCGTGTCGCGCACGAACCGCAACATATGGGGCTGATCGAGGCCTTCGCTGGCAGCATGGAAGCGCTCCAAAAGCGTAGCCAGGTAGCCTGCATCTTTCATCTGCAGCATGAAGGCGCGAGCCTGTTGCGCCAGGCTGTCATCGGCGCCGCGGCGGAACGCCCAGGCGTGCGGCACGGCATCATCGATGGTGAATGCCTCCTCGATGCGCGGGTAGTAAGGCTTGTTGATGGCGTAAATATTGGAATCAACCAGGGTGACATCTATCGCCGCATCAGCAACGGCGAGCAGCAAATCCTCGATGCTGACATCATCGCGGGTCTCCCAAGTGAGGCCGGGATTGTCCCTGCGGGCGGATTGCAGGGTTTCTTCGTAGCTCGAGCCGGCAAGCACCATCACCTTCAAGCCGACCAGATCGCTCAGCTTCGTTATGTGCACGGCACCGCGCCGGTGGACGACCAGGATCTGCGTTTGCAGGTAATCCGGCCCGAAATTGAAGGCCAGTTCCTGGGTGCGGGTGCGGGCCAGATTGGCTGCAATCAAATCCCCTTTGCCGGCATTCAGCATGGTGCCAAGGCGGCTGAATGCATCGGCCACCTCGACTTCCAGCGTCACGCCGAGATACTGACTGAATTGCCGCACCAGTTCGTATTCCGGGCCGGTGGGTCCGTTGGCATCCAGGTAGTAACTGCTGGCGCCATTGCGTGTAAGCAGGGTCATGCTGCCGCGTTGTTGCACCTGCTGCAGCAGGCTGGGGTGATCGCTGCCGGAATAGAGGAAAGGCAACAGGGCGATGCCGGACAACACCGCCCCGGCGAACTTGGTCAGCTGATGCCAGTGATCCACGTCGGGATGTAACGCCAGTTCATTAAGAACCTGTCCCGCCCCAGCAGACAGCGGGCGACTTGGCTCCAGTCGAAGCGAGTGGTCAGCACCGTGCAATCTCCCTTGGCTGTGTCATTGACCTGATCACCTGTCGCATGCTTGCAGCGTAAATCCGAACGGTGGGTATCAATTCTGATGCAAGCTGTAGTGGCAGTACAGACACCGTTCGTGCCACAATTACGAACGTGTAAGAATCATGGGTGGGCAGTGGCAAGCGTCCAAGTCCGCATAGGTCGGATTGTTCGAACGCCAGATCTCCTGGTTGATCGACCAGTTCATCAATAATTGCTGTGCTTCTCCGCGCCGTGCTTTACGCACGTAGTCGACATAGGAGGGATAGGCCAGGGCGACGAGAATGGCGACGATCATCAGCACGATCATCAATTCGATGACGGTAAAGCCCGATTTCCAATTGTTGCGCTGCTTGTTCATGTTCGCACCTGTTTCATCCTGATTCAGTAGTCCGAATGGTTGCCTTAATGGACCAGCGGCCCGATCAATCCGATGAGCGGTCCGTTTGAATCTGCACCGACCGCTTACCGTCGCCTATAATGTACTTCGAATACATTATATTCTCGAATACATCATATTCTCCTGAGGTCCATTATGCCAACACAGGCGCCGATCAGGAGGGACCCGCGTAACACCGGAAAAGGAATTTCCATTCACCACAGCCACGGCTTTACGGTCATAGAATTGATGATCGCACTGGCCGTCCTCGCCATCATCACTTCGCTGGCCCTGCCATCGTACCGCAGCATCCTGGAAAAACGCCAGGTGACCAGCGGTGCGGAGCAGCTTGGCGCGTTTCTCAGTTCAGCCCAGCTTGAATCGGTCAAGCGCAATCAGTTTGTTGCGGTGAATTACCAGGAAAATGGCGGTGCCTGGTGCCTGGGCATGAGAGCGGGTGATTCAGCGGCCGTTGATTGTGACTGCACCGTCACAGACCCAAGCGCTGCCGATGCCTGCGCCCTGGATGGGACCCTGAAAGTTTTCAATTCTTCCGTTCTGAAATATCCCGATATTCTGAGTAGTGCGGCTGTGGGAGCGGATGACACCATCGTATATGACCCGGTTCGCGGACTGACGCAGGGTTTCGAGACGGTGACATTGGAATTACAGTCCGTTCCCGAAGGAATTTATGCTCTTGATGTCGAAGTGGCTGTCACCGGCCGGGTGAAAATCTGCTCCAATAACCCAGCCGATAAAGACGTGCCTGGCTACAAGGAGTG
>CAVPUV010000077.1:0-43329 GCA_963708905.1 uncultured Gammaproteobacteria bacterium | reverse complement strand
GGCCACACGCGTCAACAGGCAGGCGATGGCCAGCAACAGGGCGAAAAACAGCCATTCCAGGCGCCGCAGAAAAGCGGCGATCGGGCGCAAGAGCCCCGGCCTGCCCTTGATGCCGCGCGCGCGGTCTTCAAGTTTCGGCTCGATGATTCGTGCCAGCAGCAGCGCCGGGATAAACAGTAATGCGATCAGCCCTATCTGGATGCCGATCGCCGGCTGGCTCAGAAAATCCAGTGCGAGCTGCCCGTAGTGCGCCATGTAAGCCGTAAGCCTTTCCATTCTGGTATTCCTTTTGCCCGCGGATGGTCGCGCCGCGTGGGGAAAACTATAACACCGTCAACGGATGTTGTAATTTTGTCGGCCGAACCAGGTGCCGTCATGGGGTTTGCCAACTATACTCATTTTCCGCACAGGCAAAACGGTACAACAGGAGAACGCCTGCACCTATTGTCATGGTGCGCATACCATTGCGGCGCAGGCTTTTGGTATCGATGAGGAAGTGTTTGCAACTCTGATGAGCAACCTGGACGCGGCCCCGGTTGCAGACAAGCTCAAGCCCATCCTGGCTTACGTGCGCAAGCTGACACTGACACCCGCCAAAATCACCACCGCCACCGATGCCAGGGCAGTGTATGCAGCCGGCTGGGATGAACGCGCGCTGTTTGACGCCATCAGCGTGTGCGCCCTGTTTAATTTCATGAACCGGATCGTCGAGGGTTCGGGCATTCGAAGCAACCCACTGGCCGAAACCGAGGAAACCCGTCAGGCTCGTATTCTCAGGATCTCCGGCGGCTTCGAGGGTGATGACCCGCATGAGGCTCCACCGGCCTATACCAAGCTGCTGTCACTTTGGGACATTGCCACTGACGGCTAAAAAACCTTGCGGTCAGAAAGACCCCACGCGAGCGTGGGGTTTTGTTATGTGGCGTCCCCTAGGGGATTCGAACCCCTGTTGCCGCCGTGAAAGGGCAGTGTCCTGGGCCTCTAGACGAAGGGGACATTGTGGTGGAGCCAGGCGGGATCGAACCGCCGACCTCTACAATGCCATTGTAGCGCTCTCCCAGCTGAGCTATGGCCCCGGAAAGCCGCAGCATGTTACTGGCTGGAACCTACCGTGTCAATCAAGCATTCAACATACCGTGATGAGGGATTTGGTCCCGGTCAGATCCGTGATGGACCGCCGCGCCGGTCGCATCGTCACCATACTGTGACCTTGTTTGAGCAGATAGTCCAGCCAGCGTTCCAGCGCCCGGTTCCTGCGCCACGCCCGTTGCAGCATTTGCCGGGACGGATAAGCCGGGTGGGTGTCGCGACTACAGGCTTGAATACAATCAAATGACGTGGCTTCCGCCATGCGTGCATCGTGGTAGAAGCGGATGTGCGCGTCCGGGGCAAAGTGTCGCTCCACAGCGCCTGAAAACTCATAGGTCAGACGGAAAAAAGTCGTGTAGGCATGGCGTTCAAGCACCTGCATGCGCAGCAAATGCGAGCCCGCAACCCGTGACTTGAGATAATCGTGAAAGGAAAATTCATCCGGAATCAACAACTGCAACAGGCGATAGATCTCCGCCTGCACTTCGTGCAGCCGTTTCAGTTTGGGCCTGGTAAGCAGACCCTCAGGTTGGCTGAATGACACCATTTAAAAAGCATAGCACAGCAAAACCGGTTTCTTTTTTCATTTCATCGTATCAAAACATGGTGCGCTGCAATCCGAGCTGCTGCAGCACGCGGCTGGCAATTTCCTCGATGGAGCTGTGGGTGGTATGAAAAACCGGTACTCCCGCAGTTCGCAGCAGGCTTTCAGCCGCTTCGACTTCCCAGTGGCATTGCTTCACCGCGGCATAATTACTGCCTGGCCGGCGATTTTCGCGGATTTGCGCCAGGCGGTCCGCATCGATGGTCAGGCCGACGATTTTTGCTTTGAATGGCCGTAACATTTTCGGCAGGACCTGTTCTTCCAGGTCAGTCTGGGTCAGCGGGTAATTGGCCGCTTTCACGCCGAAATGCAGGGCCATGTACAAACAGGTCGGCGTCTTGCCGGAGCGGGAAACGCCAACCAGGATGACGTCGGCGCCCTGATAAGCGAGGCTGACACCATCAT
This sequence comes from uncultured Gammaproteobacteria bacterium, assembly GCA_963708905.1. Classification (GTDB taxonomy): domain Bacteria; phylum Pseudomonadota; class Gammaproteobacteria; order Xanthomonadales; family SZUA-36; genus SHZL01. The sequence goes on along the minus strand of CAVPUV010000077.1, from coordinate 41,231 downwards.
CGTGACTCAGGGCGTAGCTGGTGGCGTCAATGCGCTCGTCGTAACGCCCGTGGTTGGCCATGCCGTGGGCGCGGCCGATGGTGGCCTGGCGCGGCACGCCGAGCGCCGCCTCCAGCGTCTCGATAAACGTTGCGAACAAATCCAGCACAACCGCTTCGCTGGACTTGATGATCGAACTGATGCTGTCATCGACGATGGTATTGAACACGATCGGCGCAGCGCCATCCTCACGCCCGGCTTTATTGATGCGGCTGACGGCCTCACTCGCCTTTTCGGTATCACCCACGAACGGGATGCGGAATTCGCGGAATTCAACGCCTTGAAACTGCGTGAGCAGGCTGTGACCGAGCGTTTCGGTGGTGATCGCGGTACCGTCTGAGATGAAGAACACCGTGCGTTGCATGGCTTGCCCTTGTAAAATGTATGCGCATGTTGCCTGGCCCTGCGGGTTCACATCCGCAACCGGCGCAATCCGGATTTTGAAAACCAATGACGCGGGAGCCAAGCCGTTGCAACACTATATCAAATGGTTGAATGACCTGGGTATGAAGGATCTCGACCAGGTGGGCGGCAAGAACGCCTCCCTGGGCGAGATGATCAGCCAGCTTTCTGAACTGGGGGTATCCGTACCCGGTGGTTTTGCCACCACCGCGCACGCCTTCCGCGAGTTTCTGGCGCAATCCGGTCTGGCTGCCCGCATTCATGCGGCACTTGATTCTCTGGACATAGAAAACCTGGGCGCGCTGGCGGCAGTGGGCAAGGACATCCGCCGCTGGATAATGGAAACCCCGTTCCAGCCGGAACTGGAGGCAGCGATCGAACAGGCCTGGCAGCAGCTGTGCGCGATCGAGGGCAGCGCACCTTGTGTTGCGGTACGCTCTTCCGCCACCGCGGAAGATCTGCCCGATGCCTCCTTTGCCGGCCAACAGGAGACCTTTCTCAACGTGCGCGGCCTGGAGCAGGTCAAAGCCCGCATCCACGAGGTGTTCGCCTCGCTGTATAACGACCGCGCCATCGCTTACCGCGTGCACCAGGGTTTTACTCACGCGGAAGTCGCGCTCTCGGCGGGCGTGCAGATCATGGTGCGCTCGGATCTTGGCACCAGCGGCGTGATGTTCACCCTGGACACCGAATCGGGCTTTCGCGATGCCGTCTTCATCACTGCTGCCTATGGCCTGGGTGAAACCGTGGTGCAGGGCGCGGTCAACCCGGATGAGTTTTATGTTTACAAGCCGGCACTGGCTTCCGGTCACGACCCGATCCTGCGCCGCAATCGTGGCACCAAGGCCATCGAGATGGTCTACAGCGGCGATGGCGGCGGTGTGGAAACGCGGCCGGTGGAAGCGGAACGAGCGCTGCATTTCTGCATCAGCGATGCGGAAGCCATCGGCCTGGCGCAGCAGGCGGTGACGATAGAGCAACATTATGCCAAACCCATGGACATCGAGTGGGCCAAGGACGGCGTCAGCGGCAAACTTTATATTGTCCAGGCCCGTCCGGAAACCGTGCGCAGTCGCACCGGTCATGCGGTGGAACGTTACCGCCTCAAAGAAGAGAGCAGGGTGTTGTGCACCGGGCGCAGCATCGGCCACCGCATTGGCGCCGGCACGGCCAAGGTCATCACCTCCAGCGCGCAGATGGACCAGGTGGCGGCAGGTGATGTACTGGTCACGGACATGACCGATCCGGACTGGGAGCCCATCATGAAGCGGGCTGCAGCCATCGTGACCAATCGCGGCGGCCGCACCTGCCACGCCGCCATCATTGCGCGTGAACTGGGTATTCCGGCGGTGGTGGGTTGCGGTGATGCCACCACAAAGATTCCAAGCGGCTGCGAAGTGACCGTGTCCTGCGCCCAGGGCGACGCCGGATTCGTCTACGACCGCAAGCTGGAATTCGAGATCAAGACCGACGCCCTGGAGAACATGCCCAAGCCGCCACTGAAGATCATGATGAACGTGGGCAACCCGGACCGCGCTTTCGATTTCGCGCAGATCCCCAATGCCGGTGTCGGGCTGGCGCGGCTGGAATTCATCATCAACCGCATGATCGGCGTGCATCCCAAGGCACTGCTTGAATTTGACACGCTGGACGCGGATACCCGGGCGGAAGTCAGCCACAAGATCGCCGGCTACTCCGACCCGGTCAGTTTTTATGTCGACCGGCTGGCGGAAGGGATTGCCACCATTGCCGCCGCTTTCGCCCCCAACCCGGTGATCGTGCGCCTGTCCGATTTCAAGTCCAATGAATACGCCAACCTGATCGGCGGCAGCAAGTATGAACCGCATGAAGAAAACCCCATGCTGGGCTTCCGCGGCGCATCCCGCTTCGTTTCGGCGGATTTTCGTGACTGTTTTGAACTCGAATGCCGGGCCTTGCGCAAAGTCCGTGAAAAGATGAATCTGCGCAACGTGTGGGCAATGATTCCTTTCGTGCGCACCATCGGGGAAGGACGCGGCGTGATCGAAGTGATGAAGCAGTTCGGCCTGCAACAGGGCAAATACGATCTGAAAATCATCATGATGTGCGAGCTGCCTTCCAATGCGCTTCTGGCCGACGCCTTTCTGGATATTTTTGACGGTTTCTCCATCGGTTCCAACGACCTGACGCAGTTGACCCTGGGTCTCGACCGGGATTCGGGCCTGATCGCCCATCTGTTTGACGAGCGCGATGAGGCCGTGAAGGCTTTACTCAAGATGGCGATTGCAGCCTGCAAACGCCGCGGCAAGTACGTCGGCATCTGTGGCCAGGGCCCATCGGATCATCCCGATCTGGCTGAATGGCTGATGGACCAGGGCATCGAGAGTATGTCCCTGAATCCGGACACCGTGGTGGATACCTGGCTCAGGCTGGCTGCGCACCGCTAACGGAGTTACCCGCAAGCCGCCCCATGAACCGGCGGTAATAGCGCAATTCGGCAACCGATTCGCGGATATCGGACAAGGCTTCGTGCCGGCTCTGCTTTTTGAATCCAGGCATGATGGCGGGCGCCCAGCGCGCGGCCAGTTCCTTCACGGTGCTGACGTCCAGGTTGCGGTAGTGAAAGTACGCCTCCAGCCGTGGCATGAAGCGAAACAGGAAGCGCCGGTCCTGGCAAATGCTGTTGCCGCACATCGGCGATGTGCCTGGCTCGCTCCAGCTGGCCATGAAGTCGAGCGTGCCCTGTTCAGCCATGGCCATGACGGTGGTGCTGTCCAGCACGCGTTGCCACAGGCCGGAAGCGTCATGATGCTTCCGGTTCCAGTCGTCCATCGCCTGCAGTTCACTTTCTGCGTGCCGGATGGCATAAACCGGCCCCACGGCGATTTCATTCAATTGCGCATCGGTGATCAGGGTGGCAATTTCCAGGATGGAATCACGGTCAGGATTCAGTCCGGTCATCTCCAGGTCAATCCAGATCAGGCGTTCTTTTAAATTGTCTGTCATCTGTTTATCTCCTGTGCCGGCAAATGATAACAAGTTTGAGGAATCCTGTTCGCCGGGTTAAAGAATCATCACGCCAGCAAAGGCGAGGTTACAATAGCGCCGGAATCACCGGCCTGGGGAAAAACATCATGGGTTTACCGAAGAAACGCGATGGGCGCAGCACCTGATTGCGCACAGCCAGTGCCGGCGCTGATCCGCGTGTCCTACGGCAACCAGGGCATAGCCGAACTCGCCGATGGCCGGCAGGTGGAATGCCTGTACCGGCGCAAGGTCGGCCGGCCGTTTTGTGGCGACCGCGTGCAGCTGGAAACGCCGCAGGGTTCTACCCGGGTGGTCACCGCGATCCTGCCGCGGCGCAACATTTTCGTCCGCGCCGACCAGCAGCAGCGGCAACAGCCGGTGGCGGGCAATCTGGATCTCGTGGCGATCGTGATTGCGCCGCGGCCGGCCCCCAGCCGGGACCTGGTGGAGCGCTATCTCGTCGCCGTTCACAGCCTGGGCATTGAACCGCTGCTGGTGATCAACAAGGCCGAACTGCTGACCGCGCAGGACCGCGCCGATACGCCGCCCTTCAACCACATTGAAGACTACCTCAGCCTGGGTTTCCGCCTGGTTGAAGTTTCCTGCAAAGGCCCACCCGGCATCGACGCGCTGGTTCCTGAACTGCGTCAGGGCACCAGTATTCTGGTCGGTCAGTCGGGTGTGGGCAAATCGTCACTGGCCAACCGCCTGATTCCGGACCTGGAACTGCAGACCGGCGCTTTGTCACGCACCACCGGCAAAGGTATTCACACCACCACCACCACCATCATGTACTCCATCCCCGGCGGTGGGCGTCTGATCGACTCGCCCGGGGTATGGGAATATGGCTTGTGGCAGATGCAGGCTGATGAACTGGCGGCAGGTTTTGCCGAATTTGCCTCCTATCTCGGAACCTGCCGCTTCAATGATTGCCGCCATCAAGGCGAACCCGGCTGCGCGCTGGCCGAGGCAGTCAATGCCGGTGAGGTGCTCGCCTGGCGCTTCGAGTCGTACCGGCGTCTGCTGGCACAAAGCGGCTGAACGCAAGCTTGGAGCCTGTCGGACCACCGCCCGCCTGTGCTATATTTTGCATCCAGACACATCACACAACGGAGACAGTGACATGACAAGGACGGTTCTGACACTGATTTTGCTACTCGGCACGCCGCTGCTGCATGCGGACGTACTTCTGATCGAACAGGTGCGGCAGGCGGGCCGCATGAACGTGCCCGAAAACGGGCAAACGCAGGCTGATGTCGAAGCCCGCTTCGGCGCCCCTGCCAGTAAAGGCGATCCCGTGGGGCAGCCGCCCATCACCCGCTGGGACTATGAGCACTGGAACGTCTACTTCGAGTATGACCGCGTGCTCTTTACGGTTTTGCACCCGGGTGAAGTGATCCAGAAGGAAGCCACCGGCGCCTGAAAACTCAGATAAGATAAGGGCAGCGAGCACATAGGATGATGTGCTGAACCCCGTTCTGCGCTATCCTTGCGCCCTTTGTTTGCAGGCGTATGACATGTCGCTCGAACCCACACCCGACTCAGCCGCGGAAAAGCCCGCGTCAGGCCCCCCGGCGGAGCAACCCATACGCCATGTCGAACGCGATGGCGTGCGCTATACGCTGATTGGCACGGCCCATGTTTCCCGCGCCAGCGCCGACGCGGTGAAAGCCCTGGCCAGCAGTGGCGGATTCGATGCCATCGCCGTCGAACTCTGTCCGGCGCGTTATGACGCGCTGACCGCGGAACGTAGCTGGAGTGATCTCGATCTGTACAAGGTCGTGCGTGAAGGCAAAGCCGGCCTGGTCATGGCCAACCTCGCCCTCAGCGCCTACCAGCGCCGCATTGCGGAACAGTTCGGCATTGAACCGGGCGCCGAAATGCGCGCTGCGGTAACAGCGGCGGCGCAGGGCAATGTGCCGCTGCAGCTGATTGACCGCGACCTGGCCACCACCTTGCGCCGCAGCTATGCCAGCGTGCCCTGGTACAAACGCATCTATCTCATGACCGGTCTCGCCCTGGGCATGGTCAGTTCGGATGAAATCGATGAGGAGGCCATCGAGCGGCTCAAGGAAGGCGATATCCTGGAAGCGACCTTCACCGAATTTGCCGAGCAATCGCCCGAGCTGTTCCAGTCGCTGATTGCCGAGCGCGACCGCTACATGGCGGCACGCCTGCGGCAGGAGAATACGGCTGTGCCGGCTCCGCAAGTCGCGAAAAATGTGCTGGTAGTCATCGGCGCAGGTCACATGGAAGGAATGGGCGATCAGTTGCAGAACATGCAAGAGCAGCCTGAAGATGTGCGCCGGGAACTGGACCACATTCCGCCAAAAGCACGCTGGCCCCGCGTCATCCCCTGGGCGATCATGCTGCTGGTGCTGGCCGGATTTGTCATCGGTTTTTCCCGCAGCCCTGAACTCGGCTGGAATCTGGTGCTGCTCTGGGTGGTCATCAATGGCGGATTGGCGGGGCTGGGCGCACTGCTTGCCCGCGGCCATCCCCTGACCGTCCTCAGCGCCATGATCGCCGCGCCTTTGACCTCGCTCAACCCCGCCATAGCGGCGGGCATGGTAAGCGGACTGGTGGAATCCTGGCTGCGCAAGCCAAAAGTTTCCGACCTCGAGAACCTGCGTTTCGACATCACCTCGGTCAAAGGCTGGTTCCGCAACCCGGCCACGCGCATCCTGCTGGTGTTCTTTTTTTCCAACCTGGGCTCGGCCGTCGGCACCTGGGTAGCCGGCTTCAGGATATTCGAAGCCCTCAGCTAGCCCGCAGCAATCGATGAACATCGGCCCCTACAAGATCGATAATCCCCTGGCGCTGGCGCCCATGGTGGGCGTGACCGACCGTTTTTTCCGCCAGCTGTGCCGCGAACTGGGCGCCGGTTACGTGGTGACCGAGATGCTCGCGGCCAATCCGGCCTTGCGCGACACCAGCACCTCCCGGCTGCGCGGCGACTTTGCCGGTGAACCCGCGCCGTTCGCGGTGCAGATCGCCGGCAGCGAACCGCAGTGGATGGCCGCTGCCGCACGCTACAACGTGGCTCGCGGAGCCGGCATCATCGACATCAATATGGGTTGCCCGGCAAAAAAAGTATGCAACAAGCTGGCAGGCTCGGCACTGCTGACCAATCCTGACCAGGTACGCGCCATCCTCGATGCCGTGGTCGGGGCGGTGGATGTACCGGTGACATTGAAAATTCGCACCGGTCCCGAACCCGCCAACCGCAACGGCGTCGCCATCGCCTGCATGGCGCAGCAGGCTGGCATCAGTGCGCTGTCCGTACATGGCCGCACCCGGGCCGACCGCTTCAACGGGCAAGCCGAATACGAAACCATCCGCAACATCTGCCTGGCCGTCAGTATCCCGGTGTTTGCCAACGGCGATATCAACACGCCGCACCAGGCAGCCAAAGTGCTGGCGCTGACCGGCGCCGGCGGCGTGATGATCGGCCGCGCCGCGCAAGGCAACCCATGGATCTTTCGCCAGATACGGCATTTTCTCGAAACCGGGACCACGTTGCCGCCGCCACCGATGGAGGAAGTCATGGAGGTCATGCAGCGGCACCTGGCTCAATTGCACGCGGCCTACGGTGAGAGCATCGGTGTGCGCGTGGCGCGCAAGCACATCAGCTGGTACCTCGAGGGCCGGCCGGGCGCGGGTCAATACCGTAACTTGCTGATGCGCTGCCATTCAGCCCGTGAGCAGTTCCAGTTGCTGACGGCGTGTTGCACACACATGGAGCGGCAGGAACCTCCAGCCCTCGCCGCCGCCGGCTGATTCAGCTTGAGCGTTTCACCCTTCCACGCCCGTTTCGCCACGGATACACTCCGGCCTGCAGCCGCCAGCCCCTCATGGTGTGGCTTGCATGGGAGCAGCCTGGCCATTGCCCTGCACGCGGCCGCACGCCACCACCCGGGACTCACCTTCATCGTGACGCGCTCCAGCCACCAGGCCCAGGTGCTGGCCCGGGACCTGGAGTTGCTGTCCATCGACGCCACCCCCGTGCTGCTGTTTCCGGACCATGAAACCCTGCCCTATGATCCATTTTCGCCGCATCCGGACATTGTTTCGGAGCGGATTGCCACTCTGGCGCGCCTGGCCGGGCTGCAGCGGGGGCTGCTGCTTGCTTCCGTATCCGCACTGGCGCAAAGACTGCCGCCGGTCAGTTACATCCTGCAGCGCAGCTTTGACCTGCGTCCGCGTCAAAGCATTGTCATTGAAGCGTTCAGGGACCGCCTGCTGCATTGCGGATACGAAGCTGCCGAGCAGGTATACCAAACGGGACAGTTTGCCATTCGCGGTTCGGTCATCGACCTTTATCCCGTCGGCCGGGCACTGCCGATTCGTCTCGACCTGTTCGATGAAGAAATCGACAGCATCCGCGAATTCGACCCCGAGACACAGCGCTCCAGCGGACAACTCGACAGCGTGAAGATGCTGCCGGCGCGCGAATACCCGGCCGACGAAGCCGCGCTGGATGAGTTCCGGCGCGCATTCCGCCTGCGTTTTGACGTGGACACGCGGCGGGTGACGCTGTACCAGGATCTGCGCGCCGGAATCCACCCGCAGGGACTGGAGCAATACCTGCCGTTGTTTTATGGCGAGACTTCCAGCCTGCTGGATTACCTCAACACGCCGACCTGCCTGGTGCTGCAAGCCGGCGCCCTGGCCGCCGCTGACGACATGTTCCAGCGCACCGTGGAACGCTGGGAGCAACGGCGCCATGATATCGAACGCCCGGTGCTCGATCCGCAGGAACTGTTTCACCCTCCGACAGAGTTGGCCGCGCGCCTGGACACCTATCCGTCGGTTGTACTGGAGGAGCAGCCATCAACTTCCGCCATTCAATTCAACACGGCGGCGGCGCCGCAGGTGCACATTCATGAACGCGGCAAGGAAGCAGCCACTGAACTGAAGGATTTCCTCGATGGATTTTCCGCTCAGGTGCTGTTTGCCGCGGATACTCCAGGCCGCCGCGAAGTGCTGAGTTCGACCTTGTCCGCGTTCGATATCAGGCCGCCGGTTTTCGAGAATTTCGCTGCGTTTCACGCTTCGGCAGCTCACCTGGGGCTGGTGGTGCTGCCGCTGGAAGAAGGATTCCTGATACCCGGTGAGCTGGCCCTGCTGACCGAATCGCAGATCTTTGGCGGCCGCACCCGGCAAAAGACCCGGCGCGAAGGCGGACAGCGTGATCCCGAGTCCATCATCCGCAACCTGGCGGATCTGGCCGCTGGCGCTGCCGTAGTCCACGAGGACCACGGCGTGGGCCGTTACCTCGGTTTGCAGACGCTGGAAATCGATGGCTGCCCGGCGGAATTCCTGGTGCTGCAGTATGCGGACGAAGACAAGCTGTATGTGCCCGTCTCGTACCTGCACCTGGTCAGCCGCTACAGCGGCAGCGACCCGGACAGCGCACCGTTGCACCGCCTGGGCAGCAAGCAGTGGGAAAAAGCCCGGCGCAAGGCGGCGGAGAAAATTCGCGATGTGGCCGCCGAATTACTGGATCTGTATGCACGGCGGCTGGCGCGCCCGGGCTACGCTTTCCCGCTGGACGAGAAACTTTACGCGGAATTTGCCGCCGGTTTCCCGTTCGAGGAAACCCCGGACCAGCAGAGCGCCATTGCAGCCGTCATCGGTGATCTGGAATCCGGCCAGGCCATGGACCGGGTGGTTTGCGGCGATGTCGGTTTTGGCAAAACCGAAGTCGCTCTGCGCGCCGCTTTTGTCGCCGTGCAGGCCGGACGCCAGGTCGCCCTGCTGGTACCCACGACCCTGCTGGCGCAACAACATTTCGCCACCTTCAGCGATCGCCTGGCAGACTGGCCGGTGCGCATTGAATTGCTGTCCCGCTTTCGCAGCACCGCCCAGAACAAGGCAGTGCTGCAACAGTTGCAATCCGGCGCCATAGATATTGTCATTGGCACGCATCGCCTGATCCAGAAAGATGTTTCATTCCGTAACCTGGGCCTGGTCATCATCGACGAGGAACACCGCTTCGGGGTGCAACAAAAAGAACGCCTGAAGCAACTCCGTGCCGAGGTGGATTTTCTCACGCTGACGGCCACACCGATCCCGCGCACGCTGAACATGGCCATGTCCGGCATGCGCGACCTGTCGATCATCGCCACCCCGCCGCCCCGCCGCATGGCGGTGAAAACGCTGATTTCCGGCTGGGACAAGGCGGTCATCCGCGAGGCCCTGCACCGTGAACTGCAGCGCGGCGGCCAGGTGTTTTTCGTGCACAACGAAGTACGCAGTATCGAACGCATCGCCCGCGAGGTACTGGAACTGGCGCCGGCGGCGCGCCTGGCTATCGCGCATGGGCAGATGGCGGAAAAGGAACTGGAAATCGTGATGCTGGATTTCTACCGCCAACGCTATAACATCCTGGTCTGTACCACCATCATCGAAAGCGGCATTGACGTGCCCACCGCCAATACCATCGTAATCAATCGCGCCGACCGTTTCGGGCTGGCCCAGCTGCACCAGCTGCGTGGCCGGGTTGGCCGCTCGCACCATCGCGCCTACGCCTATCTGCTGGTGCCGGAACGCCGCAGCATGACAGCCGATGCGCGTAAGCGCCTGGAGGCCATTGCCTCGCTGGAGGAACTGGGCGCGGGCTTTACACTGGCCACGCACGATCTGGAAATCCGCGGCGCCGGGGAATTGCTCGGCGAGGAGCAAAGCGGCCAGATCCACGAAATTGGTTTCAGCCTGTACAGTGACATGCTGGCGCGCGCGGTGGAGGCATTGCGCAGCGGCACGGAACCCGATCTCGACTTGCCGGTCCATCGCGGCAGCGACATTGAATTGCACCTGCCGGCCTTGATCCCGGAGACCTACCTGGCCGATATTCCGGCGCGGCTGACACTGTACAAACGCATCGCCAGTGCCAGCGGCAAGGCGGCGCTGCGTGAATTGCAGGTGGAGATGATCGATCGTTTCGGCTTGCTGCCGGCCGCAGTGAAAAACCTGTTTGCGGTCGCTGAACTACGCCAGATGGCCGAGCGCATCGGCATTACCCGGCTGGATTTCGGCGCCCAGGGCGGCAGACTGGAATTCGCCACAGATACCCGCGCGGACCCGGCGGCCGTGATCCAGCTCATCCAACAGCAGTCGCAGGACTACCGCATGGAGGGACCGCAAAAGCTGCGCATCCTGGTGCAGGAAGCGGATACGGACCGGCGCATGGCCGCTGCCCGCGCGTTATTGCAACGCTTTCTTAGCGATGCCTGAAAGCATTACACTCTCAACAGGCGCCTGCTGACCAAGCCGTCATTAAAGCAGATATCAATATTTAAATAATATATATCAATGCGATACAGAATATATTTAATTTTATTTCTTATAGTAATGCTTGGCTGTCCGGGCGTTGACGCCGCAGACCCTGGCTATCGCGTCGAATTGCTGGTGCTGCGGCATCTGGACGGCCAGGCTGAATTGCTGCCGCAAACCACCTTGCGGGATTTCTCCGCCGCCCTGGATTTGTTGCTGCCCCCGGCTGAGCCGGCCGCTGAGGAGCCGGCCCTGGCCGGCGGCACGCCAGTGCAAGGTGTCGAAGCGCAACCCTTACCCGCTGAAGAACAACCGCAAGCTGCAGATGCGGCAGTGCAAATCTTGCTGGTGGAAACACAGAGCGATGAAATGCAACTGACCTGGCAACGTTTACGCGGAAGCTCGGCTTACCGGCCAGAACTGTACCTGTCCTGGCAGCAACCCGGCCAGGAACCGTATCCACTGATTCGTTTGCACGACCAGGAAGTACTCATCGAGGACGATCCCTATGCCGGGCTGCGAATGAATGCGGATGGGGATGCTGAATCCGCGGACATCGCGCTCTTCGAACCCACCCGGTTCTACCGTCTCGACGGTACCGCGCGTTTGAGCAGATCGCGTTTTCTCCACCTCGATCTCGATATCGAATACCGCGAACCACTATCCGGCGACGCTGCGCAGGCGCAACCGCCAGCGGCGGCGGACCAGGCGTATGGAGAAACCGCGCCCCGGCCCACCGCATACCTGGTGCATACGCTGCAGCAAAGCCGCCAGGTGCAAATAGAACATATGGAGTATTTTGATGGGCCGGTGTTTGGCGTGCTGGCCCTGGTCAGCCGCATCGACGTGACAACGGGGCAGGATACAACGGCCGATAACGAACCGGATTAATCATCAATTGGGAGGTAGTTCTGTGAAACGTCTGCTGCAGGCGCTGTTGTTCCTGCTACCGTGCCTGGCTGGCGCCGCCAGCCTGCCCGCCGGGGAAGCTGCGGAAATCGGGATTCCCTACGAAAAATTCGTGCTGGACAACGGCCTGCGGGTCATCGTGCATGAAGACCATAAAGCCCCCATTGTCGCCGTCAGTGTCTGGTATCACGTGGGTTCCAAGGATGAACCGGCCGGGAACACCGGTTTTGCCCACCTGTTCGAGCACATCATGTTCGAGGGCTCGGAGAATTATAACGACAGATTCAGCAAGCCCCTGGAACAGGTGGGCGCAACCTCCTTGAACGGCACTACCTGGTTCGATCGGACCAACTACTTCGAAAACGTGCCCACCCCCGCACTGGCACTGGCCCTGTTTCTCGAATCGGACCGCATGGGGCATTTGCTGGGCGTATTGAGCCAGGAAAAACTCGACCAGGAGCGCGGCGTGGTGCAGAACGAAAAGCGCGAGGGCGATAGCCAGCCGTATGGACTGACGTACTACCGCATCCTGGAAGGACTGTTTCCCGAAGGGCATCCTTACCGTCATGAAACCATTGGCTCGATGGAGGATCTCAACGCCGCCACGCTGGAAGACGTACATGCCTGGTTCAAGGAATATTATGGTGCGGCCAATACGGTGATTGTGCTGGCCGGCGATATCACGCCTGACACAGGCCGGGAACTGGTACAGAAATACTTCGGTGACATTGCACCGGGGCCGGTCCTGAAAAAGATGAAGGACTGGGTTCCCGACCGGGTGGCCAATACCCACGAAGTCATGGTTGACCACGTGGCGCAGACCCGCAGCTACCAGTACTGGGCCGTGCCCGGCCGCACCACGCAGGATCGCGTGCTGCTGGAACTGGCGGCTTACATCCTGGGCGACGGTAAAAACTCACGCCTGTACCAGGCGCTGATAGAGGAAACGCAATATGCCGTGAACCTGTCCGTTGAAGTCGACGCGCAGGAACTGGCCAGCATGTTTTCCATCGACACCACCCTGCGTCCCGGCGCATCGCTGCAGGACGTGAATGCCATCATCGAAGAGGAAATGACCCGCTTCCTGGCCGACGGGCCGGGAGAAGAAGAACTGAAACGAGCACAGACCAAGATCAACGCTGCCGTGATCCGCAGTCTGGAAACGGTGGGGGGCTTTGCCGGCAAGGCCACGACCCTGGCGGAGGGTGAGTTGTACGACGGTAACCCCGCCTTCATCAGTACCGTACTCGACTGGATCAACCATGCCAGCGTGGAAGACGTGCGCGCCGCGGCCGCCATATGGCTGGCCGATGGCCGCTACCAGCTCGATGTATTGCCGGCAGAGGAATTTGCCGCGGACCCGCCGGCCACGGACCGCAGCAAGGGACTGCCGGCAGTCGGCGAGTTGCCGGACCTGGCTTTTCCGGCCGTGCAGCGCGCCCGTCTGAACAATGGTATTGAGGTGGTGTTGGCGGAACGCCATGCAGTGCCGCTGGTCGCCGTAGCGATACAATTTGACGCCGGTTACGCGGCCGATGCCGGGCACACGCTGGGCACGGCCAGTTATACGCTGGCCATGCTGGATGAAGGCACGGAGAGCCGCTCCGCGCTGGAAATCGGTGCGCAAGCTGAGTTGCTGGGCGCTGAAATCAGCACCGCGTCCAACCTCGACACCTCGACGGTTTCGCTGTCGGCGCTGCAAGCCAATCTCGCGCCTTCCATCGCCTTGTTCGCTGACGTGGTGCGCAATCCGGCTTTTGCGCCGGAACAGATGGAGCGCATGCGCGTGCGGCGGATGGCCCAGGTGCAACAGGAGAAAGACCAGCCGGTGGGCATTGCACTGCGTACTCTGCCACCCTTGATCTACGGCCCGGACCACGCCTATGGCATCCCCTTTACCGGCAGCGGCACCGAGGCATCCAATCAGCGCATCAGCCGCGATGACCTGGTCGTATTCCACGGTAACTGGTTACGGCCGGACAATGCCACCTTGTTCGTGGTGGGAGATACCCGCATGCGGGATGTACTGCCCGTGCTGGAACAGAATTTTGGCGACTGGCAAGCGGCCGGCGCAAAAATGCCGCAAAAGCAGATCACTGCGGTCACCTTGCCCCCCTCCGGCCGCCTGTTGCTGGTCGACAAGCCCGGTTCGCCGCAATCGCTGATCCTGGCCGCCCATATCGCGCCGCCCACCAGCGCCGCCAACAACATTGCCATCGAAGTCATGAACGATGTCATTGGCGGCGTGTACTCGGCGCGCGTCAACCAGAACCTGCGGGTGGACAAGCACTGGTCCTACGGCTCGTTCACCCTGCTGCCGGATGCACGCGGCCAGCGGCCCTGGATGGTTTATGCGCCGGTGCAAACGGACAAGACGGCTGAGGCCGTGCGCGAACTTCAGGGTGAATTCGAGCGCTTCCTGTCAACGCAACCCGCGCGCGCGGACGAATTGCTCACGGTCATAAAAAACAGTACGTTCAGCCTGCCGGGCCAGTATGAAACCAATAATGCCGTCATGGCCGCCCTGCTGGCCAATGATCGTTTCGGCCGGGCGGACGATTATGTTTCAAGCCTGAAAGACCGCTACCAGGCGACCACGCTGGAAGACGTCCAGGCGGCAGCGCAAGAAGTGCTTCACCCGCAACAACTGACCTGGGTGATCGTTGGCGACAGCGCAAAAATCCGCACCAGCCTGGAACAACTGCAGCTGGGGCCGGTGGAAATCATGGACGCGGATGGCGTTGTCGCGGACCGGTGAGACGCGAGCCCGTCAGCGGATCAGCAGATCAAAGGCATCCGCATCCGCCTGGAATGGAAAAGCGTTGCGCACTTCTGCCACACGGCCGAGGTCGAGTTCGACCAGGCGCGATTCTTCCTTGCCGCCGAGATCCGCCACGAGTTCTCCCAATGGGTTGAATACCTGGCTGCATCCCGGGTAGGCGATGCCATTACCGTCTTCGCCAACGCGATTGACGCCGATCACCCAGGCCTGGTTTTCGATGGCCCGTGCCTGCAGCAACGCAGTCCAGTGTTGCACCCGGCCAGCCGGCCAATTCGCTACAAACAGCAGCAGGTCATAGTCCGCGCGATTGCGGCACCAGGCGGGAAAGCGCAGGTCGTAGCAGATCTGCGGGCAGACGCGCCACTGGCCATGCGGCCAGACGGCGCGAACCTGGCCCGCCAGGTAGCGTTTGTTCTCGCCGCCATAGGCAAACAGGTGGCGCTTGTCATAATGCCTGACGGCGCCATCCGGCGTGACCCAGAGAAAACGATTGAAACGCTGGCCGCCAACGACGATGACGGCGCTGCCGGCGAGCGCACAGTGGTATTGCCGCGCCAGCCGGCGCATCCATTCCACAGTGGGTCCATCCATGCCCTCGGGCGGCAGGTCGGGATCGCCGAGGAATCCGGTGGTAAAGGTTTCCGGGAAAATGGCCAGGTCGAACGGCTGCCGGCACAGCGCCAGCTGTTGCTCCAGGTGATCCCGGTTTTCGGCCGGATTTTTCCACGCCAGACGAGCCTGGACCAGCAGCGCTGATAATGTCGAAGATGCGCTCATGGTGATGCTCCTGCTTCAGCTTTCCGGCCGCATGTAAGGGAACAACAAGACATCACGGATGGATGGTGAATCGGTATAGATCATCACCAGCCGGTCGATGCCGATGCCCTCGCCCGCGGTTGGCGGCATACCGTATTCCAGCGCGCGAATGTAATCCGCATCGTAGTGCATGGCTTCCACATCGCCCGCGTCCAGGTTTGCCACCTGCTGACGGAAACGATCCGCCTGGTCTTCCGGGTCGTTCAGCTCGGAAAAGCCGTTGGCAATCTCGCGCCCGCCAATGAACAGTTCGAAGCGGTCGGTGATCAATGGATTGTCATCATTGCGCCGTGACAGGGGAGAGATTTCGGTTGGATAGGAGGTGATGAAAACTGGATCGAGCAGATGTGGCTCGGCGATGACATCGAACAATTCCATCAGCAGCCGGCCGGCGCCCCAGGCAGCTTCCGTATGGATGGCGCGCTGCGCGCAAGCCTGGCGCAATACGGCTTCGTCCCACAGGTCGGCCTTGGCCAGTTGCGCATCATGACGGCGCACGGCCTGTTCCACGCTGAGGCGTTCGAAAGGTTTGCCGAAATCGATCTCCTGCCCCTGGTAATTCAACTGCGTGGCGCCGTTCATGTGCTGCGTCAGTTCGCGCAACAACTGTTCCGTCAGATCCATCACGTCATTGTAATCAGCATAGGCCCAATAGAATTCCAGCATGGTGAATTCCGGGTTGTGCCGCGTTGAAACACCTTCGTTGCGGAAATTGCGGTTGATTTCGTACACCCGGCCGAGACCGCCTACGATGAGGCGTTTGAGATACAACTCGGGCGCCACGCGCAGGTACATATCGAGGTCCAGCGCGTTGTGGTGGGTCTTGAACGGCCGCGCCGCCGCGCCACCAGGAATCGGGTGCATCATCGGCGTCTCGACCTCGAGGAATTCACGTCCGGGCGCTTCCATGAAATCGCGGATGAAGCGGATGATGCGCGCGCGGCGGCGGAATACTTCGCGCGATGCCTCATTCACCACCAGGTCGAGGTAACGCTGGCGGTAGCGCAACTCGGTGTCGGTCAGCCCGTGCCATTTTTCCGGCAAAGGCCTGAGCGACTTGACCAGCAGGCGCAAGCTCCCGAGCTTGACCGAAAGCTCGCCTTTTTGCGTGCGGAAAATGCGCCCCGTGCCGGCTATGATGTCGCCGACATCCCAGTGCTTGAATTGCTCGAAAACGCCCGCCGGCAAGCGGTCGCGCTGGATTACCAGCTGGATGTCGCCGCTGCGGTCGCGCAAGCGCACAAAAGCGATTTTTCCCATCATGCGCTTGGCCATCATGCGGCCGGCAACGGCGAATTCCTCTTCGACCACTTGCAACGCGGCATGGTCGAGACTGCCAAAACGCTTGTACAGGTCTGCCGCGGTGGCGTTTTTGCAGAAATCGTTGGGAAAGGCATTGCCCGCCAGGCGCAGTTCATCGAGCTTGGCGCGCCGCTCCGCGATCAGGCGGTTCTCGTCCAGCGCCGGCGCCGGCGTTTCTTCGGATGGTGTTGTTTTGCTCATCAGGTCAATCCATTTTTCGGGCTTACAGGCCCTGTTTCAACGCGGCCTCGACAAAACCGTCCAGATCGCCATCCAGTACAGCCTGTGTATTACCGACTTCGACCAGTGTACGCAAGTCCTTGATGCGGGACTGGTCCAGCACGTAAGAGCGGATCTGGCTGCCCCAGCCGATGTCGGACTTGCTCTCTTCCAGCTTCTGGCTGGCCTCGCTACGCTTTTGCATCTCCAGTTCATACAGCTTGGCGCGTAACTGCTTCATCGCGTGGTCCTTGTTCTTGTGCTGCGAACGGTCGTTCTGGCACTGCACCACGATACCCGAGGGCAAATGGGTAATGCGAATGGCGGAATCCGTGGTATTGACATGCTGCCCGCCGGCGCCGGACGAGCGGTACACATCGATACGCAGTTCCGCCGGATTGATCTGGATGTCGATGGCATCGTCGATTTCAGGAGAGACGAACACGGCCGCGAACGAGGTATGACGGCGATTGCCCGAATCGAACGGTGATTTCCTCACCAGCCGGTGCACACCGGTTTCGGTGCGGCACCAGCCATAGGCATAATCACCCTTGATATGGATCGTGGCGCTCTTGATGCCGGCCACTTCACCCGCGGAGACTTCCACCAGTTCGGTTTCCCAGCCACGGCGTTCAGCCCAACGCAGGTACATGCGCAGCAACATTTCCGCCCAGTCCTGCGCTTCGGTGCCACCGGACCCGGCCTGAATATCGAGGAAACAAGGATTGGGGTCCATCTCGCCCGCGAACATGCGTTCGAACTCCAGCTGGTTGACGTCGGCTTCCATGACGCCCAGGTCGGCAGCGACCGCTGCCAGCACTTCCTCGTCCTGCTCCTCGATCGCCAGCTGCAGCATTTCACTGGCGTCGGCAAGCCCACGGGTCAACGCGTCCAGGGTCGAAACCACCGCATGCAGGTGCGACCGTTCCCGGCCCAAAGACTGGGCCTGTTCCGGTTTATCCCAGATCTTTGGGTTTTCCAGTTCGCGGTTGACTTCTTCCAGCCGGTCACGTTTGCCGGCATAGTCAAAGATACCCCCTGAGCTCATCAGAACGGCTCTTGAGGTCATCGATCAGATACAGGTACTGATTGGTTTCCACGCGTTATCTTCCAATCCCGGCAAAGCGCTGCATTTTACACCATGGTATCCTGTAAAAATCCATTTGACTGCAATCGGGGTTACCGCTTGACCGAAGTTGAATCATTCCGCACCGAAGTGCGCGAATGGCTGCAAAGCCATTGCCCGGCATCCATGCGCCAACCGTACCGGTCCGAAGCGGACCTGTGTTGGGGTGGGCGGAATTTTCAATTCCAGAGCCAGGACCAGGAAACCTGGTTGCGGCACATGGCGGACAAAGGCTGGACGGCCCCGACCTGGTCCACGGCCTATGGCGGCGGCGGGCTGGACCGGGAACACGCCAAGGTCGTGCAGGAAGAAATGCAGCGCCTGGCTGCGCGGCCCGCGCTCTACAGCTTTGGCATTTCCATGATCGGGCCGGCACTGCTGAAATACGGCAGTGAGCGGCTCCAGCAGCAGCATTTGCCCGCCATCGTGCGCGGCGAAATCCGCTGGGTGCAGGGCTATAGCGAGCCCAATGCCGGATCGGACCTGGCCAGTCTGCAAGCGCGGCTGGAAGACCGGGGCGACCATTACCGCCTGAACGGCTCGAAGATCTGGACCTCCTACGGCGACCAGGGCGACTGGATGTTCTGCCTGGCGCGCAGTGACCCTGCGGCGCCACAACACGCCGGCATCAGCCTGGTGCTGTTCGACATGACCACGCCGGGCATCACCACCCGCCCCATTCGCCTGATCAGCGGCAAGTCACCTTTTACCGAGACTTTTTTTGCCGACGTGCGGGTGGAAAAAGACCAGGTCGTTGGTGATCTCAACATGGGCTGGACGGTCGCCAAGTATCTGTTGACACACGAACGCGAGATGATCGGCGGATCAGGAGTCAGTCAACCCGGTGCAGAGCCGCTGGGCCGCATCGCCGCGCGCACCATTGGCGTGGACGGGGGGCGGCTGGTCAATCCTCTGCTGCGGGGTGATATCGCGTGGCTGGATATCGATGCGATGGCGCTGTCGCTGTCCATGGAACGGGCGCGTGACGAAGTTGCAGCGGGCGCCAGCCTGGGCGCGGTCTCCAGCATGTTCAAGTATTACGGCACCGAATTGAACATGCGCCGCGAGGAATTGCTCATGTCCATTCACGGTTTGCACGCGCTGGAGTGGTCCGGACCCGGCACTGACGATGGCCACATACCGCGCAAGTGGCTGCGGTCCCGCGGCAATTCCATCGAAGGCGGCACCTCCGAAATCCAGTTGAACATCGTCGCCAAACGCATCCTGGGCTTGCCGGGTTGATAATCACATGGCGCTGGTATTGAACGAAGAACAACTCATGCTGCAGCAATCGGCGCGTGACTTTCTGCGCAACCAGGCCCCGGTCAGGCATCTGCGGGCGCTGCGCGACACGGCCTGCGAACAAGGATTTTCCGCTGAAATCTGGCAACACATGGCGGCGCTGGGCTGGCCTGCCGTGGCGATACCCGAAGCCTGGGGCGGTCTCGGCTTTGGTTACGCGGGCCTGGGCATCATTTTGCAGGAAACCGGGCGCACGCTGACCCCCAGTCCGCTGCTGAGCAGCGCCATGATGGCGGCCGCCGCTGTGCTGCGCGGCGGCAGCGATGCACAGAAATCCGCCCTGCTCCCGGCCATCGCCACGGGTGAATCCATCGTGACCCTGGCCAGCGACGAACACAGCCAGTACCGTTCACAGCACGTGACTTCGCGGGCCAGCCGCAACACCGGTGGATTTGTGCTGCACGGCAACAAACGCTGGGTGCTGGACGGCATGGCTGCCAACACCCTGATCCTCAGCGCGCGCACCGGCGGCAAGCAGTCCGATGCCGGCGGCATTTCATTATTCCTGGTGCCGGCGGCAACGCCAGGCATCACGCTCACGCGCCGGCAGCTGCTGGACACCCACAGCGTGGCCGACATTTCCCTGAGCGCGGTGCAATTGCCCGAGGATGCATTGCTGGGCCCGCTGCATGAAGGTTTTGCTATCCTCGAGCATGCACTCGATGCCGGGCGCATCGGGCAATCCGCCGAATTGCTGGGCGTGGCCCTGCAGGCCTTCGAGCAGACCCTTGCGTACCTCAAGGAACGCAAGCAGTTCGGCGTTGCCATCGGCAGTTTCCAGGCCTTGCAACACCGCGCCGCCATCCTGTTCGGTGAAATCGAGATGTGCAAGTCACTGTTGCTGCACGCGCTGCAGCAACTGGATGCCGATGCAGCTGGCGGTGGCCTGGCGGAATGCGCCAGCATGACCAAGGCCAAGCTGGCTGCAACGGCCATGCGCGTCACTGCTGAAGCCATCCAGATGCACGGCGGTATTGGCATGACCGATGAATTCGACATTGGCTTTTTTTACAAGCGGGCCCGCATCCTGGAAACCCTGCTGGGTGATCGCTACTACCACCTTGACCGTTTTGCCCGGCAACGCGGTTACTGATGCGGGTGCACACAAACGCATGAATTCAATCAACGATTATCTCGGCGCGCTGTTCAGCCTCAAGGGCAAAACCGCACTGGTTACCGGTGGCGGCGGCGGGCTGGGGCTGATGATTACCCGCGCCCTGGTGTCCGCCGGCGCGCGGGTGTTCATCGCATCGCGCAAGCTGGAAGCCCGCCAGCAGGCCTGCGTCAGCCTGCAAGGTCTGGCCGGCTCCTGTGTCGCATTACAGGCCGACCTGCAACATGAGGAAGGCGTTGACCGCCTGGCACAGGATATCGCCGGGCGCAGCGACAGACTGGATATCCTGGTGAATAATTCCGGCCGCAGCTGGGGCGCGCCGCTGGAGCAATTTCCGTGGAAAGCCTGGGACGATGTCATGACTTTGAATGTCACCGCGCCCTTCACCCTGACGCGTCAGTTGCTGCCATTGCTGGCGCAAACCGCCACGCCGCAACAGCCGGCCCGGGTGATCAACATCGGCTCGGTCGTGGGCAGTGTGCCACATGGCTTTCCGGCCTATTCCTACGCCGCCAGCAAGGCCGCCCTGCACCACATGACGCGCATCCTGGCCAATGAGTTTGCCAGCCGGCACATCACGGTCAACGCTATCGCACCCGGTCCGTTTCCCAGCGACATGACGGCATTTTTTACCCGCAAGGAAAGCACCGCCAGGGCCGTATGCAAGTCCATCCCGCTGGGCCGCCTGGGCGCGGACACTGACATCGCCGGCCTGGTGTTGTGCCTGTGCGGTGCCGGCGGCGCCTACATCAGCGGCGCCATCATCCCGCTGGATGGCGGCATGACCGCCTACCGCAGCCCCGGAATCGAACAAGGCCTCGAGAGCGTACACTAATGCCTAAAATAATCAGCCTGGAAGAATTCCGCGGCATCGCCGGCAGAGAGCTTGAACCTTCGAGCTGGATGGAAATCACCCAGCAACGGGTGAATCAGTTTGCCGATGCCACCGATGACCACCAGTTCATTCATATCGACCAGGAACAAGCGGCGAAAACCCCGTTTGGCGGCACCATTGCGCACGGTTATCTGACGCTTTCCCTGCTGGCCCACCTCAACCGCGAAGCAGCCTTGCTGCCGGAAGGTATGACGATGGCCATCAATTACGGTTCCGACAAAGTCCGTTTCCTCGCGGCCGTGCGTGTCGGCAGCCGCATTCGTACGCTGCAGAAAATTCTCGAAGTCAGACAAAAAGGCAAAGGCATATGGATGGTAAAAACCGCCGTCACGGTGGAGATCGAGCACGGCAAAAAACCGGCGATGAAGGCGGAAGTACTGTCCATGTACTTCGTCAAATAACACCCCTCAGTCTGCGCGGGCGATTTTCTCCACGATCAACTGGCAGGTCTCGCTGCCACGCCAGCGGTTGATATCCAGGCGGTAGAGCAAACGCGCTGAGGAACCTGCCGCCAAATCTTCCGGCGTGTGATTGAATGCCATGGCTTCCAGGACTTCCCGGCCGCCCAGTGCCCGCACTTTGAGCCGCAGATGCGACCCGCCCACGACGCGTGTTTCGATGATTTCAAAACGCCCGTCAAACAAGGGTTCGGGAAAGCGCTGTCCCCAGGGACCGAATTGCTGCAGTTGCAGGGCCAGTTCCAGACCCATTTCTTCAGGCTTCAGCGCCCCATCCGTCAACAGCTCGGCCTCGGGATGGGCGCCGTCCAGCACGCTGACGACCGCCTGTTGCAGGGTCTGCTGGAACAGCTCCAGGCTGGCGCGGGGCAAGCTCAGGCCGGCCGCCATCGCATGACCGCCAAAGGCGCGCATCAACCCGGGCGCCCAGGTGTCGACCAGCGCCAGTACGTCACGGATGTGCAGGCCTTTGACCGAGCGCGCCGAGCCCTTGAGCCAGTCCGAGCCCGCTGATTCCGGCGCAAAGGCAATGACCGGCCGGTGCACGGCGTCTTTTACCCGCGCGGCCAGCAGGCCAACGATGCCCTGGTGCCATTGGTCATCAAACAGACATACCGCCGCGGGCAGGCTCTGCGCATTTTGCAGGGACGCGATCAGGTCGCGCAACTGCTGCATCGCTTCGATCTGCATTTGCTCCTGCATGCCCCGGCGCTGCTGGTTGAGTTCATCCAGTTGCGCGGCCAGCCCTTCTGCTTCCTCACGATCGTCGCTCAGCAGGCAGCGTATGCCGATGCTCATGTCTTCCAGCCGGCCCGCTGCGTTCAGCCGCGGGGCGACGGCAAAACCCAGGTCCGCTGCCGAGACATGGCGGTAATCGCGCTTGCCGGCGCGCAACAAGGCCATCAGGCCGGGCCGCGCCAGGCCATGGCGAATGCGTTCCAGCCCCTGTCGCACCAGCACCCGGTTGTTATGATCCAGAGGCACCAGGTCCGCCACGGTGCCCAGCGCCACCAGGTCGAGCAGCTGTGCCAGCCGGGGTTCCGGGCGGCGCGCCGAGAACCAGCCTCGCTGCCGCAGCACCTGGCGCAACATGCCGGCCAGGTAGAACACCACGCCAACACCCGCCAGGGCCTTGCTGGGGAACCGGTCTCCCCGCGCCATTGGGGTTGACGATGGCATGTGCCTGCGGCATCACCTGGCCCGGCAAATGATGATCGGTAATGATCACCTGGCAGCCCAATTCACGGGCCCGCGCCACGCCCTGTACGCAGCCAATGCCGGCATCCACCGTCAGCAGCACATCCGGTGGCGCGGCAGCCAGCGTATCCACCAGCGGAACGGTCAGGCCGTAACCGAATTCGAAGCGGTTGGGCACGCGAAACGTCACGTTGCTGCAACCCATCCACCGCAGGGCCAGCACGGCAACTGCCGTGCCGGTGGCGCCATCGGCATCAAAATCACCCACCACCAGGATACTGCGGCCACTGCTGACTGCATCGGCCAGCAGGTTCGCTGCCGCTTCGATACCCGACAGCAGCCCCGGGGAGAGCATGTCCTTTAGCTCCAGCTGCAAGGCATCGGGGCTGCTAACCCCCCGGGCGAACAATACCCTGCGGATCACCGGGTGGAGATGCGGCGGCAACTGACACTCGCCCTGCGGCAGCGCCCGTTGACGAATCACGCAAGTGTCAATCATGTTCGCTGAGCGCCGGTTTTGCGGCCAGGTAGTTCTCCAGCGGCACAAGCCGCTGCCACAGGCGCCGGCGGCAGTGGCGGTCAAACCGCCAGCCTGCGCCGCCGCCGCTATACAGTTGCACCGCAACACCCTGATTTTTGACGCGCTCGAGCAACTGCGCGGCAATACGCTCCAGATACTCGAGTTCGATGACGGAGTGGCTGGCCGGTCGTGACCAGTCCAGCAGAATGTTTTCTCCATCGTGCGTGAAATCCGCAGTTTCCGCGGCACTCAGCTCATGCAGCGCACAGTCATGCAGCAGCGCCAGACCGCGCGTGACCGGGTGGTTGGCGTAAACGGTGTGGAAGGCCTTGCTGGCGGCAGCAGCGGGCATCAGGCCGCCACCCCAGAACCACACCGAATTGATTTCTGCCTGTCCGCGGTTACGGCGGCGGACATTGACCGGACAGGCATGCAGGGCCATCTGGATTTCATTCAGCAGTCTGCGCCAGTAAAGAGCTGCGGGATGATCGGGCAATACATCGGCCACATCCATGCCCATGGCATCTTCCGGCGGGCTGAAGCTGAACGGCAGCGGTTGCTCCAGTGCGATGGTCCAGCGCTCGGGATGGTCTGAATGGAGCTTGATGCCTTCCTGGAACAAGACGAACCGGACCGTGTTCTCTATCTCGTTTCGTTCCTGTTCGTCGAGGTCGGCAAAGCCGCAACGGGCCATGATCACCCGCGCCATATCGGCCCACAGGCATACCGGGTCGAGTCGCAGCCAGTACGCGTCACTCCCGGGATGCGCTGTACCGTCGGCCATCCGCGTCAGGGCGGCAACGGGTAAGGGATTGGTGCCGGCAAGGCCCCATAAGGCGAAACGGAGTTCATCGAAGCTTGCATAGCCATCATGCGATGGTCTGCCGCGCGCCAGCAGGGTTTCAAGCGCAAGGAAGCGCCGGCCGTGCTCCAGGGCGGAGATCAGCGTTTGGAAACGATCCACCAGTAACGTGATTGTGCGGGGCGTCACCTGTAGACGACACTGATAATTTCGTACTCGCGATCACCGGCCGGGGCTCTCACCACGGCCACATCGCCCTCGCAACGCCCGATCAGCGCGCGGGCGATGGGGGAGCTGACGGCGATGCGATTGTGCTTGATGTCGGCCTCCAGGTCGCCGACGATCTGATAGGTGATTTCATCACCGCTGGCTTCGTCCACCAGCGTCACGGTGGCGCCAAAAACAATTTTTCCACCGGTATTCAACTTGGTCACATCGATGATCTGCGCGGTGGACAGGCCGGCTTCCAGGCTTTGCACGCGGCCTTCGATGAAACCTTGCTGTTCCCTGGCGGCGTGGTACTCGGCATTCTCTTTCAGATCGCCATGCGCGCGCGCCTCGGCAATGGCCTTGATGACGCGGGGGCGGTCGACTTTTTTCAGTTGTGCCAGTTCTTCCCGCAGGCGCTCGGCGCCGGTCCGGGTCAATGGGGTTCTGTTCATGACTGGTATGTTCCTCAAACTTCCAGCCCGCGGTGCAACTGTTGCAGGCTTTGCACCGTGTAATCTTCTTCGTGTTCCAGCGCGCGCAGCGTGGCGTGACCGCCGGCAATGGTTGTAGAGTAACTCACTTTGCGTTGCAAGGCCTCGCGCCGGATGGAAAACGAGTCCGCAATGGCGCGCCGGCCCTCGGTGGTATTGACGATAAAATTGATTTCGTTGTTCTTGATCAGGTCGACGATGTGCGGCCGCCCTTCCGTCACCTTGTTTACCGCTTCACAGGGAACGGCCCGCTGTGACAGGAAGTCGCAGGTACCGCGCGTGGCCACCAGCTTGAAGCCCCGCCCGATCAGTTCCCGCGCGATCGGCAGCAATACCTTTTTATCCGCATCACGCACACTGAGAAAAGCTTTGCCGACCTTGGGCAAGCCGTAATGGGCTGCTTTCATGGACTTGGCGCGAGCCGCGCCAAAACTCCAGCCAATACCCATCACTTCACCGGTGGAACGCATCTCCGGACCCAGGATGGGATCGACCCCGGGAAACTTCATGAACGGGAACACAGCCTCTTTAACGGAGTAGTAATTAGGTATGATTTCCTTCAGAAATCCTTGTTCTTTAAGACTTTTACCTGCCATAACTTTGGCGGCAATGGCGGCCAGCGGAACACCGGTCGCCTTGGATACGAAAGGCACGGTGCGCGAAGCCCGCGGGTTGACTTCCAACACGTAGACTTCATCCCCGCGAATGGCGAACTGGGTGTTCATCAAGCCCACCACCCCCAACTCCAGCGCCATCAGCCGTATTTGCCGGCGCATTTCGTCCTGCAACGCGGGTGACAGGGAATACGGCGGGATCGAGCAGGCGGAATCACCGGAATGTACCCCGGCTTGTTCGATGTGCTCCATGATGCCGCCGATGAGCACATCCACGCCGTCACAGATCGCGTCCACATCCACTTCTTTGGCATGATCCAGGAAGCGATCCAGCAATACCGGGGAATCATTGGAAACCTTCACCGCGTGGGTCATGTAACGGCGCAATTCATCCACATCGTGAACAATGTCCATGGCGCGGCCGCCCAGCACGTAGGAAGGGCGCACCACCAGCGGATAGCCGATTTCAGCAGCCTTGCGCTCGGCCTCCCCGATGCTGGAAGCGGTGCGGTTGGGGGGTTGGCGCAGTTCAATGCGTTGCAGCAGTTTCCGGAAACGTTCCCGGTCTTCGGCCAGGTCAATGGAATCCGGTGAAGTGCCGATGATCGGCACACCCGCGGCTTCCAGTGCGCGGGCCAGCTTGAGCGGCGTCTGCCCGCCATACTGCACGATGACGCCACGGGGATTTTCCTTGCGCACGATTTCGAGCACGTCTTCAAGGGTCAGCGGCTCGAAATACAGCCGGTCAGAGGTATCGTAGTCGGTGGAAACCGTTTCCGGGTTGCAGTTGACCATGATGGTTTCATAGCCATCTTCCCTTAAAGCCAGCGCGGCATGGACACAGCAGTAATCGAACTCGATACCCTGGCCAATGCGGTTGGGGCCGCCGCCCAGCACCATGATTTTTTCCCGCTCACCAGGTGCGGCTTCGCATTCGTCCTCATAGGTCGAATACAGGTAAGCCGTTGCCGTGGCAAACTCCGCCGCGCAGGTGTCCACGCGCTTGTACACGGGGTGGATACCGAGCCGGTGCCGATAAGCGCGCACACGCTCTTCCTTGTCACCCAGCAATGTGGCAATGCGGCTGTCGGAGAATCCTTTGCGCTTGAGCACACGCAGTTGTTCTTTCTGCAGGGACTCGAGCGCACAACCGCGAATGATGTTTTCGCACTGCACCAGGTCTTCGATCTGCCCCAGGAACCAGGGATCGATGCCGGTTGCGCTGCACACCCCGGCCACATCCATACCCAGGCGGAAGGCCTCGGCAACGTACAGAATCCGTTCCGCGCCGGCTTCGCGCAGTTCGCGCTGCAACAGCGCCAGCCGTGCTCCGGCATTCTCCTCCTCGATGATTTCATTCAGGCCGTCACGCCCGGTTTCCAGGCTGCGCAAGGCCTTCTGCAACGACTCCTGGAAGGTCCGGCCAATCGCCATGGCCTCCCCCACCGACTTCATCTGGATGGTGAGCCGCGGATTGGCGGCGGGGAATTTTTCAAAGGCGAAACGCGGAATCTTGATGACGACGTAATCGATGGCCGGTTCGAACGACGCCGGGGTCGCACCGCCGGTAATCTCATTGCGTAATTCATCCAGCGTATAGCCCACCGCCAGCTTGGCCGCGACCTTGGCGATGGGAAATCCGGTCGCCTTCGAGGCCAGCGCCGAGGAGCGCGAGACGCGCGGGTTCATCTCGATGATGACCACGCGGCCATCCACCGGATTGATGGCGAACTGGACATTGGAGCCGCCGGTATCGACGCCGATCTTGCGCAGCACCGCGATCGATGCATTGCGCAGGCGCTGGTATTCCTTGTCGGTCAAGGTCTGGGCTGGCGCTACCGTGATGGAATCACCGGTGTGGATGCCCATCGGATCCAGGTTTTCGATGCAGCAGATGATGATGCAATTGTCCTTGCGATCACGCACCACCTCCATCTCGAACTCTTTCCAGCCGAGCACGGATTCTTCCAGCAGAACTTCATTGGTCGGTGATAACTCCAGGCCGCGGCTGACAATGTCCTCAAACTCCTCGCGATTATAGGCAGTGCCGCCACCGGACCCGCCCATGGTAAAGGACGGCCGGATGATGGTTGGAAAACCAATGCTGACCTGGTGTTGCAAGGCTTCTTCCAGACTATGGGCGATGGCGGCGTCCGGAACCCCCAGCCCGATCTCGATCATGGCGTTGCGAAAGCGTTCCCGGTCTTCGGCCATGTCGATGGCGGCGCGTGTCGCCCCGATCATCTCCACGCCGTGCTTGGCCAGCACGCCTTCACGCGCGAGATCCAGTGCGCAATTCAAGGCAGTCTGGCCGCCCATGGTCGGCAGCAGTGCATCCGGCTTCTCATTGGCGATGATCTGCGCCACCGTGCGCCAGTCAATGGGCTCGATGTAGATGGCATCAGCCATGTCCGGATCGGTCATGATCGTGGCCGGATTTGAATTCACCAGGATGACGCGGAAGCCCTCTTCCCGCAGCGCCTTGCAGGCCTGCGCACCCGAATAGTCGAATTCACAGGCCTGGCCGATGACAATAGGCCCGGCGCCGATGATGAGAATGCTGTGGATGTCCGTTCTTTTCGGCATCAGCGCACTTCCCTCAGCACGGTCACATTGCTGCGGGCGCCTGCTGCATCCATGCAGCGGATGAAACGGTCGAACAGAGCGGCAATGTCATGCGGGCCCGGACTGGCTTCGGGGTGACCCTGAAAACCAAAAGCCGGCGCATGGTGCAACTCGAAACCCTGCAGGGAACCATCGAACAGGGAGCGATGCGTCGGCCGGGCCGTTGCCGGCAGGCTGGCCTCATCGACCGCAAAACCATGGTTCTGACTGGTGATCATGACGCGGCCGGTGTCCAGGTCCTGCACCGGGTGGTTGGCGCCATGGTGGCCGAATTTCATCTTGCTGGTGCGCGCGCCGATGGCCAGCGCCAGCAGTTGGTGACCCAGGCAGATACCGAACAAGGGGATATTGCTCTTGAGCAAAGCCTGGATGGCATTGATGGCGTAGTCGCAGGCTTGCGGGTCACCCGGCCCGTTGGAAAGAAAAACGCCATCCGCCTGCATATCCAGCACGGCCGCGGCCGGCGTCGCGGCCGCTACGACAGTGATGCGACAGCCACGGTCGGCGAGCAGGCGCAGGATGTTCCGCTTGATGCCGAAATCATAGGCAACCACATGCCGCAGGGGTTTGCTGACGGCCCAGCGCTGTTCATCCAGCATCCAGCTGCCTTGCGTCCATGCATAAGGCTGCTCCGTTGTCACCTCACGCGCCAGATCCATACCGGTCATGCCGGGAAACGAGCGCGCCAGTTCGATCGCAGCCTGTTTTGCCGCTGTGGCGGATGCCGCCGGACCGGAGATAATGGCGCCGTTCTGCGTACCCTTCTCACGCAAAATGCGCGTCAGCTTGCGGGTATCGATACCCGCTATGGCCATGATGCCTTGCCGCTTGAGGTATTCCGGCAGGCTCTCGCTCTGACGCCAGTTACTGGAACGCTGCGGACAATCGCGGATGATCAGGCCGGCCGCCATGACCCGCGCGGACTCATTATCCTGCTCGTTACAGCCGGTATTGCCGATATGTGGATAGGTCAGGCACACCAGTTGCCGCGCATACGAGGGATCGGTGAGTATTTCCTGGTAGCCGGTCATGGCCGTGTTGAATACCACCTCTCCGCAAGACTCCCCGCTGGCGCCAATACCCTGCCCGCAGAAAATCGTGCCATCTTCCAGGGCCAGTAACGCCAACTCAGCCAAGATTAGTCCTCCGGATGTGAAAAACGGGAAAGCCGTTGGCTGTTCCCGCTTAGAAATTCGCAAATTGGGTGTCCAACGCCCATCCGGCTGCCCGGATTCCGTTGGAAATAGCTCTAAGCGTCCGGATTTTACCGGAGCCCGGCAGCTCTGTCTAATTAACCGCGTTTGTCCGGTCCGGATACTACAGACAGGATACGGGTCACACACACTTAATCGTCCGGCTTCCAGTGGTGGCTCATCCCCTACGGCTCGGGCGGGACCAAGCTTGTCTGGGCGGGCGACGGGTATGGCGGCCAGCGTCTGATCCATCTGCCTGAGGAAGACGTGGTAGCGGTCTTTACGGGTTGGAACATTGACGAAAATCGGTCCCTGCCCATACAGGAGATGACCGATCAGCTCGCTGCGGCCGTCCGTGAATGAGCTCCGATCAAGCGCTGCACTCCTGAGATCTCAGTGCAGCGGGAAGACCACGATCGATCTGCGAGGACTCCTTTGGGTTGATTCCAGTTTTGTGCAATAGATCGGATGACAGACCGCGCTTGCCTCCAAAGCAGCTGCTCAAAGGACGTATATTTCAATGGCGAGTATAGGACGGATTAAAGCGGTTTGCCCTGAAACCCAAAGTAATTGAGTAAGCTGTATTCTCAGCTTTTCACCTTTTTCGTTCCTCAAAGCCACTGATTTTTGCTTCCCGTGACTGCATCCGTCGCTGATGCAGCCCG
This sequence comes from uncultured Gammaproteobacteria bacterium, assembly GCA_963708905.1. Lineage (GTDB taxonomy): Bacteria > Pseudomonadota > Gammaproteobacteria > Xanthomonadales > SZUA-36 > SHZL01. Next base: position 11,266 of record CAVPUV010000077.1, on the reverse strand, counting down.
ATGGCGGACCTAATTCTTACTTTACGGCTGCAGGCAATCCTGCCGCGTGCCCCGATGCAGCTAAGGCATGACATGTGCTGGCTTAGAACCCTTCGAACAACCCAGCCCTCGGCGGCGCCCGGCATTCCGGCAACCTGCCTGGTGCGGCTGAAAGCGCTTTTTCATCCAAGTGCGCCAGGATCTTCTTGATCACCGCTGGATCTTCAATGCAGGCAATTATTTTAACGTCACCACCGCGCGCACTACAGGTTTCAATATCGATATTGAACACGCGTTTCAGTTGCTGTGCCCATTGGTCAGGATGTCCCGGTGCCGCGTAGCACAGGGATGTGCGAGAGCGGCCAGGTCATTGAGAAGGTGAGACCGGGAACCGGTCGAGAGGCTGGCCTGGGCCATGCCCGGCGCTCAGCCGGCGTTTGGTCTGGTTGCTGTGGTGCTGCAATACCCTTTTTTCCTTTACCCCGCTTGGCCGGTGTGACCCACACCCGGTATTTGCTATGGGGCGCGAATACACGCGCGACGGCTACACTCCCTTACTGCTAACGCTGCGCGTAAGACGTGCGGTCGCTTTCGCCTGCGCTATGGTACCGGGTGAGGTTGACTCTGGGCCTGGGGACCAGGGCAACCAATCTGGCGATGGTGCGGCACAGGCGTTCCAGTTTATCCCGTTCATTAGCTCTGGCAGCAATCCCTGCATGCAGTGAGAAACCGGCTACTTTGCCCACCGAAGATGCCAACGGATCATCGCCACAGTCGGGTAAGGTTTGTAAGGTGAATACTTTGCGGCCTTGTTGTGGTCCGATGGCAATGCGGTAGGTAATGGAGCGGCCAAGCAGATAGTTCATCGCGTTTTCGTTTTCCTCAACTGCTGCATCCGCAGTGAGGTAGCCGTTCTCGGCATCGCGCACCAGCAAGCCCTGGCGTTCCAGGTAATGGGCACTGCGCTGAGCAATGCAATGGGTGAGTTGCGTGACTTCGTCATGGGTCGGTGCCTTAACCCAGCGAAACCGTGCAGAAGTTCCATTTTTGCCACTGATGTAGACTCCATCAAGAAATAGCATCTGGAAATGTATATTCAAGTTCAGCGCGCGCTGCCGAAGCGTTGGATCAACGTGATGGCGCCGGTCTGTGAGGTAGTTTTGGTGAAACCAGCTTTCCTGGTCAGATGTGTGGCAATGGTGCGATAGACGATGCCCAGCACCTTGGCCATGACAACGGGTTGACTGGCAAACAGAAAGCGCAATGGAAAGGGTACGCTGAGGACCCACTGCCGCATGGGCTCATCAGGCAGGACTTCGTCCACCAGCAGGGCGGCACTATCCGCCATTCGCCTTGCACCGCAACTGGGACAGAAGCCGGCGGCGAAGATCGGCCAATTGGCTCACTTCGACCATTCGGGCGGATCGATGAGACGCCATGTCTTGTAGGTTCCGGGCACAGGAATCTTCGCCCCCTTCTCCTTCAATGCACCCGTTCGCAAATCGTAGATGTCGGCGAGAACCGCCGGATTCCCGTAGTATGGCGGCGGCCCCCTGAACTCTCCGACCGAAGTCACCTGCGCGCAGGTGTTGCCCCATGTCGTGCGGCGAAGCCAGAAGCCGGGCTTCTCACCGTTGGCCGCATACATCTGATACACGTTCTGGTCGGAAAAGTCGGACATAGGACACTCCCGGTCAGTATAGAACATTAACGAGAAAGCCTGTGCGGCCAGAACACGGATATGAGGAACACCCCGAGGCGGGCTTCACGCACTGACTGATTATTTAATGGCACGACCGCGATCCATCACATAGAACGCGCCGGCTTCGAGGCACAACATATCCAGCACGTTGGCCTCGTGAGTTTTGCCGTCCGAGATGTGAATGAAGGCTGGAATGTTGCCGCGCAAATCCAGCAGGGTATGCAGCTTGACGGCTGCCTTGGTGGAACGAAACGGCGCCCATGGAAACAACGACAGGCACAGGTCGATCGTGGTGGCATCCAAGGCGTAAACCGTGTTGTCCAGATCGATGCCGAAGCTGTCGTTGCAATAGAGTTTGCGCGCCCGTCGTATGAGCAGCGTTGCCAGGTCGGCCCAGATACGCCAATCGCGTCCCTCGTTGGCATCGGCCAGCGTCGAGCGTTTGACCGGCGCACGAAAGCCCATGCTGTACAGCTTGGTTTGATTTGCCAGCAAACAGGTTTCGATGTAGCGCAAACTCTCGCGGTAGGTCAGTTGCGCGAAGGCCATGGCGCGGAATTGCTCGGTGCAGCTCAGACTGCGCACTTTGAAATCGCCGCCATACCGCGTCACGATGCGCGCGAAGCTGGTCCACGGAACGAACTCCATGAGTTGCGCGAACAGCGTCTTGCCCAGGTTCATAGCTCATCTCCACAGGTATCTGCCTGTGGACGTTACTCGAACCTGAATGTGGGTAAACTGATTTCAAATCGACACCAAAATAAATCGCTCTGTAACCCGCGCCAATGCTTGATCTTGGCTCGCAAATTAGTAAGTTAACCGGACACTACTGATACAGGACCTCAATCAACAGAATCGGAGTTTTCGAGGTTCATCTCATTGATAAACCGTGAAGGCTGTCGGGCCCAGCCACGATAGTTTTTCGCGTACGTCAGAACCAGACGTTTGCGAGTGCGCGTAATAGCGACAAAGAAGTTACGCCGCTCTTCTTCAAGCTCGGCAGGTTTCGCGTCCGGCTTGAGGCTCTGCCATGATGGCAATATTGATTCGGCAACGCCCACGAGCCAGACATTTTCAAATTCAAGACCTTTTGCAGAGTGTATCGTCAATAATCGAACGGCTTTGGGATCAATTGGCGGTTCCTTTGGCCTGAGCGCGATGCCTTGTAGGAGTTCATCCAAATCCGGAGGGCTTCCCCGTTCGGCGCGTACAGCCTTGGCTGCAACCTCCCATGCAGCCTTGTCTTCGTCCGTGTCGCTCACAACGCCCTCAAGCGTCTCGGCAGTGGAAGGAAGCCAATCGAGTGCTTCGGCAACAACCTTACGCCAGTTTGATCTTGACTGAACCAGGCGCAATGCGAATGCAGAAAGACGCTCTTCAATCTCATTCTCAGATTCCTGCACTGCCAGAGCCCAGAATTCGAGATAGTTAACTCCTGAGGACTCAGCTTCCACCGCAAGTATCGCTGCATCGCGTTCAGCATCTCCGATCCGGTTGGCCGCACCGACCATTGCTGTAAACATCAGCCTGTCCGTAGGACGTAGCGACAACTCAAGGCAGCTTTGTAACCAGACAAATTGCGGTGACACAAAACGATCTCGCCGTGTTGCAATCGAAGCGCCCACCCCGGCGCTCCGTAATTCGTCCAACACCGGTTGAAGAATTGCCCTTGTACGGCCCAGAACAGCCGTGTGCCCCCATGCTGATTCACCAAGGGAAGCAATCTCAGAGGCCACCGCCCGCGCTTCATCAGCGTCGGTGGAATACTCCCTTATTTCGATGGCCGGTCCCGCGCTGGGCAGCGTTGAGACAAGAGGCAGCTTTCCTGGTGTTCGGTCAGAATTGTGCGTAATTAAATTGTTTGCAGCCTGGACAATCTCTGGCGGACAGCGCCGGTTCTCGACTAGTTGCATGAGCACCGGTGAGAATTGCTCGCGGAACGCTGCGATCTGCTGATAGCTCGCCCCTGCCCATTGGTAAATGATCTGATCGTCATCTGCGACGGCGAAGACATTTTTGAATTCATCTCCCGCAAGAAAACGTACAAGTCGATACTGTGCAGGCGTCGTATCCTGGAATTCATCAATCATCCAGTAGGGATAGGATTGGCGAATTCGCGCTGCAACGGCTGGGACGCTGTGCGCAAGACGGCAGGTATCAAGGATCATCCCGTTAAAGTCCATGACGTTGCGCTCACGTAGCGCGTTTTCGTAAATGGTATAGACACGCGCAGCCTGTTCTCCCGCCTTCGCGTCACGGAAATGTTTTGCAGTTTTTGTCGCACCAATCAGGCTGCCTCGAAGGCGATCTATAGCCTTGAGCCAGCGCACATCGTCCGGCGAAACCGGCTCCCCTTGCGAGACTGCTTGCACCAACGCATCACGCAGCAGTTCTTCGCGGTCCTCGTCCTGATCGTAGATGCCAAAATCGGGTTTGATGCCGAGATGAGACCCATGTTGGCGCAATGCCTGCGCACAAAAGCTGTGGAAAGTACCAATCACGGTTCGCTCAGCCAGACCGGGGACCATTGTTTCAACGCGAGTGCGCATCTCATCACCGGCCTTGGTCGTGAAAGTCAGTGCAAGAATGCGAAAATTTCGGTTTTGAGTATCGTTGAGGATACGAGCGATACGGGTTGTAAGAACGGTCGTTTTTCCAACTCCGGGGCCAGCAAGAACCAAAGCGGCCCCTTGGTCCCACGCCACAGCTTGCCGCTGTGTCGGACTCAAACGCTCCAGCGCCGCTTCCAATTCGGGCGTCATGCAGCACCGTCCCTGAGATTGGCGATGAGATTGACAAAGGGTGCGGGCATGCGTTGCGCAAGCGCAAGGTCGTTTGCAACACGCAACGACAGTGCCCCCATATAGCCAACCTTGTCGTTCTTCAAGCGAGCTACAAACTCCGCTAATGGGCAAGTCAGCACTGACTTTCCACTGACCTCTGCCATTATTTCGCGTAAAAGCTCTTCATGACCGTCTGCGATCAGTTGATCTTCAAGGCTATTGGGCGGCGGTAGTGTCTCGAACCGCCCGTCCAGGTCTTTTTCATCGAACCCACGCTTAAAAATTTCCTTTTTGAATTTCTCAGCTTCCTGATCGCCATCCGTGATCATGGTCCATGGAATGTTAAAAGCCTCGGCCAAGGCGGGATAGATTCCGGCATTGCCGCTTTGTTTGAAATCTATTACGGCAATTCCGTGCGTGTCCAAAGGCCAACCAAGAACCTTGCCTAAAGCATGAACAAGAAGATATTCGGTGACACCTTCGACAAGAAACCAGCGGCGTGCGAAGAATATTTCACCGCGCACCCGGCGACCGTGAAAGCCGAGTTCCTCTTCATCTTCCGTTGTTGGAAGGATACGGCAGTCATGTCGAAGACGACGGATCGCATCGGCGTGCTCATGGCGATCAGGATCGCGCTTGTAACATTTGAGCAAACGACCTGCCATATTCAAATCAAACCAGGATTTTGCGGCCACGCGATTTGTCGGAATATCGCGGAAGAATATGCGGCCAGCTTTTCCCTCGATTAATCCTTCAAGACTGTCGATCCAGGGAAGATCGGAAACAATATGCGTCGGCAAGGCAGAAAATTCAGTACACCCTCCCCGCAAGCGAAGCAGCCGAAGGCTCCGAAGCGGCACATGCTGGACAAAATAGGGCGAATGGGTAGTCATAAGTTTCTGGCCGGATAGCTCTTGGACGCGCTCCCACAGTGTGCGCGCCGCTTGTGGATGGAGATGGGCTTCTGGCTCTTCTATGGCAAAAACTGGTTCAACACCGGGTCGCTCGGCTTCGGCAAGTTGCTGCAAAACGGCAGCCTGAAACAAAAAGATCACGGCAAGGCTTTGAAGCCCCTGGCCGTGATGACCCAAGGGCAGCCAAGGGCGCAATTCTTCGTTTCGCAGAACGATTCCGGTCCTTTGCAACATGTCCTCAATTCCCATCGGCAGCGTGTTTAGTCGGGCTGCCCCTGGTCCTTCCCCGATGGCCACTCGGGTGGCCTCTCCAATCAATTCGGCGATCTCGGACAATTTGGGATCGGCGGCCACAATACGGGCATCGAGGTCCGCTAGAATTTTCATTGCTTCCTCTTCAAGCTTCGCGGGTATACGCACGCTGCGAAGAAGGCGTCCCCAATGTCCAGAGCGCGGGGTGAATTCGCTTGAAGCATCACGCAGCGCCCCGAGCCAGAATAAGGGCATATAGCTAAAGAATCCGGTCAGATTGATAGAACGCCGGCGCTCCGGCAGTGGTTGACCGGCAGAATCCAGAAACTGCCAAGCGGGATCGAAAGCTTCTTTTTCTTCACTCCAGGCACAAGTAACTTGCACAGTCAGGATGTTTCTGCCATCCGGGAGTAACGTGATGATGTCTTCCAGAGCGGCGACCATGTCGAAGTCCCACTCACCAGTCCGTGACTCTTCCATGACAAGGATAATCTTGACTGGCGGAAGAGTTCGGGGATCACCATCGGGGTTGGGCCGGTGAACGTCGTTCTCTGTAAACCCTGTTCCCCGTTGACCCCAGCGGCGGGTTAGGACAATGCGGACGGCATCAAGAATTGCCGTCTTGCCTGCATTATTCGGACCGATGAGAACGGTCGCATCATCCAAATCCATTTGCAGGCTAAGGATTGAACGAAAATTCTCAACATGAAGCCGGGATATGCGCATCCTGATTCACCTCACCCGGTATTCCCGGATACGCGTGTGCTCGATCAACAGGTGCATTGTTGCCAGCGTAAACACCTTCCCATCCGTTGCCTGGAGCAGACGCCGCATATCTTCCCGGCGAACCTTGAATCCGCGCCCTGCAATGCAGGCAATCACGTCATAGTCCTTGCCTTCCTCGTTGCGAAGAGTCTGCAAGCGCTGCACGCGGGCAACCTTGTCCCTTGCTGTGCCGTCATCCTCAGTCAGCTTTGCCTCTATCAGCGCAACGGGTGTGAATTCATCGGGGATGATGAAATCCGGTGTCTGATCGAAGCCCGGTATCTTTTCAGCGCGCTTTGTTTCACGAAAACTAACCTTGGCTTCTGTGAGGACATTCTTTATTGCCACTTCGACAACTTCACCGACAAGTTCGCTGACGGAATCCCGGTGGGTTGCGAAGGGGCGGCCAAGAAAGCGCTCATACAACAAGACCGGGTATGGGGCACCAAGATCGGCGATAGACAACAAGCTCTTGAGACCTTGGGCCGTGTCGGCTTTGTCAAGGCGGTGAATCAGCCCGGCGGGCAGCGTTCCCGCACCTTTGGTGACCGTACGCACTCCGGCATGAACCATGGCGCGGATGCGCTTGCCGGTGAGACCATTTCCCTCATTCTTTGCGGTCAGCGGTGAGAGCCTGAACTTGCGGTCAATAGAACGGGCTGCGCCCTGATCGACCGTCACGTCCGTCATTTCGGTGGTAATGTACGCCCATTCCGGCGGAGAAAAGCCAAGGATGCATCGAAAGACGATGAAGGAAATGGGTGTCTTTCGCACAGCGGCAAGAACGGTCTCTTCCGTGAAATTGGCGAAGGCGTCAGTCGATTTCTTGAGGGCCTGGTAGCCTTTTTCAAAGGTCGAATAATCAATAAATCCGTCGCCCTTGGGCAATTCCATGAAGCTTGAGGTCAATTCACTAAAAACTTCATCGACAAGCGGGTCCCAATTGACCTCCTGGTTCTTGTAATCAATGTCAAAACGCGACGGCATTTCGTTCTCTCTCGGTCGATTCAGCCGCCGCAAAAAGCGGACCAGCGGATAGGGGCGGACGTACTGTGTTGGCTAGGTCGTCAAGGACAGCCCTGAGGTCCGCCAATTCTGAGACGACAAATTCAAACCGCTTTAGCTTTTGATCAGTAGAAAGACTGCAATCCCAAGACTTGCGCAGATTCCAGATAGCCATTCGTGTTAAATGACCGAAGAGAACGCACCTCGTATCACCAAGCGTCGGTTCACGGCCTGTTTCAGATAATTGATCAAGGTCATGCGCGACGATATCGACAAGCTGGTTAGAGTTTTCAAACAGCCATTGCCGGGGTGTTTCGCCTTGGTCGCGACAGACGAACACCGTGTCGATGATGGATGAGCTGGTACCGTGAATATGAATCGAGCCGCCCATTTCAGCAGGGCATGGCAATGACGCCGAGCAGGTTAGTCCCGCATCGAGAATTGCAACGCCTACCGCGTAATAGGCTTCCAGCTTGTTGTGATGATAGGTGAAAGCCAGAGGGGCACCTGGCTTCAAGGCTTTGGCCATGCAGGAATAGACCTTCGCAAGCCCCTCAGTGAAATGATTCAGGCCGCGCGATTGGGTGACATTGCCCGTTAGTTCTTCTGCCGCCCGGGTGGACAACCTGTCAAATCCTTCGGCGGCTTCGCCGACGAGGCGGCGCAGCCAGACATAGCAAAAATCCATTAATTCGCCGTATTGCACATTTCCGAAGTACGGCGGATCGGTAAACACAGCATCGACGGTAGCCGGTGCGATCTTGGCAGTGGTTGCATCCGCGCAATGGATGGCAACATTGCGTTGAGCGCCTCCATTTAAGCGCTCGCCGATCCATTCACCAACGATTGGAATCTGAATATTGCGGTTGCCATGCCGCTGTACCTCAAAGGGAGCGTCGCAATACCGTTTTGCTTTTGCGTATTTGTCGATGATATTGGTCCAGCCGCCTGATCCCACATTTGAGTTGCCACCATTGGAAATGCCAAGCAGGTTTGATTCGCACTGGATGAGACCCACCGGAAATCCATGCACTGAGAAAATATCCAGTGACTTCAACGCCCAGGTATCGTAGCGGCAGAGCAAATTCTGGTATCGCAAAAGGTCCGAGAGGTTGGTCGCCAGAGCATGGCGGATACGTTCGTCCGCAACCTTGTCAATCAATCGACAGCTAAGCTCCAGGCCAACAAGCTGCCGGGTATTAAACATTTGCCGATAGTGGCTGTAGCCCCATCGGTGCAATCGGTCTGTTTCATCACCGGGGAGTATTTCCTGATCGGGAACAAAGCGGGGCCGCATACGCTGCCAGCGGTCTTCCAAAGAAGCCAGCCGTGCCAAGTCCTTCGCATCCGGCTTCTTGAAGAAACGCCCCTTATGACCGGCCTTGCGCACCGGGTTGTAGTATTCAATGGCAAATAGCCGATGGCCCAGCGGGCCTTGCTCACTCCGGGGATACTGATTCTCGTGACCGCAATGAGGGCACGCACAGCGCCCACGTCTTGCCGGGCCCTCGATGAGCAGCGCCGTATCGCACGTCCGGCAGCTCCCTGGTTTCTTGCAATTTTCCACTTCATTGAGATCACCGCATGACGGGCAAACGAGCACGTTCTTCGGATGTCTTGAATCCTCGGCGATGAGGTAACCTGGAAATAAATCAACCGGCCTAGCGCATGCCTCGCAATCAATAACTTTGACCCAAAGAAAATACTTAACCGGGACATCGTGATCGCCATAGAGGGGGCAGTCGGTCACGTAAGAGTCTTCAACATCGGTGCGGAGCGCGCGCAGGAAGCGTTCCGCTTCCTGCTGGTATGCATCCACGTCCAGATGTTCGATCTCTTCACGCACAATCCATGCGGACATGGGATTGATATCAAATCCCGTAACATCGCATCCCACGCGGTTGGCTTCTATCAATGGCGTACCGCCTCCCATAAAGGGATCGGCAATTTTGCGGCCAGAAAACACGTTTGGTTTGAAATAGATATTTGAAAGAGCATCGTCGCCAAATTCGGATAGAACCAGTGCCCGAAAAAGGGAGCCGGGCCGACGAGCGAACCATTTGTGAACGGCGATGATGGGACGGTAATTTTGTTGTATCTGTTTTTCCCGCAGAGCCAATCCGGCGACCAATGGAATGTCGAACTTCGTTTCAATGCTCATGGTTCAATGCCCTGTCGCAGGTGCGTCCGGCTTGTACCAGTTTCCATCTCCGGTATTTCGTGTTGATTGACATACTGTCTCATGAATTCGCGAACGACCTGCGCCGCAGGGCGATCTTGTGACTGGCAGGCTTCGACGAAGGCTCGCCTGAGCTCTTCATCGATTCTGATCTTAAATGCAACGTCTTTTCGAGCCATCGACGAAGTGTACCCTTTGTACCCACAATTGGGTACCCAAAAATGTTGTGGAAAAACCCCTCGCCCTTATGTCCAACGGTCAGGCTCGGACGGCTGCTGAAGGGTTCTTCGCAGCCTGATTTCGCACGGCGTGCTTGGTGAGGCGAAAGAAGCAGGCCGTGGCTCTAACCCGCCCCGCTCCGTTGATATCCTGGGGACCGGAGCGGCGGCTGCCGGGTTCCCGTAATCCTGGCGGGTTGAAAAGAAGAAGCTTCGCCCCGCAAACACTATTCGCGGGCGGGAAGACCCTAGTGTTCGGTATCTTTCGGCGGATTCGGGTCGCGACCCGGCGGGATCGTATCCTTGCTCCGAATCTTGCCGTCACGACCTTTTGTTGTGAGTTCACCGCCTCCCTGGTTCTGTAACATTCCCCGGGCGGCGTCGATTGCTGCTTTCTGGGTTGAATGCTTGCTGGATGCCCGCTGCGCATCATTGCGCTTGTTGATCCATTAGTCTCCGCTTTTGTAGATGGTTCGGTCGCGGCCTTTGCCGCCGCCTCTGCCCTTACCTTTGTTCATGATTTACTCTCCTGGGGTTGTGGTTGATCAGATTCCAGTCCTGCGCCGAGTTTCTCGATCAAGGCGAGACATTTTCGAACAGAATCCTCGCGAATGACGACGCGTTGTCCGACGCGATATGTGTGGTCACCGGTGCGTTCAATGTAGTCGCTATCTACAATACTTTGCGTGTGGGCAAGTAAATGTCGCTGCTGAAAATATCGGGTTAGCGCCTCAAGCTCGGCACTGGTCAGGTAGGCGTTGTAATGCCTGCCAGTCACGGCAGACCATAGGTCGCTGCCTTCGGTCAAGTTCTGAAAAGCATTGCGACGCGGCGGCGAGGACGACGGAAATCCAGCGTATAACGCTTCCGCATAACGCTGAAATGCCGTTACCGCTTGTTGTAGCCCGTTTTCCACGAGAAGCCGCGCGGTCGTCTCCGCCGTGTCGCGGTCGGATATCGCTGCGCGTATGCTGGCAAGCGAGTCGAGCGCCTTTCGAATGCCGTTAATTGACTGGTTGAACATCAACTCAGCGGCGTTGTGGCCGCAGGCGGGACAGAAGAACGCCGCACCGATAACGGCATAGCGGCATTCACATTCCGGGCAGGTGATCTTGAGCTGCATGGACTCTGTCGTGATCGGCAGCGGAACATGACGAGGGCGGTTGTCCACCTTAACCGTCATGGTGATGAAGCTTTTTCGGGGCTGCCGTCCATTCCAACGAACAGCGTCACGCTTCATGGCCTGGTTAATACGGCCTTGGATGTGGGCCTGCGCTGCCTCCCTTGCGTATTTCAATTGATCCTGCGTCCACCAGGAATCGGAGTTGGCAGTGTGCCCACAAAACGGACAGAAAACTTCTTCGTCGCGGACCTTGCCGCTCCAATCTTCTTCGTGAACTTTGAAGGTAAACAGGCACTCGTCCGATGGGCATTCCCGGTCCAGGTAGCCATCTTCATCACAGGCTAGT
>CAVPUV010000076.1:0-48516 GCA_963708905.1 uncultured Gammaproteobacteria bacterium | reverse complement strand
TGAACTGGACGCCCGCACCAGCTTGCTGAACCCGCTGTGGTATGCAGGCTCATTTGCCATCGGCGCCGTGGCCGGACTGGCGGGCGACCGCTGGAGCCTGGGCTTCGTGCGCGAAACGGAAAACCAGGTGGAAGCCCACCTGCAGCAACACATCGAGCGCCTGCCGCAAGGCGATCTGCGCAGCCATGCCATTCTCGACCAGATGAAAATCGACGAAGCGCAACATGGCCGCATGGCGGAAGATGCCGGCGGCCGCGAACTGCCAGAACCGGTGCGCAAAGCCATGGCGTTCACCGCCGGCATCATGAAGGCACTGGCTTACCGCATCTGACTGCTTATTCCGCTTTTAGCAGCTGGCGTAATTCATCCAGGGTTTTGGCTTTTTCTGCCTGCTCTGCCGCTGCATCGTTGTCATCGCGCCAGGACAGTTTCCAGTCCTGCAGGCTCATATCCACGGCCAGCGGAAATTCGCTGGTGGCATACTCCGCCACGCCGGCCAGTCTCATCTGACCTTGCTCTTCCTCTGCGCCCGCGGCGCCCGCAGTACTGAAGGTAAACGCGAGGTCAAAGCGCCGCTGGCTGTCCGCTTGCGGCCAGACCGATCCTTTTACGCTCCAGGGCGCCGGAAAGCTGCCGGCCGCGGCCCCGCTGTCGAGATTGATGTAGTTGATCTTGTCCTCGACCTCCACCTGCCGGCGTTCGCTGATCGCCGACGGGCCGGCAGGTTCCGCACGTTCCAGCAAGCGCAGGGCCAATTGCATCATCAGGGCAGGAGCATCGAATGACACCTCCTCTTCGGCGTTCGGCCCGTAACCGCGCAACAGCACCGCGCGGTTGGCGACCAGCAGAATATCGCCCTGGGTGACTTCACCCGGCACGACCAGTTCGGAACGGATCAGCAGGTCGCCGCAAGCGCAACGGAACAGCTGCCAGCTGGCATGGTAACCGTCGCCCGGAAAATCAACTTCCAGCTGCACGGAAGACGGGTCTTTCCACTGCACCTCGGCGCCCAGGGGAGCGGCCATGGCGGCAACACTCGCCAGGCTCAACAGGGCCGCGATCACTCGAATGACAAAAGTTGGACGTAATGCATGCATGTCTGGCCTCATACGGGACGTGGACTAAACAACGATTGCAACGCGCTGCCGGGGTCTTCGGCGCGCATGAAGGCCTCACCCACCAGGAAGGCATGGATGTCTGCCTGCTGCAGGCGTTGCACATCCTGCCGCGTGTGGATGCCGCTTTCCGCTACCATGATACGCGGCTGCGGAATCAAAGCCCGTAAACGTTCGCTGACCCCAAGGTCGGTGCGAAAGGTCCGCAGGTCGCGATTGTTGACGCCGATCAGCATGGCGCCGGTTTTCAGCGCCTGCTCCAGTTCAGCCTCGTCGTGTACTTCGACCAGTACGTCCAGGCCGGTCTCGCGCGCCAGGCCATCCAGCTCTTGCAAGCGAGCAAAATCCAGCGCCGCCACGATCAGCAGGATACAGTCGGCGCCGAGCACGCGGGATTCATACACCTGCCAGGGATCGATCAGGAAGTCTTTGCGCAACAGCGGTAATTCGCAAGCCCGGTGCGCCTCCTGCAGATATTCATTGGCGCCGTGGAAATACGCTTTATCGGTGACAATGGACAGGCAGGCGGCGCCACCGGCGGCATAGCTCTGTGCGATGCGGGGCACTTGAAAATCCGCCCGAATGATGCCGGCGCTGGGTGAGGCTTTCTTGATTTCGGCAATGACGGCGGGGCCGCTGGCCGCCAGCGAACACATACGCCGGGCAAATCCCCGTGGCGCCGGCAGATCCGCTACGGACGCGCGCACTTCCTGCTGTTGCGTCCGCGCTTTGCCGGCAGTGATTTCCTGCGCCTTGGTGGCCAGGATCCGTTGCAGGATATCGCTCATGCCGTGCGTTCCACCAGCGCCCGCAGCGTGGCTTCGGCGGCGCCGCTCGCCAGGGTTTCACGCGCCAGTTCCACGCCCAGCGGCAATGAAGATACGATGTCCGCGGCGTACAGCGCGGCGCCCGCATTGAGCGCGACCAGGTCGGCTGCCGGTCCTTTTTGCCCGCTGAATACATCCCGGATCATTTGCGCCGACTGCTGTGGGCCGTGCACCCGCACCGCATCCAGCGGCTGCCGCTCGATGCCGGCTTCTTCGGGGCAAAATACATAAGTAAGCACTTGTCCATCCAACAGTTCGGCCACGTAGCTGGGCGCGCCGATGCTCAATTCGTCCAGCCCATCCTCGGAATGCACCACCAGCACGTGCTTGCTGCCCAGCTGGCGCAGTACTTTGGCCATGGGCTCCACCCAGCGCGCGGCGAACACGCCCAGCAACTGGTGCGGCGCGCCGGCGGGATTGGTCAGCGGTCCCAACAGGTTGAACAGCGTGCGCGTGCCCAATTCCTTGCGCGGACCAGCCGCGTACCGCGCTGCGCTGTGATAGGACGGTGCGAACAGGAAGCCGACATTGACTTCCTCGATGCAGGCCGCCACCTGCCGTGGCGGGATGTCGAGGTTTACACCCAAGGCTTCGAGCACGTCCGCACTGCCCGAATTCGAGGACATCGAGCGGTTGCCGTGTTTGGCCACCCGGCCACCGGCGGCAGCCACGACGAAGGCGCTGGCGGTGGATACATTGAAGGTGCTGCTGCTGTCGCCACCGGTGCCGCAGGTATCGACCAGGTGTTGCGGCGACACCTCGATGCGCAGCGCCAGTTCGCGCATAACCCTGGCCGCAGCGACGATTTCATCGACGGTTTCACCCTTGGTGCGCAGCCCGGCCAGGATGCCGCCGATCTGGATCGGCGTGGCGCCACCGGTCATGATCTGCTGCATCACCGCGCGCATTTCCTCCGCACTCAGATCGATGCGGTCGACGATGTTGCTGATGGCTTGTTTTATTTCCATACGGACACCAGGGCCTAGCGGGCATCGGCCTGTTGTTCCGGGCTGGCGGCGATAACGGCCGGCAGGGTTTGCAGGTGGGCGTCGATGGCCACCAGCGTGGGATAGTCATCGAGACTGAGCTTGAAGCGGCGCGCATTGTATACCTGCGGCGCCAGGCACACATCGGCCAGCGAAACCGCATCGCCATAAAGAAAACGCTGTGCCGATGAGTATTTCACCGCCCAGGCCTCCAGCGCGCGGAACCCCTCTTCGATCCAGTGTACATACCAATCCTGAACCGCGGCGTCATTGTGGCCCAGTTCCTGCCGCAGATAGTTCAACACGCGCAGGTTGTTCAGCGGGTGGATTTCACAGGCGATGGCCTGCGCCATGGCTGCGACATGCGCCCGTGCCACCGGTTCCTGTGGCAACAGGCGCGGCGCCGGCGCCACGCTGTCCAGATATTCGATGATGGCCAGGGACTGGACCAGCAACTCGCCCTGGTGTTCCAGCGCCGGCACCAGTCCCTGCGGGTTGACTGCCAGATAATCCGCACGATGATGCGCTCCACCGGCCAGTGGCACGGGAACCACTTCGCACGGGATGGCTTTCAGGTTCAGTGCGATGCGCACGCGGTAAGCCGCGGAACTGCGCCAGTAGGAATAGAGTTTCATCATGTTCAATAGGACTTGCTGATGGACTGCAAAAAATTCCTCAGCAGATCGTGACCGCAGCGGGTGAGAATGGACTCGGGATGAAATTGCACACCCTCGATCGGATAATGCCGATGCTTCAGGCCCATGATTTCATGGTCGCCGGCATAATCCGCCCAGGCCATGACAGAAAGGCTCTCGGGGATGGAGCTGTTTTCCACCACCAGCGAGTGGTAACGGGTGGCTTCAAATGGCTGTGGCAAACCGGTAAATACCCCCTGGCTGCGGTGGTAGATCATTGAAGTCTTGCCGTGCATGATACGGGCGGCACGCACCACTTTGGCGCCAAACGCCTGGCCGATGCACTGGTGGCCCAGGCACACGCCGAGAATGGGGATGGTCTTTCCCAGAGCCAGCACCACATCGACGCTGATGCCGGCTTCATTGGGTGTGCATGGCCCCGGGGAGATGACGATACCCTCCGGCTTCATGCGCCGGATTTCATCCACCGTAACCGCATCGTTACGAACGGTAACGACCTCTGCGCCCAGTTCTCCCAGGTATTGCACCAGGTTGTAGGTGAACGAGTCATAGTTGTCGATCATCAGGATCATAAGATGCTTATCTCCTGGTCACACTGTGATGGCCAAATCCTTTTATCCTTCGGTGGCAGCAACAGCAGCAGCAAAACCTGAAATCTACAGGCTGCCTTTTCATCCTGTGCAGCGCGTATCTCGTGACGTTTGCAGAGTTTACTGGAAAATGAATAAAAGAACTTTGTCTTTCCGGGTTCAACTGTCCCGGAAAACAGGCGCAGGATATTGCGCGATCTCATCCGCCAGTTCTCGTTTGAGCACATCGAGATACGGCTCGTAGTGACGCCAATGATCCAGACCGCTCTGGTAAATCGGTTGCCTGACCTGTTCCGAGCTGGGGGTGCGGATGGAACGCTCGGTCTGGTAATAATGCAGGCAGCTTTGCTCAAACGGCAGACCGAGGTAATCGAGGATCCGGCGCACCTGGCTTTCCAGATCCGCGACCAGGTGTTCATAATGCACACGCAGTACTTTGCCGGGCAATACCTGGTCCCAATGCGCCATCAGGTTCACATAGCCTTTGTAGTAGCGCGCGATTTCCTCCTGCCCGTAGGTGAATTCCTGGCCGTCGGCAAACAGTTGTTTGAAGCCGCTGAAACAACAGCCCATCGGGTGCCGGCGCGCATCGATGATCCTGGCCCTGGGCAAGATCAGGTGGATCAGGCCGATGTGCATGAAGTTGTTGGGCATCTTGTCGATAAAATGCGCTGCGCCTTTGCGGTGGAAACGGGTCTCGCTGATGTATGCCTGGCCGAAACCCTGTAAGCGCTCGGCGGACAGGTCCGCCAGATTTTTCGGGTACCTTGCTTCCTCCCAGATGAATCTCCGGCCGTTCAAACGGTGTGCCAGCGCGATGATGTTGGGCAACTCCATGGTGCCGTCGATGTGCGAATGTGAAGCCAGAATCTGTTCGAGCAAGGTTGATCCTGAACGTGGCAAACCCACGATGAAGATGGGGTCGGCATGCTGCGCGCCCATGCCGGTTTTGCTGGCAAACAGTTGCGGGGTGCAGAACTCGATCTGGCGTTTCATGGCACCGTCCAGACGCTCGGCATCGTAACGCACGTCCTGTTTTTTCAGCCGGTTACCCTGTTCGTAGTAGTGAAATGACCGGGCGTAATCCTGCCGTGCTTCATAGGCAGCGCCCAGTGCGAAACACAGGTGGAAGCGGTCTATAAGGGAAGTTGCCGGGTTTTCCAGCTGGCTCTGCATACGGGAAATTTCTTCATCCTCAAAGCAGTAGGTTTTGAGGTTGGCCAGGCTCCAGTAGGCATCGCCAAAATCCGCCCGCAAGCGGTACGCCGATCGATAGGACTCGATGGCGCTGTCCAGCTGCCCGACTGTTTTTTGTGCATGCCCTTGCGACACGTAAGGCCGTTCGAGTGCCGGGTTGCCCGCTATGACCCGGGCGTAAATCCCCAGTGCATCAGCGAAATTCCCCACTGCCACATTTTCATTGGCCAGTGCCAGTTGAAAGGCGAAATTGTCCGGGTAGGATGCGTGCAATATTCTGGCCTGCTCCAGCGCTTGTTCAAATTTCTGCCGCTTGTGCAATACATTGATGTAGTCATAGCGGGCCAGCCAGTAATCGGGGGCAAACTCGACACAACTTTCCAGCAGGAACTCGGCGTCATCGTAGATGAATAGCTTCATGCCCAGCATGGCCAGCAGACGCATGGCTTCGATGTGGTGGGGATGCTTTTTCAGAAAGGCCCGGCACAGGGTTTCAGCCTGGAATAATTTACCCTCCTGGATCAGGCTGCTGACGCTGACCAGATCAGCCGGCAAGCCGGACAGGCGGGAAAACTCAGCCTGGGCCATGACGGATGCCGCCTGATTACCCTGGCGTTTATACAGGACGACCAGTTCGCGCCACGAAGCCAGCAAGGCGTGATTGAGATCCACGGCTCGTTGATAAGCCTGTGTCGCGCCTTGCCAGTCAGCGAGCTGCTTGAGGTTATGACCCGCTTCCTGCCAGGCCCGAGCGTAATTCGGTTCATGCGTCTTGAGCTGTTCCAGCGTGGCCAGCGCCTCCTTTGGCTGCCCCAGATAGCGTTGCGCCACGGCCTGGAGGTACAGCAGCTCGGTGTTGGCCGGATGGTCGTTCAGCCCCGCCTGAGCGGCCTCGATGACCTCTTTGAGTTTACCTTCCTGCAGCAACTGTTTGGCGCGGGAAGCCGCGTCGCTGGATGCGGAAACTGCCGGCCCGGCGTCAGTCTGTGTCATAACGATGGTTCATGAACGCAGGAAGCCTGGCCGCCGCAGTGGCAGCCGGGCTTCAAGGCAGCAAGAGCTTCAGTGCTTATCTCCAGCCTAGTATCCTGTCACGCATCCGGAAATGGATGCACGCTGACGCGGCACAGGGAAGTGCCGCCATTTTCGATGACGTATTCATTGAAAATGCGAGCGAAGAAAAACCACGCTTTTGCTTCGCGATTCCATAAACGGGCTGGGATGCCCGTTTATGGACAGACACGAGCCTAATAGTCATAAGAGACTCTCAGCCCAAAGGTGCGCGGACGGTTGGTGGTGATGCGCAAATCCGTATCCAGGGAATTGATAAACAACTCGGCACGCTCGTCGGTCAGGTTTTCCCCGAAAACTTCAAGTCCCCACTGTTCCGCATGAAAGCCAAAGGCGGCATCCACGGTATCGTAAGAATGCTGCAGAAAGCGGTTGTCCACAACAATAGAACTGAACTGGTTTCCGGTATAGGCGTATACCACCTGGGCATATGGCGCCAATTCCCCGGCTGACCATTCATAACGGCCTATGAGGTGGTATTGAGTCTTGGGCGCCAAAGCCAGACGTGAACCCTCCGGGGCGATATCCGACACGCCCTGAGGCACCCGCACCATTTTGGTGTCGTTCAGGGACCAGGCCGCGCTAAGTGTGAGGTGGTCATCGGGCTGCCAGGTCAGATCACCTTCAAAACCCTCGATCTCGGCATCGGCCGCGTTGGTGGTAAAGGTGATAACCGATATGTTGAAATCGGTAATGCCCACCTGCAGGCCATCCCAATCAACGTGGTAAAGCGCGCCGTTGAAGCGCACGGTGTCGTCGAACAGGGTGGTTTTCCAACCGAATTCATAATTGAACACCTCATCGCTGACATAGGTCTTGGGTACCCCGTCATTATCGATGCGGTTGAAACCACCGGGGCGGAAACCCTCCGAATAGGTGGCATAGAACAGGATGTCGTCGACAGGCCGGTAGGAAACAGTGCCTTTGAAAATGACATCGTCTTCCTTCAACGGCAATTGGTCGGCAAAAATCACGTCGAAACTGCGTCCGCCGTCACCATCCTGAGAAGCATCACACGGCAATTCCGGATCGCATAAGGTGGCGAAGTTCGAGGAACCCAGCAGGCTGGATTCGATATCGTAGTAGCGCGCGCCGCCGGTGATCGAGAGCTGGTCCGTAAGGTCAAAAGTGATTTCACCGAAAAAGGCAAGTTGCTCTTCCGAGCGGATGGCATCGTTGACGAAGGTGATGCCCGGTGGGCGGGGATTCGGGTTGAAGGTGGTTGATTGCGAATGTGGCGAGTTGGGCGCAAAAAACCCGATCGATCCACCGACAAAGAAATTCGTGTCCACCTTGGTTTCGATATCGTCGTAGAACACACCGGCAACAATATGAACCCGTTCACCGGCATCTGAGGAGACACGGAGTTCGTTGGTAGTACGTTGGTTTTTAATGAAAGCGATCACACCCTGCGTCGGATCACCGCACAAGGTGTAGGTGGGCTGGCACAGGTAGTAGTAACCAAACTCGCCCACCTGGGTGTACCCACTGTAGTCAAAGCTGTTGTTCACTTCGCGATCGAGATAGGAACCGGCATAGACGATATCCAGCGCGCCCAGGCGGCCATTGATGGTCAATGCAAACTGCTGAAACTCATCCTCCAGCCGGTCGGGGAAAAAGCGCTGCACCTGCAGATCGCCCACCACCCTGCTGCCCGCCTGAACCGCGGGGATATCAGCAATGGATTCGGGTGAGTGGTCGAATACACCGTCCACGTCGAGTTGCTGAATCATGTATTGACCCAGCACTTCCCAGTCATCGTTGACGGCGTACTTGACGCTCATGCGCCCACCGCGGTAGGTCGCATCATTGAAGTCTTTTTCCACCAGCGCGAGGTTGTTGACGACAGTGGATTCCGCCCCTTCCGGAAAGCCTGCGTCGTCGGCGGTGTAGGCGTTTTCACCAAACACATTGTCGATGTAACCACCTTCCACGGCGTTGTAAAACACGCCGCGAATGGAAAGCTTGTCATCGATCAGAGGTACGTTGACGTATGCTTCCACACTATTGCTGATTTCCCCGTGCCGCGTGTTGGCGATGCTGGCCTTGAAGCCGGAGTGAAACTCGTTGTAAATGGGCTTGTTGGTAATCAGACGGATCGTGCCCGCCTGCGAACTGGCTCCGAACAGCGTGCCCTGCGGTCCCGGCAATACTTCCACGCGGGCAATATCGGCCGCGTATACGTCCAGATTGCGGCCGCCTGAGCTGACCGGTTGTTCATCCAGATAGAGCGCCACGTTGGGCACCGGGGCGCCAATTTCTATCGAGGTCTGGTCCGAAGAGTCGGTGGCCATGCCGCGAATGAAAATCGATGACTGGCCAGGGCCACGGCCGGCTGAATTAACGCCGGGGAGGTAGCGGATGTAATCGTCAAAATTGGCAACATTGAGTTGATCCAGTTTCTCCTCGCCCAGAACCGCGACGGAAACGGCGACATCCTGCAGATTTTCCGCCCGTTTGGTGGCGGTAACAATGACTTCTTCCAGGTCCGCCACAGCAGTGATGGAATACAGACCGCTTGAAGTTGTCAGCGCCAGCGCGATTGCCCTGGCTAACTCTTTTTTCCTGATCATGGCCACACCTCTCGTGCACGCGTTTTATTTTAACGTTTTGCCTGCGGCAAACCGACTTGATATTTCTCCTAACTCTACCACCGATGGCGGAAATACGTAAGTTGTTGTTTGCTGCCACAAACGGAACGGTGCGCAGAGGTTCCGCGTTGCTTTACAATCCCGCCGAAGCACTGTTGACGGCCGCGATCAGGACCTTGCCCTTGTTGAGGGTCTCCTGCCATTCTTTTTCGGGATCGGAATCCGCCACAATACCGGCCCCGGCCTGCACGTGCAGCATACCGTTGCGAATGATCGCGGTGCGGATGGCGATGGCAAGATCGGTGTCATCCTGCCAGCTGATATAGCCCACGGCACCAGCGTAGACATTGCGCCGCACCGGTTCCAGTTCATTGATGATCTCCATGGCCCTGATCTTGGGCGCGCCTGATAACGTCCCCGCAGGAAAGGCCGCGCGGATCGCATCGACCGCGGTCTTGCCTGCGGCCAGTTCACCTTCCACCTGGGAAACGATATGCATCACGTGTGAGTAGCGTTCGATCCCCATGGTCTCGGTCAGCGTGACCGTGCCGGTTCGCGCCACCTGGCCTACATCGTTACGACCGAGATCGATCAGCATCAGGTGTTCCGCCCGTTCTTTCGGATCGCTCAGCAACTCCTGTTCCAGCAGGCGGTCTTCTTCGGGCGTGGCGCCGCGGGGCCGCGTGCCGGCGATGGGCCGCAGCGTGATGCGACGACGTTGTACGCGCACCAGCACTTCAGGCGAGGAACCGACCACCTGGGTGTCGCCCAGATCGATAAAAAACATGTAAGGCGAGGGGTTGATGGCGCGCAGTACGCGGTAGACATCCAGCGCACGGGCCTTGAAAGGAACGCTCATGCGCTGCGACAGCACCACCTGGAAAATATCCCCGGACAGGATGTACTCCTTGCTCTTTTCCACGGCGCGGATGAAATCCTCGCGCTCGAAGCCCAGCCGGAAATCTTCTTCGAAGATCGGCTCACGCGGGCTGGCATCGCCGTAACCCGGGCCGCCGCCGCGCAGGCGATGGGTCAGCTGGTCCAGGCGCCGTTGCGCCGCCGACCAGGCGTTCGGCTTGTTCGGATCGACATTGATCACCAGGAACAGCCGGCCGCTGAGGTTATCGAATACCGCCACTTCTTCTGACTGCAACAGCACCATGTCCGGGGTGCCGAGTTCATCCGGTTTATTGGCATCGGCCAGCCGCGGCTCGAAATGCTGCACCATCTCGTAGCCGAAATACCCCACCAGGCCACCGGTGAATACCGGCAGTTCATCCAGCCGTGGCGCGCGAAATTCCTGCTGCATGCCGGCGATGTAAGCCAGCGGATCCGCCAGGATTTGCTGGTGGACGCCTGCGCCGTCTTCGTATATCGTCAGCTTGTTCCCCACCAGCGTGTAGCGGCGCCGGCATGGCAGGCCGATGATGGAATAACGGCCCCAGGTTGCGCCGCCTTCCACCGATTCGAACAGATAAGCGTCCGGGCTGTCAGCCAGCTTGATATACACGGACAGCGGCGTGTCCAGGTCGGCCAGCACCGAGCGAAACACCGGTATCCGGTTGTATCCCTCGGTTTTGAGCTGTTCAAAAGCTTCCCTGTTCACAGATTATCCGTATCGTTGAAAAGCGTGACATTCATTCTAGCAAGGCGGGCCTGAATAACCTATTGTTAGCCCGTCATGAGCCACCCCGACCGCTCCGCCTTTGCCTATGTCATATTGACTGTGACCGCGTTCTTTCTGGCCTGCGGTCACGTCATCGGCCGCGCAGTCCATGAGCAGATTCCGCCCGTCGGTCTGTCGTTCTGGCGCTGGCTGGCCGGCGCCCTGATCCTGCTGCCGTTCGCATGGCCGGGTCTGCGCCGGCACTGGCCGGCTTACCGCCGCCATTGGCGCAGTTTCGCCCTGCTCGGCTTTCTCATGGTGGGCAGCACCACTCTGGTGCTGATCGCCCTGACCATGACTTTGGCCATCAACGTTTCGCTCATCAATGCCGTGCAGCCAACATTGACCGTGCTGTTCGCCTGGCTGTTTCTCAAGGAGCACCTGAGCAAGTGGCGTGCGCTGGGTATCGTCTGCGGCATCAGCGGCGTCGTCGTCATGATCAGTCATGCCGACCTGACGCTGCTCACCCATCTGCACATGCAGCCTGGGGACCTTGTTACCTTGCTGGCCATGTGTGGCTTTTCCGGCTTCGCACTCAACCTCAAGCGCCTGCCGCATGAGTTCAGCGCGGTCGAGGCTTTGTTTGGCATTACCATTACCGGTACCGCCATGTTGTTACCTTTTTACCTGTGGGAGGCAGCCACGGTACAGGCCATGCCCATCACCGCCACCAGTATCGGCGCCATTGTTGCCCTGGCGCTGCTGGTATCGGTATTCGGCAACCTGGGCTGGTTTGCCGGCAACCGCCTCATCGGTCCCAGCCGCGCATCCATCTTCATCAACCTGATCCCGGTGTTCGGTACCGTTCTGGCCATTGCGTTCCTGGATGAGAAACTGCTGGGATATCACCTTGCCGGTGGTGGCCTGGTGGTGCTGGGTTTGATCCTGGCCGCAGGAACTGCAAGCAAGAAGAGGGTGATCTTCACTCGACGTGATC
Source organism: uncultured Gammaproteobacteria bacterium (assembly GCA_963708905.1). Lineage (GTDB taxonomy): Bacteria > Pseudomonadota > Gammaproteobacteria > Xanthomonadales > SZUA-36 > SHZL01. The sequence continues at coordinate 36,880 of CAVPUV010000076.1, read as the reverse complement.
GCCAGCCGAGACCTTGAGTAGTCCCCGCTTGAGTGCGGTAGCGCACGGAATCGCGGGCATTTCCGGCGTAAGATTTAATCGTGGCGATATTGCCATTAGCAGGAGAAATCAATATGCATACCAAGACAACTGTGGCCGCCAATGGCGGCAATATTCAACATACGCTGGAGCACGGTGTCGAAACCGCAACCGCAGCGGCACATGACTCCATCGATTCGGTATCCCATGCCGCGCGGCCGGCGCTGGACCACCTGGTCGCCGGCGCGCACGGCGCCGTTGACCGCGCCGGCGTTGCGGCCACGCACGCAGCCGGGACGCTGGGCGTCAAAGGCGATCAATTGAACGACAGCGGCCAAAGGATCATCGAGCGCGCCGGCAGCTACGTGCGCGAAAATCCCGTTGTATCCCTGGGGATTGCGGTGGCTGCGGGATATTTTCTGAGCCGGCTGTTGTCGTCCCGCTAAAGAGTATCGGTCCATGTCTGCGCCCCTTGAGACCAACGACATCAAGCCGCTGACAGACGCTGAATGCGCCGTTCAGGCCACCGGCCCCCTGGAGGATCTGCACACCCTTCAGCGGGAACTACGTAACCTGGCCCACGACCAATTACAACTCGCAGCGCTCGAGCTGCGTCTGGCGGCGCACAGCCTGATGACGATGATCTCGACTGCTATTTGCATTAGTGCATTGCTGGTCCTGGCATGGGTGGGTTTGATGGCTGCGGCCGGGCTGAATCTGATCGGTCTGGGTTTACAACCAGCGCTCGTTTTGCTGCTGTTGGCCGCGCTGACGCTAGCCCTGGCCCTGACTTTGCGCGGCTTCATGCGTCACCGTTCCCGCTGCCTGGGCTTTCCAGCCACGCTGCGCTCTTTGAAACCGCCGGCATCAGGTACTCAGCCAGGGGAAACGGGATGACCGGATCAGGCGGGCCGTACCGTTCACGGTCCATGCGTCATCAAGTCGCCAGCCTTGAACAACGGCTCCTGCTGCGGCGCCAGGGGGTGCGGAACATCCTCACCGGAATGCAGCGGAAAATGGCTGCCAGGATGTCTTCGCCGCGCATGCTGCTGGCAGCCGTCGGGATCGGCGTGGCGCTCGAACACACCAGCCGTCATCGAGGCTGGCCACTGGCAAGCGTGCTCGACGCAAGCAATGCCTGCTTCAGGTTGCTGCTTTCGTTTTCGTCCGCGATAAAACCCGTTGCGTCTGCCAGCGCACAGACGGCCTGCCTGGACAGGACTAACTTCAACCACGAATCAGTCCGAAACCCCACAGGAGTATGATCATGAAAATGCAAAGCTCGTTGGTATTGTCACTGGCGCTGGTGTGCCTTGTCGCGGGCGCTTGTTCTGCATCTGGACAGCACCGCTCGACGGGTCAGGTTGTTGATGACACCTCGATCGCTGCCCGCACCAAGACCGCATTATTGGCAGACCCGACCACCGATGGTCTGAACATCGATGTCGAAGTGGACCGGGACAAGGTGCAACTTAACGGCTTTGTCAATTCCCAGGCTCAGGTGGATCGGGCAGGCGAGATTGCCAGATCCGTTTCGGGTGTATCTTCAGTGGAAAACAATCTGAAAGTATCGGGCGCCACGCGCAGGACCGGCGAATACATCGACGACAAAGCACTTTCAGCAAGTGTCAAGGCGGCGTTGGCGAATGACCCGCTGGCCCCTGCGGCGGAAATCGATGTGGAAGTCAATCGGGGTGTCGTCAGTCTGGGTGGATATGTTGATTCCAACGCAGAACGTGACGCAGCCGTTGCCGCTGCGAAAAAAGTCAAAGGCGTGGAAAGAGTCATCGACAATCTGACAGTACGCTGAGCGATCCGGGTCATCATCTGACCCCAGTACACTGCTTGTGTATTGATGACAGCAATGGCCCGCGCTAAAATGCAGCCAATATGTTTGCTACCGCGCATTAGCGGTTGGCGTGAGGCTGTGGATGTCGATGCAACAGACCACGAATGTTGCAAACCGGAAGAAATCAAGGACGGCCAGGTCCGCGCCGCCCGCCCCGCGGCAAAACCACCTTCTGGCCGCCTTGCCGACCGCAGCGCAGGACCGCATATTCCCGTACTTACAGATGCTATCCCTGCCGCTCGGCAACGCTCTGTATGAATCCGGCGACAGAATGCGCCAGGTTTATTTTCCGGTCGACTGCATCGTGTCGCTGCTCTACGTGATGGAAGACGGCGCTTCGGCAGAGATTTCGATAGTGGGCAATGAGGGGCTTATCGGTACTGCGGTGTTCATGGGCGGCGAAAGCACCCCGAGCCGTGCGATCGTACAAAGCGCCGGCAGCGCTTTTGCTCTGTCGTCACGCCGCCTGAAGGATGAGTTCAATAACCATAGCGAGATGCGCATGCTGATGCTGCGTTACACGCAGACATTGATCACGCAAATGGCCCAGACGGCAGTCTGTAACCGCCATCATACGATTGACCAGCAGTTGTGCCGCTGGCTGCTGCTGTCGCTGGATCGCTTGCCGGACAACCGCCTGATCATGACCCAGGAATTGATTGCCAACATGCTGGGGGTGCGTCGCGAAGGCGTCACTGAAGCGGCCGGGAAGTTACAAAAGCTGGGAGTGATAAGGTACCACCGCGGTCATATTAGGGTGCTGGACCGTCCTCAGCTCGAGCAACTGTGCTGCGAGTGTTATGCCGTGGTCAAGACTGAAACCGACCGTCTCCTGCCCTATCCCTGGCCAAAGTATCCATCTGATTAGACGGCATTCTCCTGCCGGCAACCAGAATTTTATCAGCTTGGGTGTTCAAGGGCGTACCCTTTGTGTGCTTTAGCGCACAGATTATCCAGCCGCTGTCCAACACACTCCCAGCTACTCCCAATGAGTGAACACGCATGACGTCCCAACCAGACCCGGCAGGTAACCCGAGTGAGCCTGTCACTCCTTTACCCGCGCCGGACCCTGAAGAACCGGGTGTGCTGCTGCATTCGCCGATCAGCCTGCGCAGCGCCGCGCTGTTGGTGATTGCCGTCCTGATGAGTCTGGCCGCACTGCGCATGGCCAGTGCGGTGTTCATACCGCTGGTAATGGGCGTGATGGTCAGCTACGCGCTGACACCTCTGGTCAACCGCATGGTCCAGTTGCACATCCCGCGCACGCCTTTAGCGCACAGATTATCCAGCCGCTGTCCAACACACTCCCAGCTACTCCCAATGAGTGAACACGCATGACGTCCCAACCAGACCCGGCAGGTAACCCGAGTGAGCCTGTCACTCCTTTACCCGCGCCGGACCCTGAAGAACCGGGTGTGCTGCTGCATTCGCCGATCAGCCTGCGCAGCGCCGCGCTGTTGGTGATTGCCGTCCTGATGAGTCTGGCCGCACTGCGCATGGCCAGTGCGGTGTTCATACCGCTGGTAATGGGCGTGATGGTCAGCTACGCGCTGACACCTCTGGTCAACCGCATGGTCCAGTTGCACATCCCGCGCACGCTGGCCGCAGCCTTACTGCTGCTCGGTATCGTCAGCGGAGCGGGCACGATCGCCTGGTCGCTCAGCGACGACACGGTCGCACTCATCGAGTCATTGCCGGAAATGGCGCAAAAGTTGCGCCAGGGCTTTGATGCCGGCAAGACCCGGGGGGCGGCCGGAACGATGGAAAAAATGCAAAAAGCAGCCAGCGAAATCGAGCGCGGCGCTGCCGAGGGCAACAGCGATCTGCAGCCCGATCGCGACGTGGCGAAGGTGCAGATCGAGAAACCGAGGTTCAATGTGAAGGACTACCTCTTGCCTGGCTCGCTCGGCCTGGCCACAGCGGCGGCAAAGATCACCATGGTCCTTTTTATTGCGTTCTTTCTGCTGGCATCTGGCGATCATTTCCGGCGCAAAATGGTGAAGCTCGCCGGCCCGACGCTGAGCAAGAAAAAACTGACGCTGCGTGCGCTCGATGAAATCGACCTGTGCATTCAGCGCTACCTGCTGGTGCAGGTGTTTACCAGCGCGATGGTGGGCATCGCCACATGGCTGGCATTCCTGTGGATCGGCGTCGAGCATGCAGCGGTGTGGGGCGTCGTGACTTTCGTGTTCAACTTTATCCCTTACCTGGGCAGTATTATCGCCAGCGGGGCCGCAATGTTGGCGGGCTTTGTCCAGTTCGGCTCGTTCGAGATGGCGTTGCTGATCGGCGGGGTGGAGTTATTGATCAACACCGCTGAAGGCTATGTCCTGACACCGTGGCTGACCAGCCGGGCCGGCCGCATGAACCCGGTCGCGGTGTTCGCCGGTGTGCTCGCCTGGGGCTGGCTCTGGGGCATCTGGGGCCTGTTCCTGGGCGTGCCGATCCTGATGGTGATCAAGGTGATATGCGACCGGGTCGACGACTTCAAGGCGGTAGGTGAACTGCTCGGCGAATAGTACGAGTCGCCAAGCTGATCCGCCCTCCACGGCGCCGGGGACACACGACGATTTTCCTGATCCGTTGCGCGGCAAACCTCGCCCTTCAGGGCGGGGAAGAATAGTGCGGGCGGCATAGCCGTCCTTGCTTTTGCCTTCAGTGCGGAGTCTGCTGATATTCGATGTACTGGCGGATGATTTCGATGGGCGCACCGCCGCAGCTACCGGCGAAGTAGCTGGTTCATTGCTCATAGGCCAAGAGTATAATTCCGGCTATGCAACGCCTCCAAGCTTTCAAATACGAACTGATGCCGACCGGCGAACAGCAGCGTCAAATGCGCCGCTTTGCCGGATCGTGCCGGTTCGTGTTCAACAAGGCGCTGGCGATGCAGCAAGCCAATCATGAGGCCGGTGGCAAGTTTATTGGCTATGTGGTGATGGCGAAACATCTGACCGCCTGGCGCAACAGTGCCGCAACAGCTTGGCTGAAGGATGCGCCCGTCCATCCGCTGCAACACGCACTCAAAGACCTCGAAAAAGCCTACAAGAACTTCTTCGAGAAACGCGCCGACTTCCCGCGCTTCAAGCGCAAGGGGCAAAGCGACAGATTCCGCTATCCTGACCCGAAACAGATCAAGCTCGATCAGGCCAACGGGCGTATCTTTTTGCCTAAGCTCGGCTGGCTGCGCTATCGCAACAGCCGGGAAGCGCAGGGTGAGCTGCGCAACGTCACCATCAGTCATGCCTGTGGCAAGTGGTTCGTCAGCATTCAGACGCGGCGAGACGTGGAAACGCCAGTCCCTCTGGGCGGCGCGGTGGGCATCGACATGGGTATTGCCCGCTTCGCCACACTCTCGGACGGCACGTTCTATGCGCCTCTTCACAGCTTCCGGCAGCACGAAGACCGTTTGCGCAAGGCGCAACGATCGATGAGCCGCAAAGTGAAGTTCGGCAACAACTGGAAGAAGGCGAAAGCCGACGTCCAGAAGATTCATTCCCACATCGGCAATGCCCGCCGCGACTACCTGCACAAGTGCTCAACCGCGATCAGCCAAAACCACGCGATGGTGTGTATCGAGGACTTGCAGGTACGGAACATGTCCAAGTCTGCCAAGGGCAGTGCCGAACAACCGGGAAAGCAGATTCGGGCCAAGTCCGGTCTGAACAAATCCATCCTCGATCAAGGCTGGTTCGAGTTCCGCCGCCAACTGGATTACAAGCTGGCGTGGCGCGGTGGGCATCTCATCGCGATGCCGCCGCAGAACACGAGCCGGACGTGTCCGTGCTGCGGCCATGTGTCGGCAGACAACCGCCGCACGCAAGAGCGATTTTGCTGCGTCGAATGCGGGTTCGAGGAAAACGCCGATCTGGTCGGCGCGATCAATGTGCTAAGGGCGGGACACGCCCGGTTAGCCTGTGAAGTGAACGGTGCGGTAATGCCGCCAGCAGCAGGAACCCACCGAAGCGACTATACAGCTCAGCGTATAGCGCCGTAGGAATCCCCCTTCTTTCCGGCCTCAAGGCAGGAGAGCGTTAGCGAGATGTGGGGGAGGATGTCAAATAAAGCAACGACAAACCTGGCCTGAGACGCTAGCTTATCGTATACAGATACAATCACGGGAACAGCGTTCAGAAATTACACGCCAGAGGTATGAAAGGTATGAAAATGCATCTGTTGCAATCCTCGTACACGAACTTTTGTCCACTGGAGATGGTTCTCAGAAAACTGGGCGTGGACGAGTCGCCCGGCAAGCCCGCTGGCGAGGGCGGCCCTCCAGCGCCAAAATGAAGCTGCAAATGGCACTGCTAACGTGCTTGCTCGCAGGCACGTTTGCGGTGCGAGCGGGTGACCCCTGGACGCTGGAGCAAGCACTCGAATATGCCTTCGCTCATAACCCCGACGCCCGCATCGCGGAGCAGCATATCGCGGCCGCCCAGGCAGGTCTGGAACAGGCCAATGCCGCCTTCTGGCCGCAGCTGCAAGTCGAGTCCAACTACACCCGCACGAACAATCCGATACTGGCTTTCGGCAGCATTCTGAATCAGCGGTCATATACCTCTTCATTCGACTTCAACGACGCTCCCACGCTCGATAACTTCAACGTGAAGGGCATTGTCACGGTCCCGCTGTACAGCGGTGGCCGCAATACCGCAGGCGAGCAGTTTGCACGGGCGAACACCGAGGCAGCGCGACTGGACAGCGCCGCCGTACACAACGAACTGGGCTTCGAAGTGACGCGCGCATTTCATACCGTGCTGAAGACAAAGCGATTCATAGCGGCGGCCGAGGCTGCAGTCGACTCCCTGCAATCCAGCCTTGTCGTTGGCCAAAAGCGGCTGGCTGGCGGCTCGATATTGAAGTCAGAGGTGCTGGACATCGAAGTCCGCCTGGCGCAGGCGCGCGAAGAATGGGTGCGCGCGCGCAACGCCAATGCGCTGGCTGAACGCGCGCTGAGAAACCTCATGGGCATGGAAGCAGGTGACTTCATCGTGGCGGACACGGCTCCCGCCGTCAGCGCACCGGAACCAGGAGATTTTACCCGGCGGCCCGAAATGGCCGCCGCCCGCGAGCGCGAAAGCGCCGCGGAAGCCCAGGTGCGTAGCGCGAAAAGCGGCTACCAGCCGCGCATCAGCGCCTTTGGCAGCCTCGACTATGATAAAGGACTGGAGACGGGTGGAGATGGCCACAGCTACACGGCGGGCGTTTTGGCGCAGTGGGATTTATGGGACGGCTATTCCACCCGCGCCAAGGTGCGTGAAGCCAGCGCCAATCTCGAGGCCGCGCGCGAACAGCAGCGCAAGCTGCAACTGGCCCTGGATTTCGAGATCATACAAGCCCAGCTCGATCTCGAAGCAGCAAACGAGCGTCTGGCGGTAACCGGCAAAACCATAGATCAGGCGGCGGAAAGCGCGGAACTGACGCGCAGCCGGTTCGAGCAAGGTCTGGCGCTCTCGGCTCAGTTGATCGATGCCGAAGCCGCATTGCTCGCTGCCCGCGTGCGCCGCGCAGAAGCCGAGTCCGATCAACACATCGCGGTCGCCGCCTTGCGCAGAGCGCTGGCCTTGCCGCAACTCGATAACCCTTCAGCGGCAAAATGACATGAACAGATTTTTACCCCTGGCTGCTGTTTTTCCCCTGGCTCTTGTTTTTCTTGCCGCCCTGGCACTCACTGCCTGCGGTGCCAGCCATGACAGCGATCAGGGCGATGCAGACACGCGCCCAGCCGCAGCCGTGCTGGTCCAGGCCGCACAGAACAAATCCCGCATCACCACCGAGGAAGTCGTCGGCACGGTGCAGGCCAGACGCCGGGCCGTACTCGAACCGAAGTTGAGCGGACGCATTACCAGCTTGCCGGTCATTCTGGGACAGCATGTCAAGACGGGTGAACTGGTCGCCCGCCTGGATACGGCCGAGATCAAGGCCCGGCTCGAGCAGGCCGAAGCTTCACTGGACCAGGCGGAGCGGCACTGGACCCGCACCTCGGCGCTGTTCGAGCAGCAGGCGGCCACGCGTGCTGAATACGATGCAGCGCAAACCGGATACAGCAAGGCCAGGGCCGTGGCCGCGGAAGCCAAAGCGATGATGAGTTACGCGGAAATTCTGGCGCCGTTCGACGGCGTGGTGACAAACAAGTGGCTGGACGAAGGCGATTTCGCCGCGCCCGGCAAGCCCTTGATTTCCATGGAAGACCCTTCAGCATTGCAGGTTGAGGCAGACGTGCCTCAGGCCATTGCCTCGCATGTGGCAGCCGAGATGCGCCTTACCGTCGGCCTGGATGGTGCAGGCGAAGCGCTGATCGGGACCGTCAGTGAAGTCGCCTCCGGCGGTGACCCGCTTACCCGTACAGTCCGGATCAAGGTCGATTTGCCGGTACAGCCGGGCTTGAGATCGGGACAATTCGCGCGGCTTTTCGTCCCGGTGGGAGAAAGCCAGTCGCTGCGCGTGCCGGCTGCCGCTGTCGTGCAGCGCGGACAGCTGGAAATCGTTTTCGTCGTCAGCAACCGCACCGCGCAGTTGCGCCTGGTGAAGACCGGCAAGCGGATCGATGACGAATGGGAGATCCTGTCCGGTCTCGATGCCGGCGACCTTGTGGTGGTGGAAGGCGCCTCGCTGTTGACCGATGGGCAAACGGTAGCAGTCAAGTGAACCCCGCGGCCTCAGGCCCAAAGTCCGATTTGGGGTTTGCAGGCCGCATTGCCCGCTCATTCATCGATTCAAAGCTTACGCCGCTGATCGTCATAACATCCGTGCTGCTGGGCATGGCAGCGATCATCCTGCTGCCGCGCGAGGAAGAGCCGCAGATCAAAGTACCCATGGTTGACGTGCTCGTCTCGATGCCGGGTTCGAGCGCAAAGGAAGTCGAGGAGCGGGCGACACGGCCAATGGAAAAACTGCTGTGGGAAATTTCCGGGGTCGAATACATCTACTCGACTTCCCGCCCCGGGGAGAGTCTCGCCATTGTGCGCTTCAAGGTTGGCGAGGACGTCGAAAGAAGCCTGGTCAAGCTGAACCAGAAGTTGCAGTTCAATTTCGACCGCATACCCAGCGGCGCCTCGCGACCGCTGATCAAGGCCAAATCCATTGACGATGTGCCGATTCTGGCGCTGACGTTTCACAGCAGCCGGCACGACCACCTCACTTTGCGGCGACTCGTGGCGCAAGCGGAAGACGCGGTAAAGCAGGTCCCAAACATCGCTGAAACGAGGATTATCGGCGGCGCGAAGCGGCAATTGCGCGTACTGCCGGACCCCGTCCGGCTGAGCTCGCGCAATCTCAGCGTGGCGGATATCGTGCCGATGCTGCTCCAGGCCAACCGCCAGACGGTCGCCGGCGGACTGACCAGCAATAACCGGGAAGTGATCGTCGAGACCGGTGGGTTCCTGTCCAGCGCCGAAGACGCGGAAAATGTGGTCGTGGGCGTGTTTGACGGCAAGCCGGTGTACCTGCGGGACGTGGCGGCCATTGAAGACGGCGCGGAAGAGCCTGCTCAATACGTATTTTTCGGCTCCGGAATGGCGACAGCGGGCAGCGCCGATGAGCAAGCCGCGGTCACGTTGAGCATTGCCAAACGCCCGGGGGCAAACGCCATTGCAGTCGCAGACCAGGTACTGAAAAAAATCGAGACGCTTAAAGGGCAATCGATTCCACGCGATGTAGCCATCACCGTGACGCGTAACTACGGCGCCACGGCCGCGGAAAAATCCAACGAACTGCTGCTGCACATGGGCATCGCGGTAGCCGGCGTATCGATGCTCATTCTGCTCACTCTGGGCTGGCGCGAGTCGGCTATCGTGGCCATCGCCATCCCCGCCACACTGGCTCTCACGCTGCTGGTCTTTTACCTGTACGGTTACACCCTCAACCGCATCACGCTTTTCGCCCTGATATTCTCCATCGGCATCCTGGTGGATGACGCTATCGTGGTGGTCGAGAACATCGTACGGCATTTCCATCTGCCGCAAAACAAAGGGCGCCGCTGGCCGGCAATCGCCGTTGAGGCGGTGGACGAAGTCGGCAATCCCACCATTCTTGCGACCTTTGCGGTGATCGCAGCCGTGTTGCCGCTGGGTTTCGTCGGCGGACTCATGGGGCCCTACATGCGGCCCATCCCGATCGGGTCAGGCGCGGCCATGTTGTTCTCGCTGGCGATCGCTTTCATCGTGACCCCGTGGGCTGCGATTCGCATTCTGCGTTGGGGCCAGAAGTATGCTGCACTGACCGCGGGGTCCGCAGCGGAGCCGCAGGCGGGAGCAGGGAAGCGAGACTCATACGTGGCCGCAAACAGCGGGGCGGCCAGCCGATTCAGACACAACGAAGATTTCTTCACGCGCATTTATCGTCGTGCCATGGGGCCGATGATTGCACAACCTAAGTGGCGTTTTACTTTTCTGGCATGCATTCTGGGACTGCTCCTCGGCGCCATGCTGTTGGTCGGCGCCGGTTGGGTGAAAGTCAAAATGCTGCCATTCGACAATAAGAGTGAATTCCAGATCATTCTCAATATGCCTGAAGGCAGCTCGCTGGAAAGAACAGCGCAGTGCGCGCGTGAAATTGCCGCTTCGGTCCGCGTCGAACCGGAGGTGACGGATTATGAAATCTACGCCGGGGTGTCGGCGCCGTTCAATTTCAACGGACTTGTACGGCACTATTTTCTGCGACAGGGCGCGAACGTCGCGGATGTGCAAGTCAATCTGGTTTCCAAAGGCGAGCGCAAGGCACAAAGCCACGACATCGCCAAACGCGTGCGCCCGCGAGTGACAGAAATCGCCGCGAACTGTGGTGCACATGTCGCCATTGCAGAGGTGCCGCCCGGCCCCCCCGTCCTGCAGACGCTGGTCGCGGAAATTTACGGTCCCAACGAACAAAGCCGCCTGGCGCTGGCGGAGCGGGTGATGAAGGTCTTCAAGGACACGCCCGGCGTGGTGGACACAGATTGGTATGTCGAGGCCGATCAGCCCAAAGCCCGATTCGTGATTGACAAGGAAAAGGCGGCCTTGAACGGGATCAGCGCGGAAACCATCTCCGCAACACTGGGCATGGCCGTCGGCGGCATGCCGCTGGACCTGCTTCACGTTCCGCGCGAAAAAGAGGACGTCGAGTTGGTTGTGCAGCTGCCGCGCGCCAGCCGCACGACGGCCGAGGATTTGCTGGCGCTGCGGGTCCGCTCCACCACCAATCCCACCGCGCCGCTTGTGCCCTTGCGCGAACTGGTGAAAGTCGAGGCTGCCACCGTGGAAAAGAGCCTCTACCACAAGAACCTGATGCCCGTTACTTACATTATCGGTGACGTGGCGGGCGTCATCGAAAGCCCGGTTTATGCCATTCTGAAAATGAACAAGGCATTGCGCCAGATCGACACCCGCGAGTTCGGCGGCAGTGGTGCGCCGGTGGAAATCTACAATGCCGTGCAGCCTTTCACCGATAAGCAAGCGGCGATGAAATGGGATGGTGAATGGCATATCACCATCGAGGTCTTCCGCGATCTCGGCACGGCCTTTGCCGCTGTCCTGGTGCTGATCTTCATTCTGATGGTCGGCTGGTTCCGCTCCTTTCTGACCCCGCTTATCGTCATGGCGGCCATTCCTTTTTCTCTCGTGGGCATCCTGCCTGCACATGGCCTGCTGGGTGCATTTTTCACCGCCACCTCGATGATCGGTTTCATGGCCGGGGCGGGAATCGTGGTACGCAACTCCATCATCCTGGTGGATTTCATCGAGCAGCGTGTGGCAGAGGGAATACCGTTGGATGAAGCAGTCGTGGACGCCGGTGCTGTGCGTTTCCGCCCGATGCTGCTGACGGCGCTGGCGGTAGTGGTCGGGGCGTCGGTGATTCTTGCCGATCCCATCTTCAAAGGCCTGGCCATCGCACTGATGGCCGGAGAGATTGCATCGCTGTTCATCAGCCGCATGGCCGTGCCGGTGTTATATTTCATGGCCCACAACACTAGGGCCTGTTAACATTTGCCCGATCACCGCGTTGCTGCCCAAAAAATGTCCTGGCAAGGCGCGAGAAGTGAAGTTTAGTAACACTAAATGAACGACGAGCAACGCCGCCAGGGCGTTTTTTGGGCGCAACCCTTCGGGGCGTGGCCATTTTTCCGCCAGGCGGCGTTGCGGCTCGCTCATGTAGAATGACTACACCACGCTCACCGCGCCTGGCCTGGCGAAAAAATGGCCTTCGCCGCGGCGACCGGGTAAATGTTAACAGGCCCTAAGAGCAAGTTATGACCAAAGACCCCATTTGCGGCATGACCGTGGATCCAGCGACTGCGCGTCAAGCCGAACGCGACGGGCAGATGTTCTATTTTTGCGGCGAGGGCTGCCGCAAGAAGTTCCTGGCGCAAAACACAGACTCCCCGCAATGTGGTATGGCGCTGGAACGAAAACCGGCGGGCAAAACCCTCTATACCTGCCCGATGCACCCCGAAGTGCAACAGGATCATCCCGGTGATTGCCCCAAATGCGGCATGCCGCTGGAACCCATGACCGTAATCGCGGCAACGGACGAGGGGGAGAATGCCGAACTGCGGGACATGACGCGGCGCTTCTGGATCGGCGCCGTACTGGCCGTGCCGGTCTTCCTGCTGGCGATGGCGCACCTGATCCCGCCGCTCGGCAAACAACCGTGGGTGAATGGCGATGCTTCGCGCTGGCTGCAGTTTGCGCTCACCATTCCAGTGGTGTGCTGGGCTGGCTGGCCGTTTTTCCGCCGCGGCTGGCGCTCGGTGGTGTCGCGTCACCTGAACATGTTCACGCTGATCGCCATCGGCGTGGGCGCAGCCTTCGTCTTCAGCGCCGTGGCGATGCTCATGCCCGATCTCTTCCCGCACACGATGCAGCACGAAGGCAAGGTCGCCATCTACTTTGAGGCCGCCGCGATCATCGTGGTGCTGGTGCTGCTCGGCCAGGTGCTCGAACTACGCGCCCGCAGCCGCACCGGCAGCGCCATCAAGGCCTTGCTCGACCTCGCGCCGCCGACGGCGCGCCAGGTCGCGCCCGACGGCGATCACGAAGTCCCGCTGGCCCAGGTCAACGTGGGCGACTGGCTGCGCGTGGTGCCGGGCGACAAGGTGCCGGTTGATGGCGTGGTGCTGGAAGGTCACTCCAGCGTGGAAGAATCCATGATCACCGGCGAACCCTTGCCGGTGGAAAAGACGGCCGGCGACGCGGTGACCGGCGGGACCGTCAATGGCCCCGGCAGTTTCATCATGCGCGCCGAGCGGGTCGGCAGCGCTACCTTGCTCGGACAGATCGTGAACATGGTGGCCGAAGCCCAGCGCAGCCGCGCGCCGATTCAGGGGCTGGCCGACAAGGTCGCGGGCATTTTCGTGCCCGCGGTGCTGGCCGTATCGGTGCTCACCTTCGCCGCGTGGATGTGGTTGGGACCGGAACCCCGGCTGGCACACGCCATCGTCAACGCCGTCGCGGTCCTCATCATCGCCTGCCCGTGCGCGCTCGGACTGGCCACGCCGATGTCCATCATGGTCGGTGTCGGACGCGGCGCGCAGGCAGGCGTGCTGGTGAAAAACGCCGAGGCGCTCGAGCATCTGGAAAAGGTAACCACGCTGGTGGTGGACAAGACGGGCACGCTCACCGAGGGCAAACCAGAACTGGTGGACGTGTTGCCGGCGGGAAGTTTTGAAGCGCCGGAATTCCTGCGCCTCGCCGCCTCGCTGGAGCGCAGCAGCGAGCACCCGCTGGCCGCGGCGATCGTGCGGGGGGCAAAAGATCAAGGCATGGAATTCGAGGGAGTGAAAGACTTTCGTTCGGTGACAGCGGGTGGCGTGGCGGGCACCATCGCGGGTCGCGTGGTGATGATCGGCAAGGCGGAATTCCTGCGCAACGAAAAGATTACAAACCTGGAGCCACTGGAAGCCGCGGCGGTGAAGCTCCAGCAAGACGGCAAGACAACCGTGTTTGTCGCCATAGATGGCCAGCCGGCGGGAATCCTCGCCGTGGCCGACCCGATCAAGGCCACCACCGCCGCAGCCATCAAGGAACTCCATGCGCTGGGCCTGAAGCTCGTCATGCTCACCGGCGATAACCGCCATACTGCTGCAGTGGTGGCCAAACAACTCGGCATTGACGCGCTTGAAGCAGAGATCGAACCCGCCGGGAAAGTTGCTCACATCAGGAAACTGCGCGCACAAGGCAAGCAGGTTGCGATGGCCGGCGACGGCATCAATGACGCGCCCGCCCTGAGCGAAGCTGAAGTTGGTATTGCCATGGGTACCGGCACCGACGTCGCCATGCAGAGCGCGGGTATCACCCTGGTGCACGGCGACCTGCGCGGCATTGCCAAGGCCATCCGTCTCAGTCGCGCCACCATGCGCAACATCCGGCAGAACCTGGTATTCGCGTTTCTTTATAACGCCTTGGGAATCCCGCTGGCGGCGGGCGTGCTGTACCCGTTTTTCGGCTGGCTGCTCAGCCCCATCATCGCCGGCGCCGCGATGAGCCTGAGTTCCGTCTCTGTCATCAGCAACGCCCTGCGGCTGCGCAAAGTGAGCTTGTGACAGAGCTTCTGCCGGGTTCCTCAGCGCGGTGCGACTGGCCCATGTACGTTAGCGCACAGAAAATCAAGCCGCTAACCGTCAGACTGCGTTACCGAGACTGTTCGAGCAGCCTGTTCTTGCCATCAACAGCCGCATTCGTGCTGTCTAACGGAGAGTGGTATGTCAGTTGCCAAGCCGATGCCAGTAAGCAACCGCCTGATCGCGGAATTGCCGTTAAAGCAACGCAAGCCGTTCCTTGAGCGCTGCGAGCCGGTCGAGCTGGTCTTCGGCGACATTCTGTGCGAACCCGATCGACCCTTCGAATACGTCTACTTTCCCCTCACCGGTTTCATCTCATTGGTGGCGCTGACGAATGACCACAAACCGCTGGAAATGGGCATGATCGGCAACGAAGGCATGCTCGGTGGAACCCTGGCGCTGGGCATTGCCAGCGCCCGTCTACGCGGCGTGGTGCAGGGTACCGGCAGTGCATTACGCATGAGCGCGCAACAGCTCCAGCGCGAATTGAAAGCCAGCCCGGAATTACTTTCCGTGCTGGGCCGCTATGTATACGTATTGATGGGACAACTGACGCAAACCGCCACGTGCAATTGCTTCCATGAAGTCGATGCCCGGCTGGCGCGCTGGTTGCTGATGACGGATGACCGCTCCCACTCAGATCATTTTCGCCTCACGCACCAGTTTCTCGCCGACATGCTCGGCGTGCAAAGGAGCGCGGTAACCATCGCCGCCGGCAAACTGCAGAACAGAAAGCTCATCCATTATGCCCGCGGCAAGATCAGCATCCTCTCGCGCAGCAAGCTCGAGGCCGCATCCTGTGAATGCTACGCTGCGGCGATCAGAAACTACGCGCAGCAGTTCGCAAATCCAGCCGTGAGTCATTGCTAAGGCAAGCGCGAGCGCGCTTGCCTTTTTTCACCTTGTTACCTTGGACTGCAACGGAACGTGACGGTTTTGCTGCCATTCGTGTTGACTTCGATGTTTGATTCCATCTCCGGCGCCCCGCTGTTCAGGCAATAAACCTGGGCGTTTCTTGACAAGTCCAGCAGTTCCTGGTCGGTGCGGTAGTCGTAGCGGAGGTCCGCATTGGGCTCGCGTACCTGAATCTGAACAACGGGCAGCGACGCGGCCGGGACACACTCGAAAACGACGATATTGCGGCCGTCCGAATCGAGGGCGAAAGTTTGCGCCTGGGGCAGGGCTTGATACTGCGTGCAAAAGTTAATCGCACGCTGGTTGGCCTCAATCAATTCGTTATCATCGCGATATTTATAGGTGACGGTCGGATTACTCTCGGCCACCTGCTGTGGTGACGAAGAGCGTGTTGATACACAGGAGGCCATCATTAATACCGCCATCGCAGCGGTCATTCCGATGGTTGCTTTCATGGAACGGTTGAACTGAGTAATCATGTGAATTTAACTCCTTTAATTAATTGCAAGCAGCATCGAATTCCGGCTGCGATAAACCTTTCCAGCGTAGCCTTCTCAGACAGGCCTGGCGCCAAAAATCAGGCAACAACCTTATGGTGGAATTTACGCCGCCCCAGCGGCGGAGTCTGTGCGCTGTCGCACCGAGCAGGCGCGGTTTGCTGGAATTCCAGAAAGACAAGACAATATTGCGCAACTTGCAGGTATGTGTTTTACCGCACGGAACCCGCCTGGCTCAGCGGTTAACATTACAACTGAAGGAAATCCAGGGAGAATGAAGATGAGTTTGGGTACTATCTTGATCATTGTCGTGCTATTGATGCTGGTGGGTGTTATTCCCACCTGGCCGCACAGTGCCAGTTGGGGTTATGGACCCAGCGGTATTGTTGGAATCATACTGATCGTGCTGGTGGTCCTGTTGTTGATGGGCCGTCTCTGACCACCCTGCGGAGCGGGTTGGGCGGAACAAAAGCAGTGTGAAATCAAGCAAGGACCACCGTTGCGGGCAACCGCAACCGTGGTTTTTTCTTGCCTGATGGCTGGCACCGTACTGGAGTCTTACTGCTGCAAATGGTGTTAAAGGAACAAAATGATGCTCGACCGGCTGATACAATGGGACAGGGAGTTGTTGATCGTTTTAAACGGTTGGCATGCGCCGTGGCTCGATCCCCTCATGCTGCTCATGACCAACAAACTTTTTTGGTCCCCTTTATACGTCTTCCTGGTTTTTCTGCTGTTCAGGAATTTCAGGAACCGGGCCTGGTTCTTTGTGCTCGGTGCGGTGCTCACGGTCCTGCTCTGCGACCAGATCACATCCGAACTCTTCAAGCCCTGGTTTGCACGCCTGCGCCCGTCACACGACCCTTCCATGGCAGGGTTGTTGCACCTGGTGAATGGCTACACAGCTGACGGGTATGGCTTTTCATCCGGCCACGCCGCGAACGCTTTTGGCGTGGCTGTGTTTTTCTGGTTCACCTTGCGATCCATTTACCCGTGGATGGCCCTGCTCTTTGTCTGGGCCGGTTTCATGTCCTATACACGTCTCTATTTGGGGGTTCACTATCCCGCAGACATCCTTGCCGGCATTGCCCTTGGCCTGTGTTGCGGCGCCATCGGGTTTGCAACGTCGCGCCATCTGCGCAACCGGTATCAAACAAGCAAAAAACCGTCTGAAGCCGTCAGCGTGGAATGAATCCGGGCCTCAGGCCAAACGGTTTCACGGCAAAAAAGACGCCTGCAGCAGGCGTCCGACTTCCTCGTTCTGCATCAAGCCATGAAAATTTTCGCTGCCTGGCCCGACGGCATACAGCGGCACATCAACCCCGGTGTGACCCGTCGTGCTCCAGCCGGTCAAGGTGCGTTGACTGAGCAGCTGATTGATGCCCCCATAAGCTGCCACGTCATCCACTCCATAGGCGGGATCAGCCAGCACTTCGCGCTCGAACGCATCGAGGCTGATTTGTTCCTGCGCCGTCAGGGTGAACGGAATGGAACGCGAAACCACCAGCGACAGTGGTTCACTGCCCGCCAGGAACTCTTCCGTCATGGCCGCCGGCGTGCGCTGCAATCCGCGCAATGGACGGGGATTCCAGCGGTAGCTATTATCGCGGCCCAGGCTCATGCCGCCGGTTTCGTGGTCCGCGGTAATCACCACCAGGGTGTCGCCCCGTTCGGCGGCAAACTCCAGCGCCTCTTCTGCTGCTGCGGTGAAGTCCTCCATCTCGCTGATGACACCAGCGACATCATTGGCGTGCGCGGCCCAGTCGATCTGGCTGCCCTCGACCATCAGGAAGAAGCCGTCAGGATTCTGCGCCAGTGCCTTGAGCGCCGCCCGGGTCATGTCGGCCAACGACGGCACGCCGACATCCCGGTCCCAGGCACGCGCCAGCCCCCACGGTGCAAACAGGCCCAGAATGTGCTGAGAATCGGTTTGCATCAGCTCTGCCCGGTTGCTGACCAGGGTGTAACCAGCCTGCCCGAATTCAGCCGCCAGGTTGCGGTCAGCACGCTGCATGTCCGCAGTTCCTCCACCCAGCAACACGGCGGACAGCGGCTGCTTATTCCACTGGTTGTCAAACAGCTGATCGGCGATGGCGGCGGATTCTTGACGGCCTTCGACGTGGCTGACAAAGGCGGCTGGTGTGGCGTGCGTGATCTGCGAAGTGACAGCCAGCCCGACTGATTTGCCCTGACGCCGCGCCATTTCGGTGATGTCCGGTTGATTCTCGCCGGACGGCGACAGGCCAAGGTGCCCAATCGCTGTGTCCTGTCCGGTGGCATAGGCAGAAGCGGCGGCGGCCGAATCGGTGATGCCGTACGGATCTTGCATGCAGGAGGCGGCGTCATCTTCAGCACAATCAAAAACAATCGATTCGGTGGCCACGGTGGCGACCAGGTATCGGTCAAACGGCAACGGATCAATGGACGGGGTCGACGGATCATCAGCATAGTAACGATAGGCCTTGATCTGGGCAAAACCCATGCCGTCACCAATCAGCAGGATCACGCTGCGGGGCCGGGCGGCTGGCGTCGTCGTCACTGCGCAGGAAATGCACAACGGAATAAGCATGAGGGCGAGCAATCTGCAGCAAATGTTTTTCACGTTGTTCACCTCTGCAAAGGCCCGCCGCCGGGACATTTCCGGGCCAAATCCGGGCCAAATATTAACCGATAAATGCACATTCTACAGCACCAGGACCAGGCTCTGGCTGAATCTGGCAGTAGCGGTGAACTGCGGGCTAAGCGCGCCACCGCACCGACGATCCTTCAACCAGAGTTTACAGTGCACTCGATGCTCCGGCCGCACAAGCTCTGATTGGCCCCGAGCCGATTGAATCCGGAAAGTCCATTAGGAGACACACCCTCAAAATGGGGTTGCGCCACGACTTTTCATGTACCCGCAAGATGCTGCCCATTCAAATGACCACAGCAATTATCAGCCGCTACAACCATACATTCGGCAGGATATCCCGCTGTGCCGTCGTGGTGCTGATTTGCGCCATCGTCAACGCTTGTTCATCGCTGCCTCCCGGTCACGATTTCCCCAAAACCGTGTCTACCGCCATGGTTAATCCAGAGAAGACGAAGCTTGGCGCACAACTGGAAAATGTCGCCCGTGAACACGACGGAAATTCCGGTTTTTACCTGCAGTCGTTCGGCGCTGATGGGTTTTTGACCCGGATGCAGATGATCAACGCCGCCGAGCGCACCCTCGACCTGCAATATTTTATTTTTCGTGGCGACGACAGCGGCAGGTTGGTGACCGACGCCGCGTTGCGCGCGGCTGATCGCGGAGTACGCGTTCGACTGTTGATCGATGATGGCGAAACGATGGCCGGCGACGAACAGATCGCGCCGCTGGCCGCGCATCGCTCGGTAGAAATTCGAATATTCAATCCTTTCAGGTATCGCGGCCACAAAACGACTGTGAGAGCCATCGAGTTTCTCTTCAACAAGTCACGGCTCAATTATCGCATGCACAATAAATTGCTGGTGGTTGATAATTCGGTAGCGCTGATCGGCGGCCGCAATATCGGTGATCAATACTTTCAGATCAATCCTGAGGAGCAGTTTGCCGACAATGATGTTTTTGCCGTGGGCCCGATTGTCCGGCAGATTTCCGCTTCGTTCGACGAGTTCTGGAACAACGCGCTATCGATTCCGAATCAGGCATTAACGGCTGGCGGTTCGTCGCATCGCGCCTTGAGGGAACACCGGGAGTTAACGACTGAAGAGCCGGCAGAGGTGAAGGCGGACGGAATTGATTTTGTAAAACGGATTAACTCCGGCGAGCCATTCGCCGGCATGATGTCAGGGCGCTTGCCGCTGGTTTGGGCTCCCGCGCAACTCATCAGCGACAGCCCGGACAAGAAAAGCGTAACAGACGGCTCCAGGGTCGGCAGGTTGATGCTGCGGCCGGTGGCCAACGCCACACTGGCGGTCCAGTCAGAATTATTAATGGTCACGCCCTACCTGATACCGGGAAAAGAAGGAATGTCGATCTTCAATGATTTACGCAGCCGCAATGTTCGCGTGCGCATCCTGACCAATTCGCTGGAGTCCTCATCTGTGGTCCTGGCGCATTCCGGTTACATGGGCTACCGCGTGCCACTGCTCGAGGACGGCGTGGAGTTGTATGAGATCCGGGCGCTGCTGGGCAACACCCATGGCAGCGGCCAAACCGCAGCAATGTCCCGCCACGGAACGTATTCGCTGCACGCGAAAATGTTCGTATTCGACCGGCAGAAGATTTTTGTCGGCTCAATGAACTTTGATCAAAGATCCATGCACCTGAACACCGAGATCGGCGTGCTGATTGACAGCCCCGAGCTTGGGCAGGAGTTGGCGAGACGCTTCGAAGCGATGGTACAACCCGCCAATGCCTATGAAGTGAAATTGCAGCCGGACCCATCCGCTGGCCGGCCGCATCTGATCTGGCGCACCCTGGAGGACGGGCAAATGGTCGACTTGCAAAAGGAGCCGGCGCGCAGCGCGTGGCAGAAATTCATGGTCAAATTCCTCTCGCTGCTGCCTTTGGACAGTGAGTTGTGAAGCTCCTCCGCCGGATGCTGCTGCTGGGCATGGCACTGCAACTCTCGTACTGGCCCCTGGCGCACGCAGAGCCGCTCGCCATCGCTCAGACGGAAATAAACTATCTGCTGGATTTTATCGAAATCTCCGGCTGTGAGTTTTATCGTAATGGCAGCTGGCATGACTCGGTTCAGGCGCAAAGTCATCTGCGCGGCAAGTACCAGTATCTGTCATCGCGGAACCGCATCGAAACGGCTGAAGATTTCATTACGCGGGCGGCATCGAAAAGCAGCCTGAGTGGTCGCTCATACGAGGTCCGATGCGGTGTATGCACAACACTTACAACCAACGAATGGCTACACGCCGTGCTGGCGCGGTATCGCACCGTGATGGCGCGAAAGCCCGGACCTACGTAGCCGGGCGCAGCAGCAGCAAATATCTGCGCTCTGGATCTGCCTGACCGCGACCGCCTGTACGCTATCGAACGCTCCCCTGCCTGGCAGTCCGCACTGAAATATGCGGGTTAAGCGCGCCAGCGCACTGACATCACAATGGCTTTGGCCCAGAATTCATGGGTAGGAGAACACGCTCTGGAGCGACTGGAAGCGGCAACCAGTCCCTGCTTTTAATGCCTTCGGAACGCGTTTGCCATTGAACACAGCTATCAACGACCGGGATTTTCACAATGAATTATCCAGCTTTTATACGAAATTACTCATGCTGATTCTATCGTTAGCCTCCGCACTGGCACTGGCCTTGATCAGCGGCGCTGCAGTTGCGGACGTGGTGGTCACGGATTTCAACGGGGCACGCCAGGAAACTCCGTACTGGACGGCTTATGCGCTGAACCCCTACCCGCTCCGCAGAAATCTTGAACTGCCAATGGATGAAGAAATGGCGCCCCTGACTGCCACTGTCGAGGGGGAGTTCATCCATTATCACGAAGTCTTTGACGCCGCCACGATCACCGAAACGAAAAAGTGGGTTTTATTGAAAAAGTGTGGCTGGTTGTGCATGCGGCTTGGTTTTTAGGGCGCTTCCCCGGATGACAGGATTCTTGTGTGTGCTGCCGCACTGAACAGCATTCTTGAGCCTGCTAGGCTTATCAGCACACGTCCGGCACGGGTAAATAGTTAAGTCCGCGTCAGGGAGATTCAGGTTGTGTTCATTTACCGACACGCATTATTCAGCCAGTCATTAGCAACGAGGATTCAGCCATGAAACGCTTTCTGATGGTCATACTATTTACCATTGCCACAGCACCCGCATTCGCCGCGGATGTCGGTATTTCCATTTCCCTGGGACAACCCGGGTTTTATGGCCAGATTGACATTGGCGATTTCCCGCCGCCGCGGCTGATTTACGCGGAACCCGTCATCGTCGAACAGGTGGTGGTTGCCGCGCCGGCCATCTACTTGCGCGTTCAGCCTGACCATGTCGCGCATTGGGACAGGCACTGCCACGAGTACCATGCCTGTGATCAGCGCGTCTATTTCGTCGAAGACAGCTGGTACGACGAGGTCTACGTGCCTGCCTACTCCCGGAAACATGGCAATCAGGGCAAAAACGGCAAGTCAAAAAACAAAAACAAGGGTCATGGTAATCAACACCATCAGGATTAGGGAAACCAGGAGGACTGCATCATGTCACATTCATCACGTTTACCAAGCCGTGTAACCTTATTGCTTTTTTTGCTGTGCGCCGTGGTATACGCCAGCACGGCTTTGGCAGATCCTTCGGGACGCGTGGCGTACCTGAGTGACACCCGTGGCGTGGTGAGCTACTCACCGGCTGGCGAGGACGAATGGATCGGTGTTGTACGTAACCGACCGCTGATTCGCGGCGATCGATTGTGGACTGATGAAGGATCTCGCGCGGAATTTCAGGTGGGCAGCTCCGCCATCCGCATCGCCTCGAACACCAGTGTCGAGATTCTGGACCTGGACGATCGCATCGCGCAGCTCCAGTTGACTCAGGGAACAATCAACCTGAGTGTGCGGCGCCTGTACAGTGATCAGATTATCGAGGTGGATACACCCTTGCTGGCGTTCACCATCACCCGTGCCGGCCGCTACCGGATTGACGTCGATCCGGAATCCGGTGCAACCACCATCGTGGTTTGGGATGGTGCCGGCGAGGCCTATGGTGAGAACGCCAATTTCAGCATGCGTGCCGGCGATACAGTGCGTTTCTACGACACCGATTTGCGTGATTACGAGATGTACAGTTTGCCGCGCGAGGACGATTTTGACCACTACAGCATGGAGCGCGACTATCGTTTTGAACGCTCCGAGTCCCTGCAGTATGTTGACGACGATTTGGTCGGCTACGCCGATCTGGATGAGTATGGAAGTTGGGACCAGGTGAGGGGCCACGGTCATGTGTGGTTCCCAAGCAGAGTGGATGTAGGTTGGGCACCTTACCGGGACGGCTATTGGGTCTGGCAGGAACCGTGGGGCTGGACCTGGGTGGATAACGCACCCTGGGGGTTCGCGCCATCGCACTACGGCCGTTGGGTTTACGTGCGCAATCAATGGGGCTGGGTTCCAGGGCCACGCCACGTACGCCCCATTTATGCGCCCGCGCTGGTCGCATTCATCGGTGGCAGCGGCTGGAGTTTGTCCCTTTCGCTCGGCGGCGGTTACTCTGCCATAGGTTGGTTTCCGCTGGGGCCGCGTGAAGTCTATGTGCCGTCCTATCATGCCAGCCGCGATTATTTCAACCGGGTCAACGTGAACAATACGGTGATCAACAACACGACCATCACCAACGTTTACAACAACTATTCCAGCGGTACGATCAATGTCAACCAGGTTAACTATGCCAACCGCAGCGTTGAACACGCGGTCACGGCAGTCCCCAGCAACGTATTCGTCAACGCGCAAGCGGTGGCGCCAGCGAAGTTGCAGTTTGACCGCAAGGCCGGCACGAGCGGCGACGTGATGCGCGTCGCGCCGATTGCACCCAGCGTGAGCAGCGTGATCGGTAAAGGTGAGGTTGCCAAGGCGCGTCCAGCACGTGATGTGTTCAACCGTAAAGTCATCGCGCGTAATGCGCCACCACCCGCGGTGCTGCCGTTTGCCAAACGCGAAAAACTGTTGCAGAAAAGTCCTGGACGGGCGCCCGAGCCTGCAGCTGCCGAAACCGTGCAAAGCAGTGACACCAAACCTGCAAAGAACGTGCGCGTGATTGGTGAACAAAAGGACGCAGTGGATGTGCGTGCCGCGGGATCTCGCCGCGCTGGTAAATCCGCTCAACCGCAACCGTTGGACCGTTCGGTCGAAACCCGCAAAGCGCCTGAAGGCGGGAAGGCAGATACGCAGCAGGCCACTAAGCAACAGCAGCAGGAACAGAGCAAAGCCGCTGCCCGGCGAGAAGAGCAACAGCAGCGCAAGGCCGCCGGCGACAAAGCCGCTGCCCAGCAAGAAGAGCAACAGCAACGCAAGGCCGCCGGCGACAAGGCTGCTGCCCAGCGAGAAGAACAACAGCAACGTAAAGCCGCCAGCGACAAAGCCGCCGCTCAGCAAGAAGAGCAACAGCAGCGCAAGGCCGCCAGCGACAAAGCCGCTGCTCAGCAGAGAGCAACAGCAGCGCAAGGCTGCCAGCGACAAAGCCGCTGCCCAGCGAGAAGAACAACAGCAACGTAAGGCCGCCAGCGACAAGGCTGCTGCTCAGCAGGAGCAACAGCAGCGCAAGGCCGCCAGCGACAAAGCCGCCGCTCAGCAGGAGCAACAGCAGCGCAAGGCCGCCAGCGATAAAGCCGCCGCTCAGCAGGAGCAACAGCAGCGCAAGGCCGCCAGCGACAAAGCCGCCGCTCAGCAGGAGCAACAGCAGCGCAAGGCCGCCAGCGATAAAGCCGCCGCTCAGCAGGAGCAACAGCAGCGCAAGGCCGCCAGCGATAAAGCCGCCAGCCAACGTCAAGGCAGCACAACCACCAGTGGTCAGCAAAAAACACGGGCAGCCGAACCCAAACAACGGCCGTCTGAGCCCGAGCCCAGCGGCCAAGCCGGCAGCACGCAGCAGCAGTCCAAGAGTAAAAGCCAGGCCGAATGCGAGCGTGAGGCAAGAAAACGAAACCAGGATCCGAGCCTGTGCCGGGATCAACAATGAATTGAAATATACAGTTGCGGGGCCGGATACAATAGTTAGCTTTTGGCAAAAGCACTGTTCATGAACAGTGCGGGTTGGTTTTTGCTGGTTGGCGGTCTGATGCTGGCCATGGGGCTGACGGCTCCGGTCATCAAACGCCTGCCATTCACCTTGGCGATTGTTTATCTGGCCGTGGGACTATTGGTGGGTCCGACCGCTTTCGGTCTTTTCCACTTTAATCCGCTTAAACAGTCAGCCTTGCTTGAGGTTTTGACCGAGGTGGCGGTACTGATCGCCTTGTTTTCCGCAGGTGTGAAAATGCCAGTACCGGTCACTTTTGCGCGCTGGCGAACGCCGATTTTTTTGGCGGTTTTCTCCATGGCAGCCACCGTCGCGCTGGTTGCCGGCTTTGGCTATTACATTCTCGGCCTATCACCAGGTGCTGCGGTATTACTGGGGGCCATCATTGCGCCAACCGATCCGGTACTGGCTACCGATGTGCAGATTCGTCATGCGGATGACCGTGATCGGTTGCGCTTTACCTTGACTTGCGAAGCGGGGATGAATGACGGTAGCGCCTTTCCGTTTGTCATGCTCGGTTTGGGTTTGCTCGGACTACATGGCCTTGGTGAATTCGGTCAGCACTGGGTCCTGGTGGATGTGCTGTGGGCTACGTTTGCCGGCACCGCCATTGGCGTCGTTGCCGGTTGGGGGCTTGCTCACATGGGAGCCTACCTGCGTGCTGATCGGCACCCGCACACCATGGCGGATTCGCGCTTTGGCTGGATGGTTCGGTGTGCGCGGTATCGGTTCAATGTATTACCTGATGTACGCCATCCAGCACGGACTGGCGCAGGATCTGGCCATCGATCTGATCCAACTGACACTGGTGGTGGTTATGCTTTCCATACTGGTTCACGGCATCAGTGTAAAGCCAATCATGAACAAGTTTTGGCGCTGACCTCGCAGTGCACGAACGGCATCATGCCGCTTCAGTCAGACATTTGCGGAAGTTTGTCGCCGTTCGCTTCGCAGGCCATGTCGCCATTATGCCCGGCGCGCGCAAGCCGTCTCCCTGCTTCTTTCCAATTTGCCACAGACCACCAGCCGTGCAAATATTCGGCACGGCGGTTTTCATGTTGAAGATAGTAGGCGTGTTCCCAGACATCGTTGACCAGCAGCGGGTAGTAACCCTGTGTAATGGGATTTTCATGGCCAGGGGTGGTGAGTACCTTTAGCGTGTCATCACCATTGGGTGACTTGACCAGCCACACCCAACCCACTCCAAACAGTGTATTCCCGGCTTCCTCGAAGATTGCCTTGAACTTGGCGAAGCTGCCAAAAGTCTGATCGATGGCATTACCGAGTGGACCATTCAGAGTGACACCAGCACCGGGAGACATCGAATGCCAGAACATACTGTGATTCAAATGCCCGCCGGCATTGTTGCCGACCGTGGTCCGGATGTCCTTCGGTATCTTGCTTGAATTGAGCAGCAACCAGTGCGCCGCTTTACCCTGAAGCAATTCCGGTGCTGTCTCCAGCGCCAGATTCAGCGCTTTCACATACGCAGCGTGGTGCTGATCGTGGTGCAAGGTCATGGTGCGCGCATCAATGTGCGGCTCCAGCGCCGAGACAGCGTACGGCAGGGGTGGAAGCAGATGTTTCATCCAGGAAATCTCCAATCAGACAATATCAAGCCCGCAACCAAAGCTTCTGTCCGTTGCCACCAACGTGTGAAACGACCGGCGCTGTACCGATCATTCCACACGCCGTTCAGCCGGACAGGCTCCGCGGGAGAGCATGCAGCCTTTACTCGTGATGATCAGCCTGCATCAAGGCCGCGTCGCGATTTGCTGTTGCAGAGGCCTGATCGGCTGCGAGTGTCGCATCGGCGCTGCTCAAGCACGCATCCTTGTCGACACCTTCAAGCGCACCGCACTTCTCCAGGGCGATGCTGTGGCGGGCTTCCGCTTCCGTCATTGCAACATCGAAGTCTGCTTTCGCCTGGGCGATCATGGCTTCGGACTCGGCCCCGGTCAGCTTCTCTTGAGCGCCTGCCTTGGTCTCGGCATAGTCCTGCTGCGCGTCGACAAGCTTGTCGTTGGCCTTGTTCTCTTTCTCGCTCGCTTCCTCACGGGCTGCATTTACGTCCTGGCTCGCATCCTGGCGAGCTTTGTTTACGTCTTTGGAGGTTTCGGACGGGGTTTGGTCGCAGCCGGCAAGCATCAGTGCTGCAACCGCTATGATTGGTATCAGTCGAATCATCATGGGTCATACTCCTTTTTGGGTAATGCACGAATACGCTGTGCGTTCATACTCACTGCCTCGGTCAAAGCGCTGTAAATGGCACTTTTGGCACAAGCAACGGGCATACATCGGCAATTAATATTACGGCTGGCGAACCACGGCGTCGGTGCGCTACCGATCATAGGGTGACGGTCATCCAATACGGCACTCGCACGTAACGGCAGGTAAATTTGAACAGATACCCGGGTCCGGATGGTGCGCCAGAATAAATCATTCGGGATAACTCAGCCCTAGTGTGTTAGGATCGGCGTGTTTTTGCAGACACGGAGACCGACAAGGATGGTCCATGTAATGCTCGACAAGGACTTTTCTGTGTTTTCCCTGAGGCAACGGCTGGTTTATCAGCCACAGCCAAATTCGCCCAAATCCTGGACGGCGCGTTTTTTAGTGAGCTTCGCGAAAATTGACTACCTCGCCATGCTTTCGAGTACCGTGATGTTGACACGCACCCGACATCGATAGCATTTTTCAGATGGATAATAACGAACTAAGTAGTGAAGGATCATTAATATGAATGAAAGACGATCTTGCAAATCGGCACTGCGTTCTGGCTCATTTCTCATTTTTTTTCTGGTGGCGTTCTCGCAGAATGCTTCGGCTTTGAAACTCGAGCCATTCTTCATTCAGGAATCTGAAGGGGCGGTTGTCCAGCTCACGATTACCATTTCGACTAAAGACTGGGTGCGTCCAGACTCGAATTTCGCCAACAAGTGTAGCGCTATTGGAATAAATGCCGCCTGGGTGGCCAGATACATTTTAAAGGGCGTGAGCGGAACAGCCGAGTTCAGTGCGAGCTCATCCAGCGGCGACCTGCATATATCTTCTTCAGGAAAATCAAGCAAGGAATTGTCTGTTCTGTTCTGCTCCCCCGCACCATTCGCTTCCACAGAATTCGACAGACTTAAAACCATAAATTTACATGAAGATGATATTTCGGAGCCGACAGAAACCGCTTCTTTGGAATTATGGAAAGTTGACCTTAATAACAATAAAACTTTGATCTCGTCGACTTTGATTTCGATTGCTGATACCAAAACAAACCAGAATGGAAATACCTGCTCATCTATGTCCCTCGGCGGCAATGCTCCTTTGGCAGCCGCCGGCTCCATCACTGCTGCGGATTGCGACGATAGCCCGCGGGGCAGCGGATTCCTGGCTGATGTGTTTACTTTTTCCGGAACCCAGGGTGAGAACGTATCGATTCACGCCAACTGGGAGAATATGGATGGATACCTCTACCTCGTAGCGCCCAATGGCAACATTGAAGACCAGAATGACGATTTCAGCAGCAAACCAGATTCGCAGATCGATCATGCACTGAATCAGACCGGCACTTACAAAATCTGGGCAACAACCAGCGATCCAGCGGACACCGGTACCTATGAGATTTCCCTGACGCACGTACCTGAGGTCCTGGACGATTGGGTTTTGACGTCTGTCGCAGTTACTCCCACCGTATTAAAACCCATGGACCCCCTGTCAATCTCTGTCACGGGGCAGAGCAACGGCACACCCACCATAGTCTCCGCGGATCGTGTTGACGTGGTGTACCTGTTGTCTACGGACCCGGTGATATCTGCCAGTGATTCAGCCCTGGGGACAGAAAGCTTTTGCTGTGCTTCCGGTTTTGCTGATGTATGGCAAGGCAATATAGACGCCGCCCCGGGAACGTATTGGGCCGGGGCGTGTATTACCAACGTCGATGGCAACCCGGGCAACAATTGCACAACCGGAACCGCAGTTACGGTTGAAGCAATTGGTGGCCCGGACCTGGACGATTGGGTTTTGACGTCTGTAGCTGTTACTCCCACCGTATTAAAACCCATGGACCCCCTGTCAATCTCTGTCACGGGGCAGAACAACGGCACACCCACCTCTGTCTCCGCGGATCGTGTTGACGTGGTGTACCTGTTGTCTACGGACCCGGTGATATCTGCCAATGATTCAGCACTGGGGACAGAGAACCTTTGCTGCGCTTCCGGTTTTGCTGATGAATGGCAAGGCAATATAGACGCCGCCCCGGGAACGTATTGGGCCGGGGCGTGTATTACCAACGTGGATGACGACCCGGCCAACAATTGCACGGCCGGAACCGCAGTTACGGTTGAAGCAATACCAAGCCTGTCCTGTAACAGCCGCACGCTCGATTGTGGTGGAAGCGTTGCCGGAAATCTGACTGAATCTTCCTGCACTGAAGGTCCGCAAGGCACGGAATACTATGCTGAGAAATTCACTTTCACCGGTACAGCCGGCGCGACCTTCTGGCTGGATGCCAGCTGGGATTTTGATGGCTATTTATTCCTGAAAAATCCACTTGGGAAGATCATTGCCGAAAACGACAACCACAGCAGCTCAGCAGATTCCCATATCGAGCAAACGCTGCTGGAAAATGGCACTTATTCCCTGTGGGCAACTTCCTACCAGGCCGGTACAACGGGCTCCTATCAGGTGGCGCTCGATTGTGATCCTCCGGCAGGACCCGACCTGACGGTGGATACCCTTCCTCTGCAGGCGGAATTGCTGGTGCCGGGACAAAACCTCGACCTGCAAGCCATGCTGCACAATACAGGGGACCAGCCTGCAGATTCCACCACGCTGCACTATGTGCTCTCCTCAGATGCGCTTATTACCCAGTCTGATCCGGAAATAGGCTCAGATGGCGCGCCTGGTCTCGCGGCAGGCGCTTCCTCGACCAGAAACAAAGTGTTGGTCGCTCCGATCACGGCTGGGGAATATTGGCTGGGTGTTTGCGCCGACCTGGTGGTTGATGAGTCATCCGTGTCCAACAATTGCTCGACCGGCAGATTTATAGAGGTCAAGCCATCGCCGGAATGTGCGCGCAGAACCCTGTCCTGCGGTCAATTGCGTTCCGGGACGCTCAACAGTCAGGATTGCACGCGCAGTCCGCGGGGCGTGGGTTTCCTGGCCGAAGTGCTGGAAGTGGAGGTTGAAGCGGGCAGTTCATTGGTCGCCAACACCCTTTGGACCGGCGTCGATGGCTACCTGCTGATGCAAGGTCCCTCCGGATCCATTGTGGCCAGCAATGACGATAGTAGTGACCTGTTGCATTCCAGGATCGAATACGCAGTGCAGACCAGCGGGATTCATCGCATATGGACGACCAGTTTCCAGCGTGACGCAAGCGGTGCATATGAGCTTGAACTGATTTGCGACCCGGCGACGGCGCCGGATCTGGTGGCTTCGCAAGTGTCGGTCAGTGACAGTGAAGTCACTGTGGAGCAAACCATCAACCTGTCAGCCGTCGTTTACAATGATGGCAACAGCGCATCGGATCCCGGCAATGTACATTTCATGTTGTCTTCGGATGATGATATCTCGACGGATGACACCATCCTGACCAGCCAGGGTCTGGCTGCGATTGCCGCAGGATCGAGCCTCAGCACCGATGCCTCTGTCAATGTACCTGTGGAAGCCGGTAACTACTGGCTTGGCATCTGTGTGGATGCAGTGACCAACGAATTATTGACCGGGAACAACTGTTCGACCATTGACCAGTCCGAAAGCCAGTCGTCAGTGCAGGGCAGCAAGGCCAGCGGCAAATCCAGTCTGCAAACTTCCGGCACCATCGGAACTCTGATCAAGGCATCAACCGGAGCGATCTGTTCCAGCAGCACCTTGAATTGCGGACAAAACAACTCCGGCACCCTGGGACCGAACGATTGTGACAAGGGACCACGCGGCACCGGTTATTTCGCGGATACCTATACATTTTCCGGCAACGCCGGGGACAGCGTGTCGCTGAATGTCGACTGGACTGATCTGGATGGCTATTTGTATCTGCAGGATCCGACCGGTGCGCTTGCCGTCGAGAATGATGATTTCCAGGGTTTGGACCATTCGCGTGTTGAACACGTGCTGGAGCACTCCGGCACCTACCGGGTCTGGCCATCGGCGCATGCTCAAGGCCAGGGCGGGTCTTACCAGCTGAGCCTGACCTGTAATGCGCCCGCTGTGCCGGATTTAGCGGTAACCACGCCGCAACTCAGCGTAACCACCGTGCGGCCCGGCCAGAACCTGTCGCTGGCAACCCAGGTGCTCAATCAGGGTAATGAACCTTCCGCTGCCACCTCGATACAGTTCTTCCTCGCCAACAGCACTACCGTGTCCGCAACTGACCGGGTGCTTGGCAAAAGCGATGTCTCGGCACTGGCGCCCGGTGGTTCCAGTGCTGAATCACTGTCCATTGCACTTGATGTGGTGCCAGGCACCTACTGGATCGCGGCGTGCGTGAATGCCGCTGTACTGGAATTGAATTCCGTGAACAATTGCGCGCTTACCGGGCCCCTGACGGTCGAGCAAAATAACCGCCCGATCGATATCAACCCCGCGTTGAATGACGCCTGGTATAACCCCGCCACCAGCGGCCAGGGATTCTTCATCAATGTGTTCCCGGATGGAGACGAGATGTTTGTGTCCTGGTTTACTTACGACCTCGAGCGGCCAGACAGCGGTGTGCCGTTTGCATTGGGAGAACCCGGTCATCGCTGGCTTACCGCGTTGGGCACTTATGAACGAGGCGTGGCGAAACTGGATATCTTCCTGAACCAGGGGGGTGTATTTGATCAGGCCCTGCCCGCGCCCACGGAAAGTCTTTACGGCTCGATGACGGTAAGCTTCAGTGATTGCAACCACGGTCAAATAGAATTTGACCTGCCATCGGTGGGTGAACAGGGCACAATCCCGATAACCCGCGTAACAACAGACAACTTGAGCGCCTGTGAGGATATAGTCGGTGTCGTCAAAACCCAGACGGACACAGCAGCGGTGCCGGCGAATGCGGCAGAAAACAGCGTCACCTCTGCATTAACTGTCAATCCGGGCCTCAATGATGCCTGGTACAATCCGGCCACCAGTGGTCAGGGCTTTACCTTCAACGTATTCCCCCACCTGGGAAGCGTATATATGTCGTGGTTTACCTACGACACCGAACTTCCACCCGCTGGTGTTCCTGCCCAGATCGGCGCACCCGGACATCGCTGGTTGACTGCGCTGGGCAAATTCCAGGGTGACAGTGCCGAAATGACTTTATACCGTGTTGGCGGTGGCGTATTCAATTCCGCCACCCCGGCGCCACAGGAAACCGAGTATGGCACCGCCACCGTACGTTTCGATGACTGTAATTCAGGAGAACTGCAGTACGATATTCCCTCGCTCTCCCGCCAGGGTGTAGTACCCATCCAGCGCATCGCACCAGACATGGTTCCGGCGTGTGAACAGGCACAGATAAGTCATGTTGAGCGCCTGGTGGAAATTTCGCCGGGCAACAAGGACGTGCTGGAGAATTTTTGCGGCGGCACCGCCAGTTGGCTTTTCAACTGGCCGGATACGCCGGAAGCCAGTGGTTACATTGTCGAGTTGTGGCGTAACGATGCTTTAACGCCCATGACCTTCACGGTCAGCGAGAGCGAATTCCGCTACGAGAAAGCTACAGCGATACCCGCCGGGCACCTCACCGACTGGCAATGGCGCTATAAACCGCAATACTCGGCTTTTGGAAAAACAGCGGATTTCACCCAGGCCTTCACCTTTGACGTCGGAACGTGTGAACAATAGATAGCCTGCCATGCCGCGGGGTACCCCGCGGCATGCCTTCCCTACAGACCAATCACCGGCCTTCCGCACGTCTGTGCGCCGGCGAACTCATGGTGCATCACCCGGCACTATGTGTGCTACCATCCATTCTGCATTTGTGCACCGCGCACAATTTCCGTGAATCAAACCTTTTCCACACGTGGTGGCAGGTGAGTATGAAGAAAGCAATGCCCGTGACGCCCGCACTACTGCACAATCATCTTCTTGCCGCCTTGCCGGCTGACGCGCAGAAACGCCTGTTCCCTCACATGAAGCGGGTTGACTTGCCGCTCGGCAAGGTGCTGTATGAATCCGGTGACGCACTGCACAACGTTTATTTCCCAACCGACTCCATCGTCTCCCTGCTCTACGTGATGGAAAGCGGCGCGTCAGCCGAAATTTCGGTGGTGGGCAACGAGGGTCTTATAGGTATCGCGGTCTTCATGGGTGGTGAAAGCACCCCCAGCCGGGCCATCGTTCAAAGCGCCGGATCTGCATTCTCGCTGTCATCGCAACGGCTCAGGAATGAGTTCAATGCGTATGCCGATATGCGCATGCTGATGCTGCGCTATACCCAGGCACTGATCACCCAAATGGCCCAGACGGCAGTCTGCAACCGGCATCATTCGATTGACCAGCAACTGTGCCGCTGGCTGTTGCTGTCGCTGGACCGCCTGTCAGGCAACCACCTGGTCATGACCCAGGAATTGATCGCCAACATGCTGGGGGTGCGCCGCGAAGGCGTGACCGAGTCCGCCGGCAAATTGCAGGACCTCGGCGCCATCGCGTACCAGCGCGGACAGATCACCGTGCTCGATCGGCCGCGACTCGAACAACTGTGCTGCGAGTGTTATGCCGTGGTGAAGAGGGAAACCGATCGCCTGCAGGCATATGCGCCTCTGTTTCATCCCGGCTGAACCTGCCAACCCACACCGGGTTAACGCTTGTTTGCGACCAGGAACAGGACACCGCCCAGCACCAGGGCGCCCACGCCGGCCCAAACCGGCACGCTGACGTGCTCTTTTTCATCGACGGACATATGGATGGGGCCGATATCGGCGTCGTGTGTATCCTTGGTATAAGTGAAACCACCATATACCAGCGCCAGTGCGCCGGCCACAATCAGTACCAGGGCAGCCATTTTTGTTGAATTCATCAGTATCATCCTCTCTAACGATGGAACAGACGCACACAGTGTATGCTGACGTTCATATACTGCCCACAACCCCGGGCGCGGTCTGTGCGCTGACGCACTGAACGGCCTCCACAGCGCGACGGCAAAAGCGGCTCAATGTCACATGCAGATGGACCGGCCACGGCCGAATAAACCTGTTGGCTGTTGCAGAATGTGTGCTCCGTTTCGGTTAAGATACAGCAAATTTCCCTGACCGATCGCCGGCGTGTATTTGCCTGGCCGTGAATATGCCAAGCCAGGGCTGCCACAACCAAGAGTGCCTGAATGATGAATGCCGTTGCCGAACTGACTCCCAGAGAGTACTACCGCTTACCCTGGTCATTGACCGACAACGCCATTTCCTGGCTGGAAGTGACCGACGACTGCAATCTGGCATGTGAGGGCTGTTACCGGCCCCACAAGAAGAATCACAAGTCGCTCGGCCAGATTGCCAGCGAACTGGCGGTGTTCAAACAAAAACGGAAAAGCGACTGCATGAGCATCGCCGGGGGCGATCCCCTGGTGCATCCTGACATCGTCGAAATTGTGAAAATGGTCAAGGCCGGCGGCTGGAAGCCCATCCTTAATACCAATGGGCTGGCCCTGGGCAGGAAATTGCTGCGCAAACTGAAAGACGCGGGCGTTTATGGTTTTACTTTTCACATCGACACCACCCAGACGCGCGCCGATTCCAAGGCCAGTACCGAGAAAGAGCACAATCCACTGCGCCTCAAATTCGCCAATATGCTGGCCGAGGTGGGTGGCATATCCTGCTCCTTTAACCAGACCGTGAGCGCTGACACACTGGACCAGGTCAAGGATACCGTGGCCTGGGCCCAGCAACACCCCGATATCGTCCACACCGTGGTATTTATCCTGTTCAGGACACCGGATATCATCGGCGACTTTGATTTCTACGCCAATGGCCGCCCCGTGCTGCTGGGCAATACCTACGAAAAACCTGAATGGGGCGGCCATTCGATTTTGCAGGCAAAACATGTAGTCGCCAAAATTCGTGAATTGGATCCTCAATTTCAACCCAGCGCCTACCTGAGCGGTACGGAAGACCCCAACGCCACCAAGTGGCTTTTAGCTTCCCGGCTGGCCAGCAAGCAACGCGGCTTTGGCTACGTGGGAGCAAAATTCATGGAAGGCGTTCAGCTCGGCCACCACTTTTTCAAGGGTACCTGGCTGAGCTATACGGCGCCCAGGCAGAATCGCATGGGACGGCTCTCCATGTTGCTTTTTTCCTTTATCGATGCGCACGTGCGCAGCACTATGAAGCATTATCTGACCACTTTGATCAGACGTCCCTGGTCAGTATTCGATCGCGTGCACCTGCAAACCTACACGGTGATTCAACCCATTGACATGATGCCGGATGGGCGCATGAGCATGTGTGACGGCTGTCCTGACATGACGGTGCATGAAGGTGAATTACGCTGGAGTTGCCGCCTGGAAGAAATCAAGGAATATGGCTGTTTTGTGCAAGCGAGCAGACGGCCCGCAAGCAACACTGATGTCAGCCCGGCTGCGTCCGCGGCAACTCATTGAAGAAACTCCATTTGCAACGTGTGCAGAAACTGATCGCGCCCTACCGCGTGACTCGAGGCAATGAATTCAGGCTGAAGAATTTCAATCCCGGGGACACCGCCAAGCTCAAATCGGCAGACAAGGCCGCGGCCAGGAAAATACTCGCCCACGGCGTCGACTGGCTGGCGGAGCAGCAGGCCATGCTGTACGCGCAGGATCACTGGGCCGTGCTGCTGGTATTCCAGGCCATGGACGCCGCCGGCAAAGACAGCACGATCAAGCACGTGACCTCCGGGATCAATCCGCAGGGCTGCCAGGTGGCCTCGTTCAAACAACCCTCCAGCGAGGAACTCGATCACGATTACCTGTGGCGTTATACGCGCAATCTGCCGAGACGCGGCCAGATCGGTATCTTCAATCGCTCGTACTACGAGGAAGTGCTGGTGGTGAAGGTGCACCAGGAGTTGCTGGTGCGGCAGAAACTGCACCCTTCGCTGGTGACCGGAACTGTCTGGAAGGAGCGCTACGCGGACATCAACCATTATGAGCGCTACCTGAGCCACAACGGGGTGCTGGTGCTGAAGTTCTTTCTCCACGTCTCAGAGGCCGAGCAAAAGCGCCGTTTCATGGAGCGGCTGGATCAGCCGCAGAAAAACTGGAAGTTCTCGGCGTCTGACGTGGCCGAGCGCCAGCACTGGGCGGAGTACCAGACAGCCTACGAAGAAGCCATCCGCAACACGGCTTCGCAGCATGCGCCCTGGTTTGTGGTTCCCGCGGACAACAAGTGGTTTACGCGGCTGGTGGTGGCAGCCGCGGTGGTCGATGCGATCGCCGCGTTGCAGCTGTCCTATCCCGTAGTCAGCGCCGCCAAGTGCAATGAACTCTCGGCGGCCAGGCTTGCGCTCGAGACCGAGCAATCATCATTGGGGTAGCTGAAAATGAAGCAGGTTGGCCTGGTTGGTTGGCGTGGCATGGTGGGCTCGGTGCTCATGGGCCGCATGCGGGAAGAGCGGGATTTCGATGCTATCGACCCGGTGTTCTTCAGCACATCGGACATCGGCGGCAAGGGGCCGGCGACTGGCAAGGATGTGCCGCCGCTCAAGGATGCCAGGAGCATCGATGAGCTGAAAACAATGGACGTCGTCATCACCTGCCAGGGTGGCGACTATACGTCTGAAATTTTCCCGAAGTTGCGCACCGCCGGCTGGAAGGGTTACTGGATTGACGCGGCCTCGACGCTGCGGATGAATCAGGACGCGATCATCATCCTCGACCCAGTCAACCGCGAGGTCATCAACAATGGCCTCCATAGCGGCGTGAAAAACTACATCGGCGGCAACTGCACGGTGAGCCTCATGCTCATGAGTCTGAGCGGTTTGTTCCAGCACGGACTCATCGAGTGGATGACGTCGATGACTTACCAGGCGGCTTCCGGCGCCGGCGCGCAGAATATGCGCGAACTGATCAGCCAGATGGGCGTCATCCATGCCGCGGTGAAAACAAAACTGGACGATCCGGCGTCGGCCATTCTCGATATCGACCAGACCGTGGCCGATATCCTGCGTTCGGACAGCTTCCCCAGACAGCACTTCGGCGTGCCACTCGCCGGCTCACTGATTCCATGGATCGACAAGCAGCTCGATAATGGTCAATCGAGGGAAGAATGGAAGGGCCAGGCCGAATCCAACAAAATACTCGGGCGCGAATCCAGGCCGATCCCGATTGACGGCCTGTGCGTGCGTATCGGCGCCATGCGCTGCCACAGCCAGGCACTGACCATCAAACTCACCGGGAACGTGCCGCTCGACGAGATTCATGGCATTCTGGCCGAAGCTCATCAG
>CAVPUV010000075.1:0-6771 GCA_963708905.1 uncultured Gammaproteobacteria bacterium | reverse complement strand
CGGCAGCGACTTTCACCTTCATCAGCAACAGTTCCCGCTCAATGTGCGCACCCATGGTCATATCGGCGATGCTGACGATGTCGACCAGTTTTTCCATCTGCTTGTTGATCTGCCTGATGACGTCGTCGGAGCCTGTGGTGACCAGCGTCAGCCGGGATAACTCGACATGTTCGGTCGGGGCGACACTCAGGGATTCGATGTTATAACCGCGGGATGAAAACATCGCCGCGACACGCGCCAGGGCGCCGGCTTCGTTCTGCAATAGTATGGATACAATGTGCCGCATGGTTTATTTCGGGAAGTTTTGCCAACCCTGTTCAGATGGGTTTTCAATGGTCGCGCAGAATCCGGGCTATTGCAATGTGGTTTTGATTACCGGACACTGATTGACAGAGTTCGGAGTCAGGTATGTAGTGCTCGTCCATAAACGCCACATGCCAACGCGGCACACGGATGTGCCGCCATTTTCGATGACGTAAGTCATTGAAAATGTGAGCGCAGCAAAACCACGTTTTTGCGTAGCGAATCCATAACAGGCCCTAAGTACAGGCAATACCCAGTTATGCATCCAAACAGACAAGCAGCAGTTGCAGCAAATCATCCCCTGGCGGGCCGGCAGATGAGCGGGGCCGAGATGGTGGTACAGGTGCTCGCCGACGAGGGCGTGGACATCATTTTCGGTTACAGTGGAGGCGCCATCCTGCCCACCTACGACGCGGTTTTCCGCTATAACCGGGAGCATCGGTCCGCCAGCGGCACCGAACCGATGCCGCTGATCGTGCCGGCCAATGAGCAAGGCGCAGGCTTCATGGCGGCCGGGTATGCGCGCGCCAGCGGCAAGATTGGCGTGGTCATGGTGACTTCCGGACCGGGGGCGACCAACACCGTAACCCCGGTGCGTGACTGCATGGCTGACTCCATACCCATCGTCGTGATCTGCGGCCAGGTGCCGACCCACGCGATCGGCACGGATGCGTTCCAGGAAGCGCCGGTGTTGAGTTGCCTTGGACCGGTGGCCAAACACACGTTTCTGGTTACCGATCCGGCCAAACTCGAGGCCACGATGCGCACCGCGTTCGAGATCGCCCGCAGCGGCAGGCCCGGGCCGGTGGTGCTGGATCTGCCCAAAGACGTGCAGAACTGGACAGGCGTATTCCGAGGCGAGGGTTTGCTGCCGGTCAGGGGGTATCGTCAGCGCATGCGGGCGGTGGCGGATAACCGCCTGGGTGAAACCGCCTGTCAGGCTTTTTTTGACATGCTGCAAGCCAGTAAGCGGCCTTTGATCTATGCCGGCGGCGGGGTGATCAATGGCAATGCGGCCAAGGTATTGCGTGAGTTCGCCACTACTTTCGGCATCCCCGTGACCACCACTTTGATGGGCATTGGCGCGGTCGATACCAGGGCCGAACTTTCGCTGCGCATGCTCGGCATGCATGGCACCGCCAGCGCCAATTATGCGGTCGATGACTGCGATTTCCTGATCGCGGTGGGAGCGCGTTTCGATGACCGGGTCGCCGGTGTGCCGGAAAAATTTGCCCCCAGGGCCCGCCGCATTGCACAGTTTGACATCGATCCGTCGGAGATCGGCAAAGTCAAACCCGTCAACTGGTCTCACGTCGGTGACTTGAATGAAGACCTGAAAATTCTCACGAACCATGGCAAGCGCGAGCGGATCAGGCCCGATTTCAGTGCCTGGCACGCGGAAGTCAGCGCGCTGAAGGAAACTTACAAGCTCAATTACGATCGTGACTCCGCACTGATTCAACCCTACGCCGTGATCGAAGCCATCAACGAAATCACCGCGGGCAAGGCCATCATTGCAACCGGAGTCGGTCAGCACCAGATGTGGGCGGCGCAGTATTTTGACTTCCACCAGCCGCGCCTGTGGCTGACTTCGGGCAGCATGGGCACGATGGGCTTTGGGCTGCCGGCCGCGATCGGGGCACAGTTTGCCCGTCCGGATTTACTGGTCATCGACATAGACGGAGATGCCAGCATACGCATGAACCTGGGTGAACTGGAAACCGCCACGACCTATGACTTGCCGGTCAAGGTGGCAGTACTGAACAATTTTGGCGATGGCATGGTCAAGCAGTGGCAGAAGTTGTATTACAAGGGCCGCCTGTCCGCCAGCGACAAGTCACTGCGCAAGAAAGATTTTGTCAAGGCGGCGCAAGCGGATGGGTTCGAGTTCGCGCGGCGCCTTGAGCGTAAAGATGAGATAAAAACGGCTATCAGGGAATGGCTGGAATTTCCCGGCCCGGCCTTTCTCGAGGTCATCATCGATCCGGACGCCGGAGTGTATCCGATGGTAGGACCGGGACTGGCCTATGACCAGATGGTCACCGGTGATTTTATCCGGACCCGCAGCGTTGCCGATATGGAAGACATCGACGATTCATCCA
The DNA here is from genome assembly GCA_963708905.1 of uncultured Gammaproteobacteria bacterium. GTDB lineage: Bacteria > Pseudomonadota > Gammaproteobacteria > Xanthomonadales > SZUA-36 > SHZL01. Next base: position 4,366 of record CAVPUV010000075.1, on the reverse strand, counting down.
TGTTTTGATTGGGGCCATCCGGAAATGGATGCACGCTAAGCGGCACATGGAAGTGCCGCCATTTTCAATGACGTTAGTCATTGAAAATGAGAGCGAAGCAAAACCACGCTTTTGCTTCGCGATTCCATAACGGGCTGGGATGCCCGTTTATGGACAGACACTAATCACATCCACTTTTTCCAGCGGAACAACAGCAGAATGCCGCTACCGATCGCCAGCATCAGCACGACCAGTATGGTGAAAGACCAGGGGTCCTCGGTGCCGGGCAATCCGGCCACGTTCATGCCCATCAAACCGGTGAGAAAGGACAGCGGCAGGAAAATCGCCGCGACCATCGACAGCAGGTAAATCTTGGAATTCTGCTCATGCGCCAGGCTGCTGAGCATTTCCTCCTGGGCCACCATGGCGCGTTCACGGGACAGGTCCAGTTCCTCGATGAACAAGGTCAGGCGGTTGGTTTCTTCCAGATAGCAGGACAGCTCGGCGGGTAACAGAATCTCGCTCTGCATACGCGACAAACGGTCCAGGGCTTCGCGCTGCGGCGAGAGGTAGCGGCGGATGTGGGCGGTCTTGCGCCGCAGATTACCCAATTCTCCACGGTAGCATTGCAGGCGACTGCTTACCTGATTGGCTTCAGCCACTTCGATGGTCTCATCGATGTTTTCGATCACATCGGCAATACGGTCACCGAGGTTGTCAATGAGGCGGGCGAGGAAATCGCCCGGGCTGACAGGCCCACTTCCGGCGCGCAGATCCTCCTGGATTTGCTGTATCGACATCACCCGCCGGCGCCGGGCGCTGATGATGCGGTCTTTTTCCAGCCAGACGCGGACGGAAACCATGTCCTCGGCATCCGATCCGGCATTCAGGTTGACACCCCGCAGCACCGCCAGTATCCCATTGCTGGTTTGCAGGCTGCGCGGCCGGATGTCTTCCTGCAGCATCGCTTCGAGAACCGGCTCACTGATGCCGCTTTGCTCGCGCAGCCAATCGCTGCCTTCGCGTTGCGAGAAATCCACGTGTATCCAACGCAGGGAGTTGGCTGCACGGGGCCCGCTGATTTGTGCCCAGTTCAGTGCTACTCCACCCCCTTGCCGGTCCAGATCATAGGCACAAATCAGACCGTGTTCAGGCACATCGGCACTCGTATTCATTTCATGTTTTCTCCCGCTGCCCCGGCCGCAGCCTGGCCATTCTGCAGATGAATCTCCAGGGGTTTCGAGGCATCGAAATGGATATCCCTTTGCGGGAACGCAATGACAATGCCATTTTCATTGAACAGGCGCTCGATGGTGAAACGAATACCGCTGCGGATGATGCGCAATTCACCACCCGCACCGATGTCACACCAGAAATACAAATCGAAGATCAGGGCACTGTCGCCAAAATCCTCGAAAATCACTACCGGCGGCGGCTCTGACAGTACTTCTTTCTGCGTCTTACCGGCCGCGAGCATGATTTCCGCCACGCGTTCCACCGGCGAGCCATAAGCCACGCCGACACGCACACTGGAGCGGAAGCGCCGATCCACCAGGGTCCAGTTGATGACGACACGCTCCAGCATCTGGCTGTTGGGTACCAGCAAGTGAACACCGTCGATGCGGCGGATGCGTGTCGAGCGGTTGCCGATGCGCTCCACCACGCCCATGTGCTGGTCGATCTCGATGAAATCACCGATGCGCACCGGCTTTTCCGACATCAGTATCCAGCTGCTGATCAGGTTGTTGATGATATTCTGTGCACCGAAACCCACGCCAATGGCTACCGCACCGCTGATAAATGCCAGGTGCGTGATCGGGATTTGCAACATCCCCATCGCGGTGATGAACACCAGGACAAAAAATACCCAGTAGAACAGGCGCACGATGGTCTGGATCGCGTTGGGATCCACCTGGCTGCGTTGCAACTGGCGGGAAAGCAGGCGGGTCAAGTGGCGACCGAGAATGAGCGCGAGCGCAATAAACAGGAGCGCGGAGAAGGCCTGGCCGAAAGTGATTTCATTGCCGTTGCTCAGGGTGAGCAGGGTGTAATTCCAGATGGCACTCAGTTTTTCCATATTCCCAGCTTACTCCACCAGATACCGCTGCAGAAACATCATGGCAGCCTGTTCGTACACGTCACTGTTTTCCTTGCGCTGGTAGCCGTGGCCCTCGTTCAGGGCATTGATATACCAGACCGGGTTACCGCGCTGACGCAGTGCCGTGACGATCTGCTCCGCTTCACTCACCGGTACGCGCGGGTCGTTCTGTCCCTGCACCACCAGCAGCGGAATCCTGATCCTGTCCACCTGGTTCAGCGGGCTGATGGATTGCAGGAATACCCGCATGGCCGGGTCGCGTTCGTCGCCGTACTCCCCGCGCCGCAGATCGCGCCGGTAATCCTGCGTATTCTCCAGGAAAGTGACAAAATCACTGATGCCAACAACATCCACTGCAGCTTTCAGGCGATCACTGTAATGCACCGCCGAGGCCAGAACCATGTAGCCACCGTAGCTGCCGCCGTACACGGCAACATGTTTCGCATCGAGTTCGGGACGAGTGGCGATCCAGTCCAGCAGGGCGCCTATGTCCTTCACCGAGTCTTCGCGCAGGATGCCATCATCCAGTGACAGGTATTCGATACCGTAACCCAGTGAACCGCGCACATTGGGGGCGATCACGGCAGCGCCCAGTTCGACCAGCCACATCTGAAAGGTACTGGAAAAAGAGGGTTGGTACTGGCTTTCTGGACCGCCATGGATGTAAATGATCACCGGAAACGGGCCATCGCCCCTGGGCCGATAGTAAAATGCCGGTATTTCCCGGGGTTTGCCCTGGTGTTGGTCAAAGGTCGGATAATGCACCAGCTGCGGTGCGATAAAGTCTTCAGTGTTCAGACCGCCCACCTCGCTGAAGGTCCAGCGCTGCAAGGACTTGACGCTTTGTGGCGAGCGGCCCAGTTGCATGACAAAGACATCGCTGGGCGTTTGCGCGGTGGCCAGGGTCATGGCCAGCTGGCGGTTGTCCGGGTGAAAACGCAAATTGTAGATCAGTCCCAGCGGCATGTTATTGACCAGCCAGAAGCGCCTGCTGCGGGTGTTGAGCAGGTACAGGCGGTTGAAACCGCCTTCATTGGTGGTGAAAGCGCCGCGCCGGCCATCCGGGCTGAGGGCAAATTCCGTCACGTCCCACGAAATCGAGGACGAGATGAATTCGGTCTGTGCGCCCGCCTGCAGTGACTGCCAGGCCAGTTCCGCGCCCAGACCGCGGGCGTTGGTGATGGCATAGAAGCCTTCGCTCTTGCGGTCAAAAACAACCGCGCGATTGGCCGAAGGCGCGTTCTGGTCACCCATCAATGGACGCCGTTCTCCGCTGGCCAGATCCAGCAGGTGGATGCGCGAATCGTTGGCCCCGACAAATTGTTGCAGCAACAGGGATTTTCCGTCATCGGTAAAGTCCACCGGTTCCCACCAGCTGTCATCGGGCGCCTCCAATACGGCCGCAGCAGCGGCGGGATGATGGATGTCCAGCAACCAGATATCGTTCTTTTGGCTATTGTGGCGGGTCGATTGGTAGGCCAGGCGCGAGCCGCTCTTGTCCCAAACCAGTTGGGCGTTGCGGGACGAGCCATCAGTGACCATGCTGACCGCGGCGGACGCCGGATCCAGCAGGAAGATCTGGCTGAATTCGCTGCCACCCTGGTCCATGGTCAGGGCCAGACTGGAGCCTTGCGGTTGCCGCACCACCTCGCCGATGGTTTCTGCGAAAAAAGTCAGTTGCTGCCTGGCTCCGCCCGGGAAGTCCACCCGGTGAATCTGGTCGATCAGGCCGAACCGGGTCATGATATACAGCCCGTGCCCATCCCCGGCCCAGTCCAGGAAGGCGGCCGAACGGACGTTCTGATACTGGTTCAGACGACTGACCAGATCGCCCGGAATGGGCGGAACGTCCTGCAATATCAGCTGGCCGTCATTGAGGGTCCGGGACGCAATGGCAGGCGCCGCCAGTTCGCTGGCATAAGCCGGGGACAGCAGCAGTAACAAAACAACACTGCACAGATGCATCGTTGCGCCGGGCCGAGGCGTGGCGCATAAAGGCTTGAGATCATCATCGATAGGACAACATTCGTCTCTGGTTTTTACTTATTACCCGCGCAAATAGTGCCACAATTGCTCTCGGGCTATACTGGCTCCGGTAAAACCGTGCGGAAATTCAACCCGGAAAGTCCATTAGGAGGCGCGATGATCGCGAAGAGATTTGGATTCACAAGGAATTTTCTGAGGGAGCGCAATACCGGGCTGTATTGCCGACTGAAGAAAATTCCTTGTGGATGCAAAGATCGAGCGAGGGCGTGTCTCCTAATGGACTATCCGGGTTCATAGCAATCA
>CAVPUV010000074.1:0-44946 GCA_963708905.1 uncultured Gammaproteobacteria bacterium | reverse complement strand
TGACCACGGGGGCGGATGTTGGCGCCAGGTTCTGGCAATTGCAGAATCGATACGGCAGTTGCATGTGCCGTGCAATGTTCCTGCATCACCACGGTATCGGCCCCCGGCGGAATTTCCGCGCCGGTAAAGATCCGCGCAGCGGTGCCGGGTGTCAGGGGCTGCGGCGGATGCCCCGCCGCAATACGCTGGCTGAGCGGAATTTCGCGCTGCGGGTCCGTGCACTCTGAATAGCGAATCGCGTAGCCGTCCATGGCGCTGTTATCCGCCGGGGGCACGTCGATCAGTGCCCGCACCTCCGTTGCCAGCACCCGGCCCCTTCCGTCGATCAGCCTGATTTCTTCGCTGGCAGGGCAAACCGGAACAGCTTCCAACAGCCGGGCAATGGCTTCCTGGACGGTCAGCATGGTGTTTGTTCCATTTAGTGTTGCCCGCTGCCCAGTGCGGTCAATCCGACAAAATTACACGGCCGGTGCCGCGAATCCAGTTGCTCCCTTAGGATGCGGTTCCAGCCCGTGCGGCAGGCACCGGTGGAACCTGGCAGGCAAAATACCAGGGTCTTGTTGGCCAGACCGGCACAACAGCGCGATTGCACCGTGGATGATCCGATCTCGTCAAAAGAGACTTGCCGGAACAATTCACCGAAACCCTCGATGACCTGGTCGAACAGGGGCAGCAGCGCTTCGGGCGTGGAGTCCCGATGGGTGAGACCCGTACCCCCGGTGGTGAGGACGGCGTGAATATCCGGGTCGGCAATCCAGCGCGCAACGACCGCCCGCATGACATAAACGTTGTCCTTGCACAGTTCCCGCGCTGCCAGCCGGTGTCCCGCTTCGAGCAACATTTCCTGCAAGGCATCACCGGAAGTGTCATTTTCCGCCGTGCGCGTATCCGACAAAGTCAGGATAGCGATATTCAAAGGCTTGAATTCTGCAATGCCCGGCATGTGCATCTCCCGTTGTGCTGGCGATTTTATCAAGGATATCGATCATGTGGGTACGCCCGGCCCTGCACGCAAGCCAGACTCCAGCAGTAAGCTTGCCCGTGCGAGGTCCGCCGGCGTATTGATGTTGAAAAACGGCGAGACCTGGGCCGATTCCCAGTCCAGTATGGCCAGGCAAGCCCGGTCGAGGAATTGTTTAAAACCGGCCAGACCGTCATCCAGCACCGCGTGACGCAAATCCGGCAGCAAGCGCCGGTGCCAGAGCGAAAACGTGGGCTGTAACTCGTTCTCGTACCGCACCATGCAGCCTGCCCGGTCATGGAGCGCGAGCCCTTGCGCCAGCCGCTGACCCAGGTCCAGGGGCAGGAAAGGTGCATCACAGGGCACCAGCAACAGGTAGTCGCTGCCTTGCGGCAAGGCCTCCATGGCTGCCAGCAGGCCGCCGAGGGGACCCTGGCTGCCCTGCCGGATATCTGCAACCTGTGGCAAGCCAAAGGTTCGCAGCTGTTCGTTTTCCCGCTCCACGGAAAGCAGCAACGAGGATACTTGTGGCAGCATCCGCTGGATAACATGCTGCAGCAATGGCGAACCGTTCAAGTCGAGCATAGCCTTGCTTTGCCCGGCCATGCGGCTGGAACGCCCACCGGCCAAAATGACACCAGCAGGCAGGACTGTGAGGTTCACCATGGCGTGGTTGCTAATCCGCCGGTAAATGCTGCAGGGCTTGCAATACCGCCTTATGCAGGCCGGCGCCATCATTGGCGGCGGCATACTCACACAGTTGCTTTCTCATGACCGGCGCCCAGAAACGCTGCAGGTGATCTGCCAGGCGCGCTACCCCGTCTTCATGAAAACTGAAGTTGGCCGCGATCTGGTTGGCCATCTTTATCAGTTGCTCAATCTCCGTCATGTGTTGTCTCTTGCTTGATTCTTTGCTCGAAAGTATACGTATTGTGCCGGCCCGGGCGGGCGAATCCCACCAGCGTCACGCCGCAGCGCTGGGCAAATTCGATCGCCAGCGTGGTCGGCGCCGAGACCGCCACGATCACTTCCATGCCCGCCACGGCGGCCTTGTAGACCATCTCGTAGCTGGCACGGCTGGAAACCAGCACGAAACCCTGCCGTGGATCAAAATTCTCGCGCGTCAGCGCGCCGATCAGCTTGTCCAGCGCATTGTGCCGGCCCACATCTTCGCGCAGGCAAAGGATGGCGCCATCCAGACTGCACCAGGCGGCACCGTGGGTGGCCCCGGTGACGGACTGCAGCGGCTGCCGGGCCGGCATGCCGGCCAATGCGCTCTGCACCGCCGCATGACTGACGCGCACCGAGTCACCCACGGCAGCCGGATAACGCAAAGCCTGTTCGATGCGCTCAGCGCCGCACAGTCCGCATCCGGTGCGGCCGGTCAGGTTGCGCCGTTGGGTGGTCAATCGGTCGAACCAGGGTTCGGTAATGGTCATGGCCACTTCGATGCCGCCATCCCGTGGCAGGACCCGGACGGCCAGCAGATCGTCCTTGCCGCCAATAATGCCCTCGGTGACACTGAAACCCAGGGCAAAATCCTCGAGATCGGCTGGTGTAGCCATCATGACCACGTGGGACAGCCGGTTGTAGGTCAGCGCTACCGGCACTTCGACAGCAACATGGTCGTCAGCCGCACGGGTCTGGTCCGGCTGCCAATGGCGCACGGTGACGACGCGGGATGTAGTCATGAACTAAAAGGCACTCTTGATCTGTTGCATTCAGGTCCTGGCTTGTTCCAGCAAATCCTGTTGTTTGCCGGCAAAGGCGCGGTATTCACGCTGCCAGCGGGACGGCCCGGTCACACGCGTCACCTGCACGGCTGTAACCTTGTACTCGGGGCAATTGGTCGCCCAGTCGGAATTATCCGTGGTGATCACGTTGGCGCCGCTGAACGGAAAATGAAACGTAGTGTAAACCACTCCCGGCTGCACGCGGTCGGTCAGCATGGCGCGCAGTACGGTATCGCCTGCCCGGCTGCTGATACCACACCAGTCGCCTTCGCTGATGCCCCGGTCTTGCGCATCGAAAGGATGGATTTCCAGCACGTCCTCGCGGTAAAACTCTGAATTGGCCGTGCGCCGGGTTTGCGCGCCCACGTTGTATTGCGACAGGATGCGGCCGGTGGTCAGCAGCAGCGGATACTGGCGCGTGCTGCGTTCATCCGTCGGCACGAAACCGGTGATGGCGAAATAGCCCTTGCCGCGCACCATCTGGTTGACGTGCATGGTGGGTGTGCCTTGCGGCGCTGCGTCGTTACACGGCCACTGGATGCTGCCCAGGCGATCCAGCTTTTCGTAGCTGACCCCGGCAAAAGTCGGTGTCAGGCGGGCGATTTCATCCATGATCTCGGACGGATGGCTGTAGTCCATCGGGTAGCCCAAAGCATTGCTGAGCAATTGGGTCACCTGCCAGTCCTCATAGACGGCCAAAGGCTCGATGGCTTTACGCACCGGCGAAATGCGCCGTTCCGCATTGGTGAAAGTGCCATTCTTCTCCAGGAAAGACGAACCCGGCAGGAACACGTGCGCAAAACGCGCGGTCTCGTTGAGGAAAAGATCCTGCACGATCAGACATTCCAGCGATCGCAACGCGTTTTCCACATGCTGGGTGTTCGGATCCGACTGGGCCACATCTTCGCCCTGGCAATACAGGCCTTTGAAACGGCCGCTGATCGAAGCGTCGAACATGTTGGGGATACGCAGTCCGGGTTCGGACTTTAATGACACCTGCCACTCGTTTTCGAACAGCGCGCGCACCGCGGGATCGGAAACATGCCGGTAGCCGGGGAATTCGTGCGGAAACGATCCCATGTCACAGGAACCCTGTACGTTGTTCTGCCCACGCAGCGGGTTTACCCCGACGCCTTCACGACCGAGGTTACCCGTCAGCATGGCGAGGTTGGCGATGCCCATGACCGTGGTCGAACCCTGGCTGTGCTCGGACACGCCCAGGCCATAGTAGATGGCGGAATTCGGTCCGGCGGCGAACAGGCGGGCGGCGGCGCGTAACGCGGAAGCCGGGATACCGGTGACACGTTCGGTCACCTCGGGTGAATTTTCCTCGCGGCTGATGAACTGGCGCCACCGCTGATAGGCCTCGTGCTCGCAACGTTCGGCAATGAAGTCTTTCGCCTCAAGGCCCTCGCTGACCACCACATGAGCCATGGCGTTGATGAACGCCACATTGCTGCCGGGCAGCAGGGCGAGGTGATAATCGGCCTTGACGTGTGGGTCGGATACCAGCTCGATGCGCCGCGGGTCGGCGACGATCAGCTTGGCCCCCTGGCGCAAACGGCGTTTCAGGCGCGAAGCAAACACCGGGTGCGCGTCGGTGGGATTGGCCCCCATCAGCAGAATCACATCAGCCTGGGCGACCGAGTTGAAAGCCTGGGTGCCGGCTGACTCGCCCAGCGTGGTCTTGAGGCCGTAACCCGTCGGTGAGTGACAGACGCGCGCACAGGTATCGACATTGTTGTTGCCAAATGCCGCCCGCACCAGTTTCTGCACCAGGTAGGTTTCTTCGTTGGTGCAGCGTGAGGAGGTGATGCCGCCAATGCTGTCCCGTCCGTATTTCTGCTGCAGCGCGCGCAGGCGGTCCGCGGCATGGCGGATGGCTTCTTGCCAGCTGACTTCGCGCCATGGATCGTTGATGTTCTCACGGATCATCGGCGTGGTGATGCGATCCTTGTGCGTGGCATAGCCGAAGGCGAAACGGCCCTTGATGCAGGCATGGCCTTCGTTGGCCTGGCCGTCCTTGTTGGGCGTCATGCGCACCACCGTATCGCCCTTCAATTCGGCATTGAACGAGCAGCCGACGCCGCAGTAGGCACACGTGGTAGTGACGCTGCGCTGCGGCAGGCCCAGCTGGATCACCGAATTCTCGCTCAAGGCCACCGTGGGGCAGGCATTGACGCAGGCGCCGCAGGACACGCACTCGGAATCCATGAAGCTTTCCATTTGCCCGGCGCTGATCTTCGAGGCAAAACCGCGACCGTCCACGGTCAGCGCAAACGTGCCCTGGATGTCGTCGCAGGCGCGCACGCAGCGGTAACACACGATGCACTGCGACGGATCAAAGGTGAAATAAGGGTTGGACTCGTCCTTGCTTGCAGCCAGATGATTGACCCCGGCAATACCGTAGCGCGACTGCGTGACACCCAGCGCCTCGGCGGTATCCTGCAGTTCACAGTCGCCATTGGCGGCGCAGCCCACGCAGTCCAGCGGGTGATCGGAAACGTAGAGTTCGACGACATTGCGGCGGATAGCCTGCAGCCGCTCGGATTGGGTGCGCACCACCATACCCGCTTCCACCGGCGTGGTGCAGGACGCCGGATAACCCTTACGCCCCTCGACCTCGACCAGGCACACACGGCAGGAACCAAACGGGTCGAGGCTGTCGGTGGCGCACAGTTTCGGCACCTTGATTCCGGCCTCGGCAGCGGCCCGCAGCAGCGAGGTACCCTGCTGCACACTGACCTCCTGACCATCGATGGTCAGTTTGACCAGCTGTCCCAGCGCAATGGGCCGTGGTGTACCGAAATCCTTCGCCGGGTGAAATGTGCGCAGAGCGTCCATATCCGTCATCTTCTCAAAAATTCAGTTGTAAGAAAACACTGATTCATTCAGAGTGTTCCTAAGAATACAGCACCACCGAGCGGATGCTCTCGCCGGAGTGCATCAAATCAAATGCCGTGTTGATTTCGTCCAGTGGCATGGTGTGGGTGATCAGATCATCAATATTGATTTTGCCTTCCATGTACCAGTCGACAATGGTGGGCACGTCGGTGCGGCCGCGGGCGCCGCCAAACGCGACACCGTGCCAGGAGCGCCCGGTCACCAGCTGAAAAGGCCGCGTGGCAATTTCCTGCCCGGCGCCGGCCACGCCAATGATGTACGACTCGCCCCAGCCTTTGTGACAACTCTCCAGCGCCTGGCGCATCACATTGACATTGCCAATGCATTCGAACGTGTAATCGGCGCCACCATGTGTCAGGTCGAGAATCGCCTGTACGACATTTCCCACTTCGGCGGGGTTGATAAAATCCGTCATGCCGAACTTTTTCGCCAGCGGAACTTTGGAAGGATTGAGGTCAACGCCGATAATCTGCCGGGCACCGACCATGCGCGCACCCTGTATGACATTGAGCCCAATGCCGCCCAAACCAAACACCACCACCCGGGAGCCCGGCTCCACCTTGGCCTTGTACACCACGGCACCGACACCCGTGGTGACGCCACAGCCGATATAGCAGACCTTGTCGAACGGAGCGTCCTGACGAATTTTTGCCAGTGAAATTTCCGGCAGCACGGTGAAGTTGGAAAAAGTGGAGCAGCCCATGTAATGCAGAATAGGTTTGCCATCGAGTGAAAACCGGCTGGTGCCGTTGGGCATGACACCCCTGCCCTGGGTTTCCCGTATCGATTGGCAGAGGTTGGTTTTGGGGTTAAGACAAAATTCGCACTCACGACATTCGGGCGTATAAAGTGGAATCACGTGATCCCCCGGCTTTACGGATTTAACACCCGCGCCAACTTCCACCACCACCCCGGCCCCTTCATGACCCAGAATAGCGGGGAACGCCCCCTCGGGATCATCCCCCGACAGGGTGAAGGCATCGGTATGGCACACGCCGGTAGCCTTTAACTCGACCAGAACTTCCCCGGCACGGGGTCCTTCCAGTTCAACGTCGACAACTTCCAATGGTTTGCCGGCTTCGAAGGCAACGGCAGCTCTGGTTTTCATGAGGTTCTCCTGTTATTTGAATCCTATGGCAACAAGCTTTGCACCAGATTGCCTTCATTGATTGTGCGCATCAAAAGTTATCAGGATAATGGCTGCCGACTTGTGTCACCTTGGGCCGAACACTTCCTGCATCACCACGTGCAGTTCCAGCAGCGCTTTGGCGCCATCACCAAGGTAGGTCGAGCCGTGCATCGCGGCGCATGCCGATGGCTTCAGCTGCACCAGCGCGGAAACATATTTCTCCGTGTGCGGGGTGTAGGGCATGTAGTTTGCCATTGGGCCCTGCTGGTACTTCAGCAGCGTAGCGCGGAAGCGCTCGATGACACTGGACCCGGTCATGGCCTCCACATCGCCCAATTGATGGAACAGATCCGAGCAGAATAAAACGCCGCTGGTTTCATCGAACAGCATACCGGCGTCCCAGCCATGGGGAAAGTGCGGCGTATGGCGAAAGCGGAAGCTGTGAGCGCCGGTAGAGAAGACTTCATCATCAACCAGTGCGCGCGGCGCCCGCGATGCGAAATCTCCGATAAACACCAGAGCGCCCACTTCGCTGGTAAGCGCCTGGGCAGATGGGGCAAGTTCCAACCAGTCATTCAGCGAACCACACTCGTCCGGCTCGCAATGACTGAAGCCAATCCAGCGCAGATCGGCAGGATCGATCAGAGCTGGCAACAGCATCGCGCACTTGTGGAAACAGCGCGCGCATGCCGGTGTGGTAGAGCAACGGCTCCTCATCACGCACCAGGAATTGATTGAATTGCAGGTTGATCTCCGGAATCAGAGTACAAATCCTGAATACGTCTTTGGCAATCTCGGTCACAGTGGTCATGTCAGTCTCCAGACGTGTCGTCATGCACACTTACAGGCGTCTGGCATTATCTGCAAGCTCCGCTGTATTCCAGAATCATTTCGCGATTCTGCCAGGTCATTTTTTAACGTTCAAAATCGGCGGCAAAGTGCTGTAGCGCGCTGCGCACCGGATACGGCGTCAGCCCGCCCATGGCGCACAGCGAACCGTCAACCATCGTGTCACACAACTCCTGCAGCAGTTTAAGATTGTCCGCACGCTGCTCATTGGCGATGATGCGCTCGATCACTTCCACCCCGCGCACCGAACCCACCCGGCACGGCGTGCATTTGCCACAGGATTCCAGCGCACAAAACTCCATGGCAAAACGCGCCTGTTGCGCCAGGTCCACGCTATCATCAAACGCCACGATACCGCCGTGCCCCAGCAGGCCGCCAATATCCGCCAGCGCCTCGTAATCCAGCGCCACATCCCACTGCGCTGCCGGCAGGTAAGTGCCCAGCGGACCCCCGACCTGGAGCGCCCGCAACGGCCGGCCGCTGGCGCTGCCACCGCCAAAATCCTCCACCAGTTCGCGCAGTGTATGACCAAACGGCAGTTCCACCAAACCACCACGCCGTATATTGCCCGCCAATTGTACCGTCAGCGTGCCGCGCGAGCGACCGCTGCCAAAAGCACGGTAGTAATCAGCACCCCGCGCCAACACCGTCGTTACCGCCGCAAAAGACAGCACATTGTTGATCACCGTCGGCTGGCCCAGCAAACCCCGGATCGCCGGCACCGGCGGCTTGTACCGCACCAGCCCGCGCTTGCCTTCCAGACTGTCCAGCAAGGCGGTTTCCTCACCGCAGATATAGGCCCCGGCGCCGATTCTCAGCTGCAGCCGGAACGCCTGGCCCGAACCCTGGATGTCGGCGCCCAGCCAATGCGCCTGCCCGGCTTGCTGCAGCGCTTGCTGCAACAGGGTTTTCGCCGCCGGATATTCCGAGCGCAGGTAGATATAACCTTCGCTGGCGCCCACCGCCAGGCCGGCAATGACCATGCCCTCGATCAACTGGTAGGGGTCGGCCTCCATCAACAAACGGTCGGCAAACGTGCCGGAATCGCCTTCGTCGGCATTGCACACGATGTATTTCTGTTGCGCCGGCGTATCGTGTACGGTCTGCCACTTGATGCCGGTCGGAAACGCCGCCCCGCCGCGGCCCCGCAGGCCCGATTCCCTGACCGCGTCAATGATCGCTTGTGGTGACAGCGCCAGCGCATGTTCCAGCCCGGCGAATCCGCCCAGTGCGCGATACTCCTCAATCGACAGCGGATCCGTCAGCCCGGCGCGCGCAAACGTCAGGCGCTGCTGGCGTTGCAGCCAGGGAATGTCCTGCGTTGGGCCCAGCGCCAGGGCATCGCTGCACTCACCGGGAAATCCGGCAGCAAACAATCGCGGCACATCCGCCACCGTCACCGGACCATAAGCCAAACGCGCACCAGCGCTCTCGACTTCCACCAGCGGCTCCAGCCAGAAGGCCCCGCGCGAACCATTACGGATCAGGCTGATATCGATGCCACGCTGCGCCGCGGCCGCCGTGATCGCCTGCGCCACCGCATCCGCCCCCAGCGCCGCTGCGGTGGTATCCATCGGCACGAATATCCTGATGCTCATGCGCCCTACTCCTGGAGCTCGTCGAGCAGCTGGTCGAATCGTTTGGGCGTGACCCGGGCGTGAATCGCGTCATCGATGCGCAGCGAGGGTGTGCAGGCACAATTGCCCAGGCAATACACCGGCTCCAGGGTAAAACGGCCATCGGCCGTGGTGGCGCCGTAATCCACTCCGAGCCGGGCCTTGACGTGCGCCTCCAGTGCGCGGCCGCCCATCGCCTGGCAGGCTTCCGCGCGGCACAGCTGGATGACATGATCGCCGGCCGGCTCGCTGCGGAAATCGTGATAGAAATGCATCACGCCGTGCACTTCGGCACGCGACAAGTTGAGCGCTTTGGCCACCAGCGGAATGGCCTCCGACGGTATGTAGCCCAGGCGCTGCTGCAGGCTGTGCAGCACCGGCAGCAGTGCACCAATCGCGCCGGCGTGTTCCTGCACCACCGCCTCAACCGTCTCCGCCAGTGAAAAAGCCGATGCCTGCATCATGATTCCGGCCAAGGGTGTCCGGCGAACTGCTTGCGCAGCTCCGTTTTCTGAATTTTACCGGTGGCGGTGTGCGGGATTGTGTCAACAAACACCACGTCATCCGGCATCCACCACCTGGCGATCTTGCCGTCCAGGTAAGCCAGTACGGCTTCCTTGCCGGCATCGGAGCCTGGCTCGCGCACCACAACCAGCATTGGCCGCTCGCTCCACTTGGGGTGAGGCAGGCCGATCACCGCGGCCTCGGCCACGCCCGGGCATCCTACCGCTACGTTTTCCACTTCGATGGAAGAAATCCATTCGCCGCCGGATTTGATCACGTCCTTGTCACGGTCGGTGATCTGCATGAATCCCAGCGTATCGATGGTGGCGATATCGCCGGTATCGAACCAGCCATCGGCATCAAGGACTTCTTTCTCGATCTTGAAATAGCCGCGTGCGACTGCGGGACCGCGCACCAGCAGGTGGCCGAAAGCCTTGCCATCGTGCGGCAGTTCATGGTGATCGTCGTCGACGATTCTCATCTCCACCAGGAAGGGCGTGCGTCCCTGTTTTTCCTTCAATTTCAGTTTCACCTCGGTATCGAGGCTGGCGGTGGCGTATTTCATCTTTCCGGTCGTGCCCACCGGCGACATCTCGGTCATGCCCCAGCCGTGGATTACTTCGACGCCGTAATCCAGTTCAAACTTGCGGATCATCATCGGCGGACAGGCTGCCCCACCGATGACGACCTTGTTGAGGTAAGGCAATTTCTTCCCGGTCTGCTCCAGGTACTGCAGCAACCCCATCCAGACCGTGGGCACCGCCGCAGTAGAGGAAACCTGTTCGGTTTCCAACAATTCATAAATGCTGGCGCCATCCATGGCGGCGCCCGGCAAGATCAGCTTCGCGCCGGCCGCGGGCGCAGCATAAGTAAGCCCCCAGGCATTGGCGTGAAACATCGGCACAATGGCCAGGACGACATCGCTCGAACTCAGGCCAAACACGTCCGGTTGGTTCACCAGCATGCCGTGCAGCACATTGGATCGGTGTGAATACAACACGCCTTTCGGGTGGCCGGTAGTGCCGGAGGTGTAGCACAGCGCCGCCGCGGTATTCTCATCGAAGGATTTCCAGCTGAAATCGGCGTCCACGGCATGCAGCCAATCCTCATAGGCCACGGCATTGCTCAGTGAGGTTTCCGGCATGTGTTCGCGATCGCTGAGCACGATGTATTTGCGCACCGTGGGCAAGCGGCCGGCAAGCGCCTGCAACAGTGGCACAAAGGTCAGGTCGACAAAAACGATCTGGTCTTCGGCGTGATTGATGATGTATACCAGCTGTTCGGCAAACAGCCGCGGGTTCAACGTGTGGCAAATGGCGCCCAGTCCCATGATGCCGAACCACACCTCGACGTGGCGCTCGGTGTTCCAGGCCATGGTGGCGATTCGATCGCCCAGCACTACCCCTTCCCGTTCCAGCGCTCTCGCCACCCGCAGCGAACGGCTGCGCAATTCCGCCAGGGTACAGCGCCGGATGGGGCCTTCCACCGAACGGGTGACCATTTCCCGCTCGGCGTGATTGAATGCCCCATGGTCGAGCATCTTGTGCACGAGCAATGGCCAGTCCTGCATCAATCCCAGCATGGCAAACTCCCTGGTATAGGTCTTGTAATTGAGACCAGCTAACCGCTGGCGGGTCGGGTGATTATGATGGCATGAAACACGGTTTCATGCATAAACGTGACTCGCTACCCACTGCAAAGCTTCCGCTCCTGCTCACGCCCCTTACCTACATCCATGTAGGTAACCGCTTCCGGCGTTACACTGCCTCCTGCAGCTGCAAAACCCAGGTATATTCTTCAAGTTTTGGAACGCCGGCTACCTTGGCTTTGGGCAGGTCCTCCAGTACATCGCTGCGGTCCACACAGGCCAGGGCACTCTGCCACAATCGCTGAACTTCAGCGGCGGGGACGCTGAATGGCGGCCCCTGCATCAAGCTCTGCTCATATTCGAGTGTTATCAGCAAGCCGGCAGGCCGTGCACAAAGCAAATGGCGGCAGGCCGTTACGTAGTCTTTGCGCATTTCCGCCGGAAGTGCGACCAGCGCTGCACGGTCATACAGGCTGTCGAACCTGTCACCATCGAAGGTTTCAGCGAAGCTGAAAAAGTCGTCAACGACCAATCGGATATTTCTATCGCGCAGTCGATAGGCCCTGCGTCCATCAACGTGGCTGACAGAAAAAGCCAGTTCGTTTTCATGACAGAACTCATCCACCGCTTGCTCGGCCAGTTCGATACCCGTGACTTCAAGCCCCTTTTGCTCCAGCCACAACAGGTCCAGCGATTTGCCACAAAGCGGAACCAGTACGGATGAGCCGGCCGGGAAGAGCGGGCCAGAATTTGTCCAGTGAGGGGTGCACTTTCAGTTGGTGAAACCCGGTATTTCCCTGGCGCCAACTCTCAATCCAGAACGATGAGTCCATGTTTTAGTTCTCAAAACGGAGAATTCCATTGTAACGTGGCGTGATCAGAATTGATGCTGAACCTGCCAGCCCGTAGCGCCGGCGGCTGCCAACGGTATAGCCATTGTCGTTGACATCTTGGCTTGGATGGGTGTAAAGCGTATAGTGAATTGCAATTGCTATGCGGAGACTGCGCTATGAAGTCAGCCACTATCCCCCCACTACGCGTGACACCCGAGCTGCGGCAAGCAGCAGAGAGCGTGTTACGAGAAGGTGAAACCCTGAGTGGCTTCGTCGAAAGCTCGCTGGTGAGGCAGATTGAGTTTCGGAAGTCACAGCAGGAATTTATTGCCCGTGGTCTTGCATCACGTGAAAATGCCCGGAAGTCCGGCAAATACTTCAGCAAGGAGGAGTCGCTCGCCGCGCTGGATGCAATTCTTGACAACCACCGCGGCGCTCAGTGACCTATCGGCTCCGAGTAACGGAGGCTGCACAGGAAGACTTGGAGCGGTTGTTTGATTTTCTCGCGGCCAACGATCTTGAAGCAGCAGTCCGTGCGCGTGCCGCAATGGAAAAGGCCTACGAATTCGCTGAGGCGATGCCATTCGGGTGCAGAAAGGCAGATGACTCCAATCCGTTCTTGCGTGAGCTCGTCATTCCGTTTGGGGCTGCAGGCTATGTTGTGCTCATCGAGATAGAGGATGACGAAACGGTCGCCGTTCTGGCGATTCGTCATCAGCGAGAAGAAGATTTCCACTAGGCCGGTGTCCAGTTTGCAGCGGAATCACTGTCCAGTTTTACCGGAATGCGCACCATTTGGTGCTTTAACGGGAGTAATGATGGGAATCCAGAATAAATGCACTGGGTAGCCCCTTCCGAGAAAGACAATGCGAACGCCGTGCTGGAAAAGCGCCTGTGGGACGCTGCCGACCAGTTCCGCGCCAACTCCGGGCTCAAGGCCCAGGAATACTCCGCGCCCGTCCTCGGCCTCATCTTCCTGCGCTTTGCCGAAGTCCGCTTTGCCGCCCAGCGCGCCAGGCTGGAAAAGACCAAAACCTCCGCCCGGCGCGGTTCTCGTGTGGATGAAGCCACGGCCTATCACGCCGAGGGTATCCTGTATTTGCCGACCGAGACGCGGTTCGATTACCTGCTCAAGCGCCCCGAAGCCGAGAACATCGGCGCCAAGGTCAATGCCGCCATGCGCGACATCGAGAAGCACAACCCGCAGCTCGCCGGCGTCCTGCCCAAGACCTACAACCTCTTTACCAGCACCCTGCTCAAGGAGCTGCTCAAGAAAGTCTCCGAGATCCCTGCTACCGTGGATTACGACGCCTTCGGGCGCATCTACGAATACTTCCTGGGTGAGTTCGCCCGCACGGAAGGCTCAAAGGGTGGAGAGTTTTACACGCCGGCCAGCATCGTTCGCCTGCTCAGCGAGATCATCGAGCCCTATCACGGGCGCATCCTCGACCCCGCCTGTGGTTCGGGCGGTATGTTTGTGCAGTCCGCCCGATTCGTTGCAGAACACAAGAAGAACCCCGCAGCGGAGCTCTCCATCCATGGCGTCGAGAAAACCGATGAAACCGGCCGCCTGTGCCGCCTGAACCTCGCCGTCCACGGCCTCGAAGGCGAAATCAAACACGGCGGCAACATCAACAGCTACTACGACGACCCGCACGATGCCACCGGCCGCTTCGACTTCGTCCTCGCCAATCCGCCGTTCAACGTCAACGCCGTGGACAAGGAACGATTGAAAGGACATCCGTCGGGCCAGGCCGCCGCTTCCCCTTCGGCCTGCCGCGCACCGACAACGCCAATTACCTGTGGATTCAGCTGTTCCATTCCGCGCTGAATGAGAAAGGCAGAGCCGGGTTCGTCATGGCCAACTCGGCCTCCGACGCCCGCTCCTCCGAACAGGAACTCCGCCGTCAGCTCATCGAAAGCCGCGCCGTGGACGTGATGGTCGCCGTCGGCCCGAACATGTTTTATACGGTTACCCTGCCCGTGACCCTTTGGTTTTTCGACAAGGGAAAAGACAAAACGCCCCGCGCCGACACCAGTCCTCTTCATTGACGCCCGCCACATCTATCGCCAAGTGGACCGCGCGCACCGCGAATGGACGCCTGTGCAGATTGGCTTCCTCGCCAACCTCGTCCGCCTCTATCGCGGCGAAGCCCTCGACTTCACCCTCGGCGGAGACGAAGCCCGCGCCAAGCTCCACGAAGTATTCAAGGTGGAGCGCGTTGTCCCTATTGCGCATGCCGAGCAGCGAAAGGTTGCTGAACCACCAGCGGCCTACGGAGACAACGGAGTCAGCTACCGTGATGTGCCCGGCCTGTGCCGCGCCGCCACGCTCAAGGAAATCGAAGCCCAGGGCTGGTCGCTCAACCCCGGCCGCTACGTGGGCGTGGCCGCCGGCGAAGCCGTGAGCGACGAGGACTTCAAGGAACAACTCGAAACGTTGAACGAGGAACTCGAAACCCTCAACGCCGCAGCACGGGAACTGGAAGCCACGATTGCCAGCAACGTCACTGAGATACTCGAAGCATGAAAACCGAACTCGTCCAGACCCTCACCATCACCTTTGAAGCTCACGCCCAGCAGACCGATGGCGGCATCGAGTACTGGCTGGCCCGCGACCTCCAACACCTGCTCGGTTACGACGAATGGCGAAATTTTACGACCGTCATTATCAAGGCCAAGACCGCCTGCGAAGTCTCAGGCCATCGCGTTGCCGACCATTTTGTTGAAGTCAACAAAATGGTCGATCTCGGTTCCGGCAGCCAGCGTGAGATCGACGACATCATGCTCACCCGCTACGCCTGTTACCTGATCGCCCAGAACGGCGACCCGCGCAAAGCAGCGAAATCGCCTTCGCCCAAACCTACTTCGCCGTCCAGACCCGCACGGGCGGAACTGATCGAACAACGCCTGCTCGAAGGACGAGCGCGTCTCCGCCCGCAAGAAACTCAGCACCACCGAAAAAGAACTCTCCGAAGTCATCTTCGAACAAACCGGTGGCAACGAGAACTTTGCCCTCATCCGCAGCAAAGGTGATCAAGCCCTGTTTGGCAAGAACCACTCAGGCCATGAAAGCCCACTGGAAAGTGCCGGACAACCGCCCGCTGGCCGACTTCGCGCCCACCATCATCCTCAAGGCCAAGGACTTCGCCACCGAGATCACCATCTTCAACGCCCGCCAGCATGGGATGCAAAGTGAGTCAGCCATTTCCAGCGAACACATCACCAACAACCAAGCCGTCCGCAAAACCCTGCTCGAACGCGGTATCCGCCCCGAATCCCTGCCGCCCGCTGAAGATGTGAAGAAAGTGGAACGCCGGCTCGCCTCCGAGGAAAAGAAATCCCTGAAGCACCCGGACGCCTTGCCGCCGGAGGAGAAGTCATGACGCGGAATCGGTCCAGCCCAACTCACAAGGATTCCTTGACGGTTCACCGGGTAGGTTCGGCGAGCGAGTCAGTTGTAAAGGAATCCTTAACAACTGCCCTTCGGCGGCAGGCGCGCGACCGCGAACAAACCATCGCCGGCAACGTGGCGGAAATTCTGGAGGCGTGACAATGGCCAGCGTCTTCCATGAAATTCCAATCGAGCAGCTCTGCTCAAAGGTGACGACAGGCGCGACGCCATTGCGAAGTCGCTCCGACTTCTACGAGGGCGGGACAACTGATTGGTATAAAACCGGGGAACTGAAGGATTGGTATTTAGAACCGGCGGAAGAACGCATCACGAAAAAGGCTCTTGAGAAAACGTCGGTAAAACTTTTCCCAGCCAACACAGTTTTGATGGCCATGTATGGCGATGGAAGAACCATCACGAGTTTGGGCATGCTCCGGGCTTCGGCCGCAACCAACCAAGCCTGTTCAGCGATGCTGGTGGACGAAAACAAATGCGACACGCGCTATTTCTTTTACGCTCTCAAGGCTCGTCGCCATTTGCTCCTGAAAGTTGCTTCCGGTGGCGCTCAAAGAAACCTGAGCGGCAAGCTCATCAAGGAGTTCAAACTTCCCATTCCCCCGCTGCCGGTGCAACGGCGGATAGCGGGCATCCTGTCGGCCTACGACGAACTGATCGAGAACAGTCAGCGGCGCATCCGGATATTGGAGGCGATGGCCCGCGCCCTCTACCGCGAGTGGTTCGTCCACTTCCGCTTCCCCGGCCACGAAAAATCGGCAGGAGTGCCGAATTGGACGGCCGAAGGCCGCCCCGAAGGGGTGAGCGCCACGGATGGCGCGAATCAAAAGCTCCCGCGCGTCGCCTCCCCCCTCGGCGACATCCCCAAAGGCTGGGAGGTGAAGAAGCTCAAAGACGCTTGCCATCTAACGATGGGGCAATCCCCCAAATCCGAGTTCTACAACGAGACGGGTGATGGTCAGCAGTTCCACCAAGGCGTCACCGATTTCGGCGACCGCTTTCCTACTGGCCGTTTGTTCTGCACCGTCGAGGGCCGCAGCGCCAAAGCCGGCGACATCCTTTTTAGCGTCCGCGCGCCCGTCGGGCGCATGAACATTGCCGACAAGAAAATCATAATCGGTCGTGGCCTCTCCGCGATTCGGCACAACGACGGCCACCAAGCGTTCCTCTGGGAGCAGTTACGCAACCACTTCACGGAGGAGGACATGATGGGCAACGGCGCAATCTTTGCTTCCGTGACAAAGGACGATATGCAAGGCATCGAAATCCTTTGTCCGCCGCAACCGCTGGTCGCCAGCGCCGAGGCGATCATAGTCCCGTTTCACGACGAAATCGGCGTCCTGACATGCCAAATCCAAAACCTTCATCGCACGCGCGACCTGCTGCTGCCGCGTCTGCTGTCGGGGCAGGTCAACTTCAAGGAGAACTGACTACGATGAGCACCCCAGCAACTTCCGTTCCACCATCACCACGGGCCACGCCCACGGCCACATCCGCTTCAGTGCAGAAGTGCCTATTTCACAACGAGAGTGATTGGCGGCCTCTGAAGGCAGATGTGGACGAAGAGTCCAAGAAGGCAGCCGAGGAAGCGAGCCAGATGCTTAGGGAGCGGCTTGGCAATTTGCTTTTGTCGCAGAATCTCCTCCTTCTCGTCGGTTCGGGTGCGTCTGTCGCTGTCGGCGGCCCTTCGATGCCCGCATTGTGGGAGGAAGCGGCAGAATCTCAGAAAGCGACCTTCGCCGAGGTATGCGATGCCGTTGGTCATCCCAAAGACAAAAAGGACATTGAAGCATTGCTCAGCCGTTGTCAGGGTGCGTTGGCTTTTGCTCCAGCGAAAGCCGTCATTATCAAGGCGTTCATTGGTTCGGTCGAAGGCATCATCCGCGACAGGTGTCGGAAAGTTGAAGAATGGGAGAAGGTCAAAGGGACTAAACAGACTCCCCTCGAAACTATCACACCCCATCTGACCCTGTTGTCGCGTATGGTTCCGCGCCGCCAGGATCTTCCTCGCACTCGTATTTTCACCACGAATTACGACCTGTGCCTAGAACTCGCGGCGAAGGAGCGCAGGATGCCAATTCTGGACGGGTTCGACCTGATAACTCCACGAACTTTCGATGGGCGATGGTTTGATTACGACTTTGTTCGTCGGAGCTCGAAAGAGGGTGCGCCTAATTACTTGGAATCCGTTTTCCATCTCTACAAGCTGCATGGCTCGGTTGACTGGCATCGCTCGTCCGATGGAATCGTTCGCGACACTGAGACGAAGACGCCTTACCTGATTTTTCCGCGTGACGAGAAGTTCGCGCTCTCCTTCGAGCAGCCCTTCTTGGAAATGATGTCCCGCTTTCAGATGGCCCTGAGAGAGAAGGACACTGCACTCATCCTTGTTGGGTTCGGCTTCAACGACCACCACCTCAACCAGCCCATCTTCCACGCGTTGGCTACCAACCCGAACTTCAAACTCCTGGTTGTGGATTACTCCCCAGAGGACAAGCTCGCTCCGGGTGAGGCTTGGGACACGCTTTGCAGGCTGCGAAAGTCGGGTGCTCCTCTCGACGTTGTACAGATGGACTTCCAAGATTTTCCATCGCTGCTGCCAACATACTCTGAGGCGCGGGCGAACAACACGCAGGAGCGCGCCGCGCAGCTCTTGAAAGTGCTCTCCGGTAAACCATGAAAATCGCGCCATTCGACCCGGAACGGCGGATCGGCACCGTGACGCAAGTCATGCCGGAACGTCGTGTTCGTAAACCTCGACGAAGTTACACAACGAACTGGAAGACTGCTCTCAGGGAAACCACTGCGCGGCGGTCAAGTAGGTGATTTCGTCGTCATTGATAGTGATAGTCATGCCCTTCTGGGGCGCATCCTCGAAGTAAAACTGCCGGAAAGGGAGCGCTTGGATATAGAACAGCAGCTTGGGCACACGCCTGACCCACATCCCCTCGCCAAGCTGCATTTGCTCGGCGCTCTCCAGACTGGCACAGACAAGGTCATCAGCGGCATTCCCAATTATCCTGCACTAGGAGCGTCAGTGTTCGCAGCCAGTGCCGACCTTGTGAGCCATTTCGCTTCGTCATTCGGATTGAAAGATGAAATAGGCGACAAGCACGTCACTTTGAAGCTCGGGTATGTTCGGGATGGAGTCGGCACTCCAGTGGAAATTCGGGCCGACCATTTATTCGCCCGTCACTGCGCGATTCTCGGTACGACCGGCGGTGGTAAGAGCACGACCATTGCGCGGTTGTTGGAGCAGTGTCTCGCGAGCCACATGTTCCCTAAGATAATCCTGATAGACCCAACCGGTGAATATGCGACAACTTCAAAGGGACACACATCACTCTTCCTTGGCTCAACCAATGTTCCAGACGGAGAAACTCAAGTACGCATCCCGTGCGAACACCTGCAGGACGGGGATTATCTTTGTATTCTGGCACCCTCGCCGACTCAACGAGTGCGGCTCAACGATGCCATTCATAGCCTAAGGCTGGTTGACGTCTTGAGCAGGAATGGGTTTGAGGATGAGCGAGAACAATTGTCGTCATATCTCGCCGTCGAAGGAGTGATTACGAAGGTTGGGAAAGCGCGTTCCACATTCTACAGCGTGCGCACGTCGGCGGCAGTTGCTGATCTTGTCGAGAATCCGACCACGCCTTTCGCCTTTCGACACCTGACAACACAGATAATGAATGAGTGCGTTGCCGACGCCGACAATGGTACTTGGAAATCGTATCCCAACGCTTTGGAATGGTGTCAACCACTTTTGTCGAAAATCAATGCGCTGCGAGTCTCTGTGGCTTGGTCGCCAATCTTCGGGAATGAAAGGGCAGCTTCGATATTCACGGAGATCGAAAAGTTTCTCAACAATGGGGAACTCCTGCTACGCATCAACCTCGCCGATCTGAGCTTCGATTTCCGCCTTCGAGAGATTGCAGTAAATTTGATTGGACGATGGCTCCGGGAGCACGTGCGGGACTACAAGTTAAAGGCCGACAGGCCGGTCCTTATCGTTCTGGATGAAGCACACAATTTTCTCAACAGACATTTAGGCGATGAGGATTTCAAACAGCCACTTGATGCGTTTGAGAAGATTGCGAAGGAAGGTCGTAAATTCTGGCTAAATCTTGTGTTGGCAACGCAGCAACCGAGAGATATTCCGCCGGGCATCTTGAGCCAGATGGGGACTTTGGTTGTTCACCGTCTTATCAACGAGGCAGACAGGAAAGTGGTTGAAATGGCCTGCGGCCAGTTGGATGCAGCGGCTGCAAAGTTCCTGCCCAGTCTTGGGCCCGGTGAAGCGGCAATCATCGGTGTGGATTTTCCAATTCCGCTAACCATACAAATCGAGCAGCCGCCGAAGAACCTCCGGCCAACTTCAGCAGGCCCGCGGTATACAAGATGGCTGCAGCCGCGGCCGGCGGCCACGTCTAAGCCAGCCGTGCCTGCAGACACGGTCGCCATACCGAGTCCGAAGTCTCTCAAAACACCCGCGAAACCGATCGCGCCGGCAAACAACGACGACGACATACCATTTTGATGTGAGCACACGCGCACGCCATGCCCCGCGCCTACACCGAAGACCAGCTTGTCGAGCAGCCCGCCATCGGCTTATTCACGGAGCTTGGCTGGACCACGGTGTCGGCGCTGGATGAAACCTTCGGCGCCACTGGCACCTTGCAGCACGAGACCAAGGGGGATGTGGTGTTGAAACCAATAGGACAACCACATCCCCGTAGATTTCCTACACCCGGAACGGTGAATCACCGATAGCCGTCTGGTTCTTCTGCAGGCACACTGATCGCACGCCTCAAGCCCGCAACCACTTGGTATCGCTCGCCGCTACGCCCTACTATCACTGCATCAGCCGCTGTGTACGCCGCACCTTTTTGTGCGGCGTTGATCCGCTTTCCGGTTGCGATTTTTCGCACCGCCGCGATTGGGTCTGTTACACCCTCGTTTCCGTCGACGTAATCCATTACACCCCCGTAATCGCAATATTGCACCGGAGCATGCCGATCCCGGGAATGCGATACCTTCAGCCAAGTGCTGGTTGCAGCGCAGGTAAATTCCTTGACGCGCAGAAACTTCCGGCGGATTCTACTGTGCAACAGCCCGAAAAGAGGGATTAATTCAAGCAGATGGTGACCGACCGCATCAGAACATTCGCGGAGTTGGAGTACGGAGATCCTCGCGGATATCTCATCGCGCTCGCGAAGCTTCAGCCAAGGATTGCGGCGTCAAAGCTGAAGATTAAGGTGCGCACACTCCGGACGAACGATCTTAAGCCGCATCGTGAGCGGCGTGAGGCAGCGCTGTTCTGTTGCTTTATGGCTGAACGGATGAAGTCGGAGATTCTCTTTTCGCCTGTTGAGGCTCAGGACTACGATTTTGTGGCTCGCTGGGAGCGTGGTGACACCGTCCATTTCGCCCCAACACAACTTAAGGAAGTCGTTCCGTCTTATCTCAATCCGCGCGCTAGTGTCGAGGGCGTGGTCACTTCTCTATCCAAGTACACGGATTCTTATGACCTCTCGGTGGCAATTCACCTCAACAAGAACTCGGATTTCAATCCGCTTGATCTCCAGATCCCTAAACTCCCACTGGCGTCGCTGTGGATTTTCTGGGCAACGGCCCCAGGCGGAAGACAATGGGCGCTATGCGGTGACTTTTTGACGCAGCCAAGCTATTCGCAGCATGAATATCCTGCTGCCTAACGAATCACTGGAGCGCACGCGTGGAAGATGAAGTGCCAAGTTCAAACAGCAGCGCGCGCGGCGCTCAGCTCAACCATTGGGTACTCAATTCAAGCCGCGAACATGGCCATGGACGAAGAAGAAAAAGTGAGCGGCTTTAGGCGCTTCATGTCGTCTGACCCAGGGGCGATAAGAAGGTGGTGGCGCATTTGGGCCATTCGCAATGGGAAAGCGATAGGTAGAAGGCTATCAAGACGCAGAATACTGCGAGACACCAAGGCAAACACTGAGGCACTGGTGGCGGCCTACGAGTCTGTGCTCTACGCCTACAGGGGGGCCGAGAGGCTTAACCTGCAGCACAGCATGGCCGTGCATAGGGTCGGCCTGTACCTGCTAACGGTGAACCGGGATATCGCGTCTATAAAGGTTGATCTCCTGACTTCCAAGGACTGGTGGTTGAGAAAGCTACTGGCTAGAAATGTCGCCTTAATGATCTACGAAGTAGATATGCAAAAGGTAACGGGCGCGAAATTCAGATCGGCCATAGATTTCTTCTCGCCTCCCAAAAAGTTGAAAAGAGATCTTGAGGCGGCGCTGTCAAACCTGGCTACCGTTCATGTGGGCGCAAAATCCAGACTGTCAGATATTCGCAACTACACCATCGCCCACAGGGATGCTGATGCTATGAAGCAGTATCGGCTGATCAGGAACATTGATGAGATAGCGGTTACCAAGATTGCTGGGGAGTTCTTTGCGGCCGTGAATCCGGTTGTCCCTCTTCTAGCTGAGCTGGTAAAAGAGTCCAGCGGGATGCACCACCTTCTTAATCAGTACGTTGGTAAGAAGCGATTCAAAGACCCAAACCGTAGAAAAAGGTAGGGCGTACAGTAGTGTTCGTGCCCAACCATTCGCTGCATTTCCCGGAAGTGCAGCAGGGCGATGACCGAGTCGTGGTGACGGTGCGGAAGCAAATCGCCCGGGCGGCCATTGTGGATTTGATGGTGAAGGCGGACCAGACGTTGCAGCTCAGCCAGAAGGAACTCATCACGCTCGGCTTACTGGCGCAGCATGAGGCGCTGACGGCGATTGAACTGGTGAAAACGCTGGGGCTGTCACGCGCGGATCGGGAAGGAGATTCCGCGGCGGAAACTCCAGCACGAGTTGAAGCTGCTGCTGGAGGACGGCGAAATTGGACGGCAGGGAACATGGCGACACACGGTTTACCTATGGACAAAGAAGGTCTGAATCAGCGTGGTTTTGTTCATAGCTCATGCACAAAGAAGGGCGCATTGGGCCGGAAAGCCCTATTTTCCAAGTGTTTGGCTATGAGCAAAAGGCGACCGAATCAAACCGCTGGCTTTGGACAAAGCGACGGATTTGGCAACCGTCGGCTGCGACTGCGCAAGACGCTGGAAATCAAAGCGGCGGTTTATTTGACGGGTATTTGATGGAATGACCACCCACCCCTACACCGAAGACCAGCTTGTCGAGCAACCCACCATCGGGCTTGTTCGCGCAACTTGGCTGGCACCACGGTGTCGGCTTTGGAGGAGACCTTCGGTGCGACCGGCACGTTGCAGCGCGAGACCAAGGGCGAGGTGGTGCTCGTTTCCCGCTTGCGCGCGGTTTTGGAGAGGTTAAATCCTGCGCTGCCATCCGAGGCTATTGTGACTGCTGTGGATGAATTGACCCGCGACCGTTCGGCCATGAGCCTGGAGGGGGGCAAATCGCGAGGTGTATCTGCTGCTCAAGGAAGGCATCAGGGTATCCGTGCCGGACCGCGAGCACGGATGGGGACGACCAGGTCATAGTCGAAAATCAGAATGATTAAAGCGCTGTCCTGATAATTTCTACTAATGTCTATATAAATTAGTAGACACAGCCTTTGGTCACCACCTATACTAATTTCTACTAATTTAAAGGTGATTTGGTAGAAAATGCAAATTCCCCAGCGTGCACCTGCCGTTGAGCTTGCTTTTGACAAGCTCACTCCCGACCGAATGGAGGCCATGTTGCGGCATGGCACGCCCTTGCCAACGGGAAAGTATCTGCATTGGGCTGAATTACAGCGACGGAAGGCCCCCGGAGATCTTACTCATGAAGAATGGTGGGCGGCCATCACCCTGGCGCGTTCAGCCTTGCTGGAACCCTTACCGTTGCTGGATAAGCAGGGTAAACCTTTTGAATTTGGGACTCCCGGTCCGGTCGCACTGGACCTGCACCATATCGACCGTGATGCTGCGGGACATATTCGCGCCACAGCCGGTGCACCGCTTCAGGCCGAGTCCCAGCGCTTCCTGATTAGCTCTTTGATCGAGGAGGCAATTACCTCAAGCCAGCTCGAAGGCGCCGCCACTACCCGCAAAGTGGCAGCAGACATGCTGCGTAGTGGACGCAAGCCACGAGACCACAGTGAGCAAATGATCTTCAACAATTACCGCGCTATGGAGCATTTACGCTCCCTGCGTGACGAAACTCTCACGCCAGATCGTGTGCTGGAACTGCACCGCGTGATCACGGAAGCCACGTTGGAGAATCCGCAGGATGCGGGTCGATTCCGCAGCAACGACGAGGTGCAAGTCGTCGATGCACGCGACAATACCGTGTTGCACATACCGCCTTCATTCAAGGAGCTGCCCGAACGCATGCAGCGTTTGTGTGACTTCGCCAATGCCGACGAAGGGTCGTTGCCCTTCGTCCATCCGGTGCTGCGGGCCATACTGCTGCATTTTATGATGGGCTATGATCATCCATTTGCCGATGGTAACGGCCGTACAGCACGAGCGTTGTTCTATTGGGCAATGGCGCGCAGCGGCTACTGGCTGATGGAGTACACATCTATCAGTCACATCCTGCGCAAGGCCCCTGCCCAGTATGTGCGCGCCTATCTATATACGGAAACGGACCGGAACGATACCACGTATTTCCTGTTGCACCAGTTACGGACCATCCGCAAGGCAATCTCTGCGCTGCATGAGTACGTACATCGTAAAACTCGCGAACAGCAGGAAACCGAACGCATGTTGGCAAGTTCCCCGGCGCTGCGGGGGCGCTTCAATCACCGGCAACAGGCCTTGCTAAACCATGCTTTGCGCAATGCAGGAAGCGCCTATCGAGTGGACTCACACCAGCGTTCCCATGGGGTGGTGAATCAGACCGCACGAAGTGACCTGCTCGGGCTGGAGGATTTGGGGCTGCTGGAAAAAACCCGGCAGGGTAATGCTTATGTATTCTACGCTCCGGCCGATTTGGGCGAACGGCTTTCTTCAATGTCAAAAGCTATCAAGCCATGAGCCCGCACGGCTGGAGCGAAAACCAGCTTGTCGAGCAACCCGCCATCGGCTTGTTCACGGAGCTCGGCTGGGCCACGGTGTCGGCGCTGGATGAAACCTTCGGCTCGACCGGCACCTTGCAGCGCGAGACCAAAGGTGACGTGGTATTGGTGCCGCGGTTGCGCGCGGTGTTGGAGCGCTTGAATCCCGCACTACCTGCCGAGGCGATTGCAAACGCCCTGGATGAACTCACCCGCGACCGTTCGGCCATGAGCCTGGAGGCAGCGAACCGCGAGGTGTATCTGCTGCTCAAGGAGGGCATCAGGGTATCCGTGCCGGACCGCGAGCGCGGCGGGCAGAAGACGGAGCGCTTGCGGGTGGTGGATTGGGAAAATCCGGCCAACAATGATTTTCTGCTGGTCAGCCAGTTCAGCGTCACCGGCGCGCTCTACACCTGCCGGCCGGATCTGGTTGGTTTCGTCAACGGCCTGCCGCTGGTGGTCATCGAGTTGAAGAAGCCCGGCGTGCCTGCGCGCGCGGCCTTCGATGAAAACCTCACGCACTACATGCAGCAAATCCCGCCATTGTTCTGGTTCAACGCGCTGCTCATCGCCTCAAACGGCACGGACAGCCGCGTCGGCTCGCTCACGGCGGATTGGGAGCGGTTCTTCGAGTGGAAACGCATCGAGCGCGAGGACGAGCCACGGCGGGTGTCGCTGGAGACGATGTTACGCGGGACGTGCGACCGTGCGCGATTGCTCGACCTCACGGAGAACTTCACGCTGTTCTCGGAGCACAAGGCCGGGCTGGTGAAAATCATCGGGCAGAACCACCAATTCCTCGGGGTGAACAACACCATCGCCTCGATGCTCGCCGCACGGACGCTGGGGCACGGTCGCGGCGGTGTGTTCTGGCAGACCCAGGGCAGTGGCAAGAGCTTCTCGATGGTGTTTTTCGCGCAGAAGGTGCTGCGCAAGTTGCCAGGCAACTGGACATTCGTGGTCGTCACCGACCGCGTGGAGCTGGACAAGCAGATTGCCACGACCTTCAAGGCCACCGGTGCAGTCAGCGAAACCGAGGGCGACCAGTGTCATGCCGCCAGCGGCGCGCATCTGCGGGAATTGCTGCGCGGGAATCATCGCTACGTGTTCACGCTGATTCACAAATTCCAGACGCCGGAGCTGCTGTGCGACCGGCCCGACGTGATCGTGCTCACGGACGAGGCGCATCGCAGCCAATACGACACGCTGGCGCTGAACATGCGCGCGGCCTTGCCCAGGGCGCTGTTCCTGGCCTTCACCGGCACGCCGCTGATCGCCGGTGAGGAGCGGACCAAAGACGTGTTCGGCGATTATGTGTCCATCTACGACTTCCAGCAATCGGTTGAGGACGGCGCAACGGTGCCGCTGTTCTACGAGAACCGCACGCCGGAGTTGCAACTCGTGAACCCGGATCTGAACGAAGACATCTACCGCCTGATTGAGGACGCCGAGCTCGACCCCGAGCAGGAGGCCAGGCTCGAACGCGAACTGGCCCGCCAGTACCACCTGCTGACCCGCGACGATCGGCTGGAAACCGTGGCGCAGGACATCGTGCGGCATTTCCTCGGCCGTGGCTTTGTCGGCAAGGCCATGGTGGTGTCCATCGACAAGGCTACTGCGCTCAAGGTGCATGACAAGGTCAAAAAGTACTGGGCGGCGGAAATCCAACAGGTTCAAAAGGAATTGAAGGAACTGGCCTACCCGCCGGGCGCGGGGATGACGCCCGAACAGGCGCGGCGCGACCTGCGCAAGGCCGAGCTGAAACAGCGCCTGGATGTCCTGACCAGCACCGATATGGCGGTGGTCGTTTCACCGGGGCAAAACGAAATACAGCAGATGCGCAAGCTGGGGCTCGACATCGAACCCCACCGCAAGCGCATGAACGATTCACAGCCGGGGCTGGATGAGAAATTCAAGGACACCGACGATCCGCTGCGGCTGGTATTCGTCTGCGCCATGTGGCTGACCGGCTTTGACGCGCCGAGTTGTTCGACGGTGTATCTCGACAAGCCGATGCGCAATCACACACTGATGCAGACCATCGCGCGCGCCAACCGCGTGTTTCCCGGCAAACACAGCGGCGTCATCGTGGACTACGCCAACGTCTTCGGATCCCTGGAAAAGGCGCTGGCGATCTACGGCGCCGGCAAGGGCGGGCAGAACCCGGTCAGGGACAAGCAACAATTGGTCGGGGAACTGCGTGGGGCTGTTGGCGCGGCGACGACTTTCTGCGCTGATCACGGTGTGTTGGTAGCCGGGATCGAGGCGCTCGCTGCCGGCAGCCTGGAACGATTGCAGCGCATCGAAGACGCGATGAACGCGCTTATTTCACCCGACCCGCTGCGCCGCGAGTTTTTTGGCCATGAGCGGCTGGTGAGTACGCTTTATCGCGCCGTCATGCCCGACCCTTCGGCACTGGATTTTGCCAGTGGCGTTGCCTGCCTGACGGCACTGGCCGAGGCCATGCGCGCCAGGCTAAACCCGAACCCTCCGGACATCTCGCAGGTCATGGGTGGCATCGGCGACCTGCTCGATCAGTCGATCACCGGCATGACGATCAGGGAGCAAGGCCCGCCCGCGCTCGAC
Source organism: uncultured Gammaproteobacteria bacterium (assembly GCA_963708905.1). Lineage (GTDB taxonomy): Bacteria > Pseudomonadota > Gammaproteobacteria > Xanthomonadales > SZUA-36 > SHZL01. The sequence continues at coordinate 17,825 of CAVPUV010000074.1, read as the reverse complement.
CTGTCGAGGATCAATTTCGAAGCCCTGGCCCAGCGCTTCAAGCAGTCCAGGCACAAGAACACCGACCTCGAAGTGCTCAAGGCCGCCATCCGCGCCCAGCTGGACAAGCTCATCCGGCTCAACCGCACCCGCGCCGACTTCGCCGAGAAATTTGCAGCGCTGATCGAGAGCTACAACGCCGGGAGCCGGAACATTGAGGAGCTGTTCGATGAGTTGGTAAAACTGAGCCAAAGCCTCAGCGAAGAGCAGCAAAGGCACGTGCGCGAAAACATGAGCGAGGAGGAGCTGGTCATCTTCGACATCCTTACCCGCCCGGCGCCGGAGTTGAGCACTGAGGAACGCGCCGAAGTGAAGAAGGTCGCCCGGGCGCTGCTGGAGCGGCTGAAACAGTTGCTGGTGCTCAACTGGCGGCAGAAATCGACGGCGCGCTCCCAGCTCAAGCTCGCCATCGAGGATGCGCTGGACGCAGGCCTTCCGCGCGCCTACACCCCGGAACTCTACCAGCAGAAATGCTCGGCGGTGTTCGAACACATCTACGAAAGCTATCCCGAGCGACATCAGGGTATTTACGCGACAACTGGCTGAATCCTTGCCGAATTGCTTTGCCGCAGCTATGGCAGCCCGTTGACTTCTATGAGACCAACGCCAAGGCTCGTTCGCAAGCAGCTTCGGCACGCGCCCGGTCGCCGGTGAGGGCAATGCCGAGTTCGATCAGACGGGCGCGTGTCTCGCGGCGGTTACCATCGAGGCGAACGCAGACCAGGCGGGGCAGCTTCGCGGCACTGTGGGCAGCTCGAACGGCCAAAAGCTGTGCCTGGCCGCCGAGACCGCCCAAGCTGCTGGCGAACGGAACCACCAGGGTATCGATGCGCTGCGCGACCGCGTGCAGGTAGCGCTTCACCCGCTCGGGCGTTTCGCCGCCGGCATGGATGCGCTCAAGCCGCTCCTGCCCGAGCTGCGCGAGCTGCTCGCCGGTCGTCACCACCCGTACCCCGAGCTCGCGCAAGAAGTGCTCGAGCGAGCGGCGCAGACGCCCCTGGGCGACCAGAGGCGCCAGGGCCACCCTCGGCAAGGTCGCGCGCGCCGCCGGCTCGTCGAGAAACTCGTAGCGCTCGGCCTCGATCGCCTGTCGCCAGGTCTCGTCCGAGAAGCCGGAGTGGAACTGTGGCACCCAGCGCCGGATCAGCTCGCAAGCGGCAACCTCGCGCACGAGCTCCCGCAGCGCGCTCTCGATGGTCGCACGGTCGGGCAGCAACCCATGGCGGAACTCCGGCCGCAAGCGCCGATAGCGACGACGCACGCGACGGATGACTTTTATCACCTGCCGCTCGACCCGGCGGCGCAGTCGGCCGTGTGCCGCCACGGCGCGATCGAGCAGTCCCTCGACACGTTCGTAGCCGCCCAGCGCCGCCTCACGATAGGCGTGGGTCGCCAGCATTTGCGCGGTGAAGCGTTGGAAATGCCAACCCTTGATCGCCATGCGCAACGCTTCGCCGACCCGCGACGGTCGCGTCACCAGCGTGTGGGCGAGGAAAGAAGCGTAAGCAGGGCCCTGACGGGAGAACAGCTGCAGGCGCAGCGAACGCAGGAAAGCCAGCACCTCGGCGCGCGAGGGCTTGCGGTACGGCCGCGTCCGGCGCCGCAGGCGCGACAACAGTGTCTTGCAGCGGGCGAAATAGGCGCGCAGGTCGGGACCGTAGAGGTTCGCCAGCACGCTGCGATAGCCGTCGATCAGCACTTCGCGGTCGAGCTCCGGCACGAAGTTCAGCGTGATCTCGACGTTATTGCCGCTCGAGTCCGCGAGCAGCCGTCCCTCGCGTTCCATACGCGCATAGAGATCCGTACCCTTGAGGGCAGTCAGCAACCCGACCATCGCCAGCGGGATTCCGGCGCGATGGATGAAGTCGACCTGGGCCTGAAAGACCCCGGGCCCGTCGCCATCGAGGCCGATGATGAACCCACCGCTAACCTCCATCCCTTTTTTCTGGATCGTACGCACGGCATGAAAGAGGTAGTCGTCATCGTCACGCACGGTGTTCTGGAGCTTGTTGGTCTTGCGCAGCGCGTCAGGGTTGGGGCTTTCAATGCCGAGGAAGACCATCGAGAAACCGGCGTCGACCATGGCGTCCATCAGCGCCTCGTGGCGGGCCAGATTGACGCTGGCCTCGGTGTAGAGGTCGAAGGGGTAGCCGTGTTCGCGCTGCCACTTGGTGACTGCCGGCAGCAGGCGGAGCGCCTCTTTCTTGTTGCCGATGAAGTTGTCGTCGACCAGGAACAACGCCCCGCGCCAACCCTGCGCGTCGAGCGCATCGAGCTCTGCCACCATCTGGTCATTGCTCTTGGTGCGCGGCACCCGCCCGAACAGCTTGGTGATATCACAAAACTCGCAGTCGAAAGGACAGCCGCGTGAGAACTGCAGCGCCATCGAGCCGTACGCCGGCAGATCCAGCAAATCGAAGCGTGGAACCGGTGTTACCGTCACCGCCGGCCTTGCATTCGGCCGGTACTCGCGCGCCGCATGCCCCGCTTCCCAGTCGGCCAGGAAGCGGGGGAAGCTCTCCTCGACCTCGCCGAGGACGTTGTAGTCGGCACCGGTGATCTCCGCGGCGAAGGAAGTGGGGTACGGCCCACCCACTACCACCGGCCTGCTCATCGCGTTGCAGCGGGCGATCACCTCCCGCAGCGACCGCTGCTGTACCACCATGGTCGAGGTCAGCACCAGGTCAGCCCATGCAAGATCGGAGTCCGCCAGCGGCTGCAGGTTCAGGTCTGCCAGCCTCAGCTCCCACGACTCCGGGAACATCGCCGCCACCGTCAACAGACCTAGCGGTGGCATCGATGCCCGCTTCCCCAGCAGCTCGAGCGCGTAGCGAAAGCCCCAGTAGGAGGGTGGGAACTCGGGGTAGACCAGCAGCGCGCGGGGCATCGTCAGAATCTCTCTCTTCCCGGTTACCCGCGCCTCGGCGTCGAAGCTCCGGTTGACCGGAAACACCAAAATACGCGCTGCGGCTGGACGGTGCAAGAGGAGAAGTAATACACGGCCTTCACAGCTTTGTCGCTACTACAGCCAACAAGAACTTCGCGCCTAGAGGATCAGGGAGTGCATTAATTGCATCTCGTCTACAGGCGACTGCCTGAACCCTTGAGCCAAATAGAATTGCTTTGCTTCCTCATCAATGGCTTCTAACAATAACACTCGGGCACCTGCTATTTCTGAAACTTGCTGTGCCCGAAAAAAGGCGTCACGCAACAAACCCGCCCCGACCCCGTGGCCTTGAGAACCCAAGTCCACAGCCAATTGTCCCAGCAATATTGCCGGAATTGGATCTGGCTCACCATGACGAAGCGCCCGGTGCGCGGCATTTCTCTGAATGGAGGCCGTCGCCAGTGCGTAGTATCCAATCACTAAACCTTCGGATTGGACTACATACGTTCTTGACGCCCTGTTTTCCTGGTTGTTTAGCGCAAAATTGTGAAGCCACCGGTTTAACGCTGGCTTCCCGCAATCGAACTGCGCAATAGAATGTTGGGCGGTAAGCAGCTCTGGTGCGCTTATCGTTCCCACGGAGCGGGCGTGCCCAGAGTGCGCTGAAGCGCCGGATTTTCAGATACAGGGCTGTCCATGGCGCGGACCAGCGCTTCAAACTGATCATCCTCAACCATAAAAGCCCGCTGATTCAAAAGGACATCTTCAGCAGCCTCGGTAGCCGCATCAATCACAAAATCCGTCACGGATTTATGGCGTAATTTAGCGGCACGGGCGATAACATCCCGCTGGGTTGGATGCACCCTCATATTGAGTTGCATACTTTTTGCGTTGACAGCCATACGGCACCTCCTGCAACTGAATTTTGTAACGGCTACTATAGCCTCATGTATAGCATTTGTATATATGGCCCTGCTTTTGCAGTTTATATGGCCCCTGTGCGGTGGGAACGTAATTTACCGGAGAGGAGAATTTTTATAACGCATGAAAGTGATTGCGTGACGCGGTTGATAGACAAAATGCAATTGGGCAGGCAGCAGTGCTGAGAAGAAACACCGTAACCCACTGATTTTTTGGTGCCGGCACGGGGATTCGAACCTCGGACCTACGCATTACGAATGCGTTGCTCTACCAACTGAGCTATGCCGGCATTCCGGAGGGCGGCCAGTATATGCAAATCGCCTCTCTTTAACAACCAGAACTCAAGCCCTTCCGGACCGTGGCAAATGTCCTACCCAAAGCCGGGTGAATCCCCTATTTCACCGCGCCCAGGGCAAGTTCACACTGCATCCATGCATTTAAAGGACGGTTTACAGCAATCCTCCTCACAGCGATCTGAAAATGTTAATTGACCACCATGAACACTCCCGCAAGCAGTTCCCGGCAACACGGATTTTCCCTGGTGGAAGTGCTGGTAGCTGCCGTGGTGTTTTCACTGGGCCTGGGTGGACTGTCGCTGATGATGCTGACCTCGGTGCATGGCAGCGTAGAGGCGCAGAATCAAACCACGGCCGCCATGCAGGCAGCTGCGCTGGCCGAGCTCATCCTGTTGAACCCCGCGGCCACAGGGCATTACATCAACCCTCCCGCGGAAACCAGTGAAGATTGTTCCGCGCCCGATCCGTGTTCCAGCGCGGCGTGGGCAGCCGGCAACCTGGCGCGTTGGCACTATGAACTGGAGCAGAATCTGGCGCATGCGGCCGGCATCGTTTGCCTGGATGCCACGCCAAATGATGGTCACGCTGCCGAGCCCAGTTGCGATGGTGACGGCCGCGCCGTGGTCAAGGTGTTCTGGCTCGAGCCCCGCCATCTTGAAGACGATGATGGCGGCCTGCGCCGGGCGGTATTACCGGTAGCGGAATGATGCAAAGCCACTCCTACCAGTCGAACCCGAATGACGGTCGTGGCATGACCCTGGTCGAACTCCTGGTCGCCATGTTGATTGGCTTTATTCTTTTAACCGGGCTGGTGCAGATTGCCGCCGGCGCGCGCAGCAGTTTTCGTCTGCAGGAAGCCCTGGCGGAAGTGCAGGAGAGCGGGCGCTTTGTCATCGACAGTTTGGGTGACATTCTGCGCCAGTCCGCCTTCACGCCGGAACCATGGTCCGAAATCACCGTCGCAGTCGGTCTCACCGCGGAGAGCGCCGATGCTGTCGATGGCCGCGGCGATCGTCTGGCGATTCGCACGTGGTCGGAACGCAATTGTTTTGGCAACCCGAATCCGGTCACCGATGCGGCGGATGTGCCCAGGTACTTCCTTAAAGAATCGGTGTTGGAGCTGAACAATGCCGGCAACCTCACCCATACCTGCCGCTATGGCCCGACGGTCGAGGAATTTGTCACCCAATTACAGCGCCAGGGACTGGTGCAGAATATCGACGCTTTCCAGGCGCTGTATGCCGAGGACCTGGATGGCGACGGCACGGCTGACCACTGGACACCCGGCGGCCTTTGGCTCAACGAGGACCGGGTTTTGGGCTTGCAACTTGCTGTACTGCTGGGCAGCAGCACAACCGTCAAAGAGCCGATGTCCCAGGCCTATAACGTTCTGGACCAGGTAGTGACAACACCCGCTGATGGCAAACTGCGGCGGGTATTTACCTATGTGCAGGCGTTACGCGGTCGCAGCCGATGAAACCTTCCACGCATTGCCTTCAACGGCGCGGAGACCAGCCCGGCATCGCTTTGCTGGCAGGTCTGGTTTTGCTGGCGGCCATCAGTCTGCTGGCGCTGGTGGCGACAGCCAGCATGATCCTGCAACAAAACATGGCCGGCAATTTCACCGATTCCTCCCAAGCCCGCCAGGGCGCGGCGGCGGCGGTCTCGCAAGGCCAGGCTGTGCTGTTCGGCATTGCGCCCGATGGGCGCACGCCGGATTGTACGGAGCACTGTTTTCTGTCTCCATTGGACACCGTCATTCGACAGGCAAGCGACATGCCGGTCAGTCCGGAATATGAAGACGCCGCCTGGTGGGACTCATGGGCGACCGAAGCGGGCATTGATCCCGTGACGGGAAGTCGCGTTGATGGAGTCTGGAATTTTGCTGCAGAACCGCCTCGATTCCTGATCGAAGAGGTTCGCTTTGATGATATGGTCGCCGCACCGGCCGCAGCGGAAGCGCCAGCCATTGACGGCATCGGATACTACCGCGTGCTGGGCCGCGCTGTCGGCCAGGGTCCGGCAGCGGTTGCCGTCAGCGAGGCCATCGTCGCCCGCCCCTGGCTGAGCGATACAACTCCCGAGCCCGGCACCATGGATGACAGTAGTTTTTGCACGCCATTTGAACCCTGGTATGACTGTGGCCTCATGGCCTGGCGTCAGCGGCGATGAACATTGAATTTCGCTCCGGACCAAACCGGGATGCAATGCACAGCTGCCGTGCGTTCACGCTGCTGGAGTTGATGATCGTTTGCAGCCTGGCGGCGATACTTCTCGCTCTGGCAACCCCGGCCTATCACCACTATCTGCTGCGTGCTCACCGCAGCACCGCCATTGAAACCTTACTCGCCGCCGCTGCCTGCCAGGAGCGGATTTACGCCGGCGAATTCAACTATGACACCAACCGCTGTCTGGTCGATAGCGATGAGGAAAAGTACCACGTCCGCTTTGAGCCGGCGGCAACCGCAGCGACCAGCACCTTTATCGTGATGGCCGAACCGGTGGCGGCCCAGCTTAACGACCCCTGCGGCAGTCTCAGCCTGGATCAATCGGGTACGCGCGGCATCAGTGGACCGGTTGAAAGCTTGCGCAAGTGCTGGGAAGGTCGATGAATCAGCCGGAATTCATTAGTGCCCATCCAGAAAGGAATACTCGCAAACGCGGCACATGGAAGTGCCGCCATTTTCAATGACGTAAGTCATTGAAAATGAGAGCGAAGCAAAACCACGCTTTTGCTTCGCGATTCCATAACGGGCTGGGATGCCCGTTTATGGACAGACATTAATCAGAGTTTTCCCGGCTTGATGCGCAGTTCTTTCGGTAAGGCAAATACCATGTTTTCCGGGATACCTTGCAGTTCTTCAACCCGTTTTCCGCCTTTAGCCTGCAGGCAGGCAATCACTTCCCGTACCAGGCTTTCCGGCGCCGATGCGCCGGCCGTCACACCGACTGTTGCGATCCCCGCCAGCCACTCGTCACGGATATCCCCGGCGCCATCGATCAGATAGGCAGGCACCCCGCGTTTTTGCGCCAACTCGCGCAGACGGTTTGAGTTGGAACTATTGACCGAGCCCACCACCAGCAACAACTGTACCCGGCTGGCCAACTCCTTGACCGCATCCTGACGGTTCTGCGTGGCATAACAGATGTCGTCATGCAACGGCCCGATAATTCCCGGAAATCGTGCCCGCAGCGCCTCTATCACAGCCCGCGTATCGTCCACCGACAAAGTTGTCTGGGTGACGTAGGCCATGTCCTGCGGGTAATGGGGCTGCAGTGCTGCCACATCCTCGGGGGTTTCAACCAAATAAATGCGGTTATCCCGCGGAGGACTTTGTGGCCACTGACCCAGTGTTCCCTCCACTTCCGGATGACCGGCATGGCCAATCAGCACCACCTCCCGTCCCGCCTTGCAATGCCGGGTGACTTCCATGTGTACCTTGGTTACCAGGGGGCAGGTTGCATCAAATATTTTCAGGCCGCGATCCTGGCCCGCCCGGCGCACCGCTTTGGAAACACCATGCGCGCTAAAAATGACCGTTGCGTTGTCAGGCACCTCATGCAGTTCCTCGACGAAAACCGCCCCGGCTTCACTCAGCCGATCAACCACGAAGCGGTTATGTACCACTTCATGACGCACATAAATCGGCGCACCAAACAATTGCAGGGCCCGCTCGACAATGTCGATGGCGCGGTCTACACCGGCACAGAATCCCCGCGGGTTGGCCAGCAGGATATCCACTACTGTTTCACCCTCTTGCGCATGGCCTGGCGCAAGGCATCGAGCAGCAGCAAGGCCACGCCGCAACTGATGGCGGAATCCGCCACATTGAACGCGGGCCAGTGCCAGCTGCCATAATGAACGTCGATGAAATCAACCACGTAACCGAGCTGCACCCGGTCAGCAAGATTACCCAGCGCCCCACCGATGACCAGTGCCAGCGCCAAACCGGTCAGCCATTCACGCCGTGGCAAACGCAGCACCCAGATGATCAAACCCATACTGACCAACGCCGCCAGCGCGGTAAACAACCAACGTTGCCAGCCACCCGCATCGCTTAAAAAACTGAAAGCCGCGCCGTAGTTGTGCGCCAATGTCATGCTCAGCCAGGGAAATAATTCGCGCGGCCGGTACAGCACCAGGACCTCGCCGGCCCACTGCTTGGTGACCATATCGGCCCAGATCACGGCGCCAGACACCAATAACCACAACCAGGAATATGGCGCGGGCGGATGCAGCACCGCATCAATTTTCTGATCAGTCATTTGGCTATTTTCCATCTCGCTCACTTCATGCCACCCGCCGGTTCTCACCCGCACCGCTGACGTTTTGCACACAGCGTCCACAGATTTCAGGATGGTCCGGATGCGCGCCCACATCCTCTCGATAATGCCAGCAGCGCACACATTTTCCATGTAGCGAGGGCGTAACACCAAGGGCAATCTCTCCGTGTTCCAGACGTATGCGCTCGGCATCCCGGGGAGCTGCAGCGAGTTCGTGCACACGGGCTTCCGAGGTCAGGAGTACAAAGCGCAATTCATCGCCCAGCCAGTCGATAGCCAGTTTCAATTCACCCTCCAGCCACAGGTCCACCTCCACGGCCAGTGAAGAGCCAGCCTGGCCCGTGCGGCGCACTTGTTCGATGGATTTACTCACCGTTTCGCGCACTTCGATGATGCGCTGCCAGCGCTTGCGTTCCTGCTCCCCTGCATCCAGCGGGAACAGGCCCTCGTACCAGGTTTCAAGGAAAATGCTGTCGCTGCGCTGACCGGGGACGTAGGCGTGAATTTCCTCGGCGGTAAAGCTCAAAACCGGGGCGATCCAGCGCACCATCGCCTCGAGTATGTGGTACATGGCCGTTTGTGCCGAGCGGCGTGGCAGGCTGTCCATCCCCGTCGTGTAGAGCCGGTCTTTGAGGATGTCCAGGTAAAAAGCACCCATATCGAATGCGCAGAAATGGTGTACTTTCTGGTAGATCTGCAAAAATTGATAATCCGTGTAAGCCTGCTCCACTTCAGCCTGTAATTGCGCGGCACAGTCAACTGCCCAGCGGTCCAGCGGCAATAATTCATGCGCAGCCAGGATCTGGTCTGGTTGAAAGCCATCGAGGTTGCCGAGCAGAAAACGCGCGGTATTGCGAATGCGGCGGTACGCGTCCGCCACACGCTTGAGGATTTCATCAGAAACACTCATCTCGCCACGGTAATCCGCCGCGGCCACCCACAAACGCATCACGTCCGCGCCCAGTGAGTTCATGACCTTGAGCGGTGACATCACGTTGCCGGTCGACTTGGACATCTTGTAACCATCCGCATCGACCACGAAACCATGGGTCAGCACCTGCCGGTACGGCGCATGACCATGCATGGCCACCGAAGTGAGCAGGGAACTCTGAAACCAGCCGCGGTGCTGGTCCGAACCTTCGAGGTACATATCTGCAGGCCGCTGCAGTTCGTCACGCTCATCCAGCACGCAGCGGTGCGACACGCCAGAATCAAACCAGACGTCGAGGATGTCGGTAACGGGCTGCCAGGTTCTCTCCTCCACCCCCAGCCGTTGCCAGATATCGTCCCGGTACCAACAGTCCACGCCTTCCTGCTCCACCAGTGCAGCCACCTGCTGCATCAGGCGGATGGTATCCGGATGCAAGGCGCCAGTGGCGCGGTTGATGAACAAGGTGATCGGCACACCCCAGGTGCGCTGCCGCGAAATACACCAGTCCGGCCGATTTTGCACCATGCCCTTGATGCGCTCCTGGCCCCAGGCCGGCACCCAATTCACTTCTGCGATGGCCTGCAGCGCATTCTCGCGCAAACTTCCCTGCTCCATGCTGATGAACCACTGCGGGGTTACGCGAAAAGCGGTGGGTGTCTTGTGCCGCCAGCAGTGCGGGTAACTATGCTGAAAGGCCTCATTGAACAACAAGGTGCCATTGGTGTGCATCACCTGGATAATGTTTTCATTGGCTTTCCACACCCACTGCCCGGCAAACAGTTCAGTATCATCCAGGTAACGCCCGTCGCCACCCACCGGGTTGCTTACCGGCAAGCCGTAAAGCAGACCGACCTGGAAGTCTTCCTCTCCGTGCCCGGGAGCGGTGTGCACTGCCCCGGTACCCGCTTCGGTGGTCACGTGATCACCGAGGATGACGGGAACGTCCCGCTTATAAAATGGATGCTGCAAACGCAGGTGTTCCAGCGCGACACCCTTGGCCGTCCCCAGAGCGGACCATTGCTGCAAGCCGAGCCTGGCCGCAACGGTCTCCAGCAAATCAGTCGCCAGCACCAGCACCATCGGTTCACCATGCAGTCGTGCTGCAACGAGCGTGTATTCGATTCCGGCATGCAGCGCCACTGCCTGGTTGGCCGGCAGGGTCCACGGCGTGGTGGTCCAGATAGGAATACCGGCTTCCCCATCGGTTTCTTCGGCGTCAAAAGCCGCAAATAGCGCACCCCGATTTACCGCGCGAAACAACACGTCGATTGCGGGTGAAGTCTTGTCCTGGTATTCGATCTCAGCTTCGGCCAGGGCGGAGCCGCAGTCAAAGCACCAGTGTACCGGTTTGGCACCCTGCATCAGATGGCCGGCCTGGATAATGGAAGCCAGTGCTCGGATCATGTCAGCTTCGTATTTAAATGACTTGGTGATGTAGGGTGTATCCCAGTCACCCAAAACACCCATGCGCCGGAATCCGCTTTTCTGCAGTTCGATCTGTTGTTCCGCGTATTCACGGCACCGGGCGCGAAAAGCAGCTGCATCCAGTTTCTGCCCGACCTTGCCGTATTTCTTCTCCACCTGCAATTCAATGGGCAGGCCATGGCAATCCCAGCCCGGCACATACGGTGAGCGAAACCCGGCCAACAAACGGGATTTGACCACGATATCCTTAAGGATCTTGTTGACGGCGTGGCCCATGTGAATGTCACCGTTGGCATACGGTGGTCCGTCGTGCAGAACCCATAGCGGCCGCTGCGCCGTTGCCTGTTGGATTTTTGCGTACAAGCCCAGCTGCTCCCAGGCCTCAATCATCGCCGGTTCCCGATTGGCCAGATTGGCCTTCATTGCGAAGTCCGTTTTCGGCAGATTGATCGTATCCTTGTAGTCCATGCTATGTCTTTTCCGCGCCATTCAGGCAGGCTGTTCAGATCGTGCCAGGATGGTCCTGGCCTGGATATCATCGCGGCGCATCTGTGCCACCAGTTGATCCACGCTGGCAAAATGCGCTTCATCGCGTAACTTTGCCACAAATTCGACTTCGAGGTGCTGCCCATACAGGTCGCCGTCAAAATCAAAAATATGCACCTCGAGCAGCGGCTCGGTACCTCCGATGGTCGGCCGCAAGCCAATGCTGGAAACCGCGGGCATCCAGGACTTGTCACCATGTCCATCCCCGCACCGGCCACAGGGGCGCGCAAATACGGCGAAAACCCCGCCTACAGCGCTGGGTCGTGCGCGAATACGCAAGTTGGCCGTAGGATAACCCAGTTGACGACCCAGTCGACGACCCGGGACCACGTGCCCTTCCATGCGAAAAGGACGACCCAGCATGGCTGCGGCGCCGGTCAACTCCCCTGCCGCCAGCGCCGCCCTGATCACGCTGCTGGAGATCCTGTCCTTGCCCAGATATACCGCCGGCACGATGTCAACATCGAAGCCGAGCTCTGCCCCCAGGCTGTACAGCAGTTCAGTATCACCTTCACGGCGGTGACCGAAGCGAAAATCCGCGCCGATCACCACATGAGTGGCCGCCAGGCCCGTGGCCAATACCTGCGTTGCAAATTCCCGCGCTGTCAGCCGGGAAAAAGCCCGATCGAAGCGCAGCAGCCAAACCAGGTCCACATCCTGAGCTTGAAACTGCTGCAGTTTCTGGTACACCGTAGACAACCTCGGCGGCGCAGCCTGCGGCTGAAACAGAACTTGCGGCAAAGGTTCAAAAGTAACTACTGCCAGCGACTCGGAGCCTGTGACCAGTTCCCGGCCACGCCGGATCAAGGCCTGGTGGCCAAGATGAATGCCATCGAAATTTCCGATGGTCACAACGGAACGGCAGCCACATGCTGCGTGTTGCTCACCTGGCCTGTTGCGGATGACTTGCACGTCCAACCTCATTTTGCGATCGACAAAGCCGGACTGTGGATTTGCCGCTGTAAAAAGCGCGGATTATACCCCACCTTTCTCCAGATGATGCTTGCGCAGACCGGCGCCGAACAGCACTGCAAGGTAAACCAGAGTGCTGCCGGTGAGCAGCATGGCCAGCATGCGGACCCGGTCCGCCATCGGAGCCAGCAGCCACACGTCTCGCGTCCCGTGCTGCCACAGCATGAGGGCCACCATCGCAACGCAGGCCAGCGCCACGGCAAACAAGACCTTGGCCCAGCCCGGCTCAGGCCGATAGACACCCTGACGTCGCAGACCGCGGAACAACATGGATGCATTCAGGTAAGCTGCCACCGTGCTCGCCAGCGCAAGGCCGGTATGCGGTCCCTTGAAATGCAGGCTGAGCAATACACCGACGAACAGCAAGGCGAAAAGCGTATTGGAAACCATGGAAATAATCGCAAAACGCACCGGTGTGCGGGTGTCCTGCCTGGCGTAATAACCTGGCGCGAGAACCTTGACTGCAATGAATGCCGGCAATCCAAGCGCGGATGCCGACAGGCTGAGCGCGGTCATTTCCACGTCACCCGGCTGAAAAGCCTGGTACTGGAACATGGTAATCAGAATGGGGGTAGCCAACACGGTCAGCCCCAGGGCAGCCGGCATGGTGATGATCAACGCCAGGCGCAAAGCCCAGTCCAGCGTCGCGGAAAAAGCCTGGGTGCTCTGCAGGGCATGCTTGCGGGAAAGGTTGGGCAGAATGACGGTTGACAAAGCCACACCGAACACCCCCAGAGGAAACTCCATCAAGCGCTCGGAATAATATAACCAGGTCACGCTGCCACTGATCAGGAAGGTGGCCAATACACTGTCCACCAGCAAGTTGACCTGGGCCACCGACGAACCGACCAGGGTGGGAATCATCAGCCCAATGATCCTGCGGACCCCGGAATGCCGCCAACCCCAACGTGGTCGCGGCATCAAGCCCAGGTGGATTAGCGCCGGCACCTGAATCAGCAATTGCGCGAAACCGGCTATCAACACGCCCCAGGCCAGCGCCTTCACCGGGACTTGCATGCGCGTCGACAGCAACATGGCCGCAGCGATCAGAGACAGGTTCAGCAATACCGGCGTCAATGCCGGGATGAGGAAACGGTCAAAAGTATTGAGAATGCCGCCGGAGAGTGCCGTTAGTGAAATCAGCAGGATGTAGGGAAAAGTGATGCGCAACATCTCCGCTGATAACCAGAACTCCGGCCGGCCTTCGATCAACCAGCCCGGCGCAAAAATGGACAGAACCGCCGGCGCCGCCAGAATGCCGATCGCGGTAATCACCAGCAGGATGGCCAGCAAGGTTCCGCTGACATGATCGACCAGGTCCCTGAGAGCCGCTTGATCACCACTGGAACGGACTTCCGACAGGATCGGCACAAATGCCAGCGAAAAGGAGCCCTCGGCGAACAAACGCCGCATGAAATTCGGGATTTTGAATGCGAGAAAAAAGGCGTCGGTGGCGCCATTGGCACCGAAATACCTGGCAAAAACGACGTCGCGTACAAAACCCAGCAGCCTTGAAACAATGGTGGCCGAACCAACCGTCAAGGTGGACTTGAGAAGTTTCAAATGAATTCAACCCGGAAAGTCCATCAGGAGACACGCTCTCGCTCGATCTTTGCATCCACAAGAAATTTCCTTCAGTCGGCAATACAGCCCGGTATTGCGCTCCCTCAGAAAATTCCTTGTGAATCCAAATCTCTTCGCGATCATCGCGCCTCCTGATGGACTTTTCGGGTTCAAATCTCCATAGTGATTGACCCGCCCGGCAAAAAACACGAGAATAGCCGGCTTGATTTTTGAAATATTGTTTGGAGATTACTTTGGCTAACAGTTTATCAGCTCGCAAACGGGCACGTCAGTCGGAAAAACACCGCCTGCGCAATGCCAGCCAGCGTTCACACGTGCGCACCGCCATCAGGAGCGTTCTGAAGGCCATTTCTGCCGGCGACAAGGCATCGGCTGAAGCTGCCTACAAGGCTGCCGTGCCAGCCATCGACCGTTCGGTTGCGCACGGCCTGATGCCCAAGAACAAGGCTGCACGTCATAAATCGCGGCTGAATGGGCACGTGAAAAACTTGGCGTAATCTCGTTTAAACCGGCCCGTTTAAACCGGTCTTTCAGACTGGCATTCTAAATTCCAAATCCGCAAAAGCCCTGTTCTGAGCAGGGCTTTGTTGTGGCAATGGAAACGTGAGGCGTGACCCACTACACATCATGAATCGGCCTTTTACGGCTCTTCCGCACGCTCCTCATCTTCCTTCATTTCCAACAAAGCATCCGATACCTGTTGCATCAACTCCCGGGTACCCTCCCCTGTAACCGATGAAATCAGCACCCATGGCCGCTTCCAGCCCAGTTCCGCGACCACCGTTTCGGCCTTCTGCTGCGCTTCAGTTCCGGGCAGCAAATCAGCCTTGGTAAATACCAGCCAGCGCGGTTTGTCCATCAAGCCCGGGTCGAATTGCTGCAGTTCGGTTTCCAGCTGCCGCACCTGGGTGGCAGGGTTGACATCCGTTGCCAGCGGCGCCAAATCGACCAGTTGTAATAGCAAGCGGGTGCGCTGCAGGTGTTTCAGGAACTGGACACCGAGACCGGCGCCTTCCGCGGCGCCCTCGATGATCCCGGGAATATCGGCAATCACGAAACTGCGATCTGTATCGATACGCACCACGCCCAGATTAGGGTACAGGGTGGTGAAGGGATAATCCGCCACTTTCGGTCTTGCTGCGGAAACTGTGGAAATCAGGGTTGACTTGCCGGCATTGGGGAAACCCAGCAGACCAATGTCTGCCAGTACCTTGAGCTCGAGATGAAGGTTGCGAGTCTCACCGGGCGTACCTGGAACCGTTCGCCGCGGCGCGCGGTTGGTCGAACTCTTGAAATGCAGATTACCCAATCCACCACGCCCACCGGCGGCAATCAACAGCCGCTGTTTATGCGCAGTGACATCACCCAATGGTTCGCCCGTGTCGGCATCACTGACGATGGTGCCCAGAGGAACCCGAATGCAGATGTCTTCACCGCTCTTGCCGGTCATCTGGCGGCCCGCGCCGCCCTGGCCATTCTGCGATTTAAATTTGCGAATGTGGCGAAAATCTACCAGCGTATTGAGACCGGAATCTCCTTCCAGGTAAACGCTGCCACCACGGCCGCCATCACCCCCATCCGGCCCGCCAAAGGGTATGAATTTCTCGCGACGGAACGAGGCGGAGCCATCCCCTCCGTTGCCGGCAATAACTGTGATGGTTGCTTCGTCGACGAATTTCATAAGCTTGATTCTACGGGAGGACTGGGGTCAGGAGAACTGGGGTCAGAGTCAGGTGCCAGATTAACCAATCTGGCACCTGACTCTGACCCCTTGGTCCACAAAAAACCCCGCCGCGGCGGGGTTTTTTACTCATTCGCTGCCGTCACTCAGGAAGAGACGACACTGATGTATTTTCGTTTCAGGCTGCCCTTCTGCTCGAACTTCACGGTCCCGTCTGCAACCGCAAACAGGGTATGGTCGCGGCCAACACCGACATTATCACCGGGATGGAATCGCGTGCCGCGCTGGCGCACCAGGATGTTGCCGGCCAGCACTGATTCGCCACCATAACGTTTGACGCCAAGATACTTGGGGTTCGAATCGCGGCCATTGCGTGTACTGCCGCCTGCTTTTTTATGTGCCATTAACTTAACTCCTGGTGCAATTCATTCGACGTCAGGCGTCGATGCCGGTGATTTCCAGCTGCGTGAAGTACTGGCGGTGGCCCATGTGTTTCATGTGGTGCTTGCGGCGCTTGAATTTGATGATTTTGATCTTATCACCGCGACCGTGTTCCACCACCCGGGCAGTGACTTTTCCACCTTCGAGATAGGGCGTACCAATTTTTACGTCGACACCTTCGCCAACCATCAGCACCTGGTCCAATTCAACCGTGGCGCCCTTTTCGGCTTCGATTTTCTCTACTGTAATCATGTCACCCGTGGTGGCGCGATACTGCTTGCCGCCAGTTTTGAATACTGCGTACATGGGAATCCAACTCCGGTATGAGAAAGGGCCTGCAAAAGGGTGGGAATGTTAGCTGTTTTAACAGCCGCGGTCAACCAATGAGCCTGGTCATGTAGGCGCAAAGTTGTAATGTCCCCTGTGTGCAAAGTTAAAGTGTCCCCTTTTTGTGGGGAGCGCTGTGACACAAGGAAGCATTACATTGTCGAAGAAGAGTTTGAACAGGCTGCATGTGATACGCAATGTTGATAATGGTCTTATGCGTCAAGCTGAAGCTGCCAGCCAGGTGGGTCTGAGTACCCGTCAGATCAAACGGCTATTGGCCCGCTATCGGCAGGATGGCGCGGCTGGATTGATTTCCCGCCATATCGGCCGACCCAGCAACAACCGGCTCAGTGATGCCCTGTGTGATCAGGCGGTGATGCTGATTCGCTCCCACTATCATGATTTCGGACCGACACTGGCCTGTGAGAAGCTGCGCGAACGGCATGACCTGATGCTGTCGGTAGAGAGTACGCGCCAGCTGATGATGGCTGCCAGCCTATGGCGCTCCAAAACGCGCAAAGCAGCGCCTTGCCATCCCCGCCGTGAGCGTCGTGCCAAGCTGGGTGAGTTGATCCAGATTGATGGCTCGCCGCACGACTGGTTTGAGGGCCGTGCGCCTTACTGCACACTGCTGGTATTTATCGATGACGCCACCGGCCAGCTGATGTACCTGCGCTTTGTCGCCGCCGAGACCACCGCGGCATATATGCTGGCACTGCGTTCCTACCTGCAGATGCACGGCCGTCCGGTGGCCTTGTACAGCGACCGCCACGGTATCTTTCGGGTGAACCGTGAAGAACCGGGATTGACACAATTTGGCCGCGCCCTGCAGACCCTGGAGATCGCAGCGATTCACGCCAACACGCCACAGGCGAAAGGCCGCGTTGAGCGCGCCAATTTGACCTTGCAGGATCGCCTGGTCAAGGAGTTGCGGCTACAGGGAATCGATAACTGGGATGCCGGCAATGTTTTTCTCAAGGCTTTCAAAACCGACTTTAACCGCCGCTTTGCCATTGAGCCACGCGACCCCGAGGATGCACACCGCAAGGTGTTGCATAACACCGAGGAACTGGACCTGGTGCTGGCGCGACACACCACCCGCCAGATCAGCAAGGATCTGGAGGTCCAATACCACAACCGCATTTATCAGATCCAATGCGCCACCCCAGGTTATACCATGCGACGCGCCAAGCTGACGGTGTGCGAGAAACTCGATGGCGAGGTGGTATTGCTCTACAAAGGACGACAGTTGGGTTACCGCGTGTTGGACAAACAACAGAAGTCTCGTCAACCCATCGATGCCAAGCAAGTGAATCATGTGGTGGACACAGCCATCAAGCGATTGGTCCCATACAAACCGAAGGCCAATCATCCCTGGCGAACCATGCTCATCAATCCACAGCACGCTGGTTCACCTCAACCCAATGCGCTTACTTCACCAAAGGGGACATTTTAACTTGGGAGAAAAGGGGACATTTTAACTTTGGGTTG